>JAFWVK010000039.1 GCA_017518255.1 Oscillospiraceae bacterium
TACTGTGGAGTCAATCACAGAATATATTCAGGTTCGTGTTGCCAACAAAACATATACTTCAAAATTAATCGCTAACGATTGGAGGTAATCGGCTCTCCGCGCCGGTCTCCGGCGCGGGAGCATGAAAATAGATTGAGGGAGGGCTTATTATGAAACTGAGAAAATTATTCGCATTTCTGAGCGCGGGGGTACTTAGCTGCTGCGCGCTCGGAGGAACCGCGTTTGCCGAAGAAACCGAGCCCGTTGACCTGTCACAGTATCAAATGGGCGATATCAATATGGACGGGGTAATTGACATTAATGATGCTCAGCTTGCGCTGAATGTGTATAAAATGATGATAGCACATGCCGATCCTGTTCAGGAAGGTATGCTGACGGAGGAACAGCTTGCATTGGGAAATGTTGACGGCATCGAAAGTATCATAAACGGGAAGGCGGCGCCGGTTGACCGTTACGATGCATATTTCATTCTGCGGTATTACACAGAAACGCTTTCACATTCGATTTCAGGAATTACTGTTGATCAGTTTGTTGCAAAGAAGAAAGAAGGGTGGGAGGATAGGAGAATCGTGGATCCGGAGCAGTATGAGCTCGGCGATATGACAATGGACGGGAAAATCGATCTGGACGATGCACAGCTTGCGCTCGAAGTTTATACATGCCAGCTTGCACATGGTGACCCCGTGCAGAAAGGGCTGGTAACGAAATTGCAGCTGTCGCTTGGAAATGTTGACGAGAATGTAGAAAAATGCTACGGAACGGAAATGCCTGTCGATCTGAATGATGCGCAGTTCATTCTGGAATATTATACTGAAACGCTGGCAGGAAAAGCAACCGGTGTTCCGATAGATGCGTTTGCCGGCATCGGAAAAGGCGTAGCAAAATACTTGCAGAAACAGCGAGAGTCAGCCTAAAACAATCCCGCACCGGAAAACGGTGCGGGATTCTCTGTATACGAATGATTTTTGCAGTTATTGCTCCGGATTCTCATTCCTGCGTTCTGTCTTTCCGACCGGCTTCAGCCGCGACCAAAGGATAATGATAAGCTGCGCAGGAATGCCGATCAGGAACAGCTTCCAGATCCGGTATTTGTAAAGTGTCAGGAACAGCGCGCCGATCACCGACCAGAGCAGTACCGAGATAATCGCGAAGTTCCGGCGGGGATTGAACCAGATTGAATTGAATACAAGACAGACGACTGCTGTCACCGGCAGTGCATACAAAAACAGGAACGGACCGTATTCCAGTTCCGGTACTGCTGTATCAAGTACCACAAAAATCATGGAAGCGATCAGCCAGACGAGCAGGGCTGCCATGCCTGCAATCAACAGGCGGTTTCGGCGGATACTGTCCTGTGCCGGTTCCGGAGTCTGTTTCGGTTCCTGTTCCGAATCCTCGGCGGGAGCAGGGGATTCCCCCGGCATCCGCATGAGACTGTCTATGGATATACCGTAATAATCGGCAATCTGCTTCATCACGCCCAGATCGGGCAGAGATTCGCCGCGTTCCCATTTGGAGATTGCTTTATCGGAATAATGCAGTTTCTCTGCAAGCTGAGCCTGTGTAAGATGCTGTGATTTCCGCAGCTCTGCAAGATTTGCGGCAACTGTCTGCTTCCAGTCCTCCATATGGTTTGCTCCTTTCTGTTGGTTACCGGTTCGGCAGATATCCGGCGGAAAAGCCGAATGCTGCACAGAAGTCCGGCTGATATGCAAACTGCTTTCCCCGCAGATGACTGAGCACGCAAGGTTCGCTGCTGAAATCGAACCGGAGTCTGCATGCGGCAAGCAGCTGATGCGCTGCGCCGTATTTGCGGTTTGCGGCAGTGTTGCCGTATTTGACATCGCCCAGCACCGGACAGCCCAGCGCTGCGGTCTGAGCGCGGATCTGATGGGTTTTGCCGGTATAGAGCGTGACCAGCAGCAGCGACAGTCCGCTCTCGGTTTCCAACACTTCATAGCCGGTCCGGATTTCCGAGAAACCGTCTGCCGGAGTATTTCGGATTTCTGCCTTTTTGCCCGGAAGCCGCCTGTGATAAGCCGTGACGGTATCGGCTGCCTTTGGGGGAAACCCCGCAGTGATGCAGAGATACTGCTTTGTGATTTCTCCGCAGCGGATTTTTTCATTCATGCAGCGCAGTGCGGCAGCATTCTTTGCACCGATGACGAAGCCTTCCGTATTGCGGTCGAGCCGGTTGCAGAGCGCCGGCGTAAAGCTCTGTTCCGCATCGGGCTGATAGGCGCCGCTCTGTGTCAGATAATACAGAAAGCGCCCCTGCAGGGTGTCATCACTGCCCTTGCTGTCTGCATGAACCGGCAGATTGACCGGCTTTTTCAGCAGCACGATATCGGAATCCTCATAGGCAATCTCCGGCAGTACAGCCTCCCGGACAGTCTGCTGCTTCTGCGTAAGGCAGTCGTCCGGGAGATAAACCGTCAGGATATCGCCTGCCTGCAAAAAGGTTTCCGCGGGGATTCGCTTGCCGTTGCATTTGACGTCGCGCTTCCGGAAGGTTTTATACAGCAGTGATTTGGGCAGAGCGGGACACGCTTTCAGCAGGAATTTATCTGCACGCTGTCCGGCATCGTTCTCATGGATTTCAAATGTCTGCATAGTTTCTCTCGATACTGACAACCGCCGGAGCGAAATCCGGCGGTTTGTTTGGCGGTTGCAGCAGATTGCTGCTGTATATAAAGGGAATCTGCGCGGGGATGACGGTTACAGGTCGTTCCGGACAATATCCTCATAGCTCTCGCGGCGGATGACCGTGCGGGCTTCGCCGTCCTTGACCATAACCATTTCCGCACGCGGATTCCGGTTGTAGTTCGATGCCATCGAATAATTATAAGCACCGGTTGCCAGGACTGCGAGGATATCGCCCTCCTCCGCGGGCTGAAGCGGCATGTTTTCGCCGATCAGGTCGCCGCTCTCACAGCATTTTCCGCCGATTGTGACGCGTTCGCTGCGCGGCATACCGGCTTTCCCGGCGATCATTGCCTCATACTCCGAGCCATAGAGCGCATAGCGCGGATTGTCGCACATGCCGCCGTCAACCAGCACATAGGTGCGGATGCCGGGGATGGTTTTCCTTGCCATGACCGTATAGAGGGTCAGACCTGCGCCGCCGACGATTGAGCGCCCCGGCTCAAACAGCACAAACGGCTCCGGGAAGTTCAGATCCTTGCAGATGCTCTTGAGTGCGGACAGAATTGCACGGACAATGCTGCCGAAAGCAGGCGGGTCATCTTTTTCTGTATAGCGGATGCCGGGACCTCCGCCGAGATTCAGCTCAGGCAGTGTGATGCCGCAGGTTTTGCGGACGGTATCCATAAAACCGAGCATGACGCGGGCTGCCTCCGCAAAAGGCTCCGTGTCGAGAATCTGCGAGCCGATATGGCAGTGAAGACCGGTCAGTTCCAGATTCGGATAAGCGAAAGCTGCCTGCACAGCCGCAAGTGCCTCTCCGGTTTCCAGTGCAAATCCGAATTTGCTGTCGATGCAGCCTGTTTTCACAAAATCATGCGTATGTGCGTCGATTCCGGGCTTGATACGCAGCATGATCCGCGCTTTCTTTCCCAGTTCGCCCGCAATACCGTTCAGCCGTTTCAGCTCCGGCAGATTGTCTGCGACAATTCTGCCGACACCGGTTTCGAGTGCCATTTTCAGTTCTGCGTCAGACTTGCTGTTGCCGTGCATGACAATTTTTTCTGCCGGCATACCCGCCTGAAGCGCCGTATACAGCTCACCGCCGGAGATGACATCCGCACCGAGTCCCTCGGAATCAACAATGCGGTAAAGCTCCTTGCAGGAGAGTGCTTTGCTTGCGAAACAGATCAGACCGTTTCCGCCGTATTCTTCTGCGATTACTTCGTGGTATCCGCGGCAGTTTTCACGGATCATATTTTCATCCATGACATACAGCGGGGTACCGTGCTCCTTTGCAAGCTGCACCGTATCCGCGCCGCCGATGCAGAGCGTCCCGTTTTCCGAGACCGTCAGATTCGGGGTAAGCATGGGAATCATCCTTTCCTGTGTAATTTTTACTTCCAGTATTGGTAAAGCTGGCATTGCATCATGCCGTTATAGAGTTTTCTGCGCTTTCTTGCCCGTCGTCCGAAGCAGTTTTCAAATTCCTTATCCGGTGAAATAATGCTGCAAATACTGTCTGCGGGGAAGACCTTTCCCATGATCTGATAGAGCTTTCTTGCCTGCTCAACATCCAGCATTCGCTCACCGTAGGGCGGATTGCAGACGATATTCTGACCGGAAACACAGCGGAAATCTTTAATATCCTGCTGCCTGACGGTAATCCTGTCCGCTACGCCGGCACGCTTTGCATTGGCAAGCGTCAGTGCGACCGCTTCCGGATCGCTGTCATAGCCGACAGCCTGAAATGCCGCGTTCCGGTTGATTTTTTCGGATGCGGCTGCTCTTGCCTGCCGGAATACTTCCGGGTCGGTCTGTGCCCATTTCTCGCAGGAAAAAGAGCGGTGCAGCCCCGGTGCAATCCGCATCGCACGGCGTGCGCCCTCAATCAGGAAGGTGCCGCTGCCGCAGAAAGGGTCACAGAGCTGTGAATCCGCACGGACATGCGAAAGATCAAGAATGCCCGCTGCCAGTGTTTCACGGATCGGGGCGGCATTAGCCTGCTGCCGCCAGCCGCGCTTATAGAGCGGAATGCCGGTCGTATCCAGATAAACGGTGCAGTTATCATTGCGGATTTGAAACTGAATGACATGCACGGCGCCGGTTTCGGGAAGTTCTTCTCTCCGGTATGCTTTTTGCAGCCGGCGGACTGCCGCTTTTTTGATAATTGCCTGACAGGTCGGGACACTGTGCAGTGCCGAATTCAGCGAGCTGCCCTTGACGGTAAACGCATCCTTCCAGCCGATGAATTCTTCCAGCGGAAGCTGCATCACGCCCTCAAACAGCGGCTCAAATGCGGTCTTTCCGCGCTCCGCTGCAACAGGAAACTGTCCCAGTTCGATCAGCACGCGCTCTGCGGTTGTCAGCTCGATATTGGCGGCTGCAATCATCTCCCAGCCGCCGCGGCAGGAAACCCTGCCGTCCGCTGCGGTGATTTCCGCGGCGCTGAGCCGAACCAGTTCAAATTTCAGTACACTTTCCAGCCCGAAGTGACACGGGCAAACAATCCGAAACATATGCCCTCTTTCGCACGGCATCCGCGGCTATTCCATCAAGCCCTGAATGCCCTTTTCCTTAAATTTTTTCCGGTAATACGCCAGTTCCTCCGAGATCATGGCGTCAATCGTCTGCATACCGAGCAGTTCGACCGGCGCACGGTCATCCGTCAGGATTCTGCCGCCGCCTGAATAAGGCACAAGTACGCTGTAAACCTGCTGCATCATTTCCCGAAGTTCCGGCTGCTTTACATTTTCAAGGTTTTGCCGGAGATTGTTCAGCATTTCCGGATTGCAGGATGCAAACAGTTCACGGTTGGTTGCGCGGGAAACATCTGCGGTATATACATATCCGAACACCGATGCAATGGTATCCTGCAAATAGGCATTGATGCCGTCCGGTGCATCGGAAATCATATTCATATTGACGATCATGATGCCGTTTTCCTTCAGATGACTGCGGACGGAACGGAAGAATTCCTGCGAGGACATCTGAAACGGAATTGTGATATCCTGATAGGCATCGACCATAATGACATCGTATTTCCGGTCGGTGCCGCGGAGAAACGCCCTGCCGTCATAGGTTGTGACGGGGATGTCATCCGGCAGCGCAAAGTATTTGTGCGCAAGTGCCGTAATCTTTTCGTCAATCTCCACGCCCTCTATGCGGATGCCGTCAAAATACCGGCGGCACTGCGCTGCATAAGTGCCGGTTCCCATGCCCAGCACTAGCAGATCAAGGTTTTCCTGCTGCTCCAGCATCAGCGGCGCAGCCAGCGCATAGTCATAATACATGCCTGTCAGTGAGCCGTCCTTTATATAGACCGACTGCACACCGAACAGGACATTTGTTGAGAGGATGACGCGATCGTCATCCTCCTGTACCTGTAAATAATTGTAAACGGATTCATCCTCCAGCGTCAGGTGCTTTTCCCAGAAAGCAAAGCCGATGCTGAGTGCAGAGACTGAGCAGACCGCAAAAAGAATGACGGCAATCACCGTTTTTACGGCGCAGCGGCGCACAGACACAAAGTATATGATGCCCAGCAGAAGCAGGATGCCGGAGAAAATCACGAAAGTCGCTGCCGTTCCGACAGCAGGAATGGAGACAAAGGTCGGAAGGAAGGTTCCGATGATGCTGCCGATTGTATTTGCCGCGCCGAGTGTTCCGACGGTTTTTCCGCTGTCATCCAGACTGCTGACGGTGTATTTCACCAGCGAGGGCGTCACCGTTCCGAGCAGGAACAGCGGATACACAAACACGATCATACAGGAGAGAAACGCTGCCCAGATCAGGAAATTTGTGCTGACTGTCATCACCAGCAGCGCGGAAATCCCGACAATTACGAGTTTCCCGATGAACGGAATCGCGGCAATCCAGACCGCGGCAATCAGCATTCTGCCGTAGAGCCTGTCCGGATCCGGGTGTCTGTCGGCGGATCTGCCGCCGTAGACATTTCCAAGCGCCATTGCAATCATGATTGTTCCGATGATAATGGTCCATACGATCTGTGAGGAGCTGAAATAAGGTGCCAGCAGCCTGCTCGCACCGAGCTCGACCGCCATGACGGACATGCCGGCAAAGAACTCGGTGAGATACAGATACCATTTCTTCGTCAGAATGCGCTTCTGCGCATCATTATGCTCACTCATCGTCCGTAAGCAGGAAGCCAAGATTCAGTTCGCGGTTGTCGCATTTCGGCTGACAGGAGCTCTTCCAGTATCCCTGCTCGCCCTTTCCGCAGGAGGCGTTAGCGATTTTGCCGGTGTACGGGCAGACATAACCCTCAACGACGGTTTCGCAGGCAGGGAATTTGCTGCCGCTGTAGTGGTTCATGATCCACTCGCCGATGATGTTTTTCCAGACATAAGCGGATTTGATATGCTTGTGGTTTTTGATTTCCTTCTGCTCCTTGTAGCCGACCCACACGCCGCTGACAAAGTCAGGCGTCAGACCGACAAACATCAGGTCGCACCAGTCGGTGGTTGTACCGGTCTTTCCGGCAATCGGAACCTGCTTGCCGTTCTTGGTCATCTTTGCGGCAGTACCGGTACCGTTCTCGACAACATTCTGGAGCAGCTTGTTCATAACGTAGGCGGTTTCCTCGTCGATGATCTGCGAGTAGCCGTCGTCGCCGTTATAGACGAGCTTTCCGTCGGAGGTTTCGACACGGCTGATGATATGCGCCTGATCGTAATAGCCGCCGTTGCCGTAAGGCATGTAGGCATTGACAAGGTTCTTGACCGTTACGCCGTAGTGCAGAGCGCCGACGGCGAGCGGTGCGTAGTCGATATCGGCGCCTTCGTACAGGTCAAGACCGAGCGTTCCGGTTGAGAAATCGTAGATTTTCTGCGGGGTATAGGTCTTGACGAGCAGTGCCGGAATGGTATTGAAGGATTTTTCCAGTGCATAGAAGATGCAGATTTTCTTATTGGAGTATTTGGTAACATCATTGGAATCCGCATAGTTGGTCGGCCAGAGCTTTTCCTTGCCCGTTTTCTCATCAATTTTTGTCAGCGGCGGGTAGTCGAGAACGTGCGTACCCCATGAGATCAGGTTGTTTTCGAGTGCATAGCCGTAGCTTGCAACCGGCTTGATTGCGGAACCGGGCTGCTGCTTTTCGGTCGAGGCATAGCTGATGCCCAGCGAGCCCTGCTTTTCGCCGATATCACCGACGGTGCAGAGAATTCTGCCGCGGTAGTCGATTGCGGTAAAACCGGATTTCAGTGTCATATTTTCGTCATCGGCGTACACGCCGTCGCCGTTCAGGTCACGGAAGAAGGTTGTCGCCTTGGTATTGGTCATGCCGGCGAGGAGGTTGTCCAGCTTGGAATACTTCTTCTCAATATAATCCTGCATTTCGCGGTCAACGGTTGTGTAGATCTGGTAGCCGCTGGTGTTGATGAGTGTCATGGCGCGGTTGAAGGAGATGCCGCGGTCATCCATCAGATAATTTGCAAATTCGCGGAGCGCTTCATCGACGACCCATGTGGTGGACTTGGTCTCGTTTTCGTTCACCAGCGCGACGGAGCCGTCCTCCTGCACTTCCTGAAGCTCCGGATGGAGCAGCATATATTCCTCGGTGTCGGTGAAGACCAGATGCTCATTCAGCGCGGTCTGATACTCGTCAAAGGTAATCGCGCCGTTGGAGTACATCTGTCCGAGGATATATTCCATACGCTTGCGGTTGACTTCTCTGCCGGTGTTGATGAAGTTATCCGTGACGTACCTGGTCTTTGTGACCGGATTTTCAGCCGTTTGGTAGTCGCCTGCAAAGGGGTTGTTTTTCTCCGGGTTCTGCGGGATTGCAGCCAGACATGCCGCCTCAGCGATGGTCAGCTGTTCAACATGCTTGCCGAAATACTTTCTCGCCGCCATTTCGATGCCGTTTGCGGCACCGCCGAAGCCGATATAGTTCATATAGGTTTCGAGGATTTCGTCCTTGGAATAGTTTTTTTCGAGCTGGGTTGCGCGGTGGATTTCACGCAGTTTACGCTGCGGGCTCTTGTCGTTGTCGCCGGTCAGGTTCTTGACCAGCTGCTGTGTGATTGTCGAACCGCCCTGATCGGTGTTCCAGAACTTGAGCACCATGTTGAGCATGGAACCGAAGGTACGCTTATAGTCCACGCCCTCATGCGAATAGAAAGTCTTGTCTTCGCCGTATACAAACGCATCACGCACGTGCTGCGGAATCTGATCCAGCGTGACCGGGATGCGCTGCACATCGTTCTGAACGCTGTATACAACAACATCCTTTCCCTCGGCATCTTTTTCATAGACATTGGTCTCATAGCTCATTGTCAGCTCTTTGATACTGACAGCGGGCGTGTTTTCCATATAGTTAATCATGTAGTTGGTTGCGACAACCGCGCAGATCGCGCCGGTTACGCAGAACAGCAGGAAAAACGACAGAAACGAGACCAGAATGACGGATCCGACCGTTCCGAGAATGCGGAGGGGCAGCGGTCTGCGGTTTTTCTTTTTTCCGTGCTTCTTTCCGGATGTTTTTGCTCTGCCGGAGGGCTTTGCATTTTTCATGAATGGACTCCTTTCCGATTCTTCAGAAAATCAGCTGAAGTATTCAGGCTGTTTGCCGGAATACAGATTGATCTATACTCATACAACTTACATTATATCATAAATTCCGCTGCTTGTTAAGCCCTTTTTGAAATTTTTCATATTTTCCCGAATGATTTTGCATATTCCCCGTGATTTTGCAGCATACTGACTGTAAACAGGAAAGGAGAATGTGCAAAATGACTGTGTCCAAGTGGTTTTTACCTGCACTTTCCGCGGGCATTACCGTAATTGCGGCAGGGGCTGCCGTTCTGCCGCACAGAGCTGCGGGGCAGTATGAACTGCCGGAGGTTTCTCTCGGTGCCGAGGAAGCGGGAATCCCGGCAACGCTGAGGGAGAATCCTGCGGATTCCGGAACGGATCAGGTGCCGGATCTTCCGGAAAAAGATTATGTCATAAAGCTCAGTGAGGGAAGAATTCTGGTCTATGAATCCGGAAAAAGAGAGCCTGCTGCAAGCTATGAAACGGAGGAACCGGGGCTGCCGGACTATGACCGGATTCTGCTGGAATACGGCATTCGCGTGACCGGTGAGGAAGCGCTGCGGGAGGTTCTGGAGGATTATGTCTCATGACCCGTCTCTGGCATGAGGCATCCTGCCGTCTGCGGAGTCACCGGCGTTCCGCCTCTCTGACTGCTGCTGCAAGGCTGACCGTATTTCTGCTGTATCTGCTCTGCGGGACACTGCTGCAAAGGCTGCTGCTTTTTGAGACCGATTTTTCCGGTATGCCGAATTTGTGGGATCTCTTTCTGCCTTTGTGTCTGGCGGCGTCTGTACTGTTTGCGACGCCCTTGCGGATGCAGACGGTCTGGGAGCTGGGCGGCATGTCCGGTCTGCTCGATGAAAACGATCTGGGCTTTCTCGGCAGCAGCAGCCGTTTCCGGCTCTGGCTCAAAGCAATCCGGCTCCGGCTGTTTTGCGGAATCAGCCTGATTCTTTCCGTGATGCCGGCGCTGGTTCTGCTGATTGCCGCGAAAAGCATCTGGTTTTCGGTTCCGCCGGATCAGGAAGACCTTCTCCCGCTGCTGACGGTTCTGCATCTGCTGATTCTGGCAGCGGTTTCCCTCTGGCTGCCGCTCCGCGTATTTGCTGCCGGAACTGCAATGCCGTTCTGTTTTCTGAAAATGCCGCATGTATCCGTCGTGCGGATTATGATACTGGGGTTCCGTGTCACACGCAGACAGACTGCCGGCATTCTGAAAATGCGGCTTCTGTCTCTGCCGCTGCTGGTGTTTCCTTTTACGGCGCTGTATGCGCTCCCGACGCTTCTGACTGCCGAAATGCTGCGCAGCAGCCGGAACTGGCGGCATTTGCAGCCGCGCCGCACGGGGCGCTTCTCAGGTCTGGAGCTCCATGCCGAATCATAATACAGCCCCCGCTCATCTGTCATGAACGGGGGCTGTATGCCGTGCATCCTCTCGGAAAAACAGGCTTATTTTGCGGGCAGGACATGCGCAATGTAATTGGAACTTATCGCACTCTGGCAGTATGAGACTTTATTCCGGACAATGGTTTTAATTCTCTCGACATAGTTTTCCGGAATCACCGTGTTTGCGTCCTTCGGGGTAAATGTTCTGGAGGAAGCGAGATACGTGCCGAGCTCGGTTTTCCAGTTGTAATCCCTGTCAAAGTAAATGGCTTCGGCATCGGAAAGAACATCGCGGCCGGGCATCAGACGGGAGTCATATTCCAGTCCGAACAGATTGGAAAGCGTCGGCAGCAGATCAATAGAGGAGGTCGGCGCATCGACAACGATCGGGTCGCTGTCCTCCAGACAGCCGCACCACAGAATTGCAGCATTGTGATCTCTCTGGATCTCATTCCTTACATCATAGCCGTACAGTTCGGACAGATACTTCATTTGCCCGTATGCGGCATTGTCATCCAGTCCGTAGGGGAAATGATCCGCGCTGATGCAGATGACCGTATCGTCTGCGATTCCTTTTTCCTCAAGCGCATTCACGAGAACGGTAAGAGCGTTCTCCAGTTCAAGATTTGCTGCAAGATACGATTTCACCTTGTCAGAGCAGTCCAGATCCTTGACCTTGTCCCAGTTCCTTCTGGTCATGGCATTGGTTCGGTCATAGCCGTTGTGACCGCTGACGCTCATATAATAGACATTGAAATGCTCCTGATCAATATATTCCGTGAGCGTGCCTTCGATCATGTCCTTGTCGCTCTGCGGCCATTCTTTTTTGACATACTTCTCCATGCCGTTTCCGTAGCCCATAAAGCCTTCGGAATAGCCGAGCCGGTTATGTGTTTTGTTGCGGGAATAGAATGTATAGGAATTGTTGTGATAAGCTTTGCCCCAGTAATTCCGGAGGTTGAGCTGATATGCCATCGTCAGGGCGACATTTCCGTTCTGTGAGAAGGAGGGGAATGATGCGCCGCCCTTCATCGGCAGAAGCCCGAAGATGTTCTGGAATTCGCCTCCGGTTGTTCCGGCGCTTGCCTGCTGATAATAGTCGGTCATACAGATTCCCTTGGTATAGAGCCGGTAGAGGGTCGGGGTCAGATCTTTGCGGATGACCTCGCGGGTAAACGCCTCCGCAGAAATCATAATCAGGTTTTTCCCTGCAAACATGCCTGTGTACTGATTTTTAGATGAGGGTGTCAGCGATGCGACATATTTATCGAGCTTTGCCCATGTTTTGTTGCCTTCTGATTCCGCCATTGCAGCGAAATCCAGATCCAGTTCGTTTTTGCTGTATGTTGTGGTTGTCGTTGTCACTTCCGTCACTGCGGAAGGTCCGGTTGTTGCGGGCGCCGGAGCAGCAGGCGGAGCGTCAGGTATGTCATTCTGCGTTCCCGGTTCTGTCAGTTCAAATTCCGGTTCATCTTCGCCTGTGCTTCTTGCGATGTCCAGCCGAAGACCGGTCAGGAGTCCGAAGTCACGGACTGCGGCAGGAAAGCTGTATTCTTTATGGTAGGTGCTCCAGAATTGTTCACTGAGCCGGACGGAGCCGAATCCGACTGCAAAGCAGGCAGCGGCGCTCAGCATACCGGCAAGCAGCTGCTTCCGGTTCAGGCGGCCTGCCGGGTCAATCCGTCTTCCGAAAATCAGATACAGCAGCGCCGGCGCAGCCAGAAGGAGCAAATGCGAAATGCCGCTCAAAGAAAAGACCAGCCGGAAGATTTCCTGTTTGAAATCCTTTGCGGCACCGCCGGCACCGTTGAGAATCGTATTGACATCGTATAAGATGTTGTATTCCCGGAAGATGAAAAACTCCAGCCCGTAGGGAATCATCAGGAGAAACAGAAGAACGGTTCGGATGATGCGGTTTGCTTTTGCTCCGAAAAAGGAGGAGAGAAGTGCCGGAATCACCGCGGCGGATGCAGAAAAGCATACGGTCAGCAGCAAAGCGGGCACGGAGCCTGTCCGGATGGTTGCGTACCGGAACAGAACCTCAAAATAGAGCAGTGCTGCCGTAAACAGGATTATGCCGCGGAACAATCCGCTTTTCTGCACATGTTTCGGTTTTGCTGCTGCACGTCCCGGTTTTGCTGCCGCATGCACCGGCTTTGCAGCCGTATGTGCAGGCTTTGCAGCCGCACGCACCGGCTTTGCTCCCGGACGTACCGGTTTTGCTGCCGGAGCATCCGAAATGCGCCGGAGTACTTCCATTTCCGTTTCCTGCTGCCGGCATTTGCGGGGCTCGGGAGGGAGTGCGGCATGGACTGCCTGCGGATACGGGCGGCTTTGCCGCTTGTGCTTTGTCTGCTCGGTACTGTAATGCCTTGGCTGATAGGGTCTTGCCGCAGCAGGCTGTCTGCTGTGTTTGTTTTGCTTTTTAACCTGGGAAACCATGAAAAGTATTCACATCCGATCCTCCGGCACATATGCCGGAAAGCATTATAAATCCGGTGATTGATCCGCGGATTCTGTCATTTTTTGAAAAACCGTGACTATTATAACATATTACGCAGAAAAATTCAATGGGTACAGAGAAAAAATTTGTCCGGAACAAAGGAAAAGCTTTTCCCGGAGCCATGTTTCCATTTTGCGCCGGCTTCCTGTCTGATAAGACAGGATTCAGACAGTGAAGGTAACAAATTCATATTCTGTTTTTCGCAACCATACAAATATCCGCGGTTTCCAATCAGAATACCGACGTGTTGTACGGAAAATCTTGCACAGCTCTGCTTTCTGTGCTATGATGAAACCGATACAGGGTTCTCCATAGCCCTGTCATCATCCTTACAAAGCAATGCTGCGCGGTATGCTTTTACAGCTGCCGCGCAGTATTGTTTGTTATTGCGAAAAAACGACTTATTCCATTAAAAAACAGACAACTGTCCGAAGAAAGATTGACTTTGCAGGACGTTTGTGCTAGAATGGAGACAAGGAAAGCAAAGGGGCTGTTCCGCTGAGAAAAAGGCGGAGCAGCCCTGTTTTTGTCAGTCAGAATACGATGAAAGCGTGAAAGGAGGATTCAGATGAAACTGCAAATTCTGGTTGCGGATTCCGGCGAGCACACTGCGAGAAATCTGAACAGCCTCTTTTCCGTGCTGGAGGATACGAATTATTCAATCGGCAAATATACGGCAAACCTCAATGAAGCGGTCAGCCTTGTACTGAGCCGGCAATTCGATATACTTCTCTGCATCAACCGTGCGCCGGAATATATCGCTGCCAAGCTGCTGCGCCTGACCGGAGGAACAGAGCACCGCATCCCTGCCATTATCATCAGTGAGCAGGACGATTCTCAGCGAATGCGCGAATGCTTCCTGCTCGGTGCGATTGACTTCCTTTCGGAGCCGCTTCCGCCGGAGGATCTGATTACAGCGCTTTCCAGAGCTGCCGCGATGATTCATGAGCAGCTGATAGAATCGGAATACCGCGCTGCTGCGGAACAGGCACTCGCCGCATTGCCGCACACAGAAGAATTGCAGCCTGTGCTTGACAAGCTGAGTGCATTTCTGCTGAAAATGGAGCATCAGACTGCGACTGTCGAGCTGGCAGCGGATTATTTCGGATTTAACCGCGATTATTTCGGCAGGTACTTCAAAGGCAAGTTCGGCATGACATTCGGGGACTTCTACAAAAGCTTTCAGATCAGTTATGCAAAGCGCCTTCTTGCGACCGGACAGTTTAAGGTGCTGGAGGTCAGCAGGCTGCTGGGGTTTTCCACACCGGATTATTTCACGCGCGTCTTCAAAAAGCATACGGGGAGTACACCGTCAGCGGTTAAAAAGTAGCTGCCGCCTCCTGAACGGCTTCCAGCAGCGTATAGGGATCGACCGGCATCAGCAGCAGCCGGATTCCTGCGTGCCTTGCACGATCCAGATGCAGGGCATACTGATCGGCGTTGAGCAGCAGGATGAACGGACTGCCGCTTTGCTCTGCCTGCCGGAGGATTTCCGGAATATGCCGTTTTGCATACAGAATCATGAGTGCGTCCGGCATTATCAGCAGCGGTTCCGTCGGGACGGACAGCCGGATATTCGGATAGCCTGCCTGATACAGGATATCGCGCAGACGGATTCCGACAGCAGAGGATTCAGACTGAATCCGGATTGTTTTCATAACACTTGCTCCTTTTCACATCAAAAACTCATTCCCTAATTATACGGAAATCGTTTCTGCTTCACAAGAGCAATTCCGGCAGTGCGCGGATAAATGCAGGCAGATGTCTGATATTTGCAGGGAGAAGCGCGTTGACTTTTCCGCAGAAAAAACGATATGATTATTATGCGTAAATTTGTCGGTTCAGAAACCGATCAAAGAAACAGGAGGATGTTTTATGTCTTATATTGACGAGATCATCGCACAGGTGATCGAAAAGAACCCTGATGAACCGGAGTTCCATCAGGCAGTCAGAGAAGTGCTTGATTCTATCCGTGTCATTGTGGACGCGAATGAGGCACAGTTCCGCCGCGATGCGCTTCTGGAACGCTTGGTTAATCCGGAGCGCCAGATCAAGTTCCGTGTGCCGTGGATCGACGATCAGGGCAATGCCCATGTCAATACCGGCTACCGTGTGCAGTTCAATTCTGCAATCGGTCCGTATAAGGGCGGCCTGAGACTGCATCCGTCCGTCAATATCGGCATTATCAAATTCCTCGGCTTTGAGCAGATCTTCAAAAATTCGCTGACCGGTCTCCCGATCGGCGGCGGAAAGGGCGGCTCCGACTTCGACCCGAAGGGGAAATCCGACCGCGAAATCATGAGCTTCTGCCAGAACTTCATGTCTGAGCTCTGCAAATATATCGGCGCGGATACCGACGTACCGGCAGGTGACATCGGAACCGGCGCACGCGAAATCGGCTATATGTTCGGACAGTATAAAAAGCTGCGCGGTTTGTTTGAGGGTGTGCTGACGGGCAAGGGGCTCTCCTACGGCGGCTCTCTCGCCAGAACCGAAGCAACCGGCTACGGTCTGCTCTATATTACCGATGCGCTGCTCCGCGATCATAACATTGATATCAAGGGTAAGACCGTTGCAGTTTCCGGTGCAGGCAATGTTGCTATCTATGCAATCGAAAAGGCACAGCAGCTCGGCGCAAAGGTTGTCACCTGTTCCGACTCGACCGGCTGGATTTACGATCCGGACGGCATTGATGTTGCACTGCTGAAAGAGATCAAGGAAGTCCGCCGCGAGCGTCTGACCGCTTACAAGAATGCAAAGCTCACCTCCGAGTATCACGATGGACGCGGCGTCTGGCAGATCAAGTGCGATATCGCACTGCCCTGCGCAACACAGAATGAGCTGACGCTTGACGATGCAAAGCTGCTGAAAGAAAACGGCTGCATCGCAGTCTGCGAGGGCGCAAACATGCCGACAACCGAGGATGCAACAAAATATCTTCAGGAAAACGGCATTCTGTTCATTCCCGGCAAGGCTTCCAACTGCGGCGGCGTTGCAACCTCCGCACTGGAAATGTCTCAGAACAGCGAACGTCTGAGCTGGTCCTTTGAGGAAGTCGATTCCAAGCTCAAGGGCATCATGGAGAATGTCTATGCGAATATCAGCGCAGCCGCAAAGAAATACGGCATGGACGGCAATTATGTTGCCGGTGCAAATATTGCCGGCTTTGAAAAGGTTCTTGATGCGATGAACGCACAGGGGATCGTATGATGGATATGCCGGAGAAAACAGGAATCCCGTTCACGGGCTTTCCGATGGAACAGCCGGATATGCAGATTGCAGTTCCGGAGCCGAATCCGTATCAGACCGCCGCGGAGGAAACTGATTTCTCCCGCGATACGCAAGTCTGGGATTAACCGAATAGAATAAGGATACGCCCCTTTCAAGGATGCAGGGGGCGTATCTCTTGCTGTTTGCAACACAATCATCTGAGAGGAGAATGAGATGAAAACTGTACTCGTCTGCCGGGAAACAGATCCGCGCGAAACCAGAGTGGCTCTGATTCCCGACGATATCAAAAAGCTCATCGGTATGGGGTTTTCGTTTAAGGTCGTGCGGGGCGCGGGCATCAAGAGCGGCTTTTCGGATGCTGCCTATGAAAAAGCCGGTGCCGTTCTGATCGACAAAGAGGAGCAGGGATATGATTCCGAGATTGTCCTGCGGATTCTGAAGCCTGCAAATGCGGACGGTCTGAAACCGGAAACTCTGCATCTGAGCTATCTTGACCCGTTCAACGAAAAAGCACTGCTCAGAGAATTTGCTCAGAAGGGCATTCAGGCTGTCTCGCTGGAGATGATTCCGCGTACCACGCTTGCCCAGAAAATGGATGTGCAGTCCTCGCAGACCTCGCTTGCAGGCTATGTCGCAGTTATCAATGCGGCAGCCCGCCTTCCGAAGATTCTGCCGATGATGGTCACGCCCTCCGGCACGATCAATCCGGCGCGTGTGTTTATCATCGGCGTCGGCGTTGCCGGTTTGCAGGCGATTGCAACCGCGAAGCGCCTCGGCGCAAGAGTTGACGCATTCGATACGCGCCCCGTTGTCGAGGAGCAGGTCAAGTCGCTCGGCGCGAGCTTTGTCAAAATCGACCTCGGTGAAATGGGACAGACCGATCAGGGCTATGCCAGGGAGCTGACTCCAGAGCAGATCAAAAAGCAGCAGGAGGCACAGGCAAAGGTCTGTGAGCGCTCAAATATCGTCATCACGACGGCAAAGGTATTCGGCAGAAAAGCGCCGCGCCTGATCGGAAAAGATGTCATTGACCGGATGCAGCCGGGCTCGGTGATCGTCGATATGGCGGTTTCGACCGGCGGCAACGTCGAGGGCTCGAAGCTTTTTGAAGAGGTCATCACGGATAACGGTGTCATCATCATGTCCGGCGATTTTCTGGAGCGTCAGGTGCCGTTTGATGCATCAAAGATGCTTTCGGGCAATTTCACGGCATTCCTCACGCATTTTTATGACAGGGAAGCAAAGGAATTCAAGGTCAATACAGAGGATGAAATTATGCGCGGATGTCTGCTGACACAGGGCGGAAAGATCATCCACGAACGATTCAGGGAGGCATAATATGGGCGAGATCATGCTGCTTATTTTTGTATTTGTGATTGCGGGATTCCTCGGCGTCGAGCTGATTTCCAAGGTTCCCTCGCAGCTTCATACGCCGCTGATGTCCGGTACAAACGCAATCTCCGGCATCACCGTTGTCGGCGCAATGTCCGCGACTGCTGTTGCGGTACTTGCTCCGAGCAGCACGGTCGGAATGGTGTTCGGCATCATTGCAATCGTGCTTGCGGCAATCAACGTGGTCGGCGGTTATCTGGTTACCGACAGAATGCTCGGCATGTTCAAAAAGAAGGGAGATAAAAAGAAGTGAGAGATGTTATCATCACCTGTCTCTATATGCTCTCGGCGGTGCTGTTTATCCGCGGCATAAAGCTGCTGGGCAAGGCAGATACCGCACGGAAGGGCAACGGGCTTTCCGCAGTCGGTATGCTGATTGCAATTGTAACGGTCTTATTTGAAAAGCAGGTCATGGAAGCCGGCACAAAGAGCTATCTGATGATTGCAGGCGCAGTTGTGCTCGGCAGCATCATCGGCGCGATCTGGGCGAAAAAGGTTGAGATGACCGGTATGCCGCAGCTTGTTGCGCTGTTTAACGGCTTCGGCGGTCTGTCGTCGCTGCTTGTTGCACTCGCGCAGTATGCAAATTACCGCACGATTGATGCGGATGCACAGCCTTTTGAGGGCATCACACTCGGTCTGACAATCGCAATCGGTGCGATTGCGTTTACGGGCTCCGTGGTTGCGTGGGGCAAGCTCTCCGGCAGGATGTTTAAGAAGTCCGTGACAATCCCGGCGAAGAATTTCCTCAATGCGCTGCTGGCGATTGGCGGTCTCGGCGGTGCGGGGCTGTATGCATTCAGCGGCAGCAATACGCAGCTCGGATTCATCGGCATCATCACCGTTTCCGCGGCATTCCTGATTCTCGGCTTTACAATGGTTGTGACGATCGGCGGCGGCGACATGCCCGTTATCATCTCCCTGCTCAATGCGTTTTCCGGTCTGGCTGCCGCATTCGCCGGTCTGGCGCTCAATAATTCCGTACTGGTTGTGTCGGGCTGTCTGGTCGGTACATCCGGTCTGATTCTGACGCTTATTATGTGCAAGGCGATGAACCGCACGCTGTATTCGCTGCTGTTCGGCAGCTTCGGCGCAGCGAAATCCAAGGGCGCGGCAGGCAGCGGCAAGGAGCCGAAGTCGATGTCCGTCGAGGATGCATATCTGATTCTTGAAGCGGCTTCTTCGGTAGTTTTTATTCCCGGTTACGGCATGGCGGTTGCACAGGCGCAGCATGCGGTCAAGGAACTCTGCGATAAGCTTGAAGAAAACGGAGCAGAGGTCAGCTTTGCGATTCATCCGGTTGCAGGCAGAATGCCCGGTCACATGAACGTGCTGCTTGCCGAGGCAAATGTCCCGTATGAGCAGCTTAAAACCGCGGATGAAATGAACCCGCAGATGCCGAATACCGATGTTGCAATTGTCATCGGCGCAAACGACGTTGTCAATCCCTCTGCACAGACGGATGAATCCTCTCCGCTCTACGGGATGCCGATTATCAACGCATACGAAGCGCGGACGGTATTTGTATTGAAGCGCGGCAAGGGCGCAGGTTTCTCCGGTGTGGAAAATCCGCTGTTTACAAATGATAACACGGTTATGATCTACGGGGATGCGAAACAAACTGTTTCCTCACTGGTCAGTGAATTTGAAAACGGCTGAGCCGAATGAAAAAGCTGCGGGGTCTGAGAGACTCCGCGGTTTTTTTGTGTTTCGGAGAGCCGGAGATCAAAATCGCGTTTTGCCGCATATTTACGCAGGAATCATCTTGACAATACCGGGCTTTTGCGATACAATAAAGGTATCAAAGATAAAAGCGGAGGGGATTTCTATGAAAAAAAACAAAGCAGCAGCATTGCTGCTCAGTATGCTGACCGCTTGCTCGGTACCGGCACAGAATGCCTCCGCAGCGGCGCAGCCCGGCGTCATTGATTATGAGGAGCCGGAGCTGAACTATGCAAAGCTTCTGCAATATTCACTCTATTTTTACGATGCCAATATGTGCGGTACCGATGTCACCGGAAAAAGCCGTTTGTCATGGCGCGGAAACTGCCATGTTTATGATGCAAAGGTGCCGATGCAGACGATCGGTGACGACCTCAGCGGAACCAATCTTCCCGCATCCTATTTGACCGAATATGCGGGTATTCTGGATCCGGACGGCGACGGATATATTGATGTTGCGGGCGGCTATCACGATGCCGGTGACCATGTAAAATTCGGCGTGCCGGAGACTTACGCGGGTTCCGTGGTGTCGTGGGGGTATTATGAATTCCGCGATGCTTACGAGGCGATCGGCGAGGCGGCACATACCGAAACGATTATTCGGCATTTCTGCGATTACTTCATGAAGTGTACGTTCCGCGACAAAAACGGGGATGTGATTGCGTTCTGTCATCAGGTCGGGAGCGGTGCGGAGGATCACAAATACTGGCAATCCCCCGAAATTGATGCAATGAGCAGACCTGCATTTTTTGTGACAGCCGAAAAGCCTGCAACCGATGTGGTATCGGAGGCGGCTGCCTGCCTGGCTATCAACTGCTGCAATTTCAGGGACAGCGACCCGGATTACGCTGAGAAGTGTCTGGATTACGCCAAGGCGCTCTATTCCTTTGCCGCCGGCAGTCAAAAAGCGGTTCTGCTGGGCGAGGACGGACCTGAAAACTTTTATGAATCCAAAAAGTGGGAGGATGACTTCTGCTTTGCAGGCGGATGGCTCTATCTGATTACAAAGGATCACAGCTATCTCGATCAGTGCCTGAAATATGACGATTATTATGCACCGCCCGGCTATGTGCTCTGCTGGAACGATATGTGGAACGGTGTTTCGATTATTTTCGGCAGAATTCAGGACGAATACCCGGATATCTGCGAGGAGACCAGAGTAGCAATCGGCAGGGGAGAGTATGAGAAGCTTGATTTCTGGGAAATGGAGGCAAAGGCACTGAATACTTATGCCTCCGGTACCAAGGATACCGAAGCAGGGTATTATTTCGTGGATCCGTGGGGCTCGGCGCGCTATAACACGGCGGCACAGTTCTGTGCGCTGGTCTATGATAAATACAAAAACGGAAAGGATGTCTATGACCCTTCGCAGCCGGATTATCATTTTTCGCAGTGGGCGCTCGGACAGATGGAATATCTGCTCGGTGACAATCCGATCGGCCGCTGCTATGTGGTCGGCTACAGCGAGAATTCTGTAAAATTCCCGCATCACCGGGCAGCTTCCGGTCTGACGATGGCAAATGATACAGCCGAGCATAAGCATGTTCTCTGGGGCGCGCTGGTCGGCGGTCCGAGCAAAGATGATACGCATAACGATATTACCAACGACTGGGTAGACAATGAAGTGACAATCGACTATAATGCTGCATTTGTCGGAGCGGCTGCCGGAATGTACCTGCAATTCGGCGATGAGAGTATGCAGCCGACTCCGGATTTTCCGCCGCCGGAAAAGGAGTCCGATGACGGGTTGTTTTCGGGCAATGATTTCTGGGTTTCCGGATATTTTCAGGATATGCCGGAAAGCACCGGCGCAGGCACCACAAAGCTGACATTCTTCGTGAATACAGATTGTCTGGAGCCGCACACCGATCTTTCGATTCGCTATTATTTTGATATCAGTGAATTTGAAAATTCGGAGGGCATTCCCGAAAATTTTGTCTTGCAACGCCCGTACGATCAGGTGCAGACGGAGGTCAGCGGAAAAAAAGCGGTGATCTCACAGCCGATGCAGTATGACGGAAATATTTGGTACATAGAGATTGCATGGCCGGATTACGCCATTGCGAATTCCAATAAAAAAGTGCAGCTGATTCTCGGAATGTTTTACGGTGACAACTGGGACACCGCGAATGACTGGAGTCTTCAGGGCATGAAAAAACTGGGAGAGGAATATGACACACTTGTGAGCGGCGTTGAGGTCGCGGAGCGCTGCCCGAATGTCTGTGTTTATGCAGACGGAAAACTCGTCGGCGGAACGGAGCCGGACGGTACGGTTCCGGAGCGGGTTTATACCAAGGCTCAGGCGGACAGACTGCTGCGTCATCTGCTGACAGAAAAGCCGATTGAAGATCCGGCAGTTGCCGCACAGTTTGATTTTGATACAGATGAGATTCTGGATGCAAAGGATCTGACACTGCTGCTGCGGAAAATCAAATAAACCCGGACAGAAACACATGAGGCTCACCGAAAAAACGGTGAGCCTCAGTCTGTCGAAAAAGTATTTTCCGCTTCAATGAGCTTCCGAAACAGATGTACGAATGATTGATAATCGGGGGAGAGAAAACTCTTGTTTTCCCTCCCCCGATACCCCCTTCTTTAGCGCTTTTTTGATGCTAACAGGATATTTCGCTGCCTGCGGGCAGCGACCAGAGGGCGCCGCCCTCTGGACACCCGCAAGCCTTTGAA
>JAFWVK010000040.1 GCA_017518255.1 Oscillospiraceae bacterium
ACTTTATGCTGAATGAACATGAGGTGAGTTGAAGTCACTCCACCGTCAATCCCAACTGATACGCTTCATTCAACGCCGAATGCCCGATGATATCGCCCTTGTCCTTCACACCGCTGACCAGCATCTTGCCGCAATCATGCAAGTGAAAGGAATCGCAAGAGCCGGGAACAAATCGTTATACTCTGGGTGACTGTTTCGTTATACCCTTTTCATCCGGGCAGTCTTATGTGAAAATGCCTGTGAGATCGTAAATGGGCTGTCGCTCATTTCGCAGCTGTTCTTCAATCTGTCGGTTCTCAGTATTTGTCCGAAGATGCCGTCCGTTTGCCTCATTGAACAGCGTGCTGAGCAGATAGCGCTCATAGTTGCGGATATGCCCGGTGTGCTTCATCGTTTCAATTGCCCGCTCTACACAGCCTCGGTCAACCTTGAGCATCACAGACCGTATGACCGAGCGCGGATAGTTCTGTCCGCAGATGCAGTCGCTTCCCTTTTCAGACACGACCGCATTCACAATGATCGCCACGATCTCGTCAAGTTCGGCGACCGTCATATAATCACCGGCAAAGAGCATGATCCACTCAGCATACTCCGCATAGCCGATATTAGCTTTTACAATCTCCGTATACTGCTCACGTTCGGTCGATCCATCCTGATGGATAGATGCTTGATCGGTGGATATTTGATTATTATATACTATATTATTATTTCTTTGATTATTGCGCGGGTTTTCTAGTTCAAGGTTTCCTTGATCTTGAATTCCTTGAATTAGGTTTTCTAATTCTAGGTTTTCCGGTTCTTGTACTGCTGCGGCGCCTGGATTTTCAACTGTTTCAACATCCGTCATCGGTTCATCGCTGAACAGATACTCCCAGTCCGTGATCTTTCCGTCCTGATAGATGCGCCGCCGCACAAGATAACCGGTTGCTTCAAGGTTATGCAGCGCAGTAGCGATTTTCGTGTAACCGTCCGGCAGGATACGGGACAATCCCTTGATTGAGAAGTTCCAGTTATCCGGCAGCGAGAGCATCGTCAGCAGGAGACCGCGTTCCGTTGCGCCGAGCTGCATATCCCGCAGCATCGTATTATGAATTGTCGTAAAGTCCCGGGTAATCTTCTTTTTGAGTTTTGGCATCCGCTTCTCCTTTCCCAGGAATACGAAAGCCCCACGATCGGTTGACCGCAGGGCTTCGTATGACTTCATGTGATTTTAACGGGATTCGGAGGCAGGGGACAGACTGCAAGCTGCTGCATTCCGTCTCTGACCGTTACGCAGGACGCATCCCGCGTGTGACTTTTCGTGTGACTTTCGTTGCAGTATCATGTGATTTTATGCAGTTAGAATGTCACATACGCAGTTTCAACGGATTTTCAATATACAGAAAAACCGCCTATCCAGTGGATTTTTCACTAGATACGCGGTTTTCACAAAAGCGGAAAGAGAGGGATTCGAACCCTCGGTGCGCTATTAACGCACACACGATTTCCAGTCGTGCGCCTTAGACCAGCTCAGCCATCTTTCCACATGGTAAATCGTCTGCCGATGCTCTATTGAGCAAGAAAAAAAGTGGTGCGAGTGACGGGACTTGAACCCGTACGCCGAAACACACGCCCCTCAAACGTGCCTGTCTGCCAATTCCAGCACACTCGCATTCACTACTCACATATTATAGCAAAAACGAAAGAAAAAGTCAAGGGAATTTCCTTCATTTTTTTGAAATCGTCAATTTGCACAAATATATTATTTATGTTCAGAGCCTCATCACATTTGCAGAATCAGTATCCGTTTCAGCAGCGATAGATCGACCGCATTGATCCTTCGGTCGGAATTCATATCCGCCTGTGCACCCTGCGCTTCGTTCAGTGTCACCTCAGTGCAAAGAGCCTTTGAAAGCAATACCGCATCCGCGATCGTAACCTCACCGTTCAGGTTGACATCACCGAGCAGCGGATCAGGCTTCGTCGGCACAGTTGTTTCGGTTGTGGTTGTGGTGGTTTCGGGTTGTGCTGTAATCTCTGCCAGACTCGGCTCAATGTCGTACCACCAGTCCGCCCACGGATTTCCGGCACGCTGCTTCGAGGCAGCCTCTGCTTTTGTCCATGTAAACACATTGTCATAGAGATGCCCTTCTTCGTAGTACCATTGCGCAAGCGCACAGCCCTCGTCCGGGTAGGTGGCATAATAGCCGTCATTATCGCCGGTATAGTTTGCCCAGCCGGTATTGTGTCCTTTCAGTGCGCCGCGGACGATCTGCCATCCAGAGAGGTCGTAGTCCGTGATTGCCGAGCGGATGAAGTGAATGATTTTGCGAATACCCATGTGATTGGAGATGATCCCGTCGAAGAAATTGGATTCATTGAGATCATACCATTCCATTTCAGGGACGTCAGATTCCTGCATATATTCGCTGTTCGGACCGTCCTTGAATGCTGTGACGGCGGTTTGCAGCGTACCGTATGCGTGTGCGGAACTGCCGGGAAAGCCCTGATTGAATGCAGTTTCGAGATCGCAGCCGTCGCCGTTTCCGCCGAGCGTAGATTCCAGCGTACCGATACCGAGAAACAGTGCGTAAACCTTTTCACGGTCACGCTGCCCGAACCGCACGGAGATCAGATCCCAGTGTTCGTCAATCTCCTTATAAAGCGCATATTTGACCTCCTGCACAGTCATTTTATGATTGATTGCGCGAATTTCATCTATTGATGCGTTTGCCGGCGTATTCCGCTCACCGAATCCGAACGGATTCCCGACGCCCTGTGTCTGCACATCTCTCGAAGGATCATGTGCGATATCCGCAGCAGATGCCGGAAACGCACAGGAAGACAATGAAATCAAACCGCAGCACAGCCATACAGTTAGTTTCTGAAACAGCTTCATAATCATCCGTCCTTTCTGACTGAATTATGATTTTCTGTATGTATCATAACACATTCGGAAAGAAAAGTCAAATAATTTTGAAATAAAAATAAATGAGCTGCATTAAATTTGCACAGAGATTCAGATATAATCTTGACAATTCTGTTAAAATGTGTTATAATAAAAACAGATCATTCAAAGAATGACCAATTTTCTAACAAGTCTGGAGGAACTCATCATGGGATTATTCGACAAGCAGGCACTCGGTGAAAAGTTCAGTGCAATTAAGGACAAAACCAAAGAAACCGTAAAAAAAGCATCAGACAATATTAAAGAACACCATGAGGCTTCAAAGGAAGCAAAAGCACCGATTGAAGGTGCTCTGACCCGTTACGGTGTTTCCTATGTCGGCGGACTGATTCAGTATCCCAAACGGAAAAGCGGAGAAATCGGACTGAATATCATGGAAAACAGCTTTATTCTGAAGCCCACCTCCGGAGCGGGATGGTTTGAACAGATGGAGATTCCGTATGATTCTGTTCACGATCTTCAGATTGTAAAACGTACCGTATCAGCAGCAGAAGGTCTGATGTCAAGCAATTCTGCCGATCTCGCGACGGACAATAACATTGAAATCACATATATCAATCCGGAAAATATCGAAACCGTCCTGCGGCTGGAAATGCTGACCGGTCTGACAGTCAACGGAACAGCTGTGAAATGCAAAGAAATGATCGACTTCCTTCGTCAGAAGCAAATTCTTCCGCGGCTGTTGAAAAAGAATCAGGCTGCCGCAGCACCGGTACAGGATGATATTCCCGCACAGATTCAGAAACTGAATGCGCTGAAAGAAGCCGGAATCCTGACTGATGAAGAATTCCAGGCAAAAAAAGCAGATCTGCTTGCAAAAATGTAATCGCATCATTTTGCAGACAAAAAAAGCACTGTCTTCCCTTTGTGAGAGACAGTGCTTTCAGTTTTTAGTCTGTTTCAGCCAGCAGATGAGTCATATCATAGAGCATCGGCTGCTTACCGATCAGAAACAGCGCTGCATTGATAGAGCCTTCTGCGAAAACTCTTTTCGAGGAAGCGGAATGCTTAATCGAAATACACTCATCGGGGCCTGCAAACAGAACTTCATGTTCCCCGACAATTGTACCGCCGCGAATGGAATGCATACCGATTTCCGTCATTTCACGCTTTTTGCGGACGCTGTGGCGGTCATAGACCGGATGCTTCGGCGGATTTGTCTCCGAGATGATGGCATCGGCAATCATCAAAGCCGTACCGGAAGGAGCATCAATCTTCTGATTGTGATGCTTTTCAATAATCTCAATATCAAAGCGGTTACCGAGAACTGCCGCAGCCTTTTTGGAAAGCGCAAGCAGAAGCTGAATGCCGATTGACATATTGAACGAGGAGAACAGCGGAACAGACTTTGCGGTCTGCTGAATCTTCTGCATCTGTTCATCAGAATATCCGGTCGTTGCCAGTACAACGGGCGTACCGGTTGCCAGTGCAAACTCCAGCAGGGAATCAAGGCAGCTCGGATGACTGTAATCAATCAGAACATCCGGCTTTTCCTGTATCTCCGTAATATTCGCATAGACCGGAAAACTGTATTCACCGGTATTGTGTATATCAATTCCGCAGCACACGCAGCAATCGTCGCGCTCGGCAATGCCGGCAGCAACATTTCTGCCCATTTTGCCGCACACGCCGCTGATTGCAATCTGAATCATTTTATACCTTCTTTCGTGATGAACTGTTCCGGAGATTACCGTGCAGCAATTCCTTCCAGTCCGAACTTCTTCATTTCCGCTTCCAGAACAGCGGCGTTCTTTTCTGCCATATGATACAGCGGCAGACGGCACTCCCCTGCGCGGAAGCCCATCCGGTTGACAGCTTCCTTTGCCGGAATCGGATTGGTTTCAATAAACAGCGCATGGATCAGGTTGAGGTAACGGAGCTGCATCTCAGCAGCAGTCCGGAAATCGCCGGCAAGTGCGGCAGCGCAGAGATCATGTGTTTCTCTCGGCATCACATTGGAAAGCACAGAGATAACACCCTTTGCACCAAGCGACATCATCGGAACAATCTGGTCATCGTTTCCGGAATAAACTGTCAGGCTGTCGCCGCAGCGGTTAATCAGATTTGCCGTATAAGTAATGTTTCCGACAGCATCCTTCATCGCAACGATATTATCCAGCTCGGCGAGTCTGGCAGCCGTCTCGACCTCAATTGTCATACCGGTTCGGGACGGAACATTGTAAAGAATAATCGGGAGCTTTACACTCTCCGCAATCTTTCTGTAATGCACATAAAGACCGTTCTGTGTGGTCTTGTTATAATAAGGCGTCACAAGAAGAAGTGCATCCGCACCGATCTTTTCAGCCTCCTGCGAGAGCATAACGGCAGTTGCGGTATCATTGCTGCCGGTTCCGGCAATCACAGGGACGCGGTGCGCAGCGCGGTCTACAGCATAACGGATGACTTCAACATGCTCCGCCTCGGAGAGTGTCGAGCTTTCACCGGTTGTACCGGCGATAACCAGCGCATCCGTTCCGTTTTCAATCTGAAAATCAATCAGTCTGCCGAACTCGTCGTAATTCACCGAACCGTCCTCATTGAACGGTGTCACGAGAGCAACGGCAGCACCGGTAAAAATAACATGCTTCATGGTGTTCTTCCTTTCTGCGGATATCACATCCGCGGATCAATACTCAAAATAGACAGGGAGCTGCTGATGCAGCCACTCTTTCAGCTGAATACACTCCTGCTCAGAAAAGCCGTGAATCTCGCCGCTGTCACTATTCTGATCGCAGAGTGCAAGCAGCAGATCTCCGAAAATCGGGCAGCCGGTGTGATAAAAGCAGGTTCCCGGAGTATTGACCGGCAACCCCTTGTCACCGCCCCTTGCATCAATAAAATAGCACAGCACACGGGCAGAATCCGAAAGGATTTCGGGCAACACCGGAACGCGCATCCGCTCTGTCATATCGGTTTGCAGCAGCGAGCAAAGCATCGAATCGGGAATCACTCCCGTCGAAACAGGTATCAGTTCGGCACCGCCGCAGGCGGGCAAACGTAGAAGGAACTGCTGATTCAAGCTTTCTGCTCCCTTCTATATCATATTACAAATCACAGGATTCTGACAAAATTCCGAACGATTTCATTTGCGTTCACCGGTTCGCCGACATTCGCCTCACGGATCGGATCCGGCACACCGAAGCGGTAAACCGGAAGTGTTCCGTCCGGATCCAGATCGTGAACGGCATCCTGAACCATTTCCGGAGTTGCATCGGAAATCGGAATAAAAATCCGTTCAGTCTCTTCACGGTCGGTGCGTACCAGCGTCACGGCAACCGCCCGTTTTGAACCGGTTACAGCAATATAGGCATCCTCGGAGGAAAGCAGAAACGCACGGTATTCCATCATGGTTTCCTTTGCACCGCAGGCAATCAGCAGTTCACTGAGTGCATGTGCTTCGAGATCGGTTGCATCATCGTGCAGCGCAAGCAGGTAATTCCGAGGCCGCAGTCCGGAAATCGTTTCCCGAAGAAATTTCCGGAGCGGCAGTCTCTGATAATTATAATTCTGAAAATATGCCGGAACATAAGGGTAAACCGGCTGCTCAGGCGGAATATAATTCTGAAAGGAAATCGCGGCATGAATCCGGTTTTCTCCGTAAAGATCAAACCCACCGATCTGAATGGTATCATCCATCGGACAGACAAAAACCAGTTTCATGCCCGTTCCTCCCCTTTCGGATAATCAATCAAAATAGCCCTTTGCAGCAAGCAGCTCTGCCAGCTCAACGGCGCCGCCGGCTGCACCGCGCAGTGTGTTGTGCGACAGGCAGACGAACTTATAATCAAACATGGTATCCTCGCGCAGTCTGCCGACGGAAACAGCCATACCGCCTTCGAGATTGCGGTCAAGCTTTGCCTGCGGACGATCCGGCTCCTCAAAATAGTGAATAAACTGCTTAGGAGCATGCGGGAGCTCAAGATCCTGCGGAATGCCCTTGAATGCAGCCCAGTCAGCCTTAATCTGCTCAATCGAGGGCTTATTCTCGAACTTAACAAAGACAGCGGCAGTATGTCCGTCGGAAACCGGAACACGCAGGCACTGCGTCGTAATCAGCGGGCTCTTTGCCTTAACGATTTCGCCGTTTTCGATGCTGCCCCAGATTTTGAGCGGCTCCTGCTCGGACTTTTCTTCTTCACCGCCGATATACGGAATCAGATTGTCAATCATTTCCGGCCAGCGTTCAAAAGTCTTGCCGGCGCCTGAAATTGCCTGATAGGTACAGGCAAGCACCTGGGAAATGCCGTACTTGCGCAGCGGATGCAGTGCAGGAACATAGCTCTGAATCGAGCAGTTGGATTTTACCGCGATAAAGCCGCGCTTGCTGCCGAGTCTTGCCTTCTGTGCATCAATAATTGCAAGATGCTCCGGATTCAGCTCCGGAATAATCATCGGGACATCCGGTGTAAAGCGGTGTGCGGAGTTATTGGAGACAATCGGGCACTCAGCCTTTGCATATGCCTCCTCCAGCGCACGCAGCGCATCCTTCTTCATATCGACTGCGCAGAAGCAGAAATCAACCTGTGCCGCAATCTTTTCAATATCCTCACCGGCATCGTAAATGACCAGATCGGCAAACTTCTCCGGCATCGGCTGATCCTTGAATGCCCATCTTTCGCCGACAGCCTCACGGTAGGTCTTTCCTGCGGAGCGGGAAGATGCTGCCATCACCGTGACATTGAACCACGGATGATCCGCGAGCAGCAGCGCGAAGCGCTGACCGACCATACCAGTTGCACCGATAATTCCGACTTTGAACTGTTTCATAATAATTCCTCCGTTCTGAATATTCGAGGCAGAAAAAAATCCGCCAGTTTTTGGCGGACAATGAGCAGATGAACGGATTCAGCAGACCGGCTATCCGCCGGAATCAACTGAAAAACCGGTCAGCACTCCACAACGCAGATATCTGCCTTGTGACAGTCACGCACTTATTCAGTACGCGCCCAGCATCTCCCCTGCCGCAGAGAATCTGCTTCGGCGGTCTTGCCTTTTCTGCCGGAATCTGCTGCACGAAGCCGTACAGTTTCGGGTCGGCACCCTCATCCGGCAGGACTCATCAAGCCCGCGCCTCTGTCCGTAGTTCTATCATAGCACAGAAAAACGGATTTGTCAACCCCTTTTTCAAATTTTTTGTATTTCTCATCCGTACAGTTGTTTTAACGTAGAAGACAGAAATACTTGTGCAGTCAGAATTCCGAAGCAAAATACCGCCCGATTCAGCTCTATGATATCAAAATGAAACCCTGTAAACGGTATTTTTTGCTGATCGGGTTTCAGCTGCAATCTTTTTCAGCCTCACCCATTGAATTTTCTGCCAGAATATGTTATAGCCGGCAGTGCCGGCCTCCATTTTTACGCTCATATGGCTCTTTTTTCATCTTTTTCAGCTTCACCCATTGCGTTTTCCTCAATAATATGTTATAATGACATCGGATATTCCAAACAGAAAAAGTGGCTGTGTATCAGACCGGAGGCACGCAAATGAATATTATCAAACAAATTGCCGATGAATTGAAACTTCGCGAAGAACAGGTGCAGCAGGCTGTCATTCTGCTGGATGACGGAAAGACCGTTCCTTTTATTGCAAGATACCGGAAAGAGCAGACCGGTTCGCTGGATGACCAGACTCTCCACACACTCAGCGACCGCCTGAACTATCTCCGCAAGCTCGAAGAACGCAAGCAGGAAATCATAGACGCCATTACTGCGCAGGACAAGCTGACGCCCGAACTCTCGGAACAGATTGCCGAAGCTTCAACCCTTGTTGAAGTGGAAGACCTTTACAGACCGTACAAACAAAAGCGGAAAACAAAAGCCTCTGTTGCAAAAGCACGCGGCTTACAGCCGCTCGCCGAGCTGCTGATGCAGCAGCTTCCGGAAACCGATCCGGAACAGGAGGCTGCTGCATATATCAATGCGGAACTGGAGGTTCCGGATACGGAAGCAGCTCTCAGCGGTGCTTCGGACATTCTCTCCGAGATGATTTCGGATCAGGCGGATGTCCGGAAGCGCCTGCGGAATGTCCTGACACTCCGCGGCAGTCTCTGCGTCAAAGCGGTTGATCCGGACACCGACAGTGTTTACCGGAATTACTATGATCACAGCGAACTGCTTTCCAAAACGGCAAAGCACCGGATTCTCGCTGTCAACCGGGGCGAAAAGGAGGGCTTCCTCAAAGTTACGCTGACCATGCCGGAAAATCTCGGAGAAAACCTTGTTTTGAAAACATTTGTAAAAAACAGCAGCCGCGCCGGTATGATTGTGCAGGAAGCTGCGCTGGAGGCTTATAAAAAATCTCTACTGCCGGCAGTGCAGAGAGAGGTTCGCTCTGCGATGACCGATGAAGCATCTGAGCAGGCAATTACGGTTTTTGCATCCAATCTCCGACAGTTGCTCCTGCAGCCGCCGATGCACGGCGCAATTACGCTCGGACTTGACCCCGGATTCCGTACCGGCTGCAAAGTCGCAGTCGTCGATCCGACCGGAAAGGTACTTGCAACGGATGTTGTTCATATTACTGCAAATTCCGCGCAGGCGGTTGCCTCCGGAAAAGAAAAGCTCAAAAGGCTGATTCAGCAGAATCATGTCGCTGCCATTGCAATCGGCAACGGAACAGCTTCACGCGAATCCGAACAGATTGTCGCTGAAATTCTTCGGGAAATGCCGGAACAGAAGGCAGCATATATGGTTGTCAGCGAAGCGGGCGCATCGGTCTATTCTGCATCCAAGCTTGCAGCAGAAGAATTTCCGGATTACGATGTTGCACTCCGTTCAGCGGTATCCATTGCCCGCAGATTGCAGGATCCGCTTGCCGAACTGGTCAAAATCGAACCAAAGGCAATCGGCGTCGGGGAATATCAGCACGATATGCCGCCGGCACGCCTGAATGAATCCCTGACAGGGGTTGTTGAGGACTGTGTGAATGCAGTCGGTGTCGATCTGAATACGGCATCGGGTTCACTGCTTTCCTATGTCTCCGGCATTCACAGCGGAATCGCGCACAATATTGTCGCCTACCGCGAAGAAAACGGACGTTTTCAGAGCAGAAAAGAGCTGCTCAAAGTACCGAAGCTCGGCGCCAAGGCATTTGAACTTTGTGCCGGTTTTCTCCGTGTCCGCGACGGAAGCAACCCTCTGGACAACACCGGTGTTCACCCAGAAAGCTATGCGGCTGCCGAATCACTGCTGAAAGCCTGCGGATATACCAAAAACAGCATCGGCGGAGATCTGCATATTCTGACGGAAAAAGTCGAACAGCAGGGCTATGCAGCACTCAGCAATGAGCTGGGTATCGGTGAACCGACGCTGCGCGATATCATGAAAGAACTGATGAAACCGGGCAGAGACCCGCGTGACGAGCTGCCAAAGCCTCTGATGCGCAGCGGAGATGTCATGACCGCGGAAGACCTGAAACCGGGTATGGAACTGATCGGCACCGTGCGAAATATCATTGATTTCGGTGCATTTGTCGATATCGGCGTGCATGAAGACGGACTGGTGCATATCTCACAGCTTTCAAACAGATTTATCAAGCACCCGCTGGATGCGGTAAAAGTCGGTCAGATTGTCCGCGTCCGTGTTCTCGAATCCGACCCGAAGCGGAAACGAATCAGCCTGACAATGAAGGGCGTTCCGCAGGATCATCTCGATTCATAAAATAGAAATACAGAAAACAGGAGAAAAACAAAATGGTTTATGTTACCGGAGACACACACGGCGATTTTTCCCGTTTTCAGAACTCTGTTCTGAAAAAAGCAGGCGCAAATGACGTAGTAATTGTCTGCGGGGATTTCGGCTTTTTCTGGGATGATTCCAAGCAGGAACAAAAACTCCGGAAAAAGCTTGCCGGATTAAAATATACAGTCGCTTTTGTGGACGGATGCCATGAGAATTTCGATATGCTGGAGAAATATCCGGTAACTCAATGGAACGGCGGCAATGCGCGTGTCATCGAAAAGAATCTGATTCATCTGATGCGCGGACAGATTTACACGATCTGCGGAAAACGCTTCTTCACCTTCGGCGGCGGTCACAGTCAGGATTTTGAATACCGGACTGCGGATAACTGGTGGGAGCAGGAGCAGCCGAATTACGGGGAAATTCTCGGAGCAGCCGACAATCTGAAAAAGTACGGCAACAAGGTTGACTACATCATCACGCATGAACCGCCTGCCTCGTTAAAGGACTGCCTGCGCATTGATATGATGCAGCGGCTGGAAGTGCACGCATTTTTTGAAGACCTGACAACCGGATGCGATTTTCAGCAGTGGTATTTCGGAAAATGCCACCTGAACCGGTATGTACCGCTGAAATATTATGCTGTTTTTGATGAAATCTATCCTCTGCATGATACCGCGGATAAAGCAATCACTGCTCCGTGGGAACAGCATACAGAACATGATCCGGAGGACGAACCATGAACGAACAGCTTGAACACGGACAGGAAGCTTTCCGCGAAACGGCAGGCTTGTTCACCAAAATGTGGGATCGGCTGACAGATTTTTTTCCGACTCTGTTTATTGCGCTTTTTATATTCTTAATCGGCATGTTTGCTGCACGGCTGATTACCAAAATCATCAGCCGTGCCATGAACCGCTCTAAAATTGATGCCGCCGCATCCAGTTTCGGACAGTCGTTTATCAAAATCCTGCTTTATGTCATATTGCTGATTGTATGCCTTTCCGTTCTCGGCGTTCCGACCGCTTCCATGATTACGATCATCGGTGCTGCGGGTGTTGCAATCGGTCTTGCGCTCCAAAATACACTCTCAAATCTCGCCGGCGGTTTTATACTGATGATGGCAAAGCCCTTTCAGGCAGGTGATTATATCCGTTCCGCCACACAGGAAGGGTTTGTGGAATCTGTCTCTATTTTATACACAAAGCTCCGCACACTGGATAACGAAAGCATTTTTGTTCCGAACAGCCTTGTTTCATCCGGTTCTGTCGCCAATCTTTCTCAGCGCGGCAGACTGAGAATCAGGGTTCCGCTTTCTGTTTCCTATGCATCCGATATCCGGAAAACCCGCACGGTTCTTTTGAAGGCTCTGTCTGAAAATGACGTTGTACTCAACAAGCCGGCACCGGTCGTGTCAGTCTTTGAACTGGCAGACAGCGGCATTTCCCTCTGCCTTTTTGTCTGGGTTCGGAGTGCGGATTATTTCACGGCGAGGTCTTCTGTTCTGGAATGCTGCAAGGTCGCGCTTGACCGTGCCGGCATAGAGATACCGTATCCGCAAATTGATGTGCATACAAAATCATAAGGAGGGTTCAAATGGAAAAGAAACAACTGAACGTGAAGCTGAACGATCTCACAGCCAAAAGCTTTATTGAGCTGTGGGAAAGTGTATGGGACAATCCGCCGACACCGGAACAAACTGTACTTGCACTTTTGAATTCCATTTTTATTGTTTCCGTATATGACGGGGATAAGCCTGTCGCAATGGCGCGTATGCTCGGCGATTTCGGACTGGACTACTACATCAAGGATGTGGTCGTCAGACCGGAGTATCAGAATAAGGGCATCGGCAAAATGATGATTAAGCAGTGCATGAAATTTATCAGAAAAAACGGTGTTCCCGGAACAGATATCTGTGTAGAGCTTTGTGCAGCTCCGGATGTTATCCCGTTTTATGAACAGTTCGGCTTTTCATCAAACGAATCTAAGCGGCTCAAAAGAACCTGTCATATTGATAATGTGCTGTAAATGCAGCCGCCGTACCTGTGATGAGGTACGGCGGCTCACTCTTGCGTTTTTCTGCATAATATGATATAATTACGCTGTAATACGGACAGTATTCAGGTGTGATCCTGAATCTGATTGCGGATTTCCTGCATCTTTGCATCCCAGCGCGCACTTTCATCCGCACAGCGCTTGAGATCATCCGACAGCGCGGAAAGCGATTCCGGCGGCAGATTCTTTTTATAGCGCAGCTTATGCTCCAGGCTTGCCCAGAAATCCATTGCAAGCGTCCGAAGCTGGACCTCCGCTTTGACAAGCCGTTTTTCGTTTTCCAAAAAGATCGGAACTGCTACAATTAAATGCAAACTTCTGTAACCGTTCGGCTTCGGATTCTGAATATAATCCTTCCGTTCCAGCAGCGTAATATCATCCTGCTGAAGAAAACAGTCTGCAAGGCGGTAAATGTCCTGTACAAAGGAGCAAACCACGCGGATCCCCGCAACATCGTGGATATGAGTTTCAATTCCGTCCAGACTGCGCTGAATATCCTTGTCAGAGATTTTCCGCAGAATACTGCCGTAGCTCTTGATTCTGGACTGAATAAACTCAATCGGATTGCTTTCTCCGTTCAGTGAAAACTGTTCGTTGAGCACCTTGAATTTCGTTTCAATCTCCATAATTGCGCACTTGTAATACGTAAAAAACTGCTGAATCGGCATCATGCTGACTTCAAGCAAATCAATAAATTCATTCTCCGTTATATCAATCTCTGCAAAGTCATGCATCTGCCGCATGATTTCTGTATTCTTCGGATTGAACTGCGGCTGAGACATCAGATAATCCATTTCTGCACATCCTTTCCATATGCTGCCCGCAGCGGAATGCAGTGTCCCCTGCCCTGCCGCCGGCATACACAGTATGTTTATTATATCACATATTTCCTCACCGGTCAATGAAGACCGGATGAAAATTCTGTGATGATTGTTTCATATATATTCTGAGAAAAGGAGGATTTCCGAATGCCAGAAGACAGACCGCCGGTCATCCGGCTGCTTCCCAAACGCAAAAAAAATCTTTGGAAGCTCGTATTCAGCCGTCTGCTGATTATTCTGTTTCTGATGTTTGTTCAGTTTCTGATACTGATGGCTGTTTATCGCGGAATGACGCAAATCCGTCCTTTTTACAATGCTTTCCGCATTACGTTCACTGCCGGAATGGTTCTGTATCTGTTTAACTGCTCAATGGATCACGCGGCAAAACTGACATGGCTTGCCATCATTTCCCTTTTTCCGATTCCGGGCGCGATTTTGCTCTGGTATACAATGAATGATATCGGACACCGTACCATTATGGCGCGCGTTTATCAGATGATATATGATACAAAGGGGAAGCTCAAGCAGAACCCTGCCGTTCTCAGCAAAAAAGAACTGATTCTCTCCGGAACAGACGATCTTTGCAAATATGTCAACAGAAGCGGCTGCTTTCCGATTTATAAAAATACAGATGTCACCTATTTCTCATCCGGTGAAGATATGTACGAAGCGCTGCTGACGGAACTTCAGCGCGCAAAACGTTTTATCTTTCTGGAATTCTTCATTCTGGGAGAAGGTCTGATGTGGGGCTCGATTCTGTCTATTCTGAAAGAAAAGGTGGAACAGGGGGTCGATGTCCGCGTAATTTACGACGGAATGTGCGAAATCTCCTCTCTTTCCTTCGATTACCCGGAGCGAATGAAAAAAATCGGCATCCGCTGCAAGGACTTTGCTCCGATCAGACCGATCATTTCCACGACATACAACTACCGCGATCACCGGAAAATACTGGTGATTGACAATAAGGCTGCATTCAACGGCGGAATCAACCTTTCGGATGAATACATCAACCGCGTCCGGCGCTTCGGACACTGGAAAGATGCGGCAGTCATGCTGAAAGGAGAAGCTGTCAGCAGCTTTACCCTGATGTTTCTGCAAATGTGGAACATCACGGAGCGGCTTCCCGAATGGGACAGATTCCTTTCCATTCCGAGTGACCCGGTTCAGGCAAGAGGTTATGTCATGCCATACGGCGATGTCCCGATGGACGGCGATAAAGTCGGAGAAAATGTCTATCTCGATATTCTCTACCGCGCAAAATCCTATGTGCATATCATGACTCCCTATCTGATTCTGGACGGAGAAATGGAAAACGCTCTGAAATTTGCCGCAATGCGCGGCGTGGACGTCAAAATTATTCTGCCGGGGATTCCCGACAAGCCCTATGCTTACGCAATCGCGAAAACCTATTATAAGACACTGACAGAGGCGGGCGTCAGAATCTATGAATACAAGCCGGGCTTTGTCCACGCAAAGGTATTCGTCAGCGACAGCAGCAAGGCGGTCGTCGGTTCCATCAACCTCGATTACCGCAGTCTGTATCATCATTTTGAATGCGCAACCTATCTTTATAAGACAGACTGTATCAGCGATATCGAACGTGATTTTCAGAGGACACTGCGGCTTTGCCGTTCCGTGACACCCGTCTCCATCCGGAATGATCCCTTCCGCTATAAGATTCTCGGCGGCATTATGCGGATTGTCGCACCCCTTTTGTAAAAAGACGGTTTCCGCATATCTTAATACACAACAGATTCAGAAAGGACGATTTTATGGAACAGAACCACAACTGGGGCAGTGAGGCGGTATTCTATCAGATTTATCCGCTCGGACTCTGCGGCGCACCGTTTTCTAACGATGGTATTGAATCTCACAGAATCCTCAAAGTAATCGACTGGGCGGAGCATATTGCAGCCTGCGGCTGCAATGCAGTCTATTTCTCTCCGGTGTTTGAATCGGATTCGCACGGGTACGACACGAGGGATTTCTTCAAAATTGATGTCCGGCTCGGAACCAACGAAGACTTTAAGCGTGTTGTCGATGCGCTGCATGAAAAAGGCATCCGTGTCGTGCTGGACGGCGTGTTTAATCATGTCGGGCGCGGTTTCCCGCAGTTCCGCGATGTCTGCGAGAAAAAATGGGATTCTCCGTTCAGAGACTGGTTTATCACCAGCTTTGACGGCAACAGCTGCTACAATGACGGCTTCTGGTACGAGGGATGGGAAGGGCATTACGAGCTGGTCAAGCTCAATCTGCGGAATCCTGCTGTTGTTTCGCATATTCTCGATGCCGTCCGCTTCTGGGTGGAATTCTTCGGCATCGACGGCATCCGTCTGGATGTTGCTTACTCCCTTGACTTTGATTTTCTCCGCACTTTACGCCGTTTTACGGACAGTCTCAGACCCGACCTGCTCCTGATCGGAGAACTGCTGCACGGTGATTACTCCCGCTGGGTCAATCCGGAGATGCTGCATTCCGCAACCAATTACGAATGCTACAAAGGACTTTATTCCAGTTTCAATTCCATGAATATGTTTGAAATCTGTCATTCTCTCAAAAACCGCTTCGGGCCGGAACAGTGGTGCATGTACCGCGGAATGCATCTGCTCTGCTTTGCCGACAACCATGATGTCACACGAATTGCCAGCATTCTCAGCAATCCTGCACATCTGCCGCTGGTTTATACCCTGCTGTTCGGAATGCCGGGCATTCCCTGCATCTATTACGGCAGCGAATGGGGCACCAGAGCCGAGAAAAAAGACGGTGACCCTGCGCTCAGACCGTGCTTTGAAAAGCCGGAACGCAATGAACTGACCGAGCATATCACGCGGCTGGCTCATGCGCACAGAAGCTGCAAGGCGCTTTGTTACGGCGATCTCAAAATTCCGGTGCTGACCAATCAGCAGTGCATTATTCAGCGTGACTATGACGGCGAGCGTGTCTTTGTGGCAATCAATGCATCCGATCAGCCCTATACTGCACATTTTGATGCCGGCTACGGGCTTGCAGATGATTTTGTCACAGGCGGCACTCACGATTTCGGCGGCGGAAGTCTGCTGGAGCCGATGAGCAGTCATATCTGGCGCTGCAAATAATCCGCAGAAACACATAGCGAAAGGAAAATCCTTTGAAAAACGCACCTGAAACATGCACAGCGAAACAGGTTTTTACCGGCTGGGGCAGAATTGTCATCGGGCTTCTGGTTTTTGCATTCGGTGTGCATCTGACTATTTTTGCAAATATCGGTCTGGCTCCGTGGGACTGTCTTGGCATGGGAATTGCAAAGCACACCCCTTTCAATTACGGAATTGCCATGACGCTTGTTGCTGTAACAGTTCTGCTGATCGACCTGATGATGAAAGAAAGAATCGGCTTCGGAACCGTCATAGATGCACTTCTGACCGGAAATTTCGTACAGATGTTCAACAGTCTGAATCCATTTCCGCTGAACAGAAAGCTGCTTTCCGGTGCAGCAATCATGATGATTGGCTTTGTGTTTATGGCAGTCGGTATGTGGATCTATATGCGGGCAGAACAGTGCTGCGGTCCGCGGGATTCTCTGCTGGTCGGGCTCGGAAAGCGAATGCCGAAAATCCCGATCGGCGTTGTAGAAATACTGCTGTGGGGCATGGTGCTTCTGGCGGGCTGGCTGCTCGGCGGACCCGTCGGAATCGGAACCCTCATCAGCACCTTCGGTGCCGGACTCGTCATGCAGCTTGTATATCAGATGATACACTTTGAACCGCGCAAACTGCATCACAAGGGAATCGCAGAAACACTTAGAATAATATCCGCGGCGCACAGGAATCCGTTATAAAACCTGAAAATGTTTATGACAACTTCTTCCGGACACCGCTGAATACCGGATACCGTTCTAGGAAAAACATATAGCCGAAACCAATACCGGTGCTTGACATTTCTTGCAAAACATGCTATAACCGCGCAGTGCGCGGCTCCGTGACAGGTTTCATGAGATTTCCGATATGATCTTTTTTACTGTATCCATTGACATTTCCGGCAAAATATGCTATAACCGCGCAGTGCGCGGCTCCGTGACAGGTTTCATGAGATTTCCGGTATGATCTTTTTCACTGCATCCATTGACATTTCTTGCAAAATATGCTATAATATAAAGAGTGGGGAGCTTGTAGACAGGCTGAGAGGAAAGCAACTGAGCTTTCGACCCGTAACCTGATTTGGATAATGCCAACGTAGGGAAATACCGCTTTATCGGGGAAGCTGTGCGTTGGCAGCTTTCCTTTTTTGCATTTAATCAAAAAACAGCAGGAGGGATCTTATGATCAGAATCAACGGAGAGGAGCGGAACACTGCGGGAAAGACCGTTGCGGAGCTGCTCGAAACAGACGGATACAATCCGCTGAAAGTCGCTGTCGAACTGAATGAGAATATTCTGCCGAAAACAGAATACGGCAGCACCGAACTGAAAGACGGAGATACCGTTGAAATTGTGCGATTTGTAGGAGGCGGATGATTTGATTCCGACAAGGGAAGAAATGTACGAGGCGCTCTGTGCGCGGCACGGCGCGGATTTACAGCAGAAATTCTCGGAAGGAAGCGTTGCGGTCTGCGGACTGGGCGGACTCGGCTCCAATATCGCGGTATCACTGGCAAGAGCCGGCGTCGGGCATCTGCTGCTCATTGATTTTGACCGTGTAGACATTTCCAATCTGAACCGGCAGCAGTATTTTCCCGATCAGCTCGGCACATATAAAACGGAGGCACTTTCGCACACGCTCCGCCGCATTGCGCCGTACTGCGATATTGCCTTCAAAACGGTCAAACTGACTGAGGAGAATATTCCGGATATCCTGCATGGATATCCTTTGATCTGTGAGGCATTTGACCGCGCCGACCAGAAGGCGATGCTGGTCAATACCGTGCTCGAAAAGCTGCCGGATTCGGTGCTGGTTTCCGGAACAGGCATGGCCGGACTGGATTCACCGAACACGATCACAACCAAGAAAATCACAAAGCATTTTTATCTCAGCGGCGACGGATGCAGCGACTCCGAAAAAGGCTCAGGGCTGTTTTCGGCGAGAGTTGCAGTCTGTGCTGCGCATCAGGCAACAACAATTCTCCGGCTTCTTGCCGGTGAAACGGAACCGTAATTCAAACAGAAAGGTTTAAGCTGAATATGAACAATGATGATAAACTGATAATCGGCGGACATGAATTCCATTCGAGATTCATTCTCGGCTCCGGAAAATACTCCCTCTCTCTGATTGAAGCCGCTGTCAAATACGCGGGCGCGGAGATTATTACACTGGCTGTCCGCCGCGCAAACACCAAAGAGCATGAGAATATCCTTGACTATATCCCGAAGGGCGTAACACTGCTCCCGAACACCTCCGGCGCCCGGAATGCAGAAGAAGCGGTACGCATTGCGCGTCTTGCCAGAGAACTGGGCTGCGGCAACTTTGTCAAAATCGAAATCATGCGCGATACCAAATATCTGCTGCCGGATAATGCCGAAACGGTCAGAGCAACGGAAATTCTTGCAAAAGAAGGCTTTGTTGTCATGCCCTATATGTATCCGGATCTGAACACCGCCCGTGATCTTGTCAATGCAGGCGCAGCATCAGTCATGCCGCTTGCAGCGCCGATCGGATCAAACAAGGGTCTCGCAACAAGAGATTTCATTCAGATTCTGATTGACGAAATTGACCTGCCGATCATCGTCGATGCCGGCATCGGCAGACCCTCACAGGCATGTGAGGCAATGGAAATGGGCGCGGCTGCGGTCATGTCCAATACAGCGCTTGCAACAGCCGGCGATCTGCCGGTCATGGCGGATGCATTCCGCAAGGCAATCGAAGCCGGCAGACAGGCTTACCTGTCCGGTCTGGGCAGAGTATTGGTCCGCGGTGCTTCTCCCTCCGATACACTGATCGGATTCCTGCATGATTAAGGAGGCATGAACTGTGGAAAACCAGTTTTTTGTCGATTCGGACGCACTGTCGGAATCGGCACTGAAACGCAAGCATGAGCTGGAAAACAATCCCGCCTGCCGCACGGATATCATGACCTACATGGAAGGTCAGGAGCAGATTCAGTCCGATATCCGTGAAAAAGTAATGTCACAGGTCGCAGAATATGATCCGACTCGCTATACGGCTGCGGATGTCCGGCGCGCACTGCAAAAGAACAGCCTTTCCGTTGAAGACCTGAAAGCATTGCTCTCCCCTGCCGCCGCGCCGTTTCTGGAACAGATGGCGGAGCGGGCTCGCATCGAAACCAGAAAACATTTCGGCAATACCGTCTATTTGTTCACACCGCTTTATATTGCTAACTACTGCGAAAACTACTGTGTTTACTGCGGATTTAACTGTTACAACAATATACGCCGCATGAAACTGACGCTCGAACAGGTTGAGCATGAAATGAAAGTCATTGCAGACAGCGGAATGGAAGAAATACTCATTCTGACCGGCGAAAGCCGTGCGCAGAGTGACGTGAAATACATCGGAGAAGCCTGCAAGCTGGCACGCAAATACTTCCGTATGGTCGGAATAGAAATCTATCCGGTGAATGTGGAGGATTACCGTTATCTGCACGAATGCGGCGTGGATTATGTTACGGTTTTTCAGGAGACTTACGATACCGTTAAGTATGAACAGCTTCACCTTGCCGGTCATAAGCGTGTCTGGCCGTACCGCTTTGAAGCACAGGAACGCGCCCTCATGGGCGGAATGCGCGGCATCGCCTGCTCGGCGCTTCTGGGTCTTTCCGATTTCCGGAAGGATGCGCTCGCTTCCGCTCTGCATATTTACTATTTACAGCGCAAATATCCGGCTGCTGAGGTTTCCCTCTCCTGCCCGCGTCTCCGTCCGATCATCAACAACGGCAAAATCAATCCGCAGGATGTCGGGGAACGGGAGCTCTGCCAGATTCTCTGCGCATACAGGCTGTTTCTGCCTTTTGCAGGCATCACTGTTTCCTCGCGGGAAAGCAAGAGCTTCCGAAACGGCATTGTCAAAATTGCAGCGACAAAGATTTCTGCGGGCGTCTCTACCGGAATCGGCGACCACGAAAGCAAGTATACCGGAAAGGAAACAGATGCGGAGGGCGATGAGCAGTTTGAAATCAATGACAGCCGCAGTTTTTCTCAGATGTACAGTGATATGTCCGGGGAAGGGCTTCAGCCTGTGCTGAATGACTATCTCTATGTGTAAGATTCTGTGCATTACAAACCGCCTGCTCTGTCAGGATGATTTTCTTGACCGCATTTCACGGATTGCAGCGGAGCAGCCTGCCGGAATTGTCCTGCGTGAAAAAGACCTGCCGGAGCACGAATATGCAAAAATCGCAGAACAGGTTCTCGGCATCTGCCGAAGCGCCGGTGTCCCCTGCATTCTGCACAGCTTTCCGGAACCAGCCAAAAGACTTCGGGCAGAACGGCTGCATCTTCCGCTGCCTGTACTCCGCAGGATGACTGAAAACGAACGCACAACGCTTCCGCCTTTCGGTGTATCCTGCCATTCCGTTGAGGATGCTCAGGAGGCGGCAAATGACGGGGCATCCTATCTGATTGCAGGTCATATCTTTGAAACAGACTGCAAAAGAGGACTCGCCGGAAGAGGGACAAACTTTCTCAGAAAAGTATGCAGCAGCGTTTTTCTGCCCGTTTATGCAATCGGCGGGATCACACCGGAGAATGCAGCACAGGTTATAAAAGCAGGCGCTGCGGGAATCTGTGTCATGAGCGCTTTGATGCAATGTGCCGATCCGGCAGAATATATGCAAAAACTGAAAGAAGGAATACAGCGAGATGCTTGAAAAAAAACAGCTTTTACTGTATGCAATTACAGACCGCAGCTGCATCGGGCAGCGTGATTTCTTCCAAACAATTGAACAGGCGCTTCAGGGCGGCGTAACCATCCTCCAGCTCCGTGAAAAAAATGCAGACCGAAAAGCATTGATCGAAACCGCGAAAAAAGTAAAGCGAATCTGCGAAAAATTCGGTGTTCCGCTGATTGTCAATGACGATTATCTCGCGGCGGCAGAAGCCGGCGCAGACGGCGTTCATATCGGAATCGAAGATGCATCTGTCGCAGAAATCCGGAAATATGCAGGAAAAGATTTCATCATCGGCGCAACAGCAAAGACCGTCGGACAGGCGAAACGCGCCGAAGCGGAGAGCGCGGATTATCTCGGTATAGGGGCAGTATTCCCCTCCCCGACCAAAACAAATGCGGTTCGCATTACCGCAGAACAGTTCAGGGAAATCAAGGCAAGCGTCAGCATTCCTGCTGTCGCAATCGGCGGCATCAGTATGGAAAATCTCCCGCAGCTTTCGGAATTGAAAGCAGACGGATTCGCCGTAATTTCGGCAGTGTTCGGTGCGGAGGATGTCACAAAGCGCTGCGAAATGCTGAAACGGATTGCGGCGGATACGGCTTCCGCGTAAAGGATGAACACAAATGCAGGCATTACACACAGACTTATGCTCTTACTGTATCAAAATCAATAACCAGCAGCAATCCTCTTCCACAAACAGTTCTGTCTTCACTGTCTAACGGAAGCGGATTCTGCCCGCCGGCAGATTGAGGGCACCGCCTTCTGCCGCGTTATAAAATCATGCATTCTCAGAAAGGAGATTATTATGATGAGAACTGCATTGACAATCGCCGGAAGCGATTCCGGCGGAGGCGCCGGAATTCAGGCTGATATCAAAACTATGACGGCAAACGGCGTTTTTGCAACCTGTGCCGTCACAGCTCTGACTGCTCAGAATACAACCGGCGTGACAAGTATCATGGAGGCAACTCCCGAATTTCTTGGTCAGCAGCTGGATTGTATTTTTACCGATATCTTTCCGGATGCTGTCAAGATCGGCATGGTTTCCTCCGAAGGGCTGATTGATGTGATCGCCCGCAAACTGACAGAGTACGGCGCAAAACAGATTGTTCTGGATCCGGTGATGGTTGCAACCAGCGGAGCAAAGCTCATATCAGACAGTGCTGTTGAAGCACTCCGCACCCGCCTTCTGCCGATTGCCGCAATCATTACACCGAACATTCCGGAGGCAGAGATTCTGACCGGCATGACCATTACAACAGCCTCAGACATGGAGCATGCTGCACAGGCGCTCTTCCGCGCAACCGGCTGCGCTGTTCTGCTCAAAGGAGGTCATCAGCTCAACGATGCAAACGACTTCCTTTTTTCAGATCAGGGCGGAAAATGGTTTACAGGCCAGCGCATCGACAACCCGAACACGCACGGCACAGGCTGTACGCTTTCCAGTGCAATCGCTGCAAATCTCGCAAAGGGATTTTCAATGCCGGAAGCTGTTGAACGTGCAAAGCGCTATATTTCCGGCGCACTCGGCGCCATGCTGAATCTCGGAAAGGGCAGCGGTCCGATGAACCACATGTTTGATCTAAAAAGTGAATTTATTTCAGAAGGAAAGGAATCGGTATCATGAAACAGTATCACACACAAATGGAAGCCGCAAAAATGGGAATCATCACACCCGAAATGGAAACTGTGGCAAAAAAGGAGTACATCAGCACGGAGGAACTGCGTGAACTGGTCGCAAAGGGCGAGGTCGCAATCCCCTGCAATGTCCGTCACAAATCCATTTCTCCCGAAGGCATCGGCACCCGCATGAGAACCAAAATCAATGTCAATCTCGGCATTTCAGGCGATGCAAAAAATTACGATCTGGAAATGCAGAAAGTTGAACTGGCGCACAAATTCGGAGCAGAAGCTATCATGGACCTCAGCAACTACGGAAAGACCAATGTATTCCGCAAAAAACTGGTCGAATGCTCCCCTGCTATGATCGGAACGGTTCCGATGTATGATGCCATCGGCTATCTCGAAAAGGACCTGCTTGAAATCACTGCCGAAGATTTCCTCAAGGTTGTCCGCGCACACGCAGAAGAGGGCGTTGACTTTATGACAATTCATGCGGGCATCAACCGGAGAGCAGTGGAATCCTTTATGCGGGAGGGCAGAAAAATGAACATTGTTTCACGCGGCGGCTCCCTGCTGTTTGCGTGGATGATGATGACCGGAAACGAAAACCCATTCTTTGAGTATTATGACAAAGTCCTTGACATTCTTTATGAATACGACGTTACAATCAGTCTCGGTGATGCACTGCGTCCGGGCTGCATCGACGATGCAACCGATGCCGGACAGATTGCGGAGCTCATCGAGCTCGGAAACCTCACAAAACGGGCATGGGACAGAAATGTTCAGGTTATGGTCGAGGGTCCCGGTCACATGGCAATGAACGAAATCGCTGCAAATATGAAACTGCAAAAGCGCCTCTGCCACAATGCGCCGTTCTATGTGCTCGGACCGCTTGTCACAGATATTTTCCCCGGATACGATCATATCACATCTGCAATCGGCGGCGCAATCGCTGCTGCAAACGGTGCGGATTTCCTGTGCTATGTTACCCCTGCCGAGCATCTTCGGCTGCCGGATGTCAGCGACGTCAAGGAAGGCATCATTGCGAGCAGAATCGCAGCACATGCCGCGGATATTGCAAAGAATATCCCGCATTCCAGAGACCGCGACAACGCAATGGCAGAGGCTCGCCAAAAGGTAGACTGGGATAAAATGTTTGAAATCTGTGTTGACCGTGAAAAAGCTCAGGCTTATTTTGAGAGCGTTCCGCCCGCAGACCGCCACACCTGTTCCATGTGCGGAAAAATGTGCGCTGTCCGGACAACGAATATGATTCTTGCAGGCGAAAAAGTGGAGTTCTGCTCGGAATTATAACAGCCGGCAGGAAACATAATACTTCCCTCCGAAGCAGAATGACAAGTGAGATGCTCCTTTTCCATTCATCCCGTCAGCAATCCGCCAAACCCCAAACGGTATTTCTGCGATACTCTTTGTTCAGCAAATACAGCCCTGAAACATCCGTATCTGTTTGCGGCAACTTGACAAAGCCGGAACGATATGATACAATGGAATCAGGAAACTGCGGTTTCGGTTGAAATGGAAACCGGAACTGCCGGAACGGATATTCGTATGATGACATGAGGCGAAAAAAACAAATTGCTGAAACTCTGGAAATTCCTCAATAATCTGTATGAGAAGCTGCTGCTGCTGGTGTCTGTCCTGCTGCTTGTCATCGGTGTCTGGCAGATTGCAGATAACTATTATCTTTACGAAAATGCAAATGATCGGAGCATCCTGAAATACAAGCCCGGAAATGCACTCAGCGACACATCGGATGCACCGCCGATCTCAGACGATATGGTCGGATGGCTGACGCTGGACGGCACTGCAATTGATTATCCGGTCATGCAGGCAGCAGATAACACCTATTACCTCAGAACCGATCCGTTCGGTTCCTATGCCGCAACCGGAAGCATCTTCCTTGACAGCAGATGCAGTTCTGATTTTTCGGACCCGTATTCTATGATCTACGGACATCATATGGATTACGGTACCTTATTCGGAGCGCTGGATGATTATCTGAATGCATCCTACCTGAATACACACCGAAACGGAACACTTTCGGTCGGCAAAGACGGAAAGAAGCAATATGATCTGGAAGTTTTTGCCAGCATGATTGTCAGCGCACATGAAGAAACCGTTTATAATCTTGATTCCGGCAGAATCCGGCAGTTTATTGCGGAACATGCTCCTGTGTATAACGGAGCAAAAGAAGGCAGGATTCTCGGTCTTTCCACTTGCCTCAATACCGGATCTCTTTCCAGAATTGTCGTATTTTGCTATCTGAAGGAATAAAAGAACCCCTCCGGCAGTTTTATTTGTCGGAGGGGCTTGTGTTTGCTTCATCGGATACGGATTCCGTTTGCTGCGGTGACCGGAATTCGCTCGGTGTTGTACCGCAGCGGGAGCGGAACTGTCTTGCAAAATGCTCATAGCTGCGGTATCCGCATTGCTGCGCAATATCCTGAACGCTCATGTTGGTTGTCTGGAGGAGCATTCTGGCGCGGCTGAGCCGGCTCTCAATCAGATCCTGCATAAAGGTTGCTCCAAACTGCCGCCGGTAATGATGCTGAAAAGAAGAACGGCTCATATGCATCTCCTGAGAGGCATATTCAACAGACCAGTCCAGATACGGCATACTGTAAAGCTTGTTGCGGATAATCAGCAGCGTTTCATACTGGACACTGTGCGGCATCATGCTGCGCTCATGCAGGCATTCACTGACCTTGTTGCACATCAGCCAGAAATAATGACCGATCGAATCCGCCTTGTGCAAATGATCGGTTCCGTTTTCATCGGCAACGGATCTGATACAGTAGCTGTAAAGCTCAGTATGCTCCAGCGGAATCGGTGTAGACCACGGGATCAGCTTGGCACGGAACCATTCGTCCTCTTCATTTTCAAACAGAAACTGAATCCAGTCAAGGATCAGTGCCTGATGCGGCGCGGAACGATATACCGGCGGCGTTTCCTTCGGAAAAATGAGAAATGTTTTTGCAGGGACGAGCATCTCCTGTCCGTTTATCGTAAAAATCGCTTCCGATTTCAGCAGCAGAAGAAGATTATCCCCGTTCCCCTGAGGAAGACTCGCCGGATAATCCGGAGTATAGCGGCAGTCATAGCCGACATTATGCAGAATCATTTAGAGCCCTCCCTCCCTCAGATGCACAATCCGTCATATTATTTGTATTATACATCATTTCATCCGCTTTGTCAATTCCGACCGAAAATGCAGAACAGCAGCATTCACATACAACAGACAGATTTTCCGACCGTTCGGGCAAAATAAGATATGACTGTTTGTGTGATATCACTTAAAACTGCTGCTGTGCCGAAAATCAAACCGGACTTGTTTTTTTCGGCAAAATGTGGTATGATAGATACAGGATTACGAAAGGAACGGCAAATCATGTTTGAACTGATAAAAACAGAACAGGATGCACGGAGAGGTGCTTTTCATACGGTACACGGAAGCTTCCAAACCCCCTGCTTTATGAATGTCGCAACTGCCGGAGCAATCAAGGGGGCACTTTCCGCACGCGATCTCGAAACTGTCCGCTGTCAGGTAATGCTGTGCAACACCTATCATCTCCATGTCCGCCCCGGTGACGGCATTATCCGGACAATGGGAGGCTTGCAGGGCTTTACCGGCTGGCAGGGTCCGACCTTAACTGACAGCGGCGGATTTCAGGTTTTTTCGCTCGCAAAGCTGCGAAAAATCAAGGAAGAGGGCGTCACATTCCAGTCACATATCGACGGAAAACGTATTTTTATGGGACCGGAAGAAAGTATGCAGATTCAGTCCAATCTCGGCTCAACCATTGCAATGGCGTTTGATGAATGCGTCGAAAACCCTGCACCGTACAAGTATGCCGAGCAAAGCTGCCAGCGTACAACCCGCTGGCTGAAACGCTGCAAGACCGAAATGGCACGGCTGAACGCGCTCGAAGGCACCGTAAATCCGCATCAGCTGCTCTTCGGCATCAATCAGGGCTGTACCTTTGCAGACCTGCGGGAGCAGCATATGGACGAGATTGCGGAACTGGACCTCGACGGTTATGCAATCGGCGGACTTGCCGTCGGAGAACCGACAGAAGTCATGTACGACATCATTGAGCATGTCCAGCCGCATATGCCCGTACATAAAATCCGGTATCTTATGGGCGTCGGAACCCCGCAGAATATTGTGGAAGGAGTTGCACGGGGCATAGACCTTTTTGACTGTGTGATGCCGAGCCGGAATGCCCGCCATGCAACAGTTTTCACAATGAAAGGCATCATGCATCTGACAAACAAATGCTTTGAAACGGATCCCCGCCCGATTGAGGAAGGCTGCCAGTGTCCGACCTGCCGCAATTTCTCCCGCGCCTATATCCGGCATCTCTTCAAAGCCGGAGAACAACTCGGCGGCAGACTCGCCGTACAGCACAACCTCTGGTTCTATAACAATTTAATGCAGCAGATTCGCGATGCACTGGACGAAAACCGTTTTGCGGCATTCCGTGCAGAGCATTCTGAACAGCTCGGAAAGCTGTATGACGGAGAACCGTGCTGATATTCCTTTCCATTCAGCCTTATATTCAGTGAGGTGTTTTTATGTATTATTGCTGCGGTATTACTGAAAAAGGTCTCCCACCGCATAATGAAGATGCCATGATGATGCATCATACGGTCCTGACTGAGGGTGAACAGCAGATCGGCATTGAAGAACCGTTTATGGCTGCGGTCTGCGACGGCGTTTCCGGAGAACAGGCAGGAGAGCTGGCATCACAAACCTGTCTCAATCTGCTTTCCGGTGTGCATTACGGAAAATCGCTGAATCTGAAACGGCAGATTCTCGATATCCATTCGCAAATCGCTGCTTCCGGCAAACTGCTGGAAACTACGGCAAATATGCAGACAACGCTCTGCGGAATCGCCATTGACGAAACAAATGCACTGCACTGCTTTAATGTCGGGGATTCCAGACTTTACCGCTTCCGGAACGGAACACTGGAACAGATCAGCCGTGATCAGACGCTGGTTCAGATGCTTTACGACGAGGGGACAATTACCAGCGAACAGAAAATGGTGCATACCCACCGTCATATTGTATTGCCGGTAATCGGAAATCTCGATGCGGAACCGAAACCGGAGGTTGTGATCTATCCGGACGGGCTGCGGCTCGGTGATATGCTGCTTCTCTGCACGGACGGTCTGACCGATTATGTTTCGATTTATGAGATAGAAGAAATTCTGGCTGCACCGCGTCCGCTGCCGAAACGACTGCATGAGCTGACAGATGCCGCACTGGGAAACGGCGGAAAAGACAATATTACAATGATTGCCGTGCAGCGGTATCCCGATGAAATCCCGATTCCCGGAATCCAGATTCTGTATGAACGGGAACCGATCAACTGAATTGCATACAGCAAAAGGCTGTGCAGGAAAATGCTGCACAGCCTTTTATAATGAGCAAATCAGTTTTTGCCGGCTGAATGTTCGGGCTTTACTTCTTTTTTTGTTTCCTTCTGTGTGTCTTTTTTCATTGCTTTACGCTTCTTTGCGATCTCACTTTTCACAAATTCCTCGATGTCGTATTTTCCGTCTTTGCCCACAGGAGCTTTCTTGTAATTCTGAAGCAGATTTGAAATTCCGTAATGACTATGGATGGTCTCGGTGTTTTTCTCAATATTCCTGCGCGTGGAAGCGAACAGCGTCGAATTGACCATGTTCAGGACCTCCTCCTGAAGACTCTCCAGTGCGCCGGGCTTTCCCAGCCCTTCGATAAACTTGCATTTCGGCGGCATTTTCCGCATCATCAGCTGCTCAGTCCAGAAACGCTCGCCGCCGTCTACGCGCTGTCCGTAGGAGTTGCCCTTTTTCAGGAAATCCTCCTCAAAAGCATCTATCTTTGCTTTGTATCCCGCGTCGGCATCCCGGATCTGGATCGCTTTATCAGCTTGCTCAGCGAGAATAATGTATGTAAGATAATCTGCGACATGCTGCTTCCGCTCTTCCGGCGTCATATCAATATCGCTGCAAAGCAGATGCTGTGCTTCTGTGAACCGTTCATTAATCCGGACAATGGCTTCCATGCTGTCAATGTAATCGAGATCCTGCTGCTTCAGCCCCTGCTGCATGGCAAGCTGCTTCAGCTCCGGGTCACGTTTCAGCATTTCACGCATACGCGCTGCCATTTCGGTATCCAGACCGTCACAGACAGGAATCGTTGCGCGGTTCGACTGCACGATGCCCTGAATGCCTGTGCTGATCAGCTCGGCAAGCGTTGACTTATCACCGTTTGCGTAGTCCCTGAGTGCATAGTCCGCAGTCTGCCGGCTGTATTCGATCACATTGAGATACGGCTTTCCGATCGGATCTGTCTTACCGAAAAACAGCTCCGAATTCAGCTCAGTCGTAAATCTTGGCTGCATAACGGCTCTGGATGTTTCCTTATCCGGCGTTACATAATCCTTCTTATCAACCGCATTGAAAGCGCCCGGTGTGAATGCGGCGCCGTATGCAAGCGCAGCAAAGTCCTTATCGGAAAGCCTGGCATCCGCATCCTTCGATGCCCCGATCGGGGAATACGGCTCAGTAAACTGATGCTGTTGTTCGGTATCTTCCGCTGTCACGACATTATTCCTTTTGAAGTCTTCATGCAGATAGGGACGCGGACCGTAGAGCGCTTCGGCGCGTGAGACACCCCGCTTGGCAGTTTCGGCGAGGAATGTAACATCCCCTTCCGAGCGCTTCTGAAGCCGAGCCGGCTGATCTGCGAGCAGACGCCGTTTGAAATTGTGTATGGCTTCCTTTTCCGGATCAAGCGTAAATCTTCTGAGCGCATATAAGACCTTCGCCTTGTCATACTCGGTGCGGAAGTCTTCCGCTGTTGCCCTTTCCCCGTGCGAAGTGTAATTGCTTTCCGCCAAAGATGCCGCACTCTTGAGATCGCAGTGATTACCCTTTGCTTTCTCCAGATATGTCCGGTCATACTTCGCATTGACGGCTCCGATAATGCGATCGCGTGCCTGCGTCAGTGTCTCCTTATTATGACCGTCAGTACGGCGGGTATAGAACTCCCCGTCAAGCTGACGCATTCTGTCGAAAGTACGGAATGACGAATCGTTCATCTGCCTGCCGGTGATTCCCTTATCCGTGCGGCGGAATGCCTCACGCTTCATATCATCCCGGAAGAATGCCTTTGCATCCGCAGAAACCGCATTGAGCACTGCGGATGATACCTCTGAACTGAGATTTTGCAGCGATTCAAGCATATTGATATTCGTTTCAATTCGCTTCTGCTCATAATCCTGTTTGCCGGAGGCATTGCGGCGGGCGGGATCCTTGATAATCTGTCTGTCCTTATGTTCCAGATAATCATTCACGTCCTGCTGAAGCGCATCCGATTTTTGCAGATACTCGTCCATCATCTCAAAGGTAATCGGTTCGCCCTTTCCGATCTTTTCAGTCCATGTTTTATTGACAAGTTTATTAAGCTCTTTGAGCTTCTTTTTCATGGTACGGAACTGTTTGGAGGAACGAACCCAGCTGCTGTCATTTTCCTCGACCGCTGCAAGCATTGCAGACACACTGTTCTGAATTTTGCTGACAGACTCCCCGATATTGAGATATGTTTTGCCCTCTGCCGGTGTAAAGGAAATATCCTTGGACAGCATTTTGTCAGTTATCTGCTTTTTCTTTTTTTCAAGACCGAATGCAACCTCTTTCAGAGAGGCAATGGGCGTCACTTGCTCTTTCTCCCTTACCTTCTCCTTGCCGTCTTCAAGATAGGTCTCTTTGACCGTAGCGTTATGCTTCACGCCGAGGCCGTTCGCGATACCGATCACGGCGGCAGACATCTTTATCTTTGCCGGGTTGACCTTGGATTTGACCGTATTCCCGTTTACTTCCCATACCTCCGGATTGTAGGACTCCGGTGCAGTTTTCCGGCGTTTCTCCTTAGCAAGCTGATCGAAGGTCATATCCTCTGTATGATCCTTACCGCTATTATCCTTGTTGTGGAATTCAAACGTGATATCGTCCGGCATAACATCTCTGTTCTTGCCGAAAATCTTCTGATACAGAGTTGTCAGCTGATCAATTTTACTCATTCCCAGACCGATAACCGTATCAAAAAGGTTTTCATCCGTAGCTTGGGGAATCTCGGCTTCCTGAATCTCTGCTGCAAGATGTTTTTCATCATTGCGTTTCGGATCATTCAGCACTTCTGTCTGCTTGAGCTGCTCCGGATTGCGTGGCGGAACGGAACAGATTCCCCGCAGGGTGTTTTCGCCGTTTTCGTAGGTCAGATCGGCTTCCTCGACCGTCATCAAGTGCAGCATTTCTGCCCTTGCATACCGGTACAGATCGTAATCCCTGATGCCATTCCGGAATTTCGGCATCTTGGAAAGACGCTCACGGACATCCTCAACAAGATTGACGGGCTCTGCATCCGGCGACTTTTTGTATGTGAACTTATCCAGCACCGGTTCAAGAACGATGATATCAGATTTGTCCAGATCTTTTCCGAAAACCGGAAGGAGCGCGGATTTACACTTATCAAGATCATCGTCCGTCAGTTTTTCCAATTTATAATCCGCTTCCGTCATAAACTGCAAATTAAGAACCTCCGGATGCTTGCCGGCCTTGATCTCTGCAAATCCCTTTTCCAGCCCCTGTTTTCTGGTCGCCTCAACAGCTGCTTTCACGCGCTTGCGTGCAGTTTCCTCACGTTCTTTTGTCTGCTTCTCTGCCAGCATCTCTTCCGTCTTTTTGCTGCTGCCGAGATTGGTATCATCATGATACTTTGCTTTTTCGTGGGCTGCAATCGACAAATCCAGAACAAAATCAGGTCTTGACAGCTTTTTTCTGTCCATACCGAGTTCTCTGCGGTCAATCTGACGCAGACGCTCCTCCTCGGCAGCAGACCTCTTTTGGGCATCATTCCGCAGAAACTCTGTATGAAGCTTTTTGGGAATATACACCCGCTCCGTCATAATGACTTTATTCACAGTTGTTTCGCGGAATTTCTGCTCGGAAACCGTGTCCTCGACTCTTCCGTAACGGGAAACGCAGACGCCCTTCCGGTTGAGTTCCGGATCGCCCTCCGGGTTCAGCTGCGCACCGGAACGAATCTCCTCCGGCTGTTTGCCCAGTGAGCCGTCCGAATGCATCGTAACATAGTCGCTCGGTACACCGAGCAATGTTTTGCCGTCCTTGGAAAGTTTAATATCCGTCGCATAGGTAAACTGCAGCGCAGATCTTTTTGGATTCTTGCCGGCAAGCGTCTCTCCGAACAGTTCCTGAACCGACTTTGTATAGGTATGATTCGGATCTATATCGGATCCTGCGGAATTCTTATAATGAATCATATCGCCGTCAATACCGACAATCGTCAGATAGTGACCGGCATTCAGCACACCGACAGGTGACCGCTCATCCTTCAGCGCATGTTTGATTGTCTTTTTAATCTGCTCATAGGAAGCGTTGACATATTCTTCCTGCGAGATTCCCTTATCTTTAACCTGATCGGAATAGGCTGCAATCATCAGTTCAGAAAGCATCGTATTCGGCAGAAAGCTGAGAACAGAGTCACCCATTTCGATTGCATTATTCGGATAGTCTCTGTTATATGCCACATGGGTCTCTTCCGTTACTTCGCTTGCCTGTTTTTTCGTCAGGTTCGGGCGGTAATTGCGGATATCTTCCTGCGTGATATCGACACCCTTTGCGGAGGCAAGCGTCTGGAAAAAGCATGACCAGCAGCCGTTTCCGGATGTCTGAAAAGCCTTCTGCTTTACGTCGTTCAACAGGATCGTCTCGCTGCCATCCGGTTTCTGCGTCACCGTAATTCCGGAACGCTTCAGCGGCTGCTCCCCTTTCTCAATTTTTTTCTGTGTCTCAAGTTCTATTTCATTTTGCAGGCGCGCAGACTTTATCATCCCCTTGAGCAGGAACTGCTGTTCATAGGTCAGCTCCGGATCCGGATGCTCCAGATAATCAGAAAGCAACCCGACATTGCCGGTATTGACGAGCCAGCGCGGCATTGTTTTTCTCGCATCATCCTGCCAGTATTTGGGCAGTTCTGTCAGATACATGTCGTATTCCTTCATCAACTCCTGATCCGTCATGGTCAGGTATTTTGCCTGAAGTTCCTCTTCACTCGGCTTCTGGCTGTAAATCTCAAAATGATTGGAATAGTAGTATTTTGTCATCAACCGGTATTTTTCGTAGGTAATTCCGTAGGGACTTGTTTTGAGAGACTGAACCTCGGACTTCGGATTCTGTTTTTCATCTTTTGGCATTTACAATTCCTCCTGACATTGTTTGATTCCGGATATCCGGCTTATAATATATACAATAAAAAAACGGATTCGGGTGCAATTTATCAAAAGAAATTTGCATTTCATTCTTCTGTAAATCACAAAAGACCTGACAGACGCACGTTCTGTCAGGTCTTTGACATAATCAAATCAGAAAAAGCGCTCTTCTCCGTCACAGATCAAGCCGGTAATCCCGCCGCTCAGAATGAGATTGCGGTAATCTTCGGTAGATTCTATCGTCTGATCTGTAAGAATCCCGCATCTAATCGCCTCTGTCCAGTGCGCATCGGAGCCGGCGGTCTGTTTCAGTCCGTAGCTTCCGGCATACCAGAGTGCACGGTCATTGAATGCCGCCTGCGCATTCCCGCCGTTATAAACCTCCACGGCATCAACCAGATCAGGAAGCAGTTTAATCAGCGGAACATAAGATTCCTGCCGGAACGGATGTGCATGAACAATGCATCCGCCGGCATTCCGGATCAGCTTTAAGTATTCATACGGAGAAACCGAAATCACTTCCGGATGTGCGGCAAGCCACAGCGGAGAAAGCCCGTAAGTCAGGAAATCATTGCCGTCCCAGCTGTATTCCCAGCCGAAGCAGACCCGCAGCCCGATCCGGTCACCCTCTTCTTTTGCATGATAATATCCGAGACAAAACCGCCGCGCCCATTCTTCCCACGGCAGACTCCGGTCAATACATGTGTTGCCGTAGTAGAAGTGATCGGTTACAAACATGCCGTCATAGCCTGCCTGCTTGCATCCTCTTGCCATTTCTGCGGCGGATGCCCTGCCACATGCACTGCTTTCTTTTGTATGCAGATGTGTCTCCCAGCGCACGAATCAAGACTTCCTTCCGGTTATTTAATCGAATCCGAGACCTTCGGCGCAATCGCTACCGCAAGAATAATCAGAAAAATCTGTAAAAAATTAATGGTGAAATGCAGACCGAGGTTCAGAACCATAACATGCATGTTGATTGTAGTCGTATCAAACCCGAATTCCAGCTGCTTGCCGAGCCATGCCCACAGCGGGTCACCGTTCAGACAGGATTTTCCGATGTAATGGCCGGAAATAATGGCAGTGATAATCAGAAACAGATAAACCAGTTTGCGTTTCATAATACGGATTCCTTTCTTTTTTCTTCTACACGTTTTTATTTATCTATCTCAATAAACCGGCTGTATCAATCGGTTCCCGTGGAACCGAAGCCGCCGCTTCCGCGCTGTGTATCCGGGAGTGTATCAGCAGTTAAAATCTGCGGCATATATACCGGAACTGCAATCAGCTGCGCGATGCGAAGACCGTTTGTCACTGTGAATTCGGTATTGCTCTGATTGATCAGCGCAACACAGAGTTCCCCGCGGTAATCCGTATCAACAATGCCGACGCCGTTTGCAAGGCCAATTCCGTGTTTTGCGGCAAGACCGGAACGGGCACAGATCATCAGCATGGCGGACGGTTCATCGAGCGCAGCGGCAAGTCCGGTCGGAATCAGCCGGATTTCATGCGGCGGGATCGTGACATCCTCCGTCAGACATGCGGAAAGATCCATTCCGGCACTGAACTCCGTCGCACGGATCGGTATTTTTGCGCCCTCCCGCAGGAGGCGGAATGTCAGATTCATACAGGGAACCGCCTTTCCAAAAGATTTCTCATTACAGTATAGCACATTCCGAGTTTTTTTGCAAGCTTTTTCCGGAATAATTCCTGCCTTTTTTGAAAATCAGTGCAGTTTTTATATCAGTAAACATCATCGGCAATTTCTTTTTGCGGGTCAGACATTGCAAAAGCAGAAAAAATGTGGTATACTGGTACTGATCTTATCAGAGCGGAGATGAATCATGAACGAACTCTATCAGCCGATCGGGACACTGCCCGGCGTCGGGGAGAAACGCGCGCAGAAATATCAGAAAATGGGAATCGAAACACCGTATGACCTGCTGTTTCATTTTCCGCGGACATATATTGACTATACAAGCCCGGTCAGGATTGCAGACACGGAAAACGGCGAACCGGTTGCGGTGCGCTGTACCGTCATCAAGAAGCTTCCTCCCTCGTTTATCCGAAAAGGCTTCTCCCTGTACCGTGTTGCGGTTTCAGACGGGATATCCGAAATGCTGCTCGTGTTTTATAATACACCGTATACCTATCAGGCAATGAAAGCCGGCGAAGAATATTACGTCTACGGAAAACTCTCCGGCGGATTCCTCCGGCGTGAAATGCAGGCGCCGCAGGTTCAGAAAGTTCAGGATGCCATGCTGCTTCAGCCGGTTTACCCGCAGACAACCGGACTGACCAGCGCCATGATCCGGACAAATGTGCTGAAAGCACTGAATATCCTTGAACAGCAGCCCTTTGAAACTCTCCCTGAAAAAATGCGGAAGGATTACGGACTCATGCCGCTGATGCAGGCATTACATGAAATCCACCGCCCGGCAGATACAGAGATGCTTTTACAGGCACGGCACAGGCTGGGATTTGAAGAATTGCTGCAATTTCAGCTCGGAACTCTAATGCTCCGGCACAGAGCAGATTCACAGAATGCACCGAAAATGGAACAAACCGATCTTTCTGCTTTCTATTCCGGACTGCCTTTTTCTCTGACGAAAGCGCAAAAGCATGCAGTAGATGTCATCTGCGGTGATTTGTGCTGCGGAAGACCGATGAACCGGCTCCTGCAGGGTGATGTCGGCAGCGGAAAAACCGTCGTTGCAGCAGCAGCAGCAGCCTTTGCCGCTGCCAACGGTTTTCAGACTGTTATTATGGCGCCGACCGAAATCCTTGCACAGCAGCATCTCCGGACATTCAAATCATTTCTGGAACCTGTCGGGATTCATCCGGTTCTGCTGACCGGATCGGCAAAAGCAAAGGAAAAAAGGGAAATCAAAACACAGATTGCATCAGGCAGCGTACAGGTTCTGGTCGGCACACACGCCGTCATTCAGAAGGATATTGAATTCTCCGCGCTCGGACTTGTCATCACGGACGAACAGCACCGCTTCGGTGTGGCGCAACGGGCAGCACTTGCCGAAAAGGGCGGATTCCCGCACAAGCTGGTTATGTCCGCTACACCGATTCCCCGCACGCTTGCACTGATTATCTACGGCGACCTGGATATTACCATTCTGGATGAAATGCCGCGGGGAAGGCTTCCGGTCAAGACTTTCGCCGTAACAGGCGGATTCCGTGAGCGCGCATACGGCTTTATCAAAGAGCATCTGGACGCGGGCGAACAGGCATATCTGGTCTGCCCGATGATTGAAGAATCCGATGTCCTCGAAAATGTCCAGGCTGCGGAATCTTATGCAGAAACACTGAAAGCAGGCGCATTCTCAGAATACCGCGTCGGTCTGCTTCACGGAAAACTGAAGCCGCAGGAAAAAGAAGCCGTCATGGCCGCCATGAAAGCGCATGAAATTGACCTGCTTGTCTGCACGACTGTTGTCGAAGTTGGTGTAGATATTCCGAATGCCACAATGATTCTGATTGAAAATGCTGACCGCTTCGGTCTTGCACAGCTGCATCAGCTTCGCGGCAGAGTCGGAAGAAGCAGCATACAGAGTTACTGTATTCTCGTAACGGACAGCAGGCGCGAGGATGCCAGAGAGCGGCTGAAAATCATGAGCCGAACCTCCAACGGCTTTGCAATTGCGGAAGAAGATCTGAAACTGCGCGGTCCGGGAGACTTTTTCGGCCATGCACAGCACGGTATGCCGCCGATGCTGCAAGCAGCTTATTCCAGCAATATTCCGCTGCTCTCGGAAACCCAGACGGCTGCAAAGGCTGTGATTGCAGAGGATCCGGATCTCAGCAGCCCTGAGCTTCGTTCTCTCCGGACAGCAGTTTTACAGCTCTTTGCAAAGAACGGAGAAAACGGATTAAACTAATGCGTTTTTATCCGTTCTGCATCTGCAATTTATGCAAAATGCCGAATCTGGACTTTTTTCAGAAAATCTCTTGACATTTTATGACGGTTCGTGTATAATAACATAGTCGCCTGAATGAATTTCGGTTCATTCGGGATTGAAAATGGCCTGGTAGTTCAGTTGGTTTAGAACGCCGCCCTGTCACGGCGGAGGTCGTGGGTTCGAGTCCCATCCAGGTCGTATGCCTCTTTAGCTCAGTAGGTAGAGCAGGGGACTGAAAATCCCCGTGTCGTTGGTTCGATTCCGACAGGAGGCATTCTGTATGCGGATTTAGCTCATCTGGTAGAGCGCCACCTTGCCAAGGTGGAGGTAGCGGGTTCGAGCCCCGTAATCCGCTTTACACGGTTTGGAAATATCCTTATCGTGCAGTAAATCCGGAACAGAGCTGTTCCGGATTTTTTCATATAAGCTTGTTTTCCTGATGCAGATGAACAGTCCGGAACCCATTGAGTTTCCCTGTCCTTCCGGACATGAACAGAGGTGTTTCATGACATGAATATAAAAAGCCGGCTCGCAAAGCGGCGCGGTTCGTCTTCTTTTCAGATTATCATCATCAGCTTTTTCGGATTGATCCTGCTCGGAGCCTGTCTCCTGATGCTGCCGATCTCGTCTCAGGCAAGAATTGTGACAGCCTTTCCGGATGCATTATTCACGGCTGTTTCAGCAACCTGTGTAACCGGACTGATTGTCAAAGATACCGCTACATACTGGTCGCAGTTCGGTCAGTGCGTCATTCTGTCACTCATTCAGATCGGCGGAATGGGCGTCATCACCGTCGGGCTTGCCATCATGCGGGCTTCCGGCAGAAGAATCAAACTTTCTCACAGAAGCATTATGCAGGATTCCATCTCTGCTCCGCAGGTCGGCGGCATTGTTCACCTGACGGGATTTATTCTGAGAGGCTCCGCAGTGGTTGAACTGACCGGAGCGGCTCTGCTGATGCCTGTTTTCTGCAAAGATTTCGGTTTTGCGAAGGGTGTCTGGTATTCGGTATTTCATTCGGTTTCGGCATTTTGTAATGCCGGCTTCGACCTGATGGGTGTCCGCAGTCAATTCTCCTCGCTGACCTCATACAGCGGGAATCTTTACGTCAACATCATTATTATGCTTCTGATTATCACGGGAGGCATCGGATTCCTGGTATGGGATGATGTAATAAAGAATAAACACCATTTTAAGCGTTACAGCCTGCAAAGCAAGGTTGTTCTGCTGACTACCCTGTTCCTGATTGTACTTCCTGCACTGTATTTCTTCTTCTTTGAGTATGACGACATGGGGCTTCACGACAGAACAATCAGTTCGCTGTTCCAGTCAGTTACCGCAAGAACGGCAGGCTTCAACACACAGGATCTGTCGCAGATGGAAGAATCCGGTACAACTGTCATGATCTTCCTGATGCTGATCGGCGGCTCTCCCGGCTCTACCGCCGGCGGTATGAAAACCGCAACATTCGCTATACTGTTTCTTTCTGCGAATACGGTATTCAGCAGAAGAACCGACGTGCAATGCTTCAAAAGACGAATTCCGGAAGAAACGGTCCGCACGGCAGGTGCAATTTTATTCATCTATCTTTTCCTTTGCTTCAGCAGCGGCATTTTTATAAGCAGAACGGAAGAGCTGCCGCTCCTGACCTGCCTTTTTGAAACCGGTTCCGCAGTCGGAACGGTCGGACTGACGCTCGGCATCACAACCGCCTTATCTATAAGTTCACGCAATCTTCTGATGGTATTGATGTTCTTCGGCAGAGTCGGTGCTCTGACGCTGATTTATGCTGCTTTACCGTCGGCAGACAGCAGCCATTCGCGACTGCCCCTTGAAAAAATCTCTGTAGGATAGGAGAATCATGATGAAAACAGTATTGATTATCGGAGTCGGACAATTCGGCAGCCATATTGCCAAGCGCATGTCAGAACTTCACTGTGAAGTCATGGCTGTTGATACCTGTGAGGATCGCATCAACGAGATTCTTCCCTTTGTCACAAATGCAAGAATCGGAGACGGCACAAACGAGGATTTTCTCAGATCGCTTGGCATCCGGGACTATGATATCTGCATTGTTGCTCTGGGCGGTCTGTTCCAAAGCTCACTTGAAACAACATCCCTGCTGAGTGAACTGGGCGCAAAAAGAGTCATCTGCCGTGCGACCAATGACGTCCAGATGAAATTCCTGCTGAGAAACGGCGCAGATGAAGTCGTCTACCCTGAAAAGCAAACGGCTCTACGCATTGCGACAAAATACGCATCGGACAGCATTCTCGATTTTATCAGTCTTGATAATAACTACTCAATCTATGAAATGGTTGTTCCGAAAGACTGGTTCGGCAAGACACTCGCACAGATTGACATCCGGAAAAAATACAAGGTCAATATTCTGACAGTTAAGCGCGGCAACGAGGTGTTCATTCCTGCTGCCGACACGCTGTTCCAGCCCGGGGACATTGCGTTCGTCATCGGCGAGGTCCGCGATATCCAGAAATGCTTCAAACTCTGAAATTCAACTGCCCCCGATATCAAATATCGGGGGCTTTTTATTGAGACAGTAACCAATTGAAAAAAACGGGTACTTTATTGACAAAGGGGAGGTGAGAAAATGGAGGACAGCGAGCTGATCGCACTGTTTGAGCGGCGCGATGAACACGCAATCGAGGAGGCAGACCGGCAATACGGCGCGCTTTGCCGGGCAATGGCTCTGGAGATGACCGGAAGCAGACAGGATGCAGAGGAAATCTGCAACGATGTCTGGCTTGCTGTGTGGAATGCAATCCCGCCGGAAAAGCCGATGCACTTCCCTGCTTATGTCTTTGGCATTACGAGGAATCTGGCATCACACAGACTGCGTGCGCGGTATGCCGTGAGACGGGGCGGCGGTGAACGTCCGGCATTTCTGGATGAGCTTGCGGAATGTCTCCCCGCGCCGGACAGCGTTGAGCAGGAGCTTGACCGCCGTGCCTTGTCTGCCGCTGTCAACCGTTTTTTCGTGTTCTTCTGCATTCCGCCGAACTGACAAACCGGAATTTCCGCGTATACCGTCCCAAAGCATAACGCAAAGCGCAATCCTTCTGACAACTTCATTCCTTTCTGATGACACAAAGCGGGCTGCCGAAATGGCAGCCCGCTCCCCCTTTTTTCTCCTCTGTTTGTGATCATTCAATACAATACAACCGCTTCTCCCTCCTGAAGGCTTTTCGGAACATCCAGAATCCGCTGGTTTTCCGATCCGCGGAACCGCAGCCGGATATTCCGGAGCGCATCCACATATTCGCCGTCAACCAGTACATCTATCAGTGAGAGCATTTCATCGGTCACCTCACAGCGTGCGCGCGACTCCCCTCTCAGTTCCTCGAACGTATAACCGGAATAGCTCCAGATATCCTTTTCGGGAAGCTCGTCGCGCACGCGCCTGAGCAGTTTTACAAGAACTCTCTGATTCTCCGGCTCGAACGGTTCACCGCCCAGCAGCGTCAGTCCGCGGATATATGCCGGTTTCAGTGCGTCCAGCAATTCCTGTTCGGTTTCTGCCGTATAAGGCGTTCCGTAATCAAAATTCCATGTCTCCGGATTAAAGCAGTTCTTACAGTGATGCGTGCATCCCGATACAAACAGACTGACACGCACGCCGATGCCGTCCGCAATATCAACTTTCTTTATATTCGCCACATTCACAGATGCAACACCCTGTCCTTAATCTCAGCGGTTCTGCCCTGATTCCAGTACTGTGTACCGATATAGCCGCAGGTGCGGCGGGCGATGTTCATTTTAGACTGATCTCTGTTATGGCAGTTCGGGCATTCCCAAATCAGCTTGCCGTCTTCTTCGACTGTCACAATTTCGCCGTCAAATCCGCAGCACTGACAGTAGTCACTCTTGGTATTCAGCTCTGCATACATGATATGGTCATAGATAAACTTCATAACCTCAAGCACAGCTTCAATGTTGTCCTGCATATCCGGAACCTCGACATAGCTGATTGCGCCGCCCGGAGAAAGTCTCTGGAACTGCGACTCAAAGCGCAGCTTCTCAAATGCATCGACCGGTTCTGTCACATGGATGTGATAGGAATTCGTGATATAGCTCTTGTCGGTAATACCGGGAATAATGCCGAAGCGCTTTTGCAGGCACTTTGCAAATTTATAGGTTGTCGATTCAAGCGGTGTTCCGTAGAGGCTGAAATCAATATGCTCCTGTGCCTTCCACTTTGCACATGCATCGTTCATATGCTGCATAACCTGAAGTGCAAACGGTGTCGCGGAAATATCGGTATGCGATTTTCCGGTCATCGCCTTAACGCACTCATACAGTCCTGCATAGCCCAGTGAAATCGTCGAATAACCGCCGTAGAGCAGCTTGTCGATTGTCTCACCCTTTTTCAGACGGGCAAGTGCGCCGTACTGCCAGAGAATCGGTGCAGTATCGGAATAAGTCCCTTTGAGCCGGTTGTGGCGGCACATCAGAGCACGGTAGCAGAGATCGAGACGTTCATCAAAAATTTTCCAGAATTTATCAATATCGCCGCCGGAAGACAGTGCGATATCCGGCAAATTGATCGTTACAACACCCTGATTGAATCTGCCGTAATACTTCGGTTTGCCGGTTTCCGGATCGACATACGGTGTCAGAAAACTGCGGCATCCCATGCAGGTATAGCAGTGACCCTCACCGTTTTTGTCAATTTTATATTCCAGCATTTTCTTTTCGGAGATATAATCCGGAACCATGCGTTTCGCGGTACATTTTGCCGCAAGTCTTGTCAGATACCAATATTCGCTGTCCTCATGGATATTCTGCTCCTCCAGAACATAAATCAGCTTCGGGAATGCCGGAGTAATCCACATGCCCGCTTCATTTTTCACGCCCTGAATTCGCTGAAGAAGGATTTCCTCGATAATCACGGCAAGATCTTTCTTTTCCTGTTCGCTCCGTGCTTCACCGAGATACATAAAGACCGTTACAAAAGGCGCCTGTCCGTTGGTTGTCATCAGGGTTACGACCTGATACTGAATGGTCTGGACGCCGCGGCGGATTTCGTCGCGCAGACGGTCCTCGACAATGCGTTCAATTGCCTCCGGAGATGCAAAACCGCCGAAGTCCTTTGCTTCCGCCTGAACTTCTTTGCGGATTCGGTCTCTGCTGATCTGCACAAACGGAGCCAGATGTGTCAGTGAGATCGACTGTCCGCCGTACTGACTGGAAGCAACCTGTGCAATAATCTGCGTGGCAATGTTGCATGCGGTAGAAAAGCTGTGCGGTTTTTCAATCAGCGTACCGCTGATGACGGTGCCGTTCTGAAGCATATCCTCCAGATTGACCAGATCGCAGTTATGCATATGCTGTGCAAAATAGTCTGCATCATGGAAATGGATAATCCCCTGCTCATGCGCTTCAACAATATCGCGCGGAAGCAGAAGACGCTTTGTGATATCCTTGCTGACTTCACCCGCCATATAGTCACGCTGTACGCTGTTGACTGTCGGGTTTTTATTGGAATTCTCCTGCTTGACCTCCTCATTGTTGCATTCAATGAGCGTCAGAATCTGTTCATCGGTGGTGTTGGACTGACGAACCATAGCGCGGGTATAGCGGTAGGTGATATACTTTCTTGCGACAGAAAACGCCCGAAAGCCCATGATCTGATTCTCAACCAGATCCTGAATCTCCTCCACGCTGGGTGCGCGGTTCATATCGAGACAGGATTTCTCGACATTTGCAGCAGCCTCATGAATCTGCTGCGGTGTCAGCCGGTCGGATTCCGGCACTTCGCGGTTTGCCTTGGAGATTGCTGCGATAATCTTTGTGATGTCGAAGACAGCCTCTGCACCGCTTCTCTTAATGATTTTCATGTTTCATCCTCCTTCGCACTTGTCCGTGCAAGTATCATTATACACTATATCTTGTGCCTTGTCAAGGGCAAATTCACAATTTATTGTATTTTTTTGATTTTGCAGAAAAATAAAGCAGCACAGTGCTTTTCATGCATCCGTGCTGCAAAAGCTGTAATATTTTGAAATAATAAAAGGTTCAAAAAATACTCACAGTACAGTCAGAACCTCGTCAAGCGGTTTTCTGGGAGGAGCCTGCGGTTCACCCGCTGCATATCCGACCGCAATCAATGCCGATACAGACTGTCCCTGCGGCAGCCCGACCAGCTCTGCAACCTTCTCCGGGGCAAAAATTCCCATAATCAGCGTACCGAGCCCTGCATCATGCGCTGCAAGACAGAAAGTCTGACAGGCAATCCCCGCATCAAAGGACTGCCAGTGCGTTCCGAGTCCGGTCGTGAAGCTTCCGTCCGGATTATAGCCTGCAACGCCATTCTCCGAAGCCAGCACGACAAGCGCAGCAGCATTCCGGATATTGTTCATATTCTTGGAAAACTGAAGCGTTCCCTCAGCGGCAATCCGCTCCTTCAAATCGGCATCCAGAACGGCATAATAGCGCGCCGTCTGTGAATTCTTCCAGGAAGGTGCCATCTGTGCCGTCTCAACAATCTGCCGGATCTGTTGCGCAGTCACCTTCTGCTCCGTATAGCTGCGGATGCTCCGCCGCGTTTCAATTCCCTGTTTCAGATTCATACAGTTCCTCTCCTTCACAATTATCGTCCGATCAGCTGATCCCATGTCAGATTTTTCTTTCCTAGAGAATTTTCGGTATAATACTGCAAAATCAACTGAGCATCGTCAACAGTAATTTTCCTGTCCTCTACAACATCTGCGGCAGAAAATGCATCCTCTGATAAGCCGAATCCTTTTTGAGACAAATAATCAGTATATGCCTGAAGTGCAATCTGTGCATCGTCAATGCTCACCGAACCGTCATGATCCGGATCGCCGAGCGCACTATTCCGGACTCTGGGATATCTTGTAAGGATATAATTGGTTTCAACATCATACACCTGTGCATTTGTCAGCGTTCTCTCCCAGTGAACGGTCCCGCCGTAGTTTCCTTCCGCAATCACGACGCCGGTATCCGTCACTTCCAGAATGATAACGGAATGCGAGTCATTGTTGATGCGCAGAATATCACCGGGATACACTGCACCGAATGTGTTCAGCTGACGAGCAGGAAGACTTCCGAACGCTGCATCGCTGAGCATAAACGAAAAGCCCGCGCATCCGTATCCGCCGCCGTAGATACCGCCTTTCCACTGATAAAAATTGTCATTTGTATACGGCGTACCTTCCGGATAGCTCTTTTTGAACGCGATCATCGCCGAATAGACAGCAGACGGAGACAAATCCGGATCTGCTGCAATCTGCGATTCTGCCTTTGAGGCTTCCAAACCGAAAGTAACTGCCTCTGCCGCCAGCGGACAGCATACCGCCGGAACCGCAAACAACCATGCACATCCGCACAGTAAAAAACGGATTGATCGTTTCATTTCAAGCACCTCCAATGTCAATTTAGCCGTTTTTCTTCCGGAATCTGCTGCTTATATTATACAATATATCCTTTTCTGTGTCAAGGGCAAATTGCTTGACTTTCCCGGAAATCTGTGATATAATAATTCCGTACACAGCGAGGTGAACGATATGAATACCAGAACGGCGGTTATCGCAATCATCGTGAAAAACAGCAATTCTGCGGAGGAAATCAATGCGCTGCTCCATGTATACGCAGAATATATCATCGGCAGAATGGGCATTCCGTTCCGCGAAAAAAAGCTCAATCTCATCAGCATTGCCATTGATGCACCACAGGATATCATCAATACACTTGCCGGAAAAATCGGCAGAATTGACGGTGTAGAAGCTAAAACCGTATACGCCCCGCTTGACTGACACAGAGCATTCCTGTCCACTCCGAAAGCATTCCCTGACGGAGCTGCACAGATACAGCGGAAAGTAAACAATTATTATAACCTGTCTCCTGACTTTTAAAAGCCGAAATCGCTTTGAGAGGAAAGAACGGCAGTCTCCGAACCGAACCGTAAGGGGGCAGTCTGTTTCAGGCGACAGACTGCTCCCCTTTTTTTACTCCGAACACAAGGCGGTGAAACATGATGCAAACCTCGAATAAAGAGCTGATCCTCCGGCTCTGCGAACAGCGCACACTGACAAAGCAGGAATGGGTTTCCCTGCTGACCGGCTTTACGGATGAAGACCGGGCATTCGCTGCCGAAACCGCACGCGGAATCAGCCGGAACCACTTCGGGAACCGGGTTTTCATCCGCGGCATCATTGAATTTTCCAATTACTGCAAAAACGACTGCCTCTACTGCGGCATCCGGCGCTCAAATCCGAATGCACAGCGGTACCGTCTGACAGATGACGAAATACTGGAATGCTGCGCGGAAGGCTATGAGATCGGATACCGGACATTTGTCCTGCAAAGCGGTGAAGACCTAACCTACACTGCCGAACGGATTGCCGCACTTGTCCGACGCATCAAAGCTTCTTTTCCGGACTGTGCTGTGACGCTTTCCCTCGGAGAAAAAGAATACGAAGAATACGCAATGATGCGCGAAGCAGGCGCCGACCGCTATCTGCTCCGGCACGAGACTGCAAATGCGGCACATTATGCAAAACTGCATCCTGAAAAAATGTCCTATGCGCACAGAATGAAATGTCTCGAAGATCTGAAGTCGCTCGGTTTCCAGACCGGTGCCGGCATGATGATCGGCGCACCGTTTCAGACGGCAGAGCATCTGGCAGAGGATATGCTGTTTTTACGTTCATTCGAGCCGCACATGATCGGCATGGGACCTTTTCTGCCGCATAAGGATACCCCCTTTGCCGCTGAGCCAAAAGGATCTTATGAGATGACACTTTTTCTGCTGAGCCTCTGCCGCATCATGCTGCCGAATGTTCTGCTGCCGGCTACGACCGCACTCGGTACAATCCGTCCGCAAGGCCGCGAACAGGGAATTCTGGCGGGTGCAAATGTCATTATGCCGAATCTCTCCCCGACGGCAGTCCGGAAAAAATATATGCTCTACGACAATAAAATCTGCACGGAAGACCGCTCGGCAGACTGCCGTTTCTGTCTGCAACAGCGCATGAAATCCATCGGTTATGAAATTTCCGTAACAAGAGGAGATTATCAGGATGAAGAAAATCGCGATCTACGGTAAAGGCGGAATCGGGAAATCCACGATTTCCTGCAATGTATCCGCAGCGCTTGCAGCAAAAGGACTGCGCGTCCTGCAAATCGGCTGCGACCCGAAAGCGGATTCCACCGCCCTGCTGCACGGCGGCAGAAGAATTCCGACCGTTCTGGAAACCGAGCGGCAGGCCGGAAGCAGCTTGACACTGGAGGATATTGTTTATCAGGGGGAAAACGGTGTACTCTGCGCAGAAGCGGGCGGCCCGCTCCCAGGTGTGGGGTGCGCCGGCAGAGGTATTATCAATGCGCTTGAAACTCTGAAACGCCTCAAAGCATATGAAATCTATCAGCCGGATCTCGTCATCTATGATGTTCTCGGCGACGTCGTCTGCGGCGGGTTTTCCATGCCGATGCGCAGCGGATATGCCGACAAGGTGTTTATTGTGACTTCCGGCGAAAAAATGGCGAAATATGCTGCGGGAAATATCTGCATGGCAGTACGGAATTTTCAGAGCAGAGGGTATGCTTCACTCGGCGGTCTGATTCTGAACCGCCGCGGCGCAGAACATGAGGATACAGCCGTGCAGCAGCTTGCAGACGATTTTGATACAGATATCATCGGCACACTGGATTACAGCGCAGATATCGCTGCTGCCGAAAAGCATGACTGCACCGTTGCAAAGCTGTTCCCGGAAAGCCCCGCGGTAAAGCAGTTCGATGCCATCTCAGAAGCGCTGCTGACCGCCTTCGGTAACAGATTATGAACGCCGCCTATGAAAAACCGCGCAGCATCCGGATTGCCGATGCAAATCCTTCCGTTTTTTTTGCATCGGGACTGGAATACAATCCCCCCGTGCGCGGTATGTGGAATATTGTGCATACCGGAATGCTGATTCCGGGCGCACATCAGATTTTTGCCTGTGCGCAGGGCTGTCTGCGCGGTGTAATTCTGACCGCTGCCGAAATGAATGCCCTTGACCGCATGAGCTGGATTTCCGTTTCCGAGCAGGACATGTATGACGGAACCCTTGAAACAGATATCATAGACGGCTGCACGGATATTCTGCACAAACTTCCGTACAGACCGCCGGTCGTACTGCTGTTTCTCAGCTGTATTCACCTGTTTGCAGGTGTCGATTTTGAGATAATCCTGACGGAACTGCGTTCCCGCTTTCCCGAAACCGAATTTACGGACTGCTACATGACACCGACCATGCGGCAGACCATGCCCCCTGCTTTCAAAATGGCTGCGCAGCTCTATGCACCGCTGAAGCCGCGCCCGAAAAATCCGCGTGCTGTCGCTATACTTGGAAACGACCGTGCAACAGACGAACGTTCGGAGCTTGTCCGGCTTATCCGGCAAAACGGCTTCAGGCTGCATGATCTCACACTTTGCAGGACATACGAAGAATATCAGCAAATTGCCGAAAGTGCGCTCGGAATCAGTTATACACCCGCCGGAAAGTTTGCCGGTGAAGAAGCGGAACGGCGTCTGGGTATTCCGCATCTGCACATTCCCGCTTCTTTTGATTATTCCGAAATCACGGCAAACTACTGGCTGCTCTGCGATTCACTCGGCATCCCCTGCCCGGATTTTTCGGCGGAGATTGCCGCAGCGGACAATGCACTCGACCGCAGCTGTGCAATCATCGGCGATACGCCTGTTGCAATTGATTTCACGGCTGTCACACGTCCCTTTGAACTCGCAAAACTGCTGACAGAGCACGGTTTCAGCGTCCGGTATATCATTGCCGATACCGCCTCTGACGAACAGGCTGCATTTCAGTGGCTCGCAGAGCACTGCCCCGACCTCGAAATCTTCTCGGCAGTGAACGTCAATATGCTGCATTTCCGTCAGGAAACACACGAGCCCGTCCTCGCAGTCGGACAAAAAGCTGCCTACTATTTCGCAACAGATCACTTTGTCAATATTGTTGTCAACGGCGGACTGTACGGATTTGCCGGAATTCAGGCACTTACTGAACTGATGACGGATGCCTTTCTTACTCCGAAAGACAGCGCAAGTGTTTTGCGGCACAAGGGGATCGGCTGCGCTTCCTGCCTTCTGTAAAGGAGAGAATGTGCATGAAAAATGTATCGAGAATCATCCCCTGCTATGCCGCGGATACCTCCGGTGTCTGCTCTGCGCTCTATGAACTTGGCGGCATGACGGTTGTCCACGATGCTTCCGGCTGCAATTCCACCTATGCCACGCATGATGAACCACGCTGGTACGACCGGCAGTCCCTGATCTTTATTTCCGCGCTGACCGAAATGGACGCAATCATGGGCAATGACGAAAAACTGATTGCGGATGTCGTTTCCGCAGCACACGACCGGAATCCGGCATTTATCGCTGTCTGCGGCTCTCCGATGCCGATGATGACCGGTGTGGATTTTGATGCCGCAGCAGCAGAAATCGAGCGGCGCTCCGGCATCCGGACATTTGCCATGCACACAAACGGCACACATTCCTATATCAACGGTGCATCGGAAGCGCTCTATACCATTGCAAAAGAATATGTCCGGGATATCCCGAAGGCTGCCGGAACAGGGGTGAATATCCTCGGCGCAACGCCGCTGGATTTCGGACTCGGCGGAACCGCCGCAAGTCTGCGGCAATGGCTGCATGAAAACGGGTTCTCTGCCGTATCCTGCTTTGCAATGGGTGATTCGCTTGATTCGCTGAAAAAAGCAGCATCCGCAAAGGTCAGCCTCGTCATCTCACAGACCGGCATACCGGCAGCACAATACCTCTTTGAACAGTTCGGAATCCCTTATGTCTGCGGGATTCCGACCGGCACCGAATTTTCAAAGATTATAGCGGATGCACTGAAAGAAGCAGCTCAGACCGGTACTCCGCTTTATCCCTGTGCAATCGGCAATTCCGCAGACCGCGGAGATATCACAGTGATCGGAGAAAGTATTTCCGCCTGTTCCGCCGCCGCAGAGCTGCATCTGCAAACCGGCAGGAAAACCCGTGTCATCTGTCCGCTGCCGTTTGAGCCTGCCTGTATGAACGGTGCTTTGGAATCCCCTGCCTCGGAAGAAGAAATCGAACGGGAACTGGCTGCGTATATTCCGGAAATCATCGCAGCCGATCCGCTTTACCGGATGATCTGTCCGCCGCAGGCAAAATTCCTTGAGCTGCCGCACTATGCTTTTTCCGGGCGCTGCTTTGACAAACGCATCCCGGATTATGTAAACCCGAATCTTTTCAGGCTTTGAAACAATTCTAAAAGGGAGAACCCTCTTATGATTAAAATAGCAATCTACGGCAAAGGCGGAATCGGAAAATCGACCTGCACTGCAAATCTTTCCGCCGCATTTGCTTCACTCGGAAAAAAAGTAATCCAGATCGGCTGCGACCCGAAGGCGGATTCAACCGTGAATCTGCTGAACGGAAAGCCCCTCACGCCGGTCATGGATTATATGCGGATGCATGACGATGAACCGGAGGATATCTCTGTTATCTCCCGCACCGGATACAAAGGTGTTCTGTGTATGGAAACTGGCGGTCCGACACCGGGGCTGGGCTGCGCCGGACGCGGTATTATCACAACTTTTAATCTGCTGAAGCAACTTGAACTGTTTGAACAGTATCAGCCGGATGTTGTTCTGTACGATGTGCTTGGCGATGTTGTCTGCGGCGGATTCGCCGCACCGATCCGTGAGGGCTATGCTTCAAAAGTTCTGATTGTCACCTCAGGTGAAAAAATGGCGCTCTATGCAGCAAACAACATTCGGAATGCCGTTGAGAATTTTGCCGACCGCAGCTATGCAAAAGTACGCGGCATTATTCTGAACCGCCGGAATGTGGCGGATGAAGAAGCAAAAGTTCGTGCATTTGCAGATTCAGCGGGACTTGACATTGTTGCAGATATCCCGCGCTCAGATGACATTATCCGCTGCGAGGATGCGGGGAAAACGGTCATTGAGGGGGCGCCGGACTGTGCTGCTGCACAGCGCTTCTTCGCCCTTGCGCAAAAACTGGCTGCGGAGGAACCGTCAGATGAATAAAGCCTGCTATTTCACGGCTTCCGAGCTTGCAGAACGCGGCATCGGAAATCTTCCGGATGAACTCTGCTCTGCAAAACACATGATTTACAGTTCTCCTGCAACGCTGGACTACAACTCTCCCGGCGCCAAAGGCTTCGGGGTCAAACGGGCAGGACTGGTGATTCCCGAATCGGTCATGCTTCTGGTTGCACCGGGCTGCTGCGGACGGAACACTGCGCTGCTCAATTCTCTCGGATACAGTGAACGCTTCTTTTATCTCCTGCTGGATGATACCGATATCGTAACCGGCAGATACCTGAATAAAATTCCGAAAGCCTGCGCGGAAATCGCTGAAGAAATGAACCCGAAGCCCTCTGCAATTGTAATCTGTGTCACCTGTGCGGATGCTTTGCTAGGAACTGATATGGATCGCGTTTGCAGAAGCTGTGAGGAAGCATCCGGAATTCCCTCCGTCCCTGCCTATATGTATGCACTGACGCGGGAGAAGCGTCTGCCGCCGATGGCACTGGTCCGGAAATCAGTTTATTCCCTGCTGAAACCGCAGAAACGGAAATCAAACGAATGCGCGCTGCTGGGTTATTTTTCCGCACTGAACGATACCTGTGAACTCTATCCGCTGCTCCGCTCCGCCGGAATCCGGGAAATCCATGAAATCGGCAGGTGCAAGACTTTTGCCGAATATTCGGAAATCTCACGCTCCAATTTCAGCATTGTCCTCAATGCCGAGGCACGGTATGCCGCACAGGATATGCAGAAAGCACTCGGTATCCCGTTTATCGAGCTGACACGGCTGTACCGGATTGACAAAATCCGGACACAGTACCGGCTGCTCGGTCAGGCAATCGGCGCTGATCTCGATGATGCTCCTTATTATGCCGATGCAAAGAAAAAAACGGAGGAATTCCGGCTGAAATACGGCTCGCTCCGGTTCGCGGTCGGGGAATGCCTCAATGCAGACAGCTTTGAGCTTGCCCTCTCGCTTCTGGAATACGGTCACCGCGTAACGGAAATCTACGGGACAATCGGTGAACGGAATTTTGTTTTTCTGAAAAAAATAGCAGAGCACTCACCCGAAACCAGAATTTACTCCAATCTTGATCCGAGTATGCTCTGCTATGTACGCGAACCTGAAACCGATGCAGTCATCGGAAACGATGCAATGTATTATCATCCCGATCTGCCGGGAATCGGATTTCAGGAGGAGGCACAGCCATTCGGTTATCAGGGCGTATGTGCTTTGTTCTCGCAACTGGATGCAGCGCTCGAAGCGAATAAACGGCAGGAGGTGCAGGAATGAAAAAGCTGCTCAGGCATATGTCTCCGCTGGCACCGGACGATTCGGGCGCATGCGGTGTTCTGTACGAGATGGGCGGAATCACGGTCATCTGCGATGCCGGCGGCTGCGCGGGGAATGTCTGCGGGTTCGACGAACCGCGCTGGCATGAAAAAAAATCCGCACTGTTCAGTGCCGGACTTCGGGATATGGACGCGATTCTCGGACGGGATGATATGCTTATTGACAAGCTGGCAAAAATCTGCCGGCAGATTGATGCACCCTTCACTGCAATTGTCGGGACACCGGTTCCTGCAATCATTGCGACGGATTATCATGCCCTGCAAAAAGCTGCGGAACGCAAGACGGGGCTGCCCTGCATCACAATGGAAACAGACGGCACGAAGCTGTACGATTTCGGTGAATCCCTCGCCTACGAACGGCTGTTTCGCAGATTTGCCGCAGAAAAACTGCCGGTCATTCCCGGTTCGCTCGGTATAATCGGTGCAACACCGCTCAATACCGGATTCACTAATGCAGATCCGGTCATTCGCAGCCTCGGTACACAAGAATACGCAAAAATCACCTGTTTCGGTCTGGACAGCGGACTCGATGCCGTAAGCAGAGCATCGGAATATGCGGAAATAATGGTCATCTCCCCCTCCGGACTGAAAGCGGCACAATATCTGCACGAAACCTTCGGCACACCTTTTTCAGTCGGTTATCCCTGTCTGCCGGAAGCTGTCCTGCGGAAAACAGAATCCCTTTCCGGAAAGCGTGTTCTGATTGTTCACCAGCAGTTTGCAGCGAATACGCTTCGGCAAACACTGAAACACTGTGATACGGACTGTGCAACATGGTTTCTGCTTGACCGCAGCTTTGCGGAACCGGGCGATTTCCGGATTACAGACGAGGAAATGCTGGCAGAAGCCGCGCCGCATTATGATGTCATCATTGCCGACAGGGTTTTGCACCGGATCGTCCCGCATTATTCCGGGCTATGGATTGATTTTCCGCATGATGCCGTGTCCGGATCCGCAGAACGGGGTACGCTGTGAAGGTCAGATATCATGTATACGGAATTGTGCAGGGGGTCGGATTCCGTCCGTTCACGGCTGTGACGGCAGAACAGCTCGGCATCACAGGCACCGTTGCAAACAAAGGCTCCTATGTTGAGATTATTGCGCAGGGAACACAGGAGCAGCTTGCACAATTTGCAGACACAATCCGGAACCGTCCGCCCGAACGCGCATCTGTGCTCAGTCTGGATACGCTCGAAGCGGATGACTGCGGCGAAACGGATTTCAGCGGGTTTTCCATTATCGAAAGCGAAAAGGAATACGGCAAAATCTTTGTTTCTCCGGATATCGCAACCTGCGAAACATGCAGAAAAGAGCTGTTTGATCCCGGAAACAGACGGTATCTGCATCCGTTCATCAACTGCACGCAGTGCGGTCCGCGCCTGACAATTCTGGACACTATGCCGTATGACCGCGAGAGAACGTCCATGCGCAGATTCCCGATGTGCAAAACATGTAAGGAAGAATACCGGAATCCTGCCTCGCGCCGTTATGATGCACAGCCGGTCTGCTGCAATGACTGCGGTCCGGAACTGCAGATTCTCGGAACGGATATTCACGGCAGTGCGGCTGTTACCGCTGTCCGGAAAGCAATTTCGGAGGGGAAAATCGCTGCGGTAAAGGGAATCGGAGGCTTTCATCTGTGCTGCGATGCAAAAAACGCTCAGGCAGTCTCCCGTCTGCGGAAACTGAAGCACCGTCCGATGAAGCCGTTTGCCGTCATGATGAAAGATCTGCAAACTGCAAAACGCGAATGTAATGTAAAACCGGAGCAGGAAGCGTATCTGACCGGCTGGCAGAAGCCCATTCTGCTCCTTGAAAAACAAGCGGAAATGTCAGTGTGCAGCGAGACAGCGCCGGACATCGGTACGCTCGGCGTAATGCTCCCGTATACGCCGCTGCATATGCTGCTGTTTGATTATCCGGACGGCATCAGCATGACAGACTGTCTGGTTATGACCAGCGGAAACGCACACGGCGCGCCGATCTGCCGCAATGATGCAGATGCAGAAAAAGAAATTGCGGGATTCTGTGATCTGATTCTGACGCATAACCGCGACATTCTGATCCGTGCAGACGATTCCGTCTGCGACTGGCTCAACGGAAAACCCTATATGATCCGGCGGTCGCGCGGATTCGCACCGCTGCCGCTGATGCTGCGAAATGCCGGTGAAAAGCAGGTGCTTGCAATCGGCGGCGAGCTGAAAAACAGCTTCTGTATCGCACGGCACGGGATGCTCTACCCTTCGCCGTATATCGGAGATACCGCGGATCTCAGAACCGTTTCAGCGCTGCGGGAATCTGTCGCACGCCTCTGCGGTCTGCTGGAATCGGAGCCGGAAGTGATAGTATGCGACACACATCCGCTCTATCAGACGGTATCCGTTGCAGAGGAGCTCGCAAAAGAAAAGGGCGTCCCGCTCATCAAGGTGCAGCATCACTATGCGCATATTCTTTCCTGCATGGCGGAGAACAACTGTGCCGAACCTGTGATCGGCGTCAGCTTTGACGGAACCGGATACGGGCAGGACGGCACAATCTGGGGCGGAGAAATTCTGGTTTGCGAACCGCACGGCTTTCAGCGTGCCGGCAGCATCGAGCCCTTTCAGCAGACCGGAGGCGATCTTTCCGCGAAAGAGGGCTGGCGCATTGTTGCTGCCCTGCTTGACAGCCCGGAAATCTGCTCCGCACTGGGCATCTGCACAAAGCAGGAAGCCGCAGTCATCGGAAACATGGCACGCCTCGGCGTAAACAGTGTCCGCTCTACAAGCTGCGGCAGAATTTTTGATGCGGTTTCTGCCGTCACCGGATTCCGCCGCGCATCGACTTACGAAGGCGAAGCATCGGTTGCGCTTATGACAGCTGCGGAGGCTTTCCGGAACCAGTTCGGAGACTGTGTTTCATCGCTCCCCTCCTCCGTGACGGAAACGGAAGATTATGTCACGCTGGACACCGCAGCACTCATCCGTACAATCGCGGACAAAATGCTGCATGACCCGAATCAGCGCAGCCGTCTGGCATATGAATTCCATCTGGCTCTGGCAAATATGACCGTAACTGCCTGTCAAACAGTCAGCCGCAGAACCGGTATCCGGATCTGTGCCCTGAGCGGAGGTGTGTTTCAGAACCGCCTGCTGACAGAACTGACCGCGCAAAAACTGCGTCAGACAGGATTCCGGGTTTTGCTGCACAGTCTGATTCCCCCGAATGACGGCGGAATCTGCGCCGGACAGGCTTATTACGGCGTCATGAATGATAAATAAACACATCAGGAGGTAATTATTATGTGTGTCGGATTATCGGCAAGAGTTGTCAATGTTACGAACGGAACTGCACTGATTGATGCAGACGGAGCACAGAGATCGGTCAGCGCAGGGATTCTCGAAGATCTGGAACCGGGCGATTATGTTATGGTTCACGCCGGTGTCGCAATAGCTAAAATCAGCGAAAATGATGAGCAGGAAGCTGACGAAGTCATGGAGGAGCTGCTGTGAATAACAGTATGAGAGCCGCACGCGACATCATAACCTCATACAGCGGAAAACCGCTCAGGATTATGGAAGTCTGCGGTACACACACACACGAAATCTTCCGGCTCGGACTGCGAAAACTGCTGCCGGAACAGATTGATCTGATTTCCGGACCGGGATGTCCGGTCTGTGTCACATCAGTCGGCTATATTGATGAAGCGTGCCGGCTGGCGCTGCAAAATGGCTGCGTCATCTGCACATTCGGCGATCTGATCCGTGTACCGGGAACCGAAATGAGTCTTGCGGGGGCACGTGCAGAGGGCGCAGAAGTCAAGCCGGTTTATTCGCCGCTGGATGCCGTCGAACTGGCTGCAAAAAATCCCGAAAAGCAGGTTGTTTTCCTTGCGGTCGGATTTGAAACGACAACGCCCTCGGCATGTCTTGCCGTTAAGCAGGCAAAGGAAGCAGGGCTGCAAAATTTTTCCCTGCTGACTGCAAACAAAACCATGCCGAACGCCTATCAGGCTTTGGTCGGCTCGGCGGATGCGTTCCTCTATCCGGGGCATGTCAATGCGATTACCGGGAACGCGGTGTGCAGAGAACTCTGCGAAAAACAGAGCGTTTCCGGCGTTGTCGCAGGCTTTACCGCAAGCGAACTGCTGACGGCGCTTGCCGTAACAATCCGGCTACTGGAAAAAGGAGAACCGTTTTTCCGCAACTGCTATCCGCGTGTAGTAAAAGATGAGGGAAATCCGGCTGCACTGCAAATCATGCAGGATGTCATGGAACCCTGCGACAGTGAATGGCGCGGGCTGGGGCTGATTCCGCAGTCCGGCATGAAACTGCGGGAGGAATATGCAGATTATGACGCCCGCATGAAATATCATCTGCCTGTCATCACCGGAAAACCGAATCCGGCGTGCCGCTGCGGAGAGGTCTTGCAGGGAAAATGCAAGCCCTCGGACTGCAAGGTTTTCGGAAAGGTCTGCACACCGCTGCATCCGGTCGGCGCATGCATGGTCTCCGATGAGGGCGCGTGCTCGGCATACTATCAGTATACATAACGGAGGAAATATGGAACCGCACGATTATATTGTAACGGATATTCAGGGCGATTACGCTTATTTGCAGCTGACCGGCTCCGACGGCGCAGAGCCGTTTCAGGTCGCACTTGCGCTGCTGCCGCCCAGCACTGACATCGGAACAAAACTCACCGGCTTTATGGGCTGCTTTGAAATCACGGAATAAGGAGCATCATCATGAATGAAAAAACAGTCACGCTCGCGCACGGTGCGGGCGGCACACAGACAAACGAATTGATCGGGAGTGTATTCAAGGCACACTTCGCGAACCCGCTGTTTACCGGCGATGACGCTGCGGTACTGCCGCAGCCGGGCGGAAGAATTGCAATGTCAACCGACGGTTTTATCGTTTCGCCATGGAAATTTAACGGCGGCAATATCGGCAAGCTCGCGGTCTGCGGAACGGTCAACGACCTCTCCTGCATGGGCGCAAAGCCGCTGTATCTGACAAGCGCCTTTGTAATAGAAGAAGGATTTCCGCTGGATGCACTCGAAGAAATCGCGGCTGCAATGGAGAAAACCGCTGCCGAGGTCGGCGTGCGCATCGTTGCGGGCGATACCAAAGTTGCCGGAAAGGGACAGTGCGACGGCATATTCATCAACACGACCGGTGTCGGAGAAATTCTGCCGCAGGCAAATACCTCCGGTACATTCGCAAAACCCGGTGACGCGGTCATTGCCACGGGAGATATCGGCAGACACGGCTGCACCATTCTCATTGCGCGAAACGATTTCGGAATCGAATCCGATGTAGACAGCGACTGTGCGCCGCTCTGGGGAACTGTGGAGAGCCTGTTCCGTGTCACAGACGACATTCATGTCATCCGCGATGCGACACGCGGCGGCGTCGGGACGGTGCTGTATGAGATTGCAGAGCAAAGTCAGGTCGGCATCCGCCTGAACGCAGAAAGCGTTCCGGTCGATCCCCGTGTCAAAGGTGTCTGCGGGATGCTCGGACTCGACCCGCTCTATCTTGCCTGCGAGGGCAGGCTGGTCATTTTCGCGCCGCAGGAGCACGCAGAGGCGCTTGTCGCGGAGCTGAAAAAGGGCAGATATTCCGCAAATGCCGCTGTGATCGGAACCGTCACCGCCGAAAACTCCGGCAAGGTCATCCTCGAAACGGAAATCGGCACGCAGACTTACCTCCCGCAGCCCAAGGGCGAACTGCTCCCGCGGATCTGCTGAAAACTATATATTCTCTTCCCTCCTCCAAAGTTTACATAATATTCACAGTTTTTTAATCGTTTTTTTTTTTTTTTGATAGTATTGTTTCAACAGTATTAACACACTCTCTATCAGAATTTTACTGTTAATCTAATATCAGAAAGGCTGTGAGTATATGAAAACTATAAAAAAGGTTTTTTCTTTATTATTTGCGTTGATAATAAGTTTGATTGGTTTATCAATTACCAATGCAAATGCAGCAACTACCAATGCAAATGCAGCAACATATTATTATGAAGAAGTAAGTTATCCACCATATAAAATTCAGTGTAGATATTACTACTTGGAATCTGGTAAAGAGATTTGTTGTGATGCAACATGCACTATGCAAACTTCCAAATTGGAAATTGACGATGATAGAGCAATAACATTTCCTGATTTTCCTGCAAAAGTTAAAAGTGAAAGTGGACGAATTTACCCAGTAAAGCATCTTTGCATATATGTCGATACCAAAAACATTAGAAAATTTTTGATTCCAAGCAATATAACACATTTAAGTATTTATGGATCAGGAGATGGACCAAGAGCTTTTAACGATTATAGTAATTATACTGAATGTATCATTCAAAACAGTGCCACGGATTTTGATACGCTATATTATTATAATATTCGCGAAAATGAAGAAGGAAAAAGAGTGTGTAATTGTAATTGGATGGCATTTGATAAGGAAAGTGCGGGCATTTATCTTTTTAATTATAAACAAACTGATGAGTTAAACGATGTGCCATATAAAAATCTTAGAATCATTTGCTCGCCAGGTTCCTACGCAGAAGAATATGCTGTAAAACATGGTATTCCGGTTAGATATACGAAATATGATTATGAGTATAGTATGTACGAACGTAATGGGGGAAGAGAAGTAAAAATAACAAAATATAAAGGAAACGACGAAGATACGGCTATTCCTATGCGATTAGGTTCTGACGATCGTGATATTTATGGTTTACCTGTAACAAGTATCGGTGAAGGAGCTTTTTCAAATTGTAAATTATTGAAAACTGTTATAATTCCAGATACTATTGTTTTTATTGAAAACAATGCTTTTAAAAATTGTTCTGAACTATTAGAAGTCAAATTTGGTCGTGATGTTCATGTTAATAGTGTGACAAGTATCGGTGAAGGAGCTTTTGCAAACTGCGGAAATTTAGAAAAAATAAAAATTCCATCTAGTGTGACGAGGATTGGAAGATATGCTTTTGCAGGTTGCGATCAATTAACAGAAATCATTATTCCACACAATACAACAAGTATTGGTGAGGGAGCATTTCATGGTTGTTCCGAATTAACAGATATCACTATTTGGAGCGACAAAATCAAAATTAATAAAGACGCTTTCTCTGACTGTACTAACCTAAAAAATATAACCCTTAAAAGTATTAATTCAAACCAATTGGAATCTGATCTATATTATGCATGCGCCAATACGCCATGGCGATTAGACCATCCTTTACTTATAGTTAATAATGTTTTAAAAAAATGTGATAACCGAATAACCAAAGTAACAATTCCTAATGATGTTACTAGCATTGATAGCAAAGCGTTTGTAGGTTCTAATCAAAAAAATGTCATTATACCAAACAGTGTTACATCTATTGATTATGGAGCGTTTACAGATAAGAAATCTATTACTATCTATGGTGAATCTGAGTCATATGCGGAAAAGTTTGCCAAAACATATGGTATAGAATTCGTTTCAATCAATGATATTATAATGGGTGATGTGAATCTGGATGAAGAAGTAACCGCGGCAGATATTGCTCCCCTTCAACAATATCTCCTGACGGAAACAGATTTGTCCTCCAAAGCAGCTTTCCAAGCCGATCTGAATTACGACGGAAAGCTCAATGCGATTGACCTGACATTACTGAAACAACTGATTGGAAATTAAAACTAAACGCAATCAAAAAAGCCCGTGCGTCTCCGGTTTCGGAAGCGCACGGGCTTTTTGATTACTTTAAGTTTTTATAGAAGAGAATATCTAGTCCCTTTAAGAGCAGCTCATCATCGAGAATGATTTTATGCCGGCAATGGGGAATAATCAACGGTGCAAGCCCGCCGCTTGCAATGACCGTTGCCTCGTAGCCCAATTCCTCCTCCATCCTGTCAATCAGCGCATCCATTGCACCTGCATTTCCGTATACGACACCTGCCTGCATACAGGCGATGGTATCCGTAAGAATAACCTTATCTGGTGCTTTGAGCTGAATATGCGGAAGCTGCGCGGTGCCTGCCTCCAGAGACTGCAAAGCAATCGCGACACCGGGGTAAATAATGCCGCCGATAAAGGACTTGTTCTTGTCAATGACCGTCATCGTCGTGGCAGTGCCCATATCAATTACGATTGAGGGCGCGCCGTAAAACTGAATCGCTGCGACTGCACCGACAACCAGATCGGCACCCACGCCCTGCGGCAGAATATTGATACCGGTTTTCATACCCGGTCCGACGACCAAAGCATCAATGCCGGTCAGCTTTTTAATCGCCACACAGAGCAGATCGGTCAGCGGCGGCACAACCGACGAAATAATCGCGCCGTGCAGTTCCGAAATCTCAATCTGATGCAGGTACAAAACAGTTTTACAGAGCACGGCATATTCCAGATCGGTTTTATTCCGGTCGGAATTCATCCGCTCTACAAACTGCACCTGATGATCCTTTACACATCCCATGCAGATATTAGAGTTTCCGATATCAACAGTCAGTATCATAGATTCCTCCTGCGTGCATTTACTGAATCATTTTGGCGCGCTTCAGACCGCAGCCGACAGCGAAGGTCAGCAAACCGCCGGCAATAATCTCAAGCAAAACATTCAGCGTTATGAACGAAACAATAAACTTCATCACGGTCGGCGTCGAAGAATAACGGGAGACCGTTTCAACAAGGACATAATCCTGATCTGCACCGAGATTTTTGACATCATGCGCCTCACCGGTTTTCAGCGACCAGTTTTCAACGGCTTTGGCGTTCTCTTTCACTTTACCGTCTGCATCTACCGCATCAGCAGGATAGACAGCGAGCAGAACATCTGCGAGCGCACCCTTTTCCGGATCCGTATGCAATGCTTCGCTGACGGGCAGCGCAGATACCGTGACGGAAACACGCTTTTCATCCGGGAAGGCGGAAACCGAGATACGGTCAGAAGCAACCGCAGCTTCATCCGAAGAAGCAGAGAGCGAAAACGGCGTCACCTGAAAAGCGGTTTCGTCGCGGGGCGTAATATAATTACGGAAAGATGCCCTGCTCCAGAAAAGCATGGAAAGAGCTCCGATAAACAATACCGTATTGCTCAGTGCAGCACCGACACCGGTAATTGCAAAGCTGGCATTTCCTGCTCTTTTCGTAATTTTAGCAATGAAGCCGGAAATCATGCCTGCGAGTGCGCGTGTAATCACGCACATCACAAACGTAAAGAACGGATTCACTCCGAAGAGAAATGTACCGAACGGATCCATTCCGAAGCACTGCACAAAACTCGTAATACCGAACGCAGTTCCGAGCAGCGCCGCAGTTTTCCAGCCGACGGAAATTGCACCGATTGCAACCGGAATCATCAAAAAGCTGATAGACAGCAGCCCGATTCTCAGATATCCGAGCGGTGTGAATGCCATCAGAACAATCACGGCAGTCAGCAGGGCGGTCAGCACAAGATCTTTGGTGCTGAATTCTTTTTTTCCAGTTTTACTTTCCTTTTTTGACATAAAAATGCCTCCTCCTGTTATTATTCCCGTTCCGGGATACAATACAAGCACGGACATTGCTTGAGTGAACGTCACAGCAAAACCGGCTTTGATTCGGGCTCCGGCGGGGAGTCCCGTTCTCAGCACGCTGTGTGTCCGAGTGTAGTATAGCACATTTGGAAACTTTTGTCAATAGTATTGCGCACTGCGGCGCGATGTAATAAACAGACCGGCAAAAAAGCTGAGGCTCAGAACCGCGGCACCTGAACCAATCCAAAAGCCAATCCACGTATCACTCCCCCAGTACGGATTAAGAATACATTCAAAGCAATTAAATAACAACTTTTTCTCATTACTTACAAGCCATCAGCTCCGGAACAGAATCCGATTATAGAATTATGAAATCTGTGTGAAATATTATATAATCCTATTGACAAATTATGATTGTGTGGTATAATGTTAGATAAGAAGAAAAGAGGTGTCAGCCCCATGAAAAAAACAGTCTACAGTCTTGTACTTTCTGAAGATGTGATCGAAGCAGTAGACCGCATGGCTTACTCCCGCGGAACCAGCCGCTCCAATCTCATCAATCAGATTCTTGCAGAGGCGGTCGGATATGTGACACCGGAGCGCAGAATGGCAGAAATCCTGCAAACGCTCTCCGCACAGATGACCGGACTGTACCAGCTTCAGGAGCAGGCAACAGACGGCATTCTGGTCATCCGCAGTCCCCTGCGCTACCGCTATAAACCAACAATTCGCTACCGCGTTGAACTGTACCGGCAGCCGGAACAGTCTCTCGGTGTCCTGTATGCATCCTTCCGCACGCAGAGCAAACCCCTGATCGAAGACGCAACCGCATTTTTCCGGACATGGGCAGCACTGGAACAGCAGCACGGTGCCTGCGATCCGGACGATTACCAGATTGAAGACGGCTGCTGGACGCGAAGATTCCGGATTACCGCCGGAAGCAGCACCGCCTCTCAGGAAATCGGCGCTGCAATCGGAAGATATATCAAGCGGGTAGATGCTGCACTGAAAGATTACTTCGCTGCACTGCCCGATCATCAGCAGGCAAAGCAAGCAGTTCTGGCTTATTTCTCCCCGACATAGATACAGCCCGATTCCAAGAAAACCGAAGATAATACGATTGAGGAGGTATCATTATGAATGTGAACCGCATGACACAAAAAACACTGGAAGCCATGCAGAACGCGCAGTCGCTCAGCACAGGCTACCAGAATAATGCAGTAGAGCCGATTCATGTTTTGACGGCACTGATGCAGCAGTCAGACGGTCTGATTCCACAGCTGATTCAGAGAATCGGAGCGGATGCAGACGGACTTGCAAAAGCTGCGGAACAAGTCATTGCAGGACTTCCGCATGTTTCCGGAAGCGGCAGACAGCCCGGTATGGTTTATGTCTCCAATGACACGGAGCTGCTTTATAACAAAGCCGAGGAAATCGCAAAGCAGATGCAGGATGAATATATTTCCGTTGAACATCTCCTGCTCGCTATGTTCAAGCTCAAGCAGACCGAAATTCAGAAGCTCTTTACCCGTTTTCATATTACGGAAGATGCCGTTCTGAAAGCGCTGAAAGAAATCCGCGGAAATACGCGCATTACCAACGAAACACCGGAAGCTACCTACGATGTTCTGAAAAAATACGGTCAGGATCTGACCGAACGAGCCAAGAAGCATCAGCTTGATCCGGTCATCGGCAGAGATGCCGAAATCCGCAATGTCATCCGCATTCTTTCCAGAAAGACCAAAAATAACCCTGTGCTGATCGGCGAACCGGGCGTCGGCAAAACTGCGATTGCAGAAGGTCTTGCACAGAGAATTGCACGCGGCGATGTTCCGGACAGTCTCCGTGACAGAACCATTTTCTCACTTGATCTGGGCGCACTGGTCGCAGGCGCAAAGTATCGCGGCGAATTTGAAGAGAGACTCAAAGCCGTTTTACAAGAGGTAAAAAAATCCGAGGGCAAAATTCTGCTGTTCATTGATGAACTTCATACCATTGTCGGCGCAGGCAAAACCGACGGCGCTATGGATGCCGGCAATCTGCTGAAACCGATGCTTGCCCGCGGCGAACTGCACTGCATCGGCGCGACAACCCTCGACGAATACCGCAAATATATTGAAAAGGATGCCGCGCTCGAACGGCGTTTCCAGCCGGTTCAGGTTGGAGAACCGACCGTTGAGGACACCATTTCGATTCTCAGAGGCTTAAAGGAACGCTATGAAGTCTTCCACGGCGTCAAGATTCACGATAACGCGCTGATCGCGGCAGCTACGCTCTCCAACCGCTATATTTCAGACCGGTTCCTGCCGGATAAGGCAATTGATCTGGTTGATGAAGCATGTGCCATGATCCGGACGGAAATGGATTCGATGCCGACTGAAATGGACGAAATTGCAAGAAAAATCATGCAGCTTGAAATCGAGGAAGCGGCACTGAAAAAGGAAAACGACGCTGTTTCGGCGGCGCATCTCGAAGAACTGCAAAAAGAACTGGCGGAATACCGCGACCGCTTCGCACAGATGAAGGCACAGTGGGAAAACGAAAAAGGCGGTATCAGCAAGGTTCAGGAGCTCCGCGCACAGCTTGAACAGCTCAAAGCCGAGATTGACTCGGCAGAACGCGAATATGACCTCAACAAAGCTGCCGAACTGAAATACGGCAAACTGCCCGAACTGCAAAAGCAGCTCATAGCAGCGGAGAGTGCAGCACACAGCAATGACAGCAAACTGCTGCGCGATGCCGTTACGGAAGAAGAAATTGCGAGAATCGTCGCGCGCTGGACCGGCATCCCGGTCACAAAGCTGATGCAGGGCGACCGTGAAAAGCTGCTGCATCTCGGTGAAACGCTGCACAAGCGCGTGATCGGTCAGGATGAAGCCGTCGAAAAGGTCAGCGAAGCAATCCTCCGCTCCCGCGCCGGCATTCAGGATCCCGGCAGACCGATCGGCTCGTTCCTGTTCCTCGGTCCGACCGGTGTCGGCAAAACCGAGCTGGCAAAAACGCTTGCCGAAACTCTGTTTGACGATGAGCGCAATCTGATCCGGATTGACATGAGCGAATATATGGAAAAATTCAGTGTCAGCCGTCTGATCGGCGCGCCTCCCGGATATGTCGGCTATGAGGAGGGCGGTCAGCTCACCGAGGCTGTGCGCCGGAAACCGTATTCGGTCATACTGCTCGATGAAATTGAGAAAGCACATCCGGATGTATTCAATCTGCTGCTTCAGGTACTCGACGACGGCAGAATCACGGATTCTCAGGGAAGAACCGTTGACTTCAAAAATACGATTCTGATTCTGACCTCAAATCTCGGCGCAGATGCGCTGCTGGAGGGCATTCAGCCTGACGGCACGATTTCCGAAGCGGCAAGAGCCGAAACAGACCGGCTGCTGCATCAGAGATTCCGTCCGGAATTCCTCAACCGTCTCGATGAAATCATTTGCTATAAGCCGCTGACAAAGACGGAAATCAGTCAGATTGTCGATCTCCTGATTGCCAATCTGCAAAAGCGCGTCGCAGATCAGCAGATTACAGTCAGACTGACCGATGCCGCAAAGGACGCTGTTGTGGAGCAGGGCTATGACCCGAATTTCGGCGCAAGACCGCTCAAGCGCCTGATTCAGCGGAAAATCGAAACGGCGCTGGCAAAGCTGCTCCTTGAAAAGCCGGTTCAGCCCGGTACGACTGTGACTGTGGATTACAGCGGCAATCAGTTCACATGCTACCCTGACTAAACAGGAAAAGATGACCTGATCCTTCTAATGCGTCCCGCTTATATCAATTAGGCGGGACATTTTTTCTTTTTGATGTAACCCAGCCTGACCTTTTCCTGTCTATTAAGGCAGAGATGCAGAAAGAGAGGTGATGCACCGTGCAGGATGCGCAAATATTGCAGCTGTTCACCGACCGGGATGAAAATGCGATTAAACAGGCTGACAAACAGTACGGAAAAGGCTGCCGCAAAATCGCACTGGAAATTCTTGGAAATCCGGAAGATGCAGAAGAAGCAGTCAACGATATGTGGCTGCGCGTCTGGAATCACATCCCGCCGGCGCATCCGGAAAATCTCTTTGCGTTTCTCTCTGCAACCGTCCGGAACTGCGCACTGAACCGGCTTGAGACAAAGAATGCAGGAAAACGCGGCAGCGGCGAAGTGCCTGCTGTTCTTGATGAGCTATCCTACTGCATCCCCTCCGGCGAATCCGTTGAGGAAGCACTGGACAGCCGGATGCTTCAGGAAAGCATCAACCGCTTTCTGGAAAGCCTTTCCTTTGATGCGCGTACTGTTTTTGTGGAGCGCTACACAAAACTGACGCCTATTGCGGAAATCGCAGAGAAATTCTGTATCTCGGAAAGCAAGGTCAAAGTCACGTTGATGCGTGTCAGAAAGAAGCTGAAAGCCTATTTGCAAAAGGAGGGCTGGTTATGAAAAGCACGGATCTGCTGCAGGCATTGCGCAATGCAGACGAAAAGTTTATTCTGGAAACAGAAGAGCGGGTAGCGGAAGCGATGCAGCCAAAGCGCCGGTATTGGAAACCGTTTCTGATCGGCGCAGCTGGAATTGCCGCCTGCTTCGGCATCGTATTCTTTATGCTGCACGGGAAATCCAATGACAGGGAATTGCTGACCGTTGCCAACGACCCCTCGGAACAGATTGAAGAAGCGACTTTGCCGGTCAGTTCACAGACGGAGATTGCATACGAGCTCACTTCGACCGGCATCACACAGTTTACGACACCGGACGGCTCGGAGATTCAGACAATTTTGTTCACGACGACCGCCGATCCTGAAGCACCGCAGCAGTCGCAGGGTTCCGCACCGGATACCGTAACCGGTATTACCGGTGACCTCGTAAGCTATTCAACGTCAGCAAAAACCACTGCCGGCACGGAATCCGGTTCCAGTCAGGATGTGATCTGTTTTGCACATATCACCGAAGTCAACGGCAGCGAGCTGATTGTCAGACCGGATATCGGTGCGTTTGAATTGAGCAGCTCAAAAAGATTTTCGGTGGCAGCAAGCAATCTCCCCGCCGGTACTATTCCGACGGTCGGAATGTGGCTTGAAATCCATTATGACGGCATGATTCAGGAAGTATCCCCCGCACGGTTCAACAGAATCACTAAAATCACAGTGCTCGAGGAATTAACAGAACCGATTACCGATCAGGTTCAAATCGGGAAAAATGAAGTCTTTGTCTGGCATGATCTGATTGAGGAACAGCTCAGACCGACCGATACCATCGGCGATACCGGTTCCTACCGTCTTTTCCTTGCAGCGATGCCGGATACCGAGATCATCTGGAAGCATTACGGCATCTATTTGAAGAAAAACAATACAGAAACGCTGATCTTCGGAAGCGGCAGCATGCAGCACTCGAATACAATTACGCCGTGGCAGGTGTATTTTACCGACCTGAGCGGTGACGGCTGTCCGGAAATGATTGTCGGCTTCACGACGGGAGTAGATTATTACTGCTCGCAGCGTGTTATGGTATACGATTTCCGCACTCAGGAATCTGAATGGCTCGCCGGAAGAAAGAGTTATGATGTGGTACTGAGATACAGGGACGGGAAAATGTATGTTGAGGAAATCCCCTGGTCCGAACATCCGGTACTGGACTTCAAAAACATGAGCGGATTACTCGCAACGATTGAACCCGACATCGAAAAGAACAGCGGAAATTACTCTCTTAATTTTCTTCCGTTAGATTAAACAGCGAAGGCTGCCGCAAAAATTGCGGCAGCCTTCGCTTTGTAGATATAATTGCTTATTCTGTATTTTACTCACGCCAAACCTGTTATGACAATTCCTCCCCGACAGACAAAAACCTGAATACAGCTTTCTGCTGTATTCGGGCTTTTTCAGAACAGACGCAGCTGTTCCCCTTCAGTCCGGTCCTCAAATTCTGACAGATACCGGAAAATCGCGTCGTTATCATGAACAATACGGTATTTTTCGCAGGTTTCGTGAAAAAGCTGCATCAGCTTTATATGATTCGGGCTGTTTACGATATATGCATTCCCGTATCTGCGGATATACTGCTGCTTCAAATCGGGAAAAAAGCGATCCAAAGCATCATAGAAATACTCCCGGTTCCCTTCACGAAGCGTCAACCCCATATCGAAGCACACAACCCCGTAAACACCTGCATCTGCACACATTTCCAGAATTGCAGAAATGTTCTCCGCTGTGTCATTGATGAACGGTAGAATCGGGCAAAGCCAGACTACCGTCGGTATTCCTGCATCACGAAAAATACGCAACACCTCAGCACGGCGGCTTGTCGGGCAGACATGCGGCTCCAGAATCCGGCAGAGGGAATCGTCTGCGGTTGTCAGCGTCATCTGAACCACACATTTGGTCTGTGTATGAATACGCTGCATCAGCTCGAAATCCCGCAGAATCAGGTCGGATTTAGTAATGACCGTCCAGCCGAATCCGTATTGCGCAATCAGCGCAAGCGCTTTTCGCGTATACTGTAATTCCCGCTCCGCCGGCATATACGGGTCGCACATGGAACCCGTTGCAATCATGCACCGGCGCCGTTTTTTCTGCAAAGCCGATTCGAGCAAAGTCAAGGCATTTTCTTTCACGGCAATATCCGTAAAATCATGCTCCATGCCGTAACATTTGCTGCGGGAGTCGCAGTATATGCAGCCGTGTGTGCAGCCGCGGTAAAGATTGATTCCGTTTCCGGCAGAAAGAATCCCGCTGACTTTCTGAAAATGCATTATGCTCACCCCCCGCTGCGTATAACCGTATTATAACAGCCCGAATCCCTTTTTGTCAAGAATCCGGTAAGAGAAGTCCGATTTCTTGACAAATCGCTGCGGATATGATACAATATGTTTCGTGAGCAGACTGCGCAGCCGCGGCAGCGACTTTAGCTGACGAGGAAAGTCCGGGCATCACAGAGCAGGGTAACTGCTAACAGCAGCCGGGGGTGACCCCAGGGCAAGTGCAACAGAAATGAGACTGCATCGGCTGAAAAGCCGGTGTAACGGTGGAAAGGCGGGGTAAGAGCCCACCAGAGGATGCGAGAGCATCCTGCTGTGTAAACCCTACCCGATGCAACGCTGATTGGTGCAGGGCATCATAACGTCTGCTCGGCGGATGTTCTGCAAATGCGGCTTGAGTGCTCCGGCGACAGAGCGCCTAGATAAATGGCTGTGCAATGTATCCTTCGGATACACGGACAGAACCCGGCTTACAGGTCTGGTCACATTGCCGATGCGTCATTCCGGCGCATCGGCTTTTCCGCAGATAATCTGATGAATCCGGAACAGGGAGGATATTCCTATGACCAAAAAAACAGTAATTGTGATTTTAACGGCATTGCTGGCTTTTCTGATGATCGGCGCCCTTGCCGCATCCATCCGGAACAAACATAAAAAGCCGCAGAATTCCAGCTCTGTAACAGACGAGATGTTTCAGGATGTAATCATTCCTTCGGAAATGCCGGTAAATATCTCCGTTCCGATTCCGGCAGGCTTCCAGGAAACACAGTCGGAGCGCTATGATAAATATTATATCCGCGAAGATGCTTCCATTATCATCACAGGTGAAGAGCTTGCCATTCACGGTCAGAAACTGGCAGACTATACAAACAATACTGTTTTGAGACAGTACGAAAAATCTGCCGACGATTTTCACCTCATCAGCAACACCGATTACGCCTCCGGCGCACCTTGCAGAATACTGGAGTTCACCTATGCTCTGATCGGCGAAGATGTCAGGCAGGATTACCAGTGCATCACTGCGGTTCTGCTGAAGGATGATTATGTCTATATCGTAACCTGCAAGAGCAAAAAAGAGACTTTCTTTGCCTATCGCGGTGTCTTTCTTTCCATGATCGGCAAAATCAGCATTGCAGACCGCACTCCGCTGCCGGCAGAGAGCAATGCCGCTCAGCCTGCCGATTCCTCCGGATTTGGTGCAGAATTGTCAGGAACCGCACCGTAATATATGCCGATTGCTGACACATTCACTAAAAAGCGTCATTCAATCGTCAAATTGCACAAAGCCGCTGCACAAAATAGCACATTCTAAACAATCTTTTGATTTTTCCTAAAATGCGTTTGACAAATCCGGTTTTTTGAGTTATAATATATATGGTATTTTGTGTCTCCATTCAGACACATACTGATATTTTATTCAGATCTGTGCAGAATAAGGCAAAGGCTCTTCCCTGCACAGCTGCTGCCCGATTTGCTTTCCGGCAGCACCGAAAGGAGTCCTGAACATGTCAAAAATGATAGCAGTTACGTCCGGAAAGGGCGGCACCGGTAAATCCTCAATCTGTGCAGGTCTCGGCTATACGCTCGCAAAACAGGGCAGCCGTACTCTGATTATCGAACTGGATTTCGGTCTTCGCTGCATTGACATCATCTTCGGTATGTCCGGTCAGATCAAGTATGACCTGAGTGATGTGCTGGAAGGCAAGGTTTCTGCACTTGATGCAGTCACCCGCGTACCGATGGCAAGCAATCTGTTTGTACTCTGCGCTCCGAAAAACCCGTTCCAGCAGGTAACCGTTGAACAGATTATTTCAATCTGCCGTTCTGTCCGTAAATACTATGACTATATCATTATTGACACCGGTGCCGGCATCAACAACCATGTTTTTGATATTGTTGAACAGGCAAACCTCATTCTTGTCGTTACAACACCCGACCCGATCTGTGTCCGTGATGCGCAGATGATGTCTGATGAGTTCTATGCACGCGGAAACCGCCGTCAGCGTCTGATTATCAATAAAGTCAGCAAAAAGGCAATCGGTGCGGAGCTTGTCCGTGACCTCGACGAAATCATTGACACCATCGGCGTACAGCTGATCGGTGTCATTCCCGAAGACTATCAGCTCGTAATTGCAACCGGTAAGGGTGAGCCGATTCCCTCAACTGCACCGAGCCTTGCGGCATTTGACGCGATTTCCAAACGTCTGCGCGGTGAAAATGCACCTCTGACCGTTAAGATCGGATAATCACCCGCTGATTCCTTCTGGATACATCTCCCGCCGCTAAAGGCTTACCGTATACTGACAATCTACACAGAACTAAACAGAAACAGAAAGGAATGATCCTGCAATGACGATCGCTTTGATTGCTCACGATGCCAAAAAGGAACTGATGATCCAGTTCTGCACTGCATATTATGCCGTACTCAGCCGCCATCATCTCTGTGCAACCGGTACAACCGGTAAACAGGTCGCAGAAGCTACAGGCCTGCCGATTAAGCGCTTTTTAAGCGGCGCTCAGGGCGGCGGGCAGGAAATTTCTGCACGCATTTCATGCGATGAAATAGATGTACTGCTCTTCTTCCGCGATCCGATCAATCCGAAGGCGACAGAACCGAATGATATGAATCTGCTTCGTCTTTGCGATGTGCATAATGTCCCGGTCGCTACCAATATCGCAACTGCCGAAGCACTGATTCTTGCGCTGGAGCGCGGTGACCTCGACTGGCGCGAAATCGGTAACCCGCCTGTCATGTAACAGGGTCTTCGCAGATATACTGCCCCTTTGTTTCGTACAAAAGGGGCATTTCCTGTTTTTATATTCTACCGCTGCCGTCACAATCCCAGCGGTTTCAGAAAGGATTTCAATATGGCAAATTACTTAAAGCGCCCCAACGGCACTGAAGATGTTACTCCCGCACTGATTCATAAATGGAATACGGTTGAAAAGGTCGTGAAGCAGACTGCGGAAAGCTTCGGCTTCTCAGAGATTCGTATTCCGACATTTGAAGTAACCGAGCTTTTTCAGCGTTCTGTCGGCGAAACAACGGATGTCGTACAGAAAGAAATGTATACAGTTGTCGCAAAGGAAACCCAGTATACGCTCCGTCCGGAAGGAACCGCCGGCACAATCAGAGCCATGCTGCAAAACGGTATGCTTGCCGAGGCTCTTCCGCAGAAAGTATTTTATATTCTCTCGTGCTTCCGTCACGAAAGGCCGCAGGCGGGCAGACTGCGTGAATTTCACCAGTTCGGTGTGGAAATGGCAGGTTCCGCCTCTCCTTATGCAGATGCAGAGGTCATTCTGCTCGGCAAAACCGTGCTCGATACACTCGGACTCAAAGATATTGTACTGAACATCAACAGCATCGGCTGCCCGACCTGCCGCGCAAAGTATCAGGAAGCACTGAAAGCATATTTCGAACCGCATCGTGCAGAACTTTGCGAAACCTGTCAGGAGCGTCTTGTACGCAATCCCATGCGCCTCCTTGACTGCAAGAGTGCTGAAGATCAGGCAATTGCAAAAGATGCTCCCGTCATTCTGGATTATCTGTGCGAAGAATGCAAAGAGCATTTTGAAGCAGTCAAATCTGCGCTGACCGACATGGGCGTTGATTACATCATCAATCCGAAAATCGTGCGCGGACTGGACTACTACACAAAAACAGTATTTGAATTCATTACAACCAGCATCGGAGCACAGGGAACTGTCTGTGCAGGCGGCAGATATGACGGGTTGATTGAACAGCTCGGCGGACAGCATATTCCCGCTCTCGGTTTCGGAATGGGGCTGGAACGCCTGATTCTGACAATGGAACAGCAGGGCTGCCTTTTCATGGAGCAAAATAAGTGTGAAGTATATCTTGCACCGATGGATGATTCCGCAAGACCGGCTGCACTGCGGTTTGCAAGTGCTCTGCGCCAAATGGGTATCCGTGCAGAATTCGATCTGCTCGGCAGAACATTCAAAGCACAGATGAAATATGCAAATAAGATTCAAACAAAATACCTGATTGTACTCGGCTCCAATGAACTCGAACAGGGCTCCGGTATGCTGAAAAACATGCAGTCCGGCGAACAGAAAGCAATCAGACTGGATTCTGTTGACCATTTCACCGAAGACTATACAAATATTTCCCTGAGTGAAATGCTCTGAGCAGGTAAAGAATAAAAGAAAGAAAAGTCAGGAACAAAAAGTCCCTACCCGAAGGAGACAGCATTTATGAAAGAATTATTGCGCCAGATTTCAGAATTTCTGCGCAGCAGCTTTCTGATTCTGCTGGTTTTGGTTTCGTCGGTATTTGCCGTATACCGTCTCCTGCATTTACAGATAATAGATGCAAATGAAACCGAAAAGCCAAATGAACATAAAATGGTTTATACGCAGGTCATTCCCGCTACCCGCGGAGAAATCGTGGATTGCAGCGGGGAACCGATTGTTTCCAATAAAATCGGTTATAACCTGATTATTGAAAAAGCATATTTCCCGAACGATAACCGTGAGGGAAATACCGTGATCTACCGGATTGTCAAATTATTGCAGGAGACAGGCTATGACTGGAACGACACCATTCCGGTCTCAAAAACGCTCCCCTATGCCTTTGAAAAGGACAGGGAAAATGACGTAAAAGAACTGAAAAACAATCTCAACCTCAATTTCTACGCAACCGCGGAAAACTGCATTGATAAGCTGATTTCCGACTATGAAATAGATGCAGAATATACCGATTCCGAAAAACGGATCATCGCCGGAATCCGGTATGAAATGCTGCTGCGGCATTTTTCCATGTCTAATGTTTTTTATCTCTCCAATGATATCGACCTGAAAACCGTCACCCGCATCAAGGAACTCCGGCTGACTATGAACGGCGTCAATATCGTGGAAGAAGCCATCCGGACAATCGAAAACGGCGATGTGATACCGCATGAAATCGGATATGTCGGTCCGATTTATTCGCAGGAGGAATTTCAGAGGCTCCTGAACAACGGTCACGCAGACTACACACTTTCCGATACGGTCGGAAAAAGCGGTCTGGAACTTGCCTGTGAGCCGGAACTGCGCGGCAAAAACGGAAAAAAAGAAATTACAGTTATCAACGGTGATGTCTCGTCTGTATCCGTAACCGAAGAAGCTGTCGGCGGACAAACCATTCAGCTGACCGTCAACAGCAAATTACAGGCTGATTTACAGGAACTCCTGAGCAATCACTGCGACTGGCTCCGCGCAAACGAAAAAGAATGCAAAGAAGCAAACTGCGGTGCCATTGTCCTGCTGGATACGAAAAGCAATGCTGTTCTGAGCATGGCAACGCTTCCGACTTACAATCTCGGAGATTTGCTGGACGACTACAACAGTGTTGCGGAACAGGAAAATTCCCCGCTTGTCAACCGGGCAACCGACGGACTCTACCGTCCGGGCTCGACCTTCAAACCCATAACGGCGACCGCGGGACTGGACACAGGCGTCATCAACTATTCGACGAAATTCGACTGTGAACGGGATTTTCACTTTATCGACCATGTGTTCCACTGCACCGGCGCGCACCACGATATCAATGTCACACGCGCGCTGACCGTTTCCTGCAACATCTTCTTCTATGAGCTGAGCACACGGCTCGGTCTCGACCGGCTGCTCGATTATGAGCGTATGTACGGTCTCGGCGCACCGCTCGGACTGGAATCCGGCGACAGCGGCGGCTATCTCGCCTGCCCCGAAACATTCAAGCAGTTCAATGAGACATGGTATGTCGGCGAGCTGCTTCAGGCTGCGATCGGTCAGTCTGAGGTGCAGGTCACACCGCTGCAAATGGCAGTTGTCGCTTCCACAATTGCCAATGAGGGAAACCGTTTCCGCCCGCATCTGATTGATTCCTACTGGGACAATGCACACTCTCAGATGATTTCCCGGAAAGAACCGGAGCTCGTTCAGAAAGTTGCTCAGAACAATGCTTCTACCGTTTACCGCTATATCCGGGAGGGCATGATCGGTGCTGCGCAGACTCCGATGCCGCTCAAATATGATCTCAATTCGCTGGATATTGATGTGGCAATCAAAACCGGTACGCCGCAGAGAACCAAAACCAAAACGGATTCCTTTGTGATCGGTTTTGCACCTGCACAGAATCCGGAAGTTGCATTCTGTGCAATGGTTGAAAACGGAAAATATGCGAAATATATGGTAAAAGGGATTCTCGAATCCTATGCCAAACAGTATCCTGATTCCGAAATCGGAAAGGCAATCCGTAAACAGGCAAGGAGCAATGCATCATGAATATTCAGATTTTCGGCAAAAGCAAATGCTTTGACACAAAAAAAGCAGAACGCTTTTTCAAAGAGCGAAACATCCGCTGCCAGATCATTGATCTTCCCTCAAAAGGGATGAGCAAACGGGAGCTGGAAAGCGTCATCCGCGCTGTCGGAGATATTGCACTGCTGGTCAACCCGAAGGATCAGGATTATCCGCTTTTTCAGCATTTGCTCCCTGACGCACAATTTGAAATGCTGCTGGAAACTCCGGAAATGCTCCGGACACCGATTGTCCGGAACGGTCAGCATGCGACTGTCGGAGAAGCTGCTTCCGTCTGGAAAAAATGGATTGATTCCGAAAAATAAAGCCGAACACACATAACAAAAAGACTTCACAGTTCTTATCTGTGAAGTCTTTTTTATAACAGAATTATTCACTTTTAATCGCATAATACCAGTGTTCGTAACCGAGCGGTGTGTAACCCGGAATCGGAGTATCTTTGCAATAAAGAATCTCAGCATGTTCTTTATTCAGCATTCCGCCCGACGCCGGCAAAACAAAACAAACATTTTTTCCGTCAGACTGAATCTTTTCAATCCCGACCGAAATTAAATGATCCAGACCCTCTGCCATTTTCCGGAAATCTTCGCTGTCCTCGTAATCTATACCGTAATTGTTGTCAATTGTACGGAATCCCGTGACTTCGGTCACAATTTTCTTCTTCACAAAATACTTGGCTGTATCTTCATAAGATTCCTGATGCTTTGTAAAACTGTTGATTGCCGTATCAGGCGTAATTCCTGACGCTCTGAACAAGAGCCAGAATCCCCCGAAACAAAGGAGCAGAAAGACCACAGCCGTAAAAATCCATTTCTTGATTTTTTTATTGCTCATTTTATCCCTCCGGAATCAATTCTTCTACTGTATTTTAGCACACAATACAGAAAAATGCAATAGGAATCGTGAGAAAATGCATGAAATGAAACCTGCTCCGGACTGTTACCGAAACCATTTATCAGCGATTGTCGGATTCGGATAACCCCAATCCTCCGGAACGGAAGAAGCGGTCATAAGAAAACCGTTTTTCTGCAAAACACGGGAAGATGCATGGTTCTCAATCATAGTACTGGCAGTGATAATTTCCGTATCGGTTTTGGTATACAAATAATCAACCATGAGAGAAACAGTTTCCGTAGCGATTCCGCGCCCCCAAAAACGATCCGAAAGGCGGTATCCGATGCAGGTTTTATGCAGCGAATCCTTAAACCCGTAGAATTCGGCAAGCCCGCAAAACTGCCTGTTCGCCGGCAGATACACACCTAAAATCAGAGATTCCTTCGACAGAAAAATATCTCCGTATAAATTGCGGATAACCTCGTGCGGATCAGAATATTTCCGTTCAAACAGAAATGTCGGAAGATAGCGGTACACCAAATCATTTTGCACCATTTGCCGGAGTGCATCTGCATCCCTGTCAGAAATTTGTTCTAAGATGATTTTTCATTTTCCAGACGCGGAATCTCATCAAACAGTTTTATCATATTGAGGTAAATTCTCCTCCCTGTATCATATTGTTATATCCATGATACAGGCGCCCGATCCATTTTACAACGCAGGCTTATTTACGTTTGCATAATCAAAATAATACTGCATTGCAAGATCGTTATTGCCGATCATCTGCAGCATACCGCCTGTTTCCCAGCGGAGAATTTCATCCCGCAAATAAATATCGTTATCAATTTTGCAGGAACTGTTTGAAATGACATGAATCTCCGGCGTTTGCTTTTCGGATGCGGATTTCAGGAATGCAGCTTCAAACAGCAGCGAACCCCATGCAATATGATAATCACTGCTGACCAGAGCAACGGAGTTCACCTGCGGGTAATCCCGAAGCAGAATTTCATAAGAATTAGTGGCATTTTCAGCGGTTGTATGGGACTGATTCTCAATAATCAGACGGCTTTCGTCAAGCCCGTGTGCCAGCATCCATTCACCCATCAGCCCGCCCTCGGAAACATTGGGATTATTCCTTGCAGTGCCGCCGCCGGTACAGATTACATATGCATTCGGATACTGCTTAGAACATTCCAGCGCGACATTTAATCTGCTGACCAGTTCATCCTGCATTGTTCCGTCATCATTCAGTTCAAAGCCCAGCACAGTGATTGCAAGCGTATTATCATTCGGCAGACCGTCCGGCAGTCTGTCAATATTCACGGGGAGCTCGGAATTTGCATAATCCCAGTATTCCATAATTTCTGTCCAGAGCTCACCCTGCCTGCTGTCCGTCTTTTTCAGTTCTGAAAGGAGGCTGTTTACCTTGTCATCTGCCTCTGAGCCGTAGCAGCCGTGATAGGTTATAATCTGTTCAATCAGTTCATCTGCAGACACTGATGAAGATGATGCGCTTGATTCTTTCTGACCGCATCCGTTCATTCCGCAAGCCAGAACAGCCGATAAAATCACACTTGTCATTTTTTTCATATAATACGCTCTCCTTATCCTTATTATAACAGCGGACTCATAATACCAGCGACATCAGGATCGGAAGAATATGATACCATATCTCCTGAACCAAAAAAATTTCACAGATAAACGCCGGCGGGAATGGAATAAATAACATCCGGTATCATTATAACATATTATACAGGATAATTCAATGGATAAAGTGAAAAAAATCCATCGGGAATCATATGGGGACTGTCTCGTTACTTCGGCAGGCTTGCCAGCGGGCCATCAACACGCTTGTCAAACGATATGCGGAGATCGCAAAGGCATCCGGAAACGCGGAGAAGCGCGAGAGGATGACCGTCGAGGGATTTAGAGCTGTGAAAGCTAAATACTCGGACGTCTTGACAAAGCTAGGCCCGGATGGTAAAATAGACTTAGACAGGTTCCGGAGAGACCTCGCGGCGGGGCGCATTAACACGACAATTGATACAAAACAGCAGCCGAAACACATGCTGACACCAGAATGGAAGAATCAGGTCAAGCAGGCAATCAATAGCGGCGGAAAGCCAAAGAGTAGACTCGCAAAAGGAATAGACCCGCAGGAAATAGTCGCGCGATACGCCGGGACGGGGGAACCGCGAGTCCATAATGGAAACCATTGTGTGGACGAGTTTTTAACCCTCCCACAAATCGCAGGCGTTACGTTTGACGCAAAGGTGGGCAAATTCATTCCGACGCATCGAATCCAGATAAAGTACACAAATGCCGGAGTGCATATACTGCCCGTTTTAGAAAGGACGTGAATGGCATGGATTGGCGAAATCGAAAAATTGAACAGCTCCAGTTCCACAGAGCGCGCATTCAACTGAAAGACGGGACAGTTCTCGTCGGAACAGCCGACTGCGTCTGCGACGCATCCGAAGGGGACGGCGCTGACATCGAGGGCCTCGCGTTTGATGCTGACGGCGAAAAATACGGCACAATCATCCTAGAGGACGACATCGCACAGTTTGAAATTTTAGACTAACCGCCCTGAGTAATCAAGGCGGTTTTCTCATACCTGAAACCGAAAGGAGTTTATCACATGGAAAGTGCAACCAGACTGGAGATCACATTCAAGAGCGGTTTATAATTCTTTTTCCTGAATCCCCATTGCGTTTTCCGCGAGAATATGGTATCATATAAACGAAAGGATGTGAAATTATGCCCGGTTCCTTTTCAAATCAGACAAAAACGGAAATTTGCGGAACAATCCGCAAACCGGAAGAAAAAAAAGCATTTTTATCCGGTATTATACTTGCCGCACGGCGCATCACCGAATCTGAAATCGTTCTACAGACGGAATGTGAAGCATTTGCTGCGCTTTTCCCGCAGCTTCTGCATACAATCCGAACAAATTTCTGCTGTGATACCGAGTTCCGTTCCCGTTCCGGAAAACTGCCGGTCTGGTGTTTTACGGTTTCCGGAGAGAATGCTGCGGAGCTGCTGCGGGTACTGCATCTGAACCCGGAAAACCGAGCAGAATCAGAAGCATTCTGCATGAGCAGCGATAAAACGCTCCGTCTGATTGCTGCCGGCTGTTTTGTCATCTCCGGAAGCATTACGGATCCTGCACGCGCCTATCATCTCGAATTTGCGCTTCCTGATGCAGCGTTTGCCGCTGCCCTGCGCAGTAAGATTACAGATATTCAGCCGGAAATAGTTCTGAAACAAACCGTCCGCAAGCAGGATGCCCTTCTGTATCTCAAGCAAAATGAGCAGATTTGTGATATACTGACCTTTCTGGGTGCGCAGAATGCCTCGCTGATGCTTGCCGAACAGCAGATTTATAAAAGCTTCCGCAGCCAGACAAACCGAAGAACAAACTGCGATCTTGCCAATATCGACAAAACAATTGCAGCGGGAGAACAGCAGGCGGAGGATATCCGGCTGATTCAGGACACCTGCGGGCTTGATTCCCTTCCGGAATCCTTGCAGGAAATTGCAAAAGTCAGGCTGGAAAATCCGGAAGCTAACCTGAGAGACCTTGCTGCCGCATGTAATCCTCCCCTCTCCCGCTCCGGTGTGCATCACCGTCTTGCACGCATTGCACAGATTGCGGCAAAACTAAAAAACAACTGAGCAACCCGCAAAACCTATTCTCAATTTTTTCGATTATACTTGACTTTTTGGTACGATTATGCTATAATGCACAAGGTAACCCCGCCGACAGTTCGTTTGCGCCATCCTGTCGTTAAACAAAACCAGGGCAGTCAACAGAATCACAAACAGCCTGACTGTGTGCTCCTGTCTGCCCGCCGGACCGGAGCATTTTCTTGCATTAAGCCAAACGGCTCTGTCAGGCTTCCGCAGAAAAACAGATCGGAGAAAAACATGTATCAGCTTAAAACATCTGCTGCTTTTGACAGCGCACATTTTCTTGCGGGATATCTCGGTAAATGTGCCAATCTGCACGGTCACCGCTGGGTGATTGAGGTTGCCGCCGGCGCGGAAACACTTCAGTCTTCCGGCGAAAAACGCGGTATGGTCATTGATTTCGGTGACCTGAAAAAAGCAGTCCGTTCGCTCGCAGAATCTTATGACCACGCGCTGATCTATGAAGAAGGCTCTCTGCGCCCCGAAACAGTTCAGGCTCTTCTGTCAGAGCAGTTCCGGCTGATTGCCGTCCCCTACCGCCCGACCGCAGAAAATTTTGCAAAAGCTTTCTATGAAATTCTGGAAAAACAGCAAATTCCGGTGCAGAGAGTTACAGTCTATGAAACGCCGGAAAACTGTGCATCTTATGAGGTGTAGTATGGATACCTTCTCACTTGCGGAATCCTTTGTCAGCATTAACGGCGAAGGGCAGAAAGCCGGAGAGCTTGCGTTGTTTCTTCGTTTTACCGGCTGCAATCTGCACTGTTCTTGGTGCGATACAAAATGGGCGAATGAACCGGATGTACCTTATGAATCAAAAACAACAGCGGAGCTGCTCGGTATTGCAGCAGAATCCGGTGTAAACAATATCACGCTGACAGGCGGCGAGCCGCTGCTTCAGCCGGGAATTACCGGACTTGTCGCAGCGCTGCTCCGTGAAGGCTATGCCGTCGAAATCGAGACAAACGGCAGTGTGCCGCTTCCCGCTGATATGAGCCCGCGCCCGTCCTTTACGATGGACTATAAACTGCCGGGCAGCGGTATGGAGCAGCAAATGTGCCTTGATAATCTCTCCCTGCTGACAGAATGTGACACGCTGAAATTTGTCTGCGGTTCAAAAACCGATCTGGAACGCGCCGCAGAAATCATCAAACTGTTTCATCTGACAGCGAAATGCAAAATCTATCTCAGTCCGGTCTTCGGGCAGATTGACCCGGCAGATATGGTGGAATTTATGAAACAGAACCGGATGAACGGCGTGCGTCTGCAATTGCAGCTTCACAAGCTGATCTGGCATCCCGATGCACGCGGCGTTTGAGAGAAAGGGAGACTGTATGTTTTTACGTACATTTCAGAAAGAGGATTCTGAGATTATCTGCAAATGGCTCAGAAACGAAAAGGAGCTGTATCAGTGGTCGGCAGACCGATTCAACAAATTTCCGCTGACGTCGCAGGACATCGAAGCAAGCTATACCCCGCAGACCGCATCCCGCCTTTTTTTCCCATTGACAGCAGTCAGTGAAGACGGCGAAATATTGGGGCATTTCATTATCCGGTATCCGCGTGAGGACGACCAAACCTCCGTACGGTTTGGTTTTGTGATTGTCGATCCGACGCACAGAGGAAAGGGAATCGGCAGAGAAATGCTCCGCCTCGGCATCTCATATGCGGAAAAGGAACTGCATGCGCGCCGGATTGACCTCGGTGTGTTTGAAAACAATCCCGATGCAAGGCACTGCTATGAAGCCCTCGGCTTTCGGGAATACCAAAGGCGAAGCTGTGCGCTTCCTGTCGGGGAATGGGAATGCATAGACATGGAGTTTTACACAGCGAATGAATGAGAACAGCAAAAGGAGAGATAGCATGATCGACCGAAAGGCAATCGAAGAGCATATCCGCGGCATTCTGCTGGCGCTCGGTGAAAACCCGGACAGAGAAGGGCTTGCCGAAACCCCGGCGCGTGTTGCGAGAATGTACGAGGAAGTATTCGGCGGCATTCAATATACCAATCACGAAATCGCAGAAATGTTCGGGAAAACCTTTTCGGCGCCCAAGAATGCAGGGCCGGTTGTCGTCCGCGACATTGAAGTTTTTTCCTTCTGCGAGCACCATATGGCGCTGATGTATGACATGTCCGTACATGTTGCGTATGTGCCGCACGGCAAAGTGATCGGACTGAGCAAGATCGCACGGATCTGTGATATGGCAGCAAAGCGGCTCCAGCTTCAGGAACGGCTCGGATCGGATATCACAGAAATTCTCTCGGAAGCGGCAGATACGCCCGATGTCGGTGTTGTGATCGCCGGCACACACAGCTGCATGACTGCCCGCGGCATCCGGAATGCATCCGCGAGAACCGTCACACAGACCTTCTGCGGGAGATTCCTCGAAGATGCGAATTTGCAAAGACTGATTACGGAGGGCGTCAGATGAATGCACTGGTCTTATTCAGCGGCGGACTGGACAGCACAACCTGTCTGGCTCTGGCAATCGAACGGTACGGCGCTGCGGAAGTACTGGCTCTGTCCGTCTCCTATGGGCAGAAGCATACCAAAGAGCTTGAAGCAGCAGAGCAGATTGCCGCATATTACGGCGTAATGCTGAAAACACTCAATCTCTCGCAAATCTTCGCAGATTCGGACTGCTCCCTCCTGAAGGGCAGCGCAGCGGAGATACCGAAGGAATCCTATGCCGAACAGCTTTCCGGAACGGACGGAAAACCTGTCTCAACCTATGTTCCGTTCCGAAACGGGCTGTTTCTGTCGTCGGCGGCAAGCATTGCGCTTTCACACGGCTGTGAACGCATTTACTACGGCGCACATGCCGATGATGCGGCAGGCAATGCCTACCCCGATTGCAGCCGGGATTTCAATGATGCGATGAACCGCGCAATTTATCTCGGCAGCGGAAAGCAGCTTGCCGTGGAAGCCCCCTTTATCGGTAAAACAAAAGCGGATGTTGTTGCAGAGGGACTGCGTCTGCACGCACCCTATCATCTGACATGGAGCTGCTACGAGGGCGGAGAGCAGCCCTGCGGACTGTGCGGAACCTGCCGCGACCGCGCTGCCGCCTTTGCTGCAAACGGGATCGCTGATCCTGCTCTATTATAAAAAACCGAATATGAAAAAAATAATTGTAGTCGGCTGCCCCGGAAGCAGAAAAAGCACTTTTTCCAGAGCTTTACACACAAAAACAGAAATTCCGCTTTATCATCTGGATCTGTTGTACTGGAATCCGGACAGAACGAAAGCCGATCCGTCTGTTTTTCAGGAAAGGCTTGCATCAGTGATCCGGAGAAGCGAATGAATTCTTGACGGGAATTATGCATCTACAATGGAGTTCAGATTGCAGGCATGTGATACGGTTTTCTTTCTGGATTATTCTTTGGAGGTCTGTCTGAGCGGCATCAGGGAAAGGCGCGGAAAAAAACGGCCGGATATGCCGTGGACAGAAGCAGCGGAAGAAGAAGATACCGAATTTCTGCACTTCATTCAAAATTTTTAATTGCAGAACAAACCGCAAATTCTGAATCTGCTCAGCAAATACTCCGATAAAAATATACATATCTTTTCATGCCGAAGCGAAGCAGATGCTTTTTTATCAGGATACAAAGGAGGATAAACATGGAACAACGGAATAAAGAGCAGGAGGGCATGACACTCCTCGGCAATCAACAAACAAAATACCCGCAGAACTATGACCCGAATGTGCTGGAAACCTTTGAAAACAAGCATCCGGAGCGTGATTATTTCGTCAAGTTCAACTGTCCGGAATTTACAAGTCTCTGCCCGATCACCGGTCAGCCTGATTTCGCGACAATCTATATTTCCTATGTTCCGCGCATGAGAATGGTCGAGAGCAAATCACTCAAGCTGTATCTGTTCAGTTTCCGCAATCACGGCGATTTTCATGAGGACTGCGTCAATATCATCATGAACGACCTCATCAAGCTTATGGAACCGGCGTATATCGAAGTCTGGGGCAAATTCCTGCCGCGCGGGGGCATCTCGATTGATCCTTACTGCAATTACGGAATGCCCGGCACCAAATGGGAGCAGGTTGCATGGGATCGTCTGACGCACCATGACCTTTACCCGGAAGAAGTCAATAACCGCTGAAAAAAGCCGCAGATGAAATGCATCTGCGGCTTTGCTGTTCAGTTCTGAAAAATCTCCCGTTTCAGGAGCGTCAGGTCAATCGCATTGAGAATTCCGTTTTCATCGAAATCAGCCTGTTCCGCCGCATCCGCCGAAAGGTTACTTTCGGTGCGGAGATATGCCGCGAGCAGCACTGCATCCGGTGCATCCGATACGCCGTCGGCATTGAGATCGCCTTTCAGAAGCCGGACAGTCACCGAAATCTGCCCGACCTCTTTTCCGTTCAGGAATCCGGTTATCACGGCTTTTCCGGTTTTATGAGCAAAGACCTCGCCGCTGTCGGAAACCTCTGCGATTTCCGGGTCGCTGCTGCGATAGGTGATGCCCTCTCGGTCGGCATGAATCTGCCTTTTGTGATTGGGCTTCACGAACAGATCGGTCTCCTCGAAGTGAACGTCCGGATTTGTCTGCTGATTCGTGATTTTTCGCACAGAGCAGTCATCGACGGAGCCGTAGCATCCCGCATCTCCGGACACGGTCAGCGTGACGGTAACGGTTTCGCCTGCCTGTAAGTCAATATCTGCTTCGGTCGTCTGCCATACTGCCCATCCGCTTCCGCTGCCGGTCACGCGCTCTGTTCTGCCGCCGGAAGAGGTCACAGTCATTTCATAACGGCTGGATTCATCGCCCTGTATGTGAATCTGAACCCGGTATGTTCCTGCTTCCGGAATCTTTACCGAAGCAGCGGCACTGCTGCCGGAGAACGCGGATTCTGAGTACCAGTGGAGGGCATAGTCCCCGCTGCGGGGATCCTCCGCCCGAACGTCAAAATGGCCGCCGGAGGTCGAACGAAGGGTCCAGCCGGAAGGGGATGCAGTCCAGCCGCCGTCCGATTCAAAGCCCGGATTTGACAGTATATTTTTTCCCAGAATTACATTTTCATTGCCGTCACCGTGAACACTGCCGAAGGAATAAAGCGAATCCAGCGGAACTCCGTCATAACTAAACAGAGATTCATTATCCACACAGCTTCCGCCGTAATACGAAACAGCAGAGTCGTCATATTCTCCTGCCGCCTTGGAAGCCCAGCCGGAACCGAATGTCTCCCAAAGATTCAGATTTGATTGATACGACGAACCGACCGGAAGCCATGCCGGCTCCCAGTAAAATACACCGATTCCTTTTCCGTCCGGAATCGCTGCAACTGTTGAGAACAGGTCATGCAGATATGCAGTCTGCCCTGCCGGACTGACTTCATATGAAACATAATTCCCGATATCAGATTCTTTGCTGATCGTATTTCCGAAGAAATCGCCGTCATTGAGCGTGCGCAGCCATGAAGTCTCCGCAACCAGAACCTGCTTGTCATATGTCTGCGATACTGAAGTCAGAACTGTTTTCAGATTATCCAGCGTGCCGTGCCAGTACGGATAGTAAGAGGTTGCAAATACATCATAATCAACATTTGTCTGATGCAGCATCTTTGCCAGATAATTCATATTGGAAGTCTTTTCCGGATTGGTAAAATGGAGCGCAACCAGCGTATTCTGACTGAATTCACGCACCGCACGAGCACCTGCATTGAATAAAGAAGCCAGATTGCGCCAGCCCTCATCACTCCAGTCATAATCATTCAGAAGAACGCCGCACATGCCGGTTGTTGTTTCATTTCCGACCTGTACCATTGCAATTTCAGCACCGGCTGCACCGATTTTCTTCAAAGAATCCAACGTAAACTGATAGATTGCATCAGCTTTCTGACTGACAGAATAACCGTTCCATGCCTTCGGTGCTTTCTGTTTTCCCGGATCTGCCCAAAAATCCGAATAATGAAAATCAACCAGAAGCTTCAGTCCGGCGTTTGCACAGCGTTCTGCAATCTTTACGGCACAGTTCACATCGCAGATTCCGCCGCCGTAATTTGCACCGGAGGATGAATGGAACGGATCGTTCCAGACACGAATACGCACACAATTCACTCCGGCGTCTGCAAGAGTCAGAAAAATATCCTGCGGATTCCCGTTCCTGTCACGGAAAACAACGCCGCTCTGTTCCAGTGAAATGACGGACGAAATATCGACGCCCTTGAAAGGGTCTCCGCCCGGAAAAGGCAGTCCGGTTATTCCGGAAAACGAAACATCCTCCGCAGCCGATACCGCAGCAGGCAATCCATTCGGAAATGAGCCAAAAATCATTCCGGCAGCACAAACAAGCGCTGTGAGTTTACTGATGATTTTCATATTTATCCCCTTTTCCCCGAAAACATAATCCTGACCGTTTCTGAAAAATTCTATAATATATTTTCATTATAACATATAATGCGGGAATAATCAATGGATAAAGTAAAAAAGATTCTGAAGGAATCATATAGATTCTGTCTCGGCGCCGGGCACTGCCCGGTATAACATATAATGCGGGAATATTCAATGGATAAAGTAAAAAAAATCTGAGGGAATCATATGGATTCTGTCTCGGCGCCGGGCATTGCCTGACGATTTATCTTACCGAAACCATTGCGTTTTTTGCCATAATGTGATAAAATATAGAAAAACGGGGGTGCGTTATGGAACAGAAAAAACTTGCGGTGATTTTTCCCGGAATCGGCTATCATAAAGATAAACCTCTGCTCTACTATGCAGCAAGGATTGCTCAGAATTGCGGATATGAAACTATTTCCGTTGAATACTGCAATATGCCGGAAAAAATCCGCGGTAATACCGAAATGATGCGAATTGCCGCCGAACTTGCCTGTCAGCAGGCATCGGAACAGCTTCAGTCGGTAAATATCTGCGATTATAACCGGATTCTGCTGATCGGGAAAAGCATCGGTACCATTGCTGCTGCGAAATTTGCGGCAGAGCATCCGGATCATATCAAAGAGATACGCTATACACCGCTGGAATCAACATTTTCTTTTGTGCCCTCAGTCACCGGCTCATGCATCGCATTTCTCGGAACCGATGACCCGTGGTCAGATAAAAACCGGATTACAAAAGAAGCTGCAAAACAGAATATTCCGCTTTATCTGTATCCGGACTGCAATCATTCTCTGGAATGTCACGATGTTATCCGGAATATTGAATATTTAAGGGAAATCATGCAAATCACATCAGATTTTATCAGAAAGGCGTAAAACATGAACACTGAAACTATAATATCCGCAGAAAAAGCACTGAACATTCTCAAAGACGGAAACGAACTGTATCTTCACGCAAAGATCGGATGCGGAAACATTTCTCAGGAAAGGCGTCAAATCACAACGGAACAAGGGCAGCACCCGTATGCGGTCATCGTGACCTGCTCTGATTCCCGCGTCATTCCGGAATATATTTTCAGTTCGGGAATCGGCGATCTGTTCGTCATACGAGTCGCGGGAAACGTCATTGACAGTCATCAGCTCGGTTCAATCGAATATGCAGCCGATCACCTCGGCATTCGGCTGATCGTCGTACTGGGGCATGACTGCTGCGGTGCAGTCGGTGCCGCAATTCATCATGATCCGGACGGATATATCAAATTCATAACCGATGAGATTAAACTGGCAATCGGCAATGAAACGGACGATTACAAGGCATGCTGCATGAATGTCCGCCGCAGCGTTTCCCGCATTGAAAGCAGCTTGCAGATTCAGCATGAGGAAGCGAACGGACTGAAAGTCATCGGCGCACTTTACCGCCTTGAAACAGGAAAAGTAGAATTTTTCCCTGCGAATTCATAATCTTTATCCGGAACAACCATTCACACAAACCGGCCTCTATGCATTTCATAAGGTCGGTTTCTCTGTAAAAACCTCGCTGTTCGGGCATGTTTTCGCGCCTAACACGAAAGATGCGACAGCGAAAAAAGTTTGACAAACAACATATATCATGATATAATATTTATAGTATGATTTACCTTGAAAGGCGGATTATTTAATGCAGATTCCATTTCGCCCACCTTCGCTTACGGACCGCAGTGCCGTTCTGGAGGCTGCCAATGCAGCCGGCGCAAAGGAAAACGATGCTGCTTTTGCAAATCTCTATCTTTTGCGAAACAAATACGGAACTGAGATCGCCTTTTACGACCGCTTGCTGCTTCGCCGCTACCGCTCCGGAATCCGTGCGGGAAGCTACGGTTTTCCGATCGGAACCGGCGATTTGCGCTGTGCATTCTCCGGTATGTATGCAGATTCTGTCTATGCAAATCTTCCGCTCCGGCTGTCGCTGCTCACCAAAGAACAATGTCAGATTACTGAACAGCTTTATCCGGGCGGATTTGAATTTATTCCTGCGGAAGATTACACGGAATATCTCTATCTCAGACAGGATCTGTCAGAACTGAAAGGGAGCAAATACCACGGAAAGAGAAACCATATTGCACAATTCTGGCGTTCCAATCCCGAAGCCATGATTCAGCCGCTGGTTGCCGAAAATGCAGATTTGGCTGTAACCATTGCAGAAAAGTGGCTTTCCGCACGCGAGGACCCTTCACTGCCGTCCTTACAGGCGGAAAAGCATTGTATTCACGAAGCTGCTGCAAACTGGGATGCACTCGGACTGACCGGTTTACTGCTCTATGCCGAACCGGATAAGGAACCGATCGGCATGACGGTACTGTCCCCTGTTTCTGACGGTGTATTTGATGTTCATTTTGAAAAAGTTGTACCCGGATATCCGCACGCATGGGCAGTCGTGACAAACGAAGCAGCAAAATGCATGAAACAGGCTGTCTACCTTAACCGCGAGGAAGACCTCGGAGAATCCGGTATGCGAATATCCAAAAGTTCTTATCATCCGGATATCCGGAATGAAAAATTCACCGCAGTCTGGCATGGAAGAGAGGCACTCATATGCTGAAAACACTTCTTTCTCCCGATACATGCGCCGAATGCAGGAACTGCTGCATCTTTGAAGAAAAAAGCGCATGGGAAGTTCCGGCTTTTCCGGAATCCGCTGTCCGAAAGCTGAAGGATAAACCGGAATATAAAATCCGCAAAGACGGCACAAAATTCCGAATTGAACTTCCCTACGGCGAGACGCATTCCGCACAACCCTGCCCGTTTCTGAATTCTCAGACAGGATGCACGCTTTCTCCGGAAGAAAAGCCCTTTGCCTGCTCCGTGTGGCCGATCCGAATTATGACGGACAGCTGCGGCAGACCTGCATTGACCTTATATAACGGATGTCCCGGCATAACCTCTGACATGATTCCGGAACTGAAAAAACTGCTTGACAGCGGTCTGCGGGAAAGAATCTTCTCCGAATTGAAGCGGGATCCGACCCTGCTGCTGCCCTATCATCCGAATTACATCTTCCTATAAACACATTTGGAGTGTGATCAATATGGCTTTTCCTTATCCGGAAGCTGTTTTCCGTTATTTTTCAGAGCTTTCTGCAATCCCGCACGGTTCGGGCAATACAGCACGTATCCGGAAATGGGCGCTGGATACAGCAAGAAATCTTTCTCTTGATGCTCATGACGACAGCGCAGGAAATGTCATCATCCGCAAAATTGCATCAAAAGGATACGAACAGCATTCATCTGTGATTTTACAGGGACATCTCGATATGGTTTGTGCCATGCTCCCATCCTGCAGCAAAGATATGAGTCAGGAAGGTCTGGATTTAATCTGGGGCGATGAGTATCTCTCCGCAGACGGCACAACACTCGGCGGCGATGACGGCATTGCAGTTGCATATGCATTTGCATTACTCGAATCTCAGACTATTCCGCACCCTCCGCTCACGGTTATCCTGACAGCAGATGAAGAAACCGGAATGGACGGCGCAGCCGGTCTCTCTCCCGAAGAACTTGACGGAGACTGCCTCATCAATCTGGACTCGGAAGAAGAAGGTATTCTGACAGTCGGCTGTGCCGGAGGAATCCGTTCACATCTGATATTTCCCGCCCGTCAGTTCCCCTGTTCCGGCACATGGCTAAAGCTTTGTATCTCCGGATTAACCGGCGGTCATTCCGGAACAGAGATTCACAAACCCCTGCTGAATGCGAACACAGCAATGCTGAATCTGCTGAATGCAATTTCCTGTCCGTTCAGACTCAGTTCGTGGGAAGGCGGAATCCGCGATAATGTCATCCCGACAGAATGCAAGGTGATCATCTGCTTCCCGCCAGCATATCTGCAAACGATTGCCGAGGAACTCAGAATACAGGCAGAACAACTCCGGTCAGACTATCCGGAAGAAACCGGATTCCGCTTTGAAACAGAACATGCAGCTGTGCCGGAGCGCAAAGCAGTTTCCGCCGCTGACTCTCTGTCCCTGATTCAAGCCCTGTCCGCACTCCCGAACGGTGTGCAGGAAATGAATCCGAAGCTGAATATGCCGGAAACCTCCCTCAATCTCGGCATCTTTTCGCTCAAAACGGACGGAATGCACATTGATGCATTGATTCGCAGCGGAAACAACGCGAAAAAATCACAGCTTGCCGCCGCGCTTGCGGAAAAAGCTGTCAAAGCAGGCGGAACCGCAGCAGAATCCGGTAATTATCCTGCATGGGAGTATCAGCCGGATACAAAACTCGAACAGATTGCAGTCCGGACATTTCAGTCTCTTTACGGAAAAAAGCCGGTTGTCCGAACCATTCATGCCGGACTGGAATGCGGTATTCTTTCATCCAAAAATCCTCTGCTGCAATGTATCTCAATCGGCCCTGACATTCTGGATATACACACACCGAGAGAACGTCTTTCCGTTTCCTCGGCAGCAAGAACATGGAATTATTTATGTGAAATGCTCAAAGAACTGTAAAACAAGAAGGGAGACGTCAGATGCGTTTTCTGCACATTGCCGATCTTCATATCGGAAAAGTATTGCACAGGCACAGTCTGCTGCCTGACCAGAAATACATTTTACAGCAAATTCTGCAAATTGCAAAGGAACAAAAAGCCGATGCCGTTCTGATTGCCGGCGATGTCTATCAGAGAAATTCACCGTCCCCGGAGGCAATGACACTGTTCAGTAATTTTCTGACAGAGCTCGCTTCCCTTTCCTGTCCATGCTATATCATCAGCGGCAATCACGATTCCCCCGAACGCATTGCATATCTCTCTCCGCTTGCAGAACAGTCAGGCATTCACATTGCCGGAATAAATGCAGGAACGGTCTACACCTATCCTGTAAAAGATATATACGGGGAATTGAACATTCATCTGCTTTCATACTGCACACCGGCACATGTCCGGCAGAAATATCCGGAATATGCAGATCAGATTCGCAGCTATGAAGATGCCGTCCGTATTGTGCTTCGGGAACATCCGGTTGACAATTCTGTGCGCAATGTGCTGGTGTGTCATCAGTTCCTGACCGGTGCGCAGACCTGCGACTCGGAAGAACTGGCAATCGGCGGGCTGGACAATATCTCCGCTTCTCTCTTTCATGATTATGACTATGTTGCGCTTGGCCATCTGCACGGCAGACAGTTTGTTTCACGTGAAACGATCCGGTATGCAGGCTCACCGCTGAAATATTCCTTTTCTGAACTGACACAGAAAAAAACCGTAACACTTGTTGATTGTTGCGAAAAGGGACATATCGAAATCAATGAAATTCCCCTGCTGCCGATGCACGGAATGCAGGAACTGACCGGTACACTTTCCGGGCTTTTGCAGCATGATAAAACCGAGGATTATATTCATGCTCTGCTGACAGATGAAGAACCGCCGGCAGATGCCGTCAGGCAGCTGAGAACCGTTTTTCCGAATCTGTTGCAAACAACTGTCCGGAACAGCAAAATCAGAGAAGACCGGACAGTCACAACAGATACACTTCCGGAGCAGACTGACTTTTTGAAGCTGTTTTCTGAATTCTATGCATTTCAGAACAACGGTGCCGAACCGAACGGCAGACAGAAGCAGATTATTTCAGCGCTGCTGGAGCAGATTGACCGGGAGGTGATTTCTGAATGAAGCCGGAGAAACTGACTATGCAGGCATTCGGTCCGTATGCCGGTCTCGTCACTGTCGATTTCACATTATTCGATCAGAACGGTCTGTTTCTGATTACGGGTGATACCGGCGCCGGAAAAACAACGGTTTTTGACGGGATTTCCTTTGCTCTTTACGGAGAAGCAAGCGGAGGAAAGGACAGGCGCTCCTCTAAAAGTTTTAGATCGGATTATGCAGATCCGGAAACGGAAACATTTGTGGAACTGACCTTTTCTCACCGCGGCGAACGGTTTACGGTACGCCGGAATCCCGAATACCTGCGTGCAAAACGCAGAGGTACCGGTGTTGTAAAAGAAGGAAGCGCCGTTATGCTCAAGCGCCACAGCGACGGTGCTGTGCAGGATTCTCAGGAACCGGCAAACGCTGCAATCCGTGAACTGATCGGACTTGACCGCGAACAGTTTGCACAAACCGTGATGATTGCACAGGGGGATTTTCTGAAAATTCTGAACGCAAAGTCAAAAGATCGCAGAGAGCTGTTTCAAAGGCTGTTTTCGACTGCAAAATATGCAAGATTTCAGGAATTACTGAAAGATTCATATACAGAAACCCGCCGCAGACTGGATGAGACCGATCACCAGATTATGCAGACAGCCGCTGCAATTCAGATTCAGCCGGAAACAGAAGGAGCCGAATGGATTATAGCGCTGCGGGATGAACCCTCTCTGATTGAAAAGGCGCTCACGCCCCTCCGCTTTCTTTGTACCGAAGAAGCACAGTATCTTTCCGGACTGGAGGAACAGATTTCGGAAACTGACGCCGTTCTTCAGGCAAAAATCAAAGAGACGGAATACGGGAAGCAGCAGAATCAGCTTTTGAATTCGCTTCATCAGACACAACAGCAAAAAGAAGAACTTCTCAGCAAAGAATCGGAAATCGAAGAACGCAAAATGATTCTTTCAACTGCTGAGTCTGCGGCAGAGCTTTATGCTCTTTATTCCGCTTTGAAGACTGCCGAAAAACGCGAAACAGATGCCGAAACCGTTCTTACGGAACACCGGGAAGCACTTCCGGAGCTGAAAAAATACGCCGACACGGCTTCTGACCTCTGCACGGCTGCCGAACTGGCAGCCGCAGAAATTCCGGAACTGACCAAGCAGCAGCAAAGTGCCGAACAGGCAAGTACGTTGATTCAGAAATCCCTGAAACTCAGAACTGCTCATACACAGGCAGCCGATCAGGAAAAAGCAGCGCTCCTTGCATTACAGCAGGCAAACAAAGAACAGGAACAATGCATCCGGGCATATCTGACCGGACAGGCAGGCAAACTTGCTGCGGAACTGCAAGAAAACCAGCCCTGCCCTGTCTGCGGTTCCGTGAATCACCCGTCCCCTGCCGTCATGCCGAAAGAAATGCCTTCCGATGAGGCGCTTGATTCCGCAAACAGAAAACAAACCGAAGCAATCGCAGAATACGGAAAACGAAAACAGATTACGGCAGAGCGTGAGAATGAACTGAAACAAACGCTGAATGAACTCACGCAGATAACCGGCGCCCGTGTTCCCGCTGCAAGTGAGCTGCTGGAAAAAGCAAAAGCAGCAGAAAAAGAGATTGCCGCCCGCCGGGAATCGCTTCATGCATCACAGGAACAGCTCCGGAAAGCAGAAACAGCTTATGCCGCCAAACAGGCTGCCTGCACCGAGGCTGAAAAACAGGTTCAACGCTGTGAAGCCGAGACATACAGGCTGACAGAACAATATACAGCAGCGCTTGCATCTTCGGATTTTCCGGATGAAAATACATTTCTTGCAGCATTGCTCCCGCAGGAAAAACGTGCAATGCTTCGCAGTGAAATACAGAATTATGAACAGAAAATGCATTCTGTCAGCGACAGACTGAACCATCTTGCAGAGCAGTGCGAAATAACCGAAGAAATATCCGTAAAAGAACTGGAACAGTCTGTACTGGAAATACGAACAAAACTGCAAAGCCTTCGGCAAAACGCTCAGGAAAAGATGCTGCGCCATGACCGCAATTTCCGGGCACTGTCAAAGCTTGAACCGCTGTGCGGAGAACGGGAAAAAGCTTCACTCGAATGTGCCGATCTGCGGGATTTATACCAGACCGTCGGCGGTCAGCAGACAGGTCAGGTCAAGCTGAGCTTTGAAGCCTATGTGCAGCAGTTCTATTTCAAGCAGATCGTAGCTTCCGCAAACAAAAGGCTTCGGATTCTGACAAATGATCTTTATGCACTGCGCTGCCGCAAAGAAGCAGGTTCCCTGCGCGGTCAGAGCGGACTGGATCTGGAAGTCTATGACAGCAGCACCGGTCAGTGGAGGGATGTCTCCACGCTTTCCGGCGGAGAATCCTTCCTCGCATCGCTCGCGCTCGCACTCGGTTTATCCGATACCGTTCAGGCACAAAGCGGCGGCGTCGCACTGGATGCCATGTTCATCGACGAAGGCTTCGGCTCACTGGACGAACAGACACTCCGTCAGGTAATCCGGATGCTGTCAAAGCTTGCAGACGGAACCAGACTGATCGGCATTATCTCACATGTCAAAGACCTGAAGGATGCCATTCCTTCACAGATACAAATTACAAAGGATATCGCCGGAAGCACTTTGAAACTCAGTCTCTGAGTCCGCTTCTGCGAACCGGAAAGGAGTGTTATATGAAAAAGCGACATGGATTGATCCTGAAACTCCTGTGTGCTTCTGCTGCGGCTTGTCTCATTCCGGGGTATTTCCTGCTCTCCGGACAATCATCCGGAACTGCAAATGCAGCCGATGTATCAGCAAATCAAACCGTTTCAGGCGACTGTGACGGAAACGGAATCTGTAATCTTGCAGATGCTGAATATTTACAGGGCTATCTGCTGACCGATTGTCAGACTGTCTCTGAATCTGCCGATCTTGACGGAAATCAGATCATCAATGCAGCAGACCTTACCATTCTGAAAAGAATGCTTATGCAGCCGGAAAGCCGTGAAAAAGTCACACTGATGGTTTATTTTTCAGGCGCAAATCTCGAAAGCGATTATGCCGAAGTATCCGGCGATATCCAAGAAATGATGTCTGCGGAATACACGGATTCGCTGCAAATTGTTGCAATGACCGGCGGCGCCAAAAAGTGGCACACACATCTGGCGGACTCCGATGCCAATTACCGGATTACACTGAACAAAGACGGAATACAGTCTGAGAAAATGGACGGAGAGCCAAAAGATATGGCGGATTATCATACATTACAGAGTTTCATAACGGAAACGGCTGCCGAATACCCCGCAGACCGCTATGCGCTCGTCATCTGGGGACACGGTGCCGGTCCGCTGTACGGTCTGTGTTATGATGAAATCACGGAAAAAACGATGTATCTGCCGGATCTGCATGATGCACTCGCCGGTGCAGATGTTCATTTTGACTGGATCGGCTTTGACTGCTGTATCATGGGCAATCTGGAAACCGCGCTTGCAGTTTATGAATACGCAGATTATATGGTCGCCTGTCCTTCGGTCATGAGCAGTCTCGGCTGGGCATATGAACCGTTCATTACAAAATGGTCAAAAGACCCGGAATGCCCGTCAGAAGAAATCGGTGCATATATTGCAGATACCTCGATTGATGCAAACCTCGGAACCGAAAACTCCGCTGCAATGGCGTGCTATGATTTACAGTATATTGAGGAACTGACGCATGCGGTTCACGTTTATATAAATGATCTCTACGCAGCCTTTTTGAAAGCGGGGATTGAAGATATTTATGAAGCAAGAACAATGATGCTGGATTCGGAAGCAATCGGATTCAGTACCTATGATACGGTTGACATTGTATCACTGGTTACGCTGCTGCCTGCGGCTTCACATTCAGAAGATATAATCAATCTGGTATCACATACCGTGACACACCGCGCTCTGCTGAAAGCCGGCGATCTTTGCGGAATTATGATGTGGTTCCCGGAAAAATATCCGCCGGACGGATTCACATTGATGCCGTCTGTCTATCAGGATCTCGGAATCAGCGAAGAATATATTTCACAGATGTCTGAAATGAGCTTTGCAATGTACCGTTTCTTAGAAGAAAAATCTGCGGAGACTTGACAAAGCTGCTCGATTCATGTAAAATAAGAATGATAATTCAGCAATGAATTTATTATGAGGAGGAAAAAACTATGGATCCGAAGCGACCGAAAAGCAGGGAAAAACAGGTAACCTCCGGCGGTTCCGGTGCCTATCGCCGCGGAAGCGGACTCGGAACCGGTCCGGTCGGTTCACAGAACGGATATGCCGGCAGAAAAACGGAAGGCGGCGGAGGCGGCGGAAAACGCGCTGCGATCGGAGGCGGCGGTACCATTGCCCTTGCAGCAGCCGCGCTCATGCTGTTCAAAGGCTGTAATCTCGGCGGACTGTCGAATCAGGCAGGCGGTGGCGGCGGAAACAATCTCCCCGGACAGAGCATTTCCGGAGATCAGTTTACTGCCGATCAGGCCGGTGCTGCAAACATGACTGTTGCCGAAGGCTCCCGCGCAAAGTATACAACCGTCAAAGGAAACAATCAGGATACAGTTACCATCATGGTCTATGTCTGCGGAACCGATCTGGAATCCAAAAACGGCATGGCAACCAGAGATATCCGGGAAATGCTGAACGCGAACTACGGTGACAATGTCAATATCATTGTCTATACCGGCGGCTGCAAACAGTGGCAGGAAAACGGAATCGGCGCGAGAATCAGTAACAGCACCAATCAAATCTATCAGGTGAAAAACGGTCAGCTTAACCCGCTGGAGCTCAATGTCGGCAATAAAGTCATGACAGATCCGGCTACACTCACGGAATTCATCAATTACTGCAAAACAAACTTCCCGGCTAACCGCAATAACCTGATCTTTTGGGATCACGGCGGCGGCTCTGTCAGCGGATACGGCTATGATGAGAAAGCAGCTAAAAAAGGTTCCATGAATCTTGCCGGAATCAATCAGGCACTGCAAAACAGCGGAATGAAATTTGATTTCATCGGTTTTGATGCCTGTCTGATGGCAACTGCCGAAACAGCACTGATGCTGAACAACTACGCAGACTATCTCATTGCCTCTGAGGAAACAGAACCCGGCATCGGCTGGTATTACACCAACTGGCTCACCAAACTCGGAAGCAACACCTCCATGCCGACTGTCGAAATCGGAAAGAATATCGTCGATGATTTTGTAACGCAGTGTGCAAAACAGTGCCCCGGTCAGAAGACGACACTTTCCGTCATTGATTTAGCGGAATTCTCCAAGACAATTCCCGACAGCCTCAGCGGTTTCGCAAATTCCGTCAGCACCCTGATGACAAACGAAGAATACCAGACTGTATCAAAAGCACGCAACAACACCAGAGAATTTGCAACCAGTTCCAAAATTGACCAGGTGGACCTCGTGGATCTGGCACTGAACATGAACACGGAAGAAGGCAAAAAGCTTGCCGACACCATCAAAAGTGCCGTTAAATACAACCGAACCTCTACCAATATGACCAATGCGCACGGTGTGTCCATCTTCTTCCCGTATAAGCGCACGTCTTATGTTGACAGCGCATGCAGCACTTATAACCAGATTCAGATGGACGATTCCTATACCAAGTGCATCCGGCAGTTTGCAAGCCTCGAAACCAGCGGTCAGATTGCCGGCGGCGGAAGCAGCTCCTCCCCGCTTTCATCTCTCTTCGGTTCGTTTACAGGCGGATCAGCCGGCGGCGCAGATGTAATCGGTTCTTTGCTCAGCGGCTTCCTCGGCGGCGGCGGTGACCGAAGCATTGCCGGTCTTGATTCGACCAACACCGATTTCATGAATGAGACGGATGTCAACACGGCAGCACAGTATGTCGCCAAAAATCAGTTTGATTCGAGTGTCCTCAAATGGACAGAAAAAGACGGCAAATATCAGGTTGACCTCTCTGACGCTCAATGGGATCTGATTAACCTCGTTGACAAGAATATCTTCCTGGATGACGGCGAAGGCTATATTGATCTTGGAATGGATAACCTGTTCTCCATTAACGGAAACACATTGACTGCTGATTCTGACAGAGACTGGCTAGCAGTCAACGGACAGACGGTTGCCTACTATCACACCGATACGCTTGAATATAACGGCGAAGATGTTATGACCGGTTATATTCCGGCATTCCTGAACGGTGACCGCGTCAAGCTGATCGTCCGCTTTGATAACGCCCATAAAGGCGGATATATCGTCGGTGCAGAAACTGATTATCGCAACAACGAAACCGATACCGTTGCAAAGAGCCTGACCGAAATCCAGAACGGCGACAAAATTGACTTCGTATGCGATTATTACACTTATGACGGAGACTATCAGGACAGCTATATGCTCGGTGAACAGTTGACCGTAAACGGTGATCTGACTCTGAGCAACACTGATGTCGGTTCCGGAACCGTAAAGATCACATACTGCTTCACGGATATTTACAACCAGCAATACTGGTCCGAAGCAATTATCAAGTAAGGAAAAAGCCTATGCAATTTATCAAGCCTCTATTATATCCGTTTCTGGTAACAGGAATCAGCGTCATAACAGCTTTTTTCTATGCAGCAGACAAACTTCGCGCAAAACAAAGAAAGCGCAGGTATTCCGAGCGGTTTCTGCTTACACTCGGCGTCTTGTTCGGAGCACCGGGCGCATTGATTGCAATGGCAGGCTGCCGGCATAAAACCAGAAAACGGTATTTCTGGTTTGTCAATCTGATCGGTCTTGCCGGTCAGATCGGGCTGGGATGGTATATCTACACGCACAGATAATGATAAAGCCGCAGAATCTTATGATCTGCGGCTTTCAGTCTGTCGAGAGAGGTATCTGCGATGCATCCATAATGGGGCTCCGCCCCAAACCCCGCCAAAGGGACAAAGTCCCTTTGGAATCCCATTATATATAAAATGAAGATAATACATTCATTTTATATACGATGGAGTCTGGGAACAATGTCCCCAGCGAAGGGTATTGAGGCTCGATGTTTGCAAAGCAAACTCGACATAGCGCAGCGCGGGAGCAGCCCCTATTTTGAATCCGTCGAAGACACTTTATCTACATGCTGAAAGCCGCAGAATCTTATGATCTGCGGCTTTCAATCTGTCGAAAGAGGTATCTGCGATGCATCCATAATGGGGCTCCGCCCCAAACCCCGCCAAAGGGACAAAGTCCCTTTGGAATCCCATTATATATAAAATGAAGATAATACATTCATTTTCTATACGATGGAGTCTGAGAACAATGTCCCCAGCGAAGGGTATTGAGGCTCGATGTTTGCAAAGCAAACTCGACATAGCGCAGTGCGGGAGCAGCCCCCATTTTGAATCCGTCGAAGACACTTTATCTACATGCTGAAAGCCGCAGACTCTTATAATCTGCGGCTTTTTTTTGATTATGGTAAAAAAACCGGAACACTGCTTGACAAATTCAAGATAATGTGGTATAATGAATGCATATCAAAAACAACTGTCCGTCCAGCGCGGATTATCATACAGGAAGGAGTTGAGCTTTATGTCCGAAAAACAAAGAAACTGGGTTGTTGTTGACACCTCCGTTCTGCCGGAAGTAATTATGAAAACCCTGACTGTGAAACGGATGCTCGCGAACCGCGAAGAAAAAAGTTCATCTGCTGCCTGCCGTGCCGTCGGTATCTCCCGGAGTGCATTTTATAAATACCGGGATTCGGTTTTTGTATACGAGGAACAAATGCGGGAGCATATTTTCACAGTTTATATGAGGCTGCATGATGTTTCAGGCGTTCTCTCCGGTGTTCTGCATATTTTGACAGATGCAAAGGCAAATATTCTGACACTGAATCAAAGCATTCCGGTTGACGGTGCAGCAACTGTTACCGTATCATTCCGGCTTCAGGATTCCGCCATGATCTCTGCTCTTTGCAGTACACTGACAGAACAAAAAGGCGTAGTTGAAGTTCGCCTGCTCTCCGGTTCATAAAATTTATAAGGAAATGAGGGAAAGGCTTCCGCAGAAGCCAAGAATTATGAAAAAATTTGCAGTTTTAGGTTACGGAACAGTCGGCTCCGGTGTTGTTCAGCTGTTCCACAAAAACAGAGCACAGATTGAGGAAAAAGCAGGCTCAAAAATGGAGCTTGCGTATATACTGGATCTCAGAGAATTCCCGGACTCCCCTTATGCGGATAAGTTCGTCAAATCCATTGATGCGATACTTGCAGATAAGGAAATCACTGTGGTTGCAGAATGCATGGGCGGCATTGAACCTGCATTTTCATATCTGAAACAGTGCCTTCAGCATGAAATCAGCGTTGTAACCTCTAACAAAGAACTGATTGCCCAAAAAGGTGCGGAACTGCTTGCAGAAGCAAAAGCACATTCCTGCAACTGCTTCTTTGAGGCGTCTGTCGGCGGTGCAATCCCGATCATTCGCCCGCTGCACCGATGCCTTGCCGCAAACAACATTTCCGCAATTTACGGCATTCTGAACGGAACAACCAACTATATTCTCAATAAAATGCTGACAGACGGTATGCGCTTTGAGGAAGCTCTGGAAAAAGCACAGAAGCACGGTTATGCGGAACGCGAACCGAGCGCAGATGTTGACGGACATGATGCCTGCCGTAAAATCTGCATTCTTTCCTCGCTTGCTTTCGGAAAGCATGTATATCCTGAGAGCGTCTATACGGAAGGAATCCGGAATATTTCACTGGAGGATGCTGCTGCTGCCGATGAGCTGGACGGCGCAGTGAAACTGATTGCATCTGTCACCAAACTGGAAAACGGAAAAATTCTTCCCGCTGTTATGCCGATGTTTGTCCCGCACGAGAACCTGATTTCCCGTGTTGACGGCGTATTTAACTGCGTAGAAGTCTGCGGCGATGCGATTGACCGTGCATACTTCACAGGAAGAGGCGCCGGTAAAATGCCGACTGCAAGCGCCGTTATGGGCGATGTCATTGAAGCGGCAAAACATCATAAAACAGTATTCTCACAATTCTGGGTGGATGCCGGCACACAGGATTTCATTGCAGGAATTGATGAGCTGGAAAGCGGATTATTTATCCGATTTGAAGCCGCACAGGATGTCGAAACACTGCAAGCAAAGCTCTCAGAGATTCTGAATGAAATCGGTCATGAAAATGCTGCACTGGATGTGATCGAAAACGCTTGTGTGATTCCGGACAAACTGAACAGCCAGGAACGTAAAGAGATTCTTGAAAAACTCAACAGCATTGGCATAAAACCTGCACACTGGATGCCGGTTATGGATGCATAAAATCAGCCCCCGTAAGCAGACTCAAATGCTTACGGGGGTCAATAATATAATACAGCAAACGCAAAAAATCCCGTGCATAAAAGCACGGGATTTTTTCTCATCTTCAAAAAAACAACGGTTAAAGATATCTGAAACCAAGCCGTAAAACATGTTAATCAACAAGTTCATTCAAAAGATCAGTTTCAGTATACAAATTCAAACTTCGGGGATTTCAGACCAAGAACAGTACGCAGTTCATTGCCCTTCACACGAACTTGCCCGCCGATCACGGCATTGGCTACATAGCCGCCGTCACCGTACTCAAGTTTAATCCAATCATATGGGTTGCCTGTCAACTGAACATGGTAAGCATTCTGAAGCTTGGATTTGAGCGTGGAAACTGAATATTCTTTGGAACAACGGTAATTCGGATCAGATGTTTCATCATGCGCAACGGGGACACTGACCAGGTAAGGAATACTTCCGTAGAAAATATCTTCGCAGGAAGCGGTCGCGCCGCCGCTGGATGCATAAAACGTGGTTAGAGCCGGTGCATTATCATAATAAACTGCAATACCAAGCACCGACCGAACGGCATCTACAACTCTCTTTGGCGGGTTCGCTTTACAGATCATTCCGGCACCTTTTCCGTTATAGAGGTAGAAGGTATAAGCTGCGACTGCCTGTGCTTTAATTGCTTCGATTGAAAAGTTTGAACCCATCTCGTTATAACAAATCTGCGAAATAATAGAAACGACTGTGTCCGTTTTTCCGCCGACTGTCATATAATCATTTTCAGATACATTGCGCTTTACAAGCGTAGTACCCGGATAATAAAAACTAAGGATCCGGTCGTACGTCCAGCCATCATACATAGCATAAAAATTTGCGCCGTTCTGACTCATACCAACGCCGTGTCCGTATCCGGACGAATAAAACACGACGCTGTCGGAATCCGCTTTAACACTTTTGGCAGTTGTTGCAGCAGGTTCCGATACAGTTGTAGTTACAGTCGTAGTGACTGTTTCAACACTACTGGTTACTGTATTTATATTAATTCTATTTTCAATATGCTCATCAAACTCAATACTATCATTGAATTCAACAATATCATTCTGAGAAATAGTGGTATCTGTTGTCACTGCAGTGGTCATCGTAAGCGGGTCGTCCGGCTCCGTGTACGCTGCCTCGTAACTGATCAGCGACAGGCTTCCTTCGTATTCACTTTTCTCTGCCTTCGACCAATCAGCAACATGATATTCGTCTGCACCCGATAATTCAGGGTTGCTATTTTCAGAGAGGGTTTCGGAAGCGGCGTGTAAATCCGAATCCTCCGCCGGAACTCCGATCATAGCGGCATACGCAATATTGGCAGCTCTTGAGCGCTGCGAAGCAATTCTGTCGCCCTGCATCTCACATGTACTGGTGAGACACAGTGCCATTGAAACCAGAATCGCAACGCGGTTTCTTCGCGTTCGAGCTTGCATAGTTTCTCTCCAATTATTCAATCTCACCGGTGAAAACCGGCTTTATTTCCCCAAGATTGGTGTGGGGATTCTGTCTAATCGTTTATGTCGCTCCTTTCGACGGAATATGAATACCCGTTTCATATAACCGTGCGCACCCATATCCTTATGAGTAACTTGATCAGATTCAGATGAATCTGTTAAAATTTTTATCTCTCGCTGCCTATATTCATATTGCGGATTCGTGCGCCGCAGGGAGTTCTGCGTTCCGGCCGGGCTGTTCGCTCACAGCCGAAAAACAATATGATGCAGCTGTAACGTCAGCAAAATCATCCTTCGGCAAAGAAAACAAGTCCGTTTTAACATTGCCGATATCCGGTTAAGCTTCCGTAATAAATCTGAAAAATTATTCCGAGTCCGGTCCGTATGGAACGAACTTTGAGGAATCAAAATTAAACGGATGACCGTATCTGTTATAATACTGGTTGGTATACAGAATATTGTCATTCAATGTGGCATTATCTGTACCCTCGTTAAGGTCTTCGCCGGCACGGACACGTCTGCACATCAGTATCAGTTTGGCATTGGCATGCAATCCGTGGCAAGTGTAAAGCGTCAGGATCGGATCCCCATACTTCACGTCAACATTTGTGTTTATGCTCGTGCGTTTTTTTGCATTATTTACATACTCATAGAACTGGTCTTCATTCTCAAAGTCCAGTGTATTCCAGCAGTCAAAGGCGTATTCGGATGAAAAGTCTTCTCCGTCAACGACAAAAATCGCAAAGATTTTATATTCGTATGAATTATAAAGAGAGTGGAGTTCAACGATCGGATGTTTCATATAATAAGAAGGATTTTTATAATAATTCCGAAGACTTCCGAACATCGTCTGGTTATTCATATTATGCCCGTAGATCAGAAGATTGTCCGAGTTGTCTACGACGCGGCGGTGATCAGACACCTCGTCGAAATGGCATCTGTAATCCATAAAGATACAGCCTGACTTGGAGCTCTCCTGATGGAACGTGCGATAAAGATAATAATTATTCATATTGATATTGATGTCTTTAGATTTTTTCTGAACGACCGGATAACTGACCATAGTATCCTTGATACGGATATAGCCGACCAGATCCGGGTTCTGGCTGTAGAACTGATTATAAATTTCGTTATAATCCAGATACTCTACCGGTTCGTGCGTGACAGGATCGTCAACATAAGTCGGAGCAGTAAAGCCTCTGTTGTTCATGGTTTCTTCAAACCGTGTCTGCATTGCGGCATACTCCTTTTTTGCCTGATACAGATCAATATAGTAACTGCTGATCAGGAAAGTGCATACGCCCACAACAACGACGGCGGCAGAAAAAATGATTTTCCGCAGCCCCTCAAAGATTGAATCACCACGCCATGGTATAAAAATCTTCAGAACATCTGTAACCGTATATCGCTTGCGTTTCTTCTTTTTACTCTTCTTCGGCTTTTGTTTTGATCCGGATTCCGCCTTCCCCGCCGACTTAGTGTCCGTCTCCGGGTTCAGCTTTCTCTTTCTCGCCGCATTCGCCTTCGGCACAGCCTCTTGCCGCTCCGAACGATTTGTCCGTGCGGTTGAATCCGAGTTTTCCGAAGAATGCACTGCACGCAGCTTTTCCGGATGAAGCCGACGCTGTTCCGCCTCGATTTCTTCCAGCACTGCTGCTACACCGGTCCGATCGGTGCTTTCTGACCCGTTTTTCGTCCGGATTTCCAGATCGGCTATCTCACGTTTCGCTTCCGTTTCCGCATGTCCTGCGGTGCCCTTCAGCAATTTTCGCGATGCATACGACCTTTGTCCTCCGGCGTTTCCGGAATTCGACCGTGCATTTGCACGCTCAGCACTTGTTTCGGTTTTTCTGTTCCGATTGCGGCTGCCGTCAAGCATACCGTTCTCATCCCAGCCGGTTTCTCGGTTATGATACTGATTCATTAGAACGCCTCCATCAACTGCAAATTCTTTCTGTTTCCGGACGGTACAGAAGACGCACGGTCCTTCACAGTGTATTTGCGCAGATTATCCGCTCAGTCGGATATGTTCACCCGTTCGAGCGCAATAATTGTTCCGCAATCTGAAACACGCATAACGCAGTCATGTAACGGATCATGCTGCGATCCGAACCGGGAATCTCAAAGAGTCTCAGTCGGGCAGCAGTCACCTGACCCTGATAAGCGAAGCCGGCATATACAGTTCCAACGGGAGTATCCGCGGAACCGCCGCCGGGTCCGGCGAGTCCGGTTACTGATAAACAGAGATCTGCACCGGAGCGATGCATCAAGCCCTCTGCCATTGCATAGGCAGTCTGTCGGCTCACAGCACCGTACTGTGCAAGAACACCGGACGGAACATGAAGCAAGTCTTGCTTCATCCGATCAGAGTAGGTGCAAACACCCAGTTCAAAAACCTGTGATGCGCCTGGCACTGATGTAATACGTTCAGAGAGCAGGCCTCCCGTGAGGCTTTCGCCTGTAGCCACAGTTTTCCTATTCTCCATTAGATATTGTACTACATTCAGGACTGCTTTGTCAAGTTCACCGCGCATAATTTCGTCATCATGCCCATATTCAGCTTTTACAACGTCGGTAATATTCATGTTTTCACCAACTTTTCAACGGATTGTAAAAAATGTTAAAACCCGTTTGCTTCCGATATATGCTGCGCAAATATTTTCTTCTCGGCATGCAGCACTGCCTCATCGACAAGCGGTGCAAAATCGAATTCCGCCTGTGCTGCCGCGACATCCTCCGGGTGCGGTCTGAGCTTCGGATGACGCGGCGTAAAGACGGTACAGCAGTCCTCATAGGGCTGTATCGAAATATCAAATGTATCAATCTTCCGTGCAAGATCAACGATCTCCACCTTGTCCATACCGATCAGCGGCCGAAGAACCGGCATCGTTGCAACAGCATCCGTACAGGCAAGCGCAGGAAGTGTCTGACTTGCGACCTGACCGAGGCTTTCACCGGTGACAATTGCACCGCAGTCATCGCGTTCGGCAAGCCGGCAGGCAATCTCCATCATCAGCCTGCGCATAATAATTGTAAAATATTCCTCAGGGCAGTTTCTCTGAATCTGCTCCTGAATTTCGGTAAACGGCACACAGTAAAAGGCGATGCTTCCGCACCAGGGAGTCAGCTTTTCACAGAGCTGCTCCACCTTCAGGCGCGCACGCTCTGACGTATAGGGCGGGCTGGCAAAGTGGCACGCCGTGATGCGCAGACCGCGCTTCGCCATCATGTATGCTGCAACCGGGCTGTCAATTCCGCCCGAAAGCAGAAGCATTGCATTACCTGCCGTTCCGACCGGCAGACCTCCCGCGCCCTTTTCCCGCGCAGCATGAACATATGCATTTGTATCCCGGATTTCGACCGTTACCGTCACATCCGGTTCATTGACATTGACGCTCAGATGCGGATAATGTTCAAGCAGAATTCCGCCGAGTTCTGCACAGATCTGCGGCGATTTCATTGGGAAAGCTTTATCCGAACGCTTCGCCTCGACCTTAAAGGTCTTTGCATGTGAAAGTGCGTCTTCGAGATACGGGACCGCACGCTCTGTAATATCGGCAAAATCTTTTTCACAGGTCAGCGCTTTGCTGAGCGCGGCAATACCGAAAATCTTTTTCAGGCGCGGCATTGCTGCATCCAGCAGCTCTCCGGCAGACTCATCGCTGCCTGATTCCGGCGTAATATATATAGTTGACTGCGCCTTCGCATACGAAAATTTTCCGATCTGCTTTAACCGGTAACGGATATTCCGCAGCAGAACATCCTCAAACGTGCTGCGGTTCTGCCCTTTCAGCGCCATTTCACCGTATTTTACAAGAATAATTTCTCTCATTTCGCCATCCTCAACTTTATATAAAATATCTGTTCACGGAAGCGGTTTCTGCATAAAGATCATGCCCGCTTCCTGTTGGAATCCGTTTTTCAGATAGAATTTCTCGCTCGGAAAGCCCTTTGTCGTCAGCAGAACAATCCTGACGATTCCCTCTGCGGAAAGCTCAGTGATTATGTGATGCAGCATTTTGCTGCCGATACCGGTCCGCTGCATCTCCGGCGATACACAGAATTCGTCAATCATGAATTCTGCACCTGTCAGATAGGTCAATCTTCTGCCGATCAGAAGAGCGGTCATTTTGCCGTCCTGTTCACTGACCCATCCCGCAGAATTCGGCGTGCCTGTCAGCTCTGCAATGCGGGTCTCCGCGAGGCGAAGGCTCCATTCCTCATTCCAAGGCTCTGCTGCAAATGCCGCACGGAACAGCTCTGCACATCCGCGAAGGTCGTGCAGCGTGTATTGTCTGAACAATCTGTCATCCTCCGTTAATCATAGTAATATTCGACAAGAAGCAAAGCGACCGAAAGCGCAGTAATGAACAAAGAGAAAAGTGCAAGCGTAAAATAGCTGCATCTGACCTTCCGCGGCTCTCCGGAAACCTCCGGCACTGCATAGCGCGGATCGGTAAAATAAAACACGCCGCGGTGCTTCCGTTCATACCGAATCTGCACCTTCGTCCCCTTTTGCATCAGCTCCGGCGCATACATATCGAGCTGCTTCCTGATCGGATAAGTTGCAAGCTGTCCGGTATATTTTTTTCCGGATTCTAAGGAATAGTTCGCATAGATTGTCGCTTTTGCTTCTTCCTTCGGAGACCAAAGCCACTTCTTTTTGAATTGCACAAAAGCAATCTCCGCCTCAGTTTCAACCGTATCCTTCAGAATACGCGGATGCTCCGACTGCCATTTCAGCTTCCAGATATAAACCAGCATTCCGATTGTAACCGCAAGCCGGATATAAGCCTCAATCAGATCTTTCATATCTCCGCTCTCCGCATTTCATCAAGATCAGCGTTTATGTACCAGCCGTTCCTGCGCTTCTTTCAGCGCCTCGCAAAGGGCTGTCACGTCCTCCGGCGTATTTTCCGCGCAGAAGCTGACCCGGATTGTACTGTCCGCCAGATCGGGCTTGACGCCGAACTGCTCCAGAACGCCGCTCTGTTTTCCTTTTGAACAGGCAGAACCGCTCGAAACAGAAATTCCTTTCTCCGATAAGAAATGCAGAACAGTTTCCGAACGCAGTCCGCGTACTGCAAAGCTCAGAATATAAGGGGAACCGTCTGACGGAGAATTCACGGATATACCGCCGGCTTTCTCCAGACCTGCAATCAGTTCCGAGCGCAGATTTCCGACATATTCAGCACGCGCGGTTACTGTTTCAGACAACTCTGCCGCCGCTGCACCGAACCCGGCAATCAGCGGAACGGACTCCGTACCCGGACGGATACTCCCCTCCTGCTCGCCGCCCTTCATCAGCGGAAACAGACGGATTCTTTTTTTCCGGTAAAGCGCTCCGACGCCTTTGCATGCATGAACCTTGTGGCCGCTGACTGTCAGAAGATCGGCATGCAGCTTTTCCGGACTGACCGGCAGTTTCAGGAATCCCTGTACCGCATCACAGTGCTTTATGATATGCGGATATTCCCGTGCGATCATCGCAAAAGTCTGCTGCACCGGAAGAACTGCGCCGGTTTCATTATTCACCAGCATCATGCTGACAAGGCAGGTATTCTCATCGGCTGCGGCTGCAATATCTTCTGCACGCAGGATGCCGTCCGCATCCGGTGCAATCCGCACAACCTCAAAGCCCTGTTCCTCCAGCATATCAAATGCGCCGCGGACGGACGCATGTTCAACGGTTGTCGTAATAACCTTCTTTTTCCGTTTTCCGTAGGCGCCGGCAGCACCCCGGACTGCAAGATGATTGCTCTCCGTTGCACCGGATGTAAAAATCAGTGCCGATGGTTCACATCCGAGCGCAGCTGCAAGCTGCCCTCTTGCACACTCCATTCTGAGCTGTGCTTCCAGACCGACCCGATGTAACGAAGAAGGATTTCCCCAGCTGATCCGCATAGCTTCCGTCATCGCCGCAATACATGCTTCTCCCGGACGAGTCGTAGCTGCGGAATCCAGATAAATTGACATATCAGCGTTTTCTCACTCCTGTTTTCCGAATTTGATTCTATTATAACACACTTTTCCGAAAATTGCAAAAAAACTTTTTGAAAAATTCGCGAAAAGGGGTTGACAAACCTTCGAGAATATGATATAATCATAAAGTCGCAAGGGAGAAACCTGAGCGATTGTTCATATGCGGATATGGCGGAATTGGCAGACGCGCATGGTTCAGGTCCATGTGATAGCAATATCATGGAGGTTCAAGTCCTCTTATCCGCATCCTAACCCCTCATACATCGTATGAGGGCGTTTTATTATTGCAGGCGTAGTTTAATGGTAAAACATCAGCTTCCCAAGCTGAGGTCGGGGGTTCGATTCCCCTCGCCTGCTGATATGTAGTAGTCACGTATTTTCGCGGTTTTCGCGCATTTACGTGACTTTTCTTTTGCCAAATCGTATGGCAAAATCACCAAATCAGGTGATAAATCACCACATATAGTGATAATATATGACTCAAAATATGACTCAAATTTCCAACTGCGATAAAAAAGTAGTCTAAAAAAGTAAGTTGTTCAGGCCGTTGTTTCCGGCTCTTCAAGATCTTCCATCATCTTGCTATAGTATTCTTGAATAACATCTTCGGCATGATCTCTGTCCGACGAGAACGAATGTTGGTATACATTACGCATCGTTGCGGTCGTAGACCATCCGCCTCTGTCTGCGGCTACTCTGTCCGTAATGCCAAGCCGGTTCATGTCAGACGCAGCGATATGTCTGAGGTCGTGGAATCGAACATGGGGGTATCCGGCTTTCGCAAGCAATCTCGTAAACCGCGAATATATTGCCTTGCCGCTTAGTGTGGTGACGTACTCACCTTCTTGATCCAGTATCATCTTCTTCAATTTGTTTGGTAGGCGAACAATTCGTCTGGACGAATCTGTTTTTGCGATTTCTTTTTCAACATTCTCTTTGCCGACTGTGACTATCACGTTTTCGATATACAGCATGTCTCCGTGTATCGCGGACTTCTTTATGCCTCTGACCTCAGAGAGTCTTAGACAAAGCCATAACGAAAGCAGCACGGGGAGCTCTATCGGAGTCCCTCTCACAGCCTTTATGACCACATCAGATGTAGGTAAATCACGTTTAAGTTGCTTGACCTTGCGTGGCAGTCTAATATTGATTATGAAGTCTGGCCGGTACATTGTGACGGTGGCGTTGAGCAAGCCGTATATATTCGCAACAGTCTTTGGGCTAACAATCGAAGCCTCTTGGTTTACCCACTTCTGTACGATCTCTCTCGTTAAGTCGTCAAGCCGGATTCGTTCTATACGTTTGATGTGATTGCGTCTTATCTTCTTGTAGCCGTCAAGAGTGGATGGCGATAGGATATTCGACTTACTATTTATATATCGGTCGACAGCCTCGCCAACTGACATACTCGACGCATTAACACTGTTTTGCATCAGAAAAGTTGCGGCGCTATATTCCGCTTCGCGCTTAGTATCTGCTGTTATAGATTTATACACTGGACTCCCATATTCATCGTTGCCTACATATACTCTGATTCTCCACCGTCCGGATGGCATCTTCTTTGCTGTTGCCATATAACCTCCTGTCTGGCGCAGGTTACAATTGTAGGTTACTACTGTAACGCCACAGCGCCTAATGATTTTAGGATCTCATCATTTTGTAATCCAAGGACAGATAAATACAGACACAACCTGCCTAATGGGATCCTGTCTGGTTCCTTTGCGTCCCTCGAAATGGTATTTGCATGGACTCCTGTGAGGCGCGATAGCTCTTTCTTTGTGACCTTGCTCTTATATAGAGCTAATTCTATCTCGCCCCATATTTCTTTGCTCGGCGACGGCCTCATTTTATCACCCCCTATCTTCCCCTAATTCTGAACATACAAATCACCACCTTACATATAAGTGTTCAATAGGAATTCTATTCTCCCAACCGTTTGTATTGTTTTCAACACACTTCAATATAGACTCTAAAGCCTTGAGTACTGTATCAGTGTTTCCCCAACCATTCTCCGGCTCAAGATCTTTATACTCGTCAGCGTTGAATCGCATCTCGCGCATCTGTATACAACATCAAGGAAGTTAATTCTTCATTCGCAACTGCTTCTCTCGATATTATGTATACCGGCGAAAATCGGAACGGGTCGAATTTGAGCCATACTGTTGTAGATAATGCTATTCCTACCCTGTATAATGTTCCGATTGTTTGTAATTGGGATCCTGATAAGCGAGAAATCGGCGGTCACGATTTTGATGTCGTCACAGATGAGGAAGGTAAAATTCATCTTCGCACGCTTACAGAGCCGTGTGGTGTTATTACAGACCATACGAAAATTTCGTTCCAGATCAAGGAAGACGAGGATGGTGTTGAACATGAGTATCTCGTCGCAGATGGGGTTGTTTTGTGGAAAAGACAGGATGTTTACGATTACATCGTGAATGACTGCGAAGGAATCATCCCGCACTCTATGGAAATCAATGTGTTGGACGGCGAGATGAACAAGAAAACAAGCTGCTACGACGTGAAATCTTTTGAGTTCACTGCACTATGTCTTCTAGGGAATGCATCTCCGTGCTTCGAATCAAGCAAGCTTGAGATGTATTCAAAGCAGAGCATTAAGGATTCTGTCGCAGAGATGATGGCAGAACTCCAAGAGTGCTATTCACTGATTGCAACCGCAGAGGCGGAAGGCAATACAACAAACTCAACGGAAGGAGGAGATAAAATGTCGGATGAAATCAAGCAGATTGTCGAAAGCTTTGGCTACGACGTTGATAATCTGGACTTCTCTATCGAAGGAATGACAGCAGATGAAGTTCGTGCGAAGTTCGAAGCTATGAAGTCTAATAACAGCGAAGATGCCAAAGCAGATGACACTACTGACGCCGGTCAAATGGCAACACCCGAATCTGGCGATCCTGAGAATTTTGAGCTTAACAGCAATCTGAGAGACAGAATTCGAGAGGCAATCGCACAAGAAAAGATAGTATACGAATGGGGTGGATCCGATGCTCGGTACTATCTTTGTGACTACGACACAGACAAGGCTGAGATTTATGTCGAAGACAGAAAGGAGTCGTATCATCTATACAGCGTAAAGTACACTGTTGACAATGATACAATCTCTATTGACTGGTCGACAAAGACACGGAAGAAGTATGCTATCGTAGACTTCGTTGAGGGCGATGAGGTATTTGCTTCTAACGCCGCTGCAATATTCGAGTTCATGAGCGATGCTATCAGTTCTATTGCCGCTGAAAAGAGCGAAATCGAAGCAAAGCTATCCGATATCACTGATAAGTTTAGTGAGGCGACGAGCGAACTTGATACCCTGAGACAGTTTAAGGCGGACACAGAGGCGGCAAAGCTCTCTGAGAAGATTGAAGCTGTTTTCGGCGCGTTCTCCGATCTTTCTGGAAATGAAATGTTCGAAAATCTGCGCACCCAAATTAGCGAAGGCAAACTCACTGTTGACCCCGACGCTCTTGAAGAAAAGTGTTTTGCAATCAAAGGCAGACTTGGTGCTCGTGCTAATTTCTCTGAAGTCACAAAGACTACAAAGATTGGCGTAGAGCACAACACAAATGACGATATTGACGACAAGCCTTATGGCGGCATCGTCGAAAAGTATCAAAACATGTAATTACAAAAGGAGGATTTAATATGGCACATGGTGTTGTTCGTACCGACAAAATGTTCGGTACTGATAATCGTACCGGTCTTTGCTCTGTGAAGTATTTCGTGAGCACGACCCCGACCGCAATTGACAATGGAAATGTTGTTCTTGTCGGCGATCTTATTACTGGCGAGCGCGAGATTTACAGCGCTACGACCCCGGCTGCTAATTCTGATCTGAAGGATATCGGTCTGATTGCTACTCCGGAAATGAAGTACTGCCAGTGCGATTATGCACTCGACAAGTTTGAAAACGAAGCAGGCGCTCCGGCTCGTGCATACCGCCTGACCCCTGGCTGCATCTTCAGTGTCACCGCTGATGCTCTGTCTAGCGCCTCTACTCCGGCTGTCGGCAACCTCGTTGAGCTTGCTGCGGGCACAAAGCTGAAGGTTGTTTCTTCTGCTACATCTGGTTCGACTCAGGTTGGCAAGATCATCGACATCAATACCGTTGGCGGACTCACATTCTACGTAATTCAGGTCGGCTAATTTGATTAAAAGTGAAAGGTGGTATAAATAATGGATGATATCAAGAACATTGTCAAGATTGGCATCGACGCCTATAAGGGCAAACTCGAAATGTACTCTAACGATAAGGCACAGGATACACTCCGTAAGGCACTTATCGAGGCAAACGGCGGCTCGACTAAGCTCGATCCCCGCGCAATGCGTGACGGCAAGTGTGCTGGCGTGTTCAGTATCGTCGAGCAGATTCTTGCAGGTACTGTCGTCGACGCACTGACAAGCAATGACTTCTTCAACGCTCTGGTTGACTATCGTAACGTCGCAGACGGCGACCAGGCTATCTTCAGAGTTCAGGATGCAAATCTGTTTGAGGTTGCTGAGGTCGCAGAGGGTACTCAGGCAATTCGTCGTCAGCGTCTTGTTGGCGAGCAGGATGTCGCTATTACTCCTACTATGCACATGGTTCGCATCTACGAGGAACTGAACCGTGTTCTGGCTGGTCGCGTTGACTTCAATCATATGATCGACCTCGTCGCTCGTTCCTTCACTCAGAAGACTCTGAATGACGCATATGATCTGTGGGATAATGCTACTCAGGCTGACCTCGGCGGCGCAAACTACTTCCCGGCTGCTGGTAATGCATTCAGCGAGGCAACCCTCCTGACTGTTATCGAGCACGTCGAGGCTGCTGCTGGCGGCGCAACTGCTACCGTTATCGGTACTAAGATGGCTCTCCGCTCCCTCATCCCGAGCATCGTCGGCGCAGACCAGAAGAATGTTGTTGACGCTCAGGGTTATCTCGGTAAGTTCTACGGTTCCCCTGTCGTTGCTATCCCGCAGCGTCATAAGGTCGGCACTACGAGCTTCGTCTATGACGACAAGACTATCACCGTCATCGCCGGTGCTGGTGCAGACTCTAAGCCGATCAAGTTCGTCTACGAGGGCGACCCGATCGTCATCGCACGCGAGCCGAAGGAGAACATGGATCTCACATACGAGTACCTGTATGGCGAGAGATACGGCCTTGGCCTCGTGACCGCAGGCAACGCAGGTATCGGCAAGTACAAGTTCATCTAATCCATAATACTACGAGTCGGCGTGATTCTACGCCGACTCGTTCTGAATGAAAGGAAGATTTTATGGCAACTACACGCAGAGCAAACACTAAGAGTGCAGCTAAAAAGGAACCTGAAGCAAGCAAAGCAGTCGAAGAAGCAGCCGTGCAGGAGGATACTAAGATTGAATCTGGTGTGCAGCAGTTCGACCGTGTCGACCCGCATACTATCGTTCTTGTCCGTAGTGGATTCCACGGTCTGCTCGTATACACATCTCCGCATACCGGAGCGGTGTTTACGTGGGGTCAATTCGGCGACACGCTGGAAATGGAGATCGGAGAGCTGAGACACGCAAAGAACTCTTCCGCAAAGGCTTTCTTCGAAAATAACTGGTTTATGTTCGATGAAGAATATCGTTGGGTAATTGATTACCTTGGCGTGCGACAGTTCTACAAGTACAGCATGACGATTGATGACATCGGTTCTCTGGCTACGATGACTCCGGATGAAATCGAATCTGCGCTTTCTAATGTTCCTGAAGGCCAGAAAGAGGCGATTATTGCGCACGTAAGAGAAATGGTACGTTGCAAGGCTATCGACTCCCTCAAGGTGATTGCAGCGTTAGAGAGGACGCTAGGCATCCAACTGATCGGACTGTGATGTGAATGATAATTTCATACGATATCTTTACCGGAGCTTTTCTGTCGAAGATAACTGAGTATGACATTCTCTCTATCGAAGAAGAGGCAAGAACGGTAATTATTGATGGTTATATGAAGCGGGCTATTAGCCAGTTTCAGCATATCTGTCACTGTGATCTAATCAAGTCAGCAGATGATGAAAATCGAGAGTTCGATATCGAACTAACCGAGGACGATGATTTGACAGAGATTGTCGATATAGTCTCCGAAGGAATGGTTGTAAACTGGATGAAGCCGTATGTTTATAAGCAAGAGATTCTTGAAATGACTTTGAACACAAAGGATTTCACGACATACTCTCCTGCTGAAATGATCCATAGACTTGGCGAAGCATATGAAAAGGCACAGTCGGATTTCACTCAAATGATGCGGGAGTACTCATTTAATCACGGTGATCTGACAACTTTGCATCTATGATCGGTGCATCCGTTTCAAATCCGGTTTACAGGCAGACACTCCGCAATTATTTTCAATATCTTGTCGATCACTTCTTCAAGATACTCCCTATGAAGGAGCAACAAGATAGCGGCCTGCCGATATATCTATCAAGTCTAAAGTTTGAGATACTTGGATTCGAAGGATTATTCGTCCAAACAGACTATAACGCATCCGTCATTACATTACTGTCTATTTTGCAATCGATGATCGACGACGAACAAATTGACGTCTCTGTTGTCCGCAGAGAAGTTTTCCACGCGATCTCGATATGCAATAAACTCAAAGACCTATACAGCAAATGAGGTGAACGGAATGGGCGTTTGGGATTACTATACTGCTCGGATCAACGCAAAGGGAACAAATAAGAGAGGGGCAGCCCTTCAACGCGAACAAAGATATATTCGTTCTCACCTCAAAGATAATTTGTCGTATCAGCAGTGCATTATTGACGGTGAGGACAGAGAAGTTGCAATCATCAACTCAGACAACCTTGATGAAAAGTCTATCATTTCGTTGCCGGGAGAAGATTTACTCCACGGCGCTCTTGTGGAATGGATGGATAACAAGTGGCTGATTGTTGAAAGAGATGCTAACACGACTGTTTATGCCAAGTGTAAGATGAAGCAGTGCAACCATTTCTTACAGTGGATAGACAGTAATGGCAAGATTTGCGGTCAATGGGCGATTGTTAGCGACGGTACAAAGTATCTGACCGGTGAATTTGAGGATAGAAACTTCATCACAAGCCGAGGAGATACGAGACTATCCGTGACGATTTCTCGTACAGAAGACGCGCTCAATCTCGACCGAACAAATCGTTTCCTTATCGACGACCCTGACTGTCACGAGCATCTAGCATACGTATTGACGAAACCTCTACGTATGGGGTCTGTATATAACGGCAATTCCTATCGTCGGAATCCGTGGCAGCAACGATTATTTTACGACCTTACTGATTAGATCAACACTACAATATATCGAAACGGGAGAACAAATAATTGCTGGTAAGAGGTACGGATGTATGGATCTGTTCGCAATTCTGGATGAGTGAAATGCGATAAGTGTATATATAGTGGATATCATGCCTGTAATATACATGCTTTAATATCCTGGAGGTGAGAATTATGAAGAATATTGTTGTTACGATCATTCTGTCCTTAATGGCTCAGACAGGTGTTATCGGGATTCTGATAAGACGCATTTCCTCGAAGCAAAAGGGAGAAAAAGAAAAGAATGCTGCTCTATGCAAGGGCGTTCAGGCAATCCTGAGACACTACCTGTATGAGCAGCATTCACTGTATTGTGAGAACAAAAAGTATGCTCCGGCGCATGTTAAAGAAGATTTCGATAATATGTATAAGCAGTACCATGCGTTAGGGCAGAATGGCGTTATGGATGGGATCTATAACGAGTTCATGCGACTGCCAACACAAGAGGGCGATGGAAATGAATGAAATCAGAAAAAGAATTGCAAAACTGATTGATGTAAAGTCGATCATCACGATCTCACTTACACTCGTATTCTGTGCGCTTGCCGCAATCGGCTCTATCTCAGAAGAAAAATTTATGACCGTATACACTGTTGTAATTTCGTTCTTCTTCGGAGTTAAAAGCGGCAGGGATAACGGGAACGATCAGGCAAAATAAGAACGGAAGGAGGAAACGTATGGTAAAGACATACGCATACGACGATCAAACTCAGATCACAGCTCATTTTAACGCCAAAGAGTTTCGTTGTAAATGCGGAAAACCGCATGACTTTAATGTGTCCGACGAGCTTGTTGAAAAACTAGAAAATATCAGAGACGTATTAAACTGCCGTAATATTCATATCTCCAGCGGCTACCGTTGCTCCGATCATGATAAGGAAGTCGGAGGTAGTGGCAGCGGAAAGCATACTCAAGGCTTGGCAGCGGACGTCTGCTGCTATGACCAAGATGGAAAGCCGATCTCCAGCAAAATCGTTTCCTGTAAAGCTCAGGATATCGGGTTTGGCGGGATTGCAAACATCAATACATCGTACACATACACGCACTTAGATGTACGCACCGGTAAAAAATGGTATGGCGACGAAACAAAAGGTACGAGCTGGGGATGCAACGATTTGTATGAATACTACGGCATTCCGAGAGATGATGGAAAGGATGATGAGCCCGTGGGAACCACTAAGCAGGGTGTCGACATTTCGTACTGCCAGAACAAGGTTGACTGGGCGAAAGTTTCTGGAATCGATTTCGCAATCTTGAGAGCCGGTTTCGGCAAATATACAAAGCAAAAGGATGCAATGTTTGAGTCTCATTATGCAGGGGCGAAGAAGATCGGATTGCCGATTGGAGCTTACTGGTATAGCTATGCCACGAACGCTGATGAGGCGAGAATGGAAGCCGATGCTTGTATCGAAATTTTGAAAGGCAAGCAATTTGAGTATCCTATTTACTACGATGTCGAAGAGGAGAAGCAGCTTTCGACCGGAAAGCAGAACGTCTCCGAAATCATCAAGGCATTTCTGGAGCGTGTTGAAGCCGCAGGGTACTGGGTCGGATTATATATGAGTGCAAGCCCGATGAGTAGTCTTGTAACAGACGACATCCTCAAGAGATATGCGATTTGGGTCGCTCATGTAGGTGTGAAGAAGCCGTCCTATTCCGGAAGCTACGGCGCGTGGCAGTATTCTTGGAAGGGCAAGGTTAGTGGAATCACGGGCGATGTCGACATGGACTACTGCTACGTAGACTATCCGACGCAGATTAAGGCTAAGGGTCTGAACGGGTTCAGCAAGAATAATACCGCAGATGATCCGAAGGATTCTGATACATCTACAAACCCTCCGGCGTCAAGTGAAACACCTTCCGATCCGCCACAGAACGATAATACAATCTCTGTTGAGGTCACACTGAATGGAGAGAAGTATACCGGAACGCTGACGAAGAAATAAAGAGGTGAGAACATGGTACAAATCACACAAAAGCCCACAATGATTAAGTATGTTGATGACAAGCTCGTTGCAATTCTCGACCTACAGGTGAGCACCGTAAGTGAACTGCCGAGCCTTGGAGATGTTATCGACGGTTATGCTGTCGGCATCGGCAGTCATGCGGAGATTATTCAGGCAGACAGCCCGACAATTGTCACCATTGATGAAGACGATACGTGGTACCCAGAGCAGAGCTGAGAAGGAGGAAATGAAATATGAAGCATTTTGTTACAACTATTCAGAATGACACGACTTGTTCGTGTTTTGCGTATGATGATCGCACGAGTGCTATGGCAAAGTTCCATCATGAGATGGAATATGCCTGCAGTGCAGGCATTACAACACTTTGTATCGTAGCGAACAGCAGCGGCAGCATCGTCGCCTCGGAGAAGTATACCGCTCCTCAGCCGGAACAACCAGAAGAAGAGGTCAGTGAGGAGCAGTGAGCGCGACTTTCTACGATCTGCTGAAGTACGCCAAGACAGGCATCACGTCTCAGAACATGACGGGCTTCGAAAAGAGAAAGGCGCTCGCGTATTTTGGGAACAACTCAGGAAAACCAGCAATGAATGACTATGAAGCAATCGCTGAAATCGTTCGATCTGGTAATGCACAGCAGGTTTTCAATATTGGCGATCAAATACTCTGCACATATACTGACACCGGCGGCCACCTGTATGATTGTCCATTTGATATTGTTGACTTCCGCAATGTAACACTTGCTGACAGCTCGGTTGTTCCCGGAATGATTATACAGATGCACTATGCTACAAAAGAGGAAATACAGTTTGATGCAAAAGAGCCTGATCGACCTGCATCCGCTGATTACAACGGGCAAATCGCAAAGTACGGCTGGAATCGCTACAGCATGAGTGCAATGCGTCAGTGGATTAACAGCGAGGAGACAGCAGGCAACTGGTGGACAGCGCAGCATGAGTATGACGCCGCGCCGTCACAGGCAGGCACCTTCAACGGATTTATGCACGGACTGCCGTCTGAATTTTTGGCGATGCTGAAACCGGTCAAGGTGGAAACCGTGCGGAATTATTGTGATCCTGATACAGCGCAAGAATCCGGCACATATGAGTACGACACGACATACGATACGTTTTGGCTGCCGTCCAGAGAGGAAGAGTACATCAAAGTAAATGAGCCGAATCATCGCGAGGGCAGAGCATGGCAATACTGGATCGACCGGCTGACGCCGGAAGCAACAGAAAAAGGCGAATCTTTGCCGCAGCAGACGTATTCGACCGCGGATAATACTCACGCACTTGCGTCTCACATACACTATCGTTTGGATGCGCACTCCAGCGGCGATATCACTCGGTTGCGTTCGGCGTTTCGTAGCAACTCTTACATCGAGTGTTACGTCAATTCTACGGGTTACGTCAACTACAACACCGCGTACAGCAGTTATCGTTGCGCCCCGGCTTGCGCAATCTGTTAATGATTCTTTCTTGATACCAACTTCATCATAACACGGGAGTCTTTTCTCTCCATAGCTAAAGCTTTAGACCACCGGCTGGGCCGGTAGTTTTCTTGCCAACAATAGCCCGCGATGACTATTCGCGGGCTTTATTTTACTATTGACATTAGGCATAGTTTGTGGTATAATAATTATGGAGCAGTATTACCACTCAAATAATTGTCGTTTCTCAGTACACGATTAACAAAGGCTGAGTTCAAAGTTTTATCCCCATTCGTTGAATGGGCTTTCAATTAGTATTAAAAAGATCACAGTGAATGAATAACATTTTGAAAATGAAAGCAAAGAGGTTTGTTATGACAAAAGAGCTGTACCTTAAATTTCCGCGCACACTTAGAGAAGCTCTCGTAAACGGAATTGTATCATTTCATGGCGTGTGTGTCGAGGTTGCTTTTAGTCCAATCCCGGTGTTATTCAGGGTAGTGCAACGCGATGGCGGAGATCTTACACCAATCAATGAGAGTGACTTTATGTCATACGCAGAACTCGGCAAACAAATAAAAGGTGTGTCTGGAGACAGTATTGATCGTTACAGTTGTTCAATGTATCTGAATAAAGACGAATTATCCAGAGCGCTTCATCTACCTCGAAAGAAAAAGTATATTATAGTCGGTGATGTTAATAATACTAACGGAGTTATTCACAGAAGCCAAAATAGCAGTCATGTCGATGTTTGGTTGTACGATGGATCTAACATCCAGCATCAGTTTAGATTTGAAGGTGATAGCAAATGAATAGTGTGGTATGGTATATTATCGATGGAAAGCATCTGTATATCGAACAAATCTTAGCAGAGATTGACTATCCGATTTTGTATGTATGTATTGATGACAACAATCAGCGCTACCTTACTATGTGTGTTGATCCAATGGATGGGTATTATCTTGTCGCAGAGACTGATATAGAAACAATCATTCTGATGTTGGAAGATAAAATTACAATGAAAGACGCGTTTAGGCGAACACATCCTATCTGGGAAGTTTATTCTGTTGACGAAGATCCGCATCATGATGAAGTAAGTCAAATTAAGTTTGCAGATCTTTCTGACGATAATTTGCCAGACAGTGGTGCTTTCTTTCACTTAAAAGAGAACGAAGACGAACTAATACATTATCTTGAAAAATTAAAGCGCACGCGAGTTCAAGCAAATGACATTCTAGTAAAGATCAAAGAACAAGAAGGCGTATGGACGAATCTCTCGCCTAAATCAGCGCAACAAAAGCACCGCCTCATCCCATGTTTGTTTTCATTTATTGATATGGCAGTGCCTAATATTCTCCCTCCACTGCGTCAAAGGGACTGCCGAGAAATCACAAAAGAGTGGGTGGTTAATGTATGATGAAAAATTTTAAGTTTAATAATTATCAGATACCACAAATAGTGCTTTCATTAGATTCCATCAATGGCGATCATGCTAAGGTCAGACTAAATATTCGGTCTGACATTAGTGTCGCTGACAGCAGAGATATGATCGGAATTGCATTTCAAATCAAAATCATAAACACTGACTCAGACGATGTCGTATTTCAAACAATGACAGTTTCGACATACTCATTCGATGGAGATTATAATGCATCCACGGCAGAAGAGGAAATACCTGTGGAGATAATAAAGGAGTCTTACGAAAGAGCCAGAAATCACACCCTAGAAATTACGAAAGCCGCAAATATTGGCACTCCAAAAATTCCTTCTTTTGAAGATTTCTATAGCTAATCGATTTTTCACACATACCAGCGGATTGTGCGTTGTCAGTCAGAAAACTAAGTGAAGTTGTATTTCTTGAATGCGAAGAAAAAGAAAAACTGTTAAAGTTCTATCAGAACGATAATAACCGCTTTAAGAGATATGGAGAGCATCTGTCAAAAGCGGAGGATAAAAAACACCTTCAACTGCTTATATTCATTTGACATTAGATAAGGCAGAAAACAAAAGTCAGAAGACTGAGTGCAGGAGTAGCACTATATGACATCTAATAATCGTTACAACTTTGGTTACTACTCCGCTTCACAGAAATTATATACAATCGCACATGCCTGTGTTTGTACAAAACTCATATGACTCAAAATATGACTCATATTTTCAAACACACGTATCTACGTTTGTTTAAGTGGTTTGCGGGTGGGTTCGATTCCCCTCGCCTGCTGATCGGAACGCACCGTATTTGCACGATTTCCGTGCAGATACGGTGCTCGTTTTTTCGGCGGTTATCACGCCGGACACCCTGCGGAATCCTTTATGTGTAAGAAAAACACTGCCAGCGAGCGATTTGAAAGAGTGCAAACACCAGCATACTGCCGAATCAAAATCTTTTACAATACGTCAGATTAGGTTTCTCAAAACGGTGATGCCCTCTCATTGGTTTTGTCTTTTTCTGACGATTTCGGTCTATTTCTGACGAATAATGTCGAATGATGTCGAATGTGCAGAAAAAAGATTGCTGATATCGTTGACATATACTTTTTGACATGATATGATAGAAAAAAATCAAAGGCGGCGCAGGAAATGGCTGGTATTATTGTTCAAGACGACAACACATTTTCTACAACATTCATCACAGAGATACTGCGGCGTGAAGGATACACGGTCCGTACCGCAAGCCGGATCACAAAAGAACTCTCAGCCGAATCTCCGGATCTGATTATTATGTACGATGACGGAGAAATCCTGCCGGACATCAGGCAGCTCGCAATTATGAAGCGCAGATTTACCTTCAAAGAATCCGAACTCCGCCGCGCAGGTGTCTGCTGCATCCTGAATACGGATGTGACCGAAATTGTCTGCATTATCCGAGATTATCTTCTTATACTGCCGAATCCGCCCGCGGAATAACCGCAGGCGTTTTTTGCATTCCGCTGAACAGCCTTCAACGAACCGCTTCCGTGTATTTTTTGAAAAGCACTTGATATTCCTGTTCAAAAGCGCTATAATAACCTTAGAAATCTCTTTTCGGAATTCCGGGGGTGATACCGTGAAAAAAAGATATTCGGCACTGCTGTCCGCTGCCGTCCTGACAGGCTGCCTGCTTTCCCCGGTCTGTCCTGCTGCATCAGCTGCCGGAGCAACGATTCTTGTCACAAACAGTACTGAGCTTCAAAACGCACTGAAATCTGTCAGAGCCGGCGATGAAATCATTCTGCGCGAGGGGATATATCAGCCTGACCCGTCAAGCGGAACATGGAAAGCTTTTCAGGCAACCGCAGACGGAACAGCGGACAACCGCATTATCATACGCAGCGAGGACCCGGAGCATCCTGCTTCCATATGCGGAAACTCAACACAAAGCAAATGCGCGCTTTATATTACCGGATCTTACTGGGAGATACGGAATCTGAAAATCAGCACAGCCTGCAAGGGCATTTTTCTGGCAAAATCGGAACACAGCATCATTTCAGACTGCGAAGTATTTAATATCGGTGACGAAGCAATTCATATTATTGATAACAGCAGCTATAATCTTGTTGAGAACTGTTCCGTTCATGACACGGGATTATTAAACCCGAAATACGGTGAGGGCGTTTACATCGGAAGCGCAAAAAATGCGACGGATTACGGATTTGACTGCCATTACAATACCGTTCGCAGCTGCAAATTCGGTCCGAACATTACTGCCGATCATGTTGATATTAAAGAATACACGCTCGGAAACCTTGTTGAATACTGTACCTTTGACGGAACCGGTATGCTCGGTGAAAACGGCGGTGACAGTTTTGTTGAAATCAAAGGAAATAATGCAATTGTACGGTATAATACCGGATACCGGAATCACTGTGAGAAGCAGCTTTACGGCTTTGATATGAACGTTCAGATTGAAGGCTGGGGTCAGAACAATAAAATCTATGACAACACACTCTTTCTTGATTCAGAAGAATGCTATATAGCAAAGGGCTGGAAGTGCTACACAGAAGTTTTCAGAAATCATTCGGAACCGGTCGGATGCACCTATAACGGCAACCGTGTTTTGCAGGTTGAGCATTACCGGATGAGCGGTGATGTCAACGAAGACGGACAGATTGATTCTACCGATTTACGCTTTTTGCAGGATTCACTCATGGCGCAGTCAGTTCCGCATATCTCCGGAGAAAACGCGGATATGAATCAGGATTCCGTATTAAATGCAGCCGACCTGACGATTCTGAAACGAAAAATGCTGCTGCATCAGACGGAGGATAAACCGGAAATCCTTGTATCCTTTATCAAAGAGGAAGCCGGTAAATGGCGCATGACAGACGGGCTGGGCGAAAAAACAGTCACATTCCGCATCAGTGCGGATGCCGGTTCCGTGCTGAATCTCGGATGGGGATACTGGGATCCGTATACCGTAAACGAAACAACGGGAAAAGAAGGAAAATGGATACAAAAATCACTCGGTGAATACACTTCGGATCGGGACGGAATCACAGAAATCTCCGTCAGCCTTCCGGCAGATGCGACACGCGTCGCTCTTGAGGTTTACAATTATCAGGATCAAAACGGGAAACGTGATATAAACGATGTTGTTTTATCTCAGGTCCGGGCTGACTGATACAAAAAAGGAGGAAATACTATGAAAAACCTGATTGTTTATTATTCGCTGGAGGGCAACACGGCATATATCGCAAAGTTAATTGCAAAAGTTCTCGGCGCAGATTTACTCCGCTTAGAGCCTGTGAAAGCTTATCCGACCGGCAAAGTCAGCAAGTTTATCTGGGGCGGAAAGAGCGCAGTGATGTCGGAGACTCCGGAGCTTCAGCCGTATCAGTTTGATGCAGAAGCCTATGACCGGATTATTTTCGGTTTCCCGGTCTGGGCAAGTACGATTGCGCCGCCGCTCCGCACTTTTATCCGCAGCAACCGCAAGCAGCTGAAAGGGAAAAAATTTGCAGCATTTGCCTGTCAGACTGCAAAAGGCGCCGAAAAAGCATTTCCGAAGCTGAAAAATGAACTCGGAATCGAAAAACTGGAGGCGGAAATGTCGTTGCTTGACCCGAAAACAAAACCGAATCCGGCAAACAAGCAAATAATCAAAACATTCTGTGAAGCACTGAAATAATATGAAGAAAAAACGCAGGCGATTCTTAATCGTCTGCGTCAGTCTGTCGAAAAAGCATCTTCCGCATCAATGAGCTTCCGAAACAGATGTACGAAAGATTGATAATCGGGAGCGGGTTTCTTGACAAGCTGAGGCTGCCGCAATCAATTGCGGCAGCCTCTTAATCTGTGATAAATTCTGTTATTCCTGTGCAGGGAATTTCGTAATCTGACCGAGCAGATACTCCTGATGCAGACGGATATCCTCGCCGTCCAGCTCAAGATCGCCGTTCAGATCGGCAGGATCGAAACTGTCAATCTCCCCTGTCATGACCGCACGCTTCAGCAGTGTGAGATCGCGTGCATCGACGCTCTGATCTCCGTTGAGATCGCCGTAAATAAATTCGTTGACATCTGTACCTTCCGGGAAAATGAGCTTCCAGGACTGAATATTGAACAGGTAGCCTTCTCCGCCCCGGAAAACCAGATAGAGATCATGCTTGCCGGTTGCTTTATTCAGTTCGGTCCGGACTGTTTTCCAATCCTGCCAGCCGCCGGTTTCCGGAACACTGCATGTGCCAATCAGCGTACCGTCCGGAGCATCCAGACGTACTTCAACCGAAGCACCGCCGTAAGGAGAACCGACCGTCAGATCAATCGCATCCGCACCGCTGAAGAAATCAACATCGCTGAATCCGATGTAATCACCGTCTTCAATATAGCCGACATCCTGCGAACCGTCATCGAGATTCTCAACCACAACGCCGGACTGATCGGAGAACAACGCTGCATCCACACCGGATGCGATTCCGCTGAGACGCAGGAGATGCTTGGATTTGCTGAGAATCTTTCCGCTTCCGTCAAGAACATAGAAATAGTACTCGCCTGCTTCGGAAGGTGTCTTAATCTTGTTTGCCGTTCCGCTGCATTTGGTCATCGTACTGCCGGCTTTGAAGGATGTGGTATTATCCGGTGCAATCCAGACAACCTTGCCGGTTCCGGCTTTGCGGATCGGGAGAACGGTTTCGCCCTTGGTTGCACAGCTTGCCGGGAAAATGTAGTTCGCATCGCTGACCATATTCTCCGGCATGATGCTCTTGAACTCATCCTGCAAGCCGGAATGCAGACAGATTTCATACTGTCTCTGCGGCCAGACTGCATCGGAAACGACAATCGGTGCATCAATATCGCTGTACGGCGGATTTGCGCCCATTTTATTAACAGTCGCATACGTTCTCTTTATAGTCAGATGATGTTTCTGACCGTAGTCTTCGCAGTTGATTGTATAGGTAACATTCTTGTCGATATCGAGAACATTGTCCATTTCCTCGATGTATGTCGTACCCTCGTCATTGTGCAGACCGTAGGTCGGTGCGCCCATTCTTCCGGCAGGGATGCCGTCCACATAGTTTTCGTTGATAACGGTACCGGGCATCTGACCGATCGTATAGATGCCGCCGCTGTCGTGCAGGCGGTTCAGGCAGTTAATCACACGGTTATAGCAGATCATATTATCGCGGCAGGTAGTGGAATCCTGGAAATTACACCAGCCCCAGCCGAGATGAATTCCGTTATATGCGGTCTTCTCAACCTGATTGCGAAGCACCTTGACGGAATCTGCAAAGTACACCGTGACGGCAGCACAGCCGCCGAAACCGGGAACCACGCTGATATCATAAAGCAGATTATCGCTGACGGTATCGTTCTTGCAGACGCCCTCCACACCGACAGGGAATTTCTCACGCGGAGAATTTGCTGCATCACCGATATAAATGTGCTGAGGATGTCCGATTGTGATACCGGATGATGTGATATCTGTAATATAGTTGCCGGAAATATTGCTGTTCACAACATCGTTAGTCATCGAAATGCCGTCGGCACCGGTATGCTTGATGACATTTCCGGTGAAGTTGATGGAATCACTGCTCGTCACATGAATCATTGCGGGCAGCGTATCAACCATCTCATATTTCTTGGTGTGCCAGTTGGAATCTGCAAACGCAGTATAAGTCTGTGCAGCCTGACAGGTTGTTTTGCCGTGTGAGCCTGCAACATCGGTCAGATTATAATCAGTATGTGCAAAGGTCAGACCGCTGAAGGTCAGATTTCTGACGCGGTTTGAAGTCGATTCGCCGGCGATCACGACAAGCTGATCCGCAACCGGCGCTTCTACATCGGCATCAGACATATTCTCCCAGTCGAAAGGATAATAATACAGCTTATGTTCTGTCTTATCAAAGAAGAACTCGCCGGGAGAATCCACAAAGCTGAATGCATTAAAGACTGTATGCCAGCCGCTGCATGAAAAGCCTGCGCCCCAGCCCGGCGTCTGTGCAATCGCACCGTATGGCTGCTGGAACAAGACAACCAGAGTACCGTTCTCGTAGCGCACATCACGCGAGCATACAATATTTTCATTCCATGTTGTGCCGTTGACAATTTCGAGATCATCCGTATTGGAGGTAATCTTCGGTACATCTCCGGCATTGTATTTTACACCGTCGTCTTTTTTGCCGGAATCCCATGCCCAGCTTGCCTGTCCGGCAGTAATAGAGTAAGAACCGTAACCGCCCTGCGCACCGACGCCGACACTGCCCATATTGGCACGGTGATCGTTGACGTAAAGGTTGCGCAGCTTGTAATCACGGTCGAGCGAAGCAACATAGAGCCTGTCGTTATACTTTGACCAGCCGGTCACCTGCTTTGCACCGGAGAAAACCGGTTTCTCATCTTCATATGCCTGATAGACAATCCGGCAGCCGTCCGGCGCGGAATCGCGCGTATCAAATGTGACTGCCTCTGTCATCCGGTAGGTTCCGCCGCGGAAATAAACATTGATATCGCCGGTCATGCTTCCCTTGATCTTCCGGACTGCATCTCTTGCGCCGGCAAGTGTTTTCAGCGGAGCGGCAAGTGTTCCGGCATTGCTGTCATCGCCGTCCGGCGAGACATAAATTTCCGCAAAGACCGATGCAGCTTTCGCCTGAAGCATCAGTGATGCAGGAAACTGTGAGGATGTTGCTGTCAGCAGCAGGCTGCATAAGACAGCAGAGCTCCGGCTGAACGTACTGTGCCGGAAAAGGCGCCGTTTCTGTTTCATTCTGAATTTCCCCCATTCTAGTGATAGATAAGCGGTTTTCATTTGTTTCCGTCATACTGTACGGAATGAATTTCTCTCTCACTCAGAATACATTTATTCCCCGGCGCAATATGCTTCTTTTTCTTTCTCATATTTTTTTAATGCGCACGGTTCTATGAAACAAATAAAGCAGTACAAGATCACACTCCCGTCTGTAATATATTTCCTTTATTATACTATAACCTTTTCAAAAATTCAAGCATTTTCAAAAATGTTTTCAATCATCAACCACAGGTTTGCTGAATCATCACCCGAATCGGGCGTCAATCAGCGGATGATCCCAAAAAATTTTTGCCTGATGCTTTTCTGCAATCCGATCGGCACGTTCGCGAAGCGTCAGCAGCATTCCCTGCTCCCGTTTTCCGGAACGTCTGCCGCGTGCTTCATAGAGGACCTCAGAAAATGCAGCATCATATGTAATCCGGAAATCGGTCGGATCCTCATACGGAAAGAACGAAACCGTCAGCGTATAGCGGATTTCTCCTCCCCCGGAGGAAGAAGTCAGCATGACAGCGGCTCCGCGTCGGCGAACATCTGAAAAAACTGCATCTGCTCCGAAATACTGCTGATACACATCAATATCCATATGAATGCTCCTTTTCTGAATCATTTCTTCATCCATTATATCATATTACGGCAAAAACCGCAATGGGAGCAGGAGAAAAAGATTCACCGGAAATCTTATGGCGGCTGTCACGACTCCGCGCACTGATCGGTTATATCATATGATACAGGAAAAATCAATACACATTTGACAGAAACATTCAGATAATGTATAATGAAAGATACAAAACCGAAAGGAGACTTCTTTATGACATTTGAAGAAGCAGCAGCCTGCATTTCCGCAGGAAAATACCGGCATTACAAAGGGAACGAATATGAGGTAATCGGCATCGCCCGTCACTCCGAAACACTGGAGCCAATGGTTGTTTACCGAGCGCTCTACGGCGAGGGCGGAATCTGGGTACGGCCGGCAGAAATGTGGAATCAGACTGTCGGCAGCGGAAAGACTCTGCGCTTTACAAAAATCGACTGATCTGCATAGGGCAGTCCATGAATTCATACTCTATTTATAAAATATATTCATTTTATCCATTGATTTTCAGTATTATTCATGTTATAATCAGATAAAGAAATTAACTGAAATAGTTCTGCATAAAAGCTGAAAAACCAGGACTGATGTTTGAGAGGTGATACAATGTTCTGTCAGAATTGCGGCAAATCACTCCCGGTACACGCAAAAGTCTGTGCCTTCTGCGGAGAACCAGTACAAAATACAGCAGGAGAACCTGCCGTTCTTAATCCATCCGAATCAGGGAGCATCATTCCGCAGCCTGCTGCACCGCAAACACCCGTGCAGCAGCCTGTTCAGCCAAGCCCTGCTCCGCAGCAGCCCGTTCAGCCAAGCCCTGCCCCGCAGCAGCCTGTTCAGCCAAGCCCTGCCCCGCAGCAGCCCGTTCAGCCAACCCCTGCCCCGCAGCAGCCTTACCCTTCTCAGCAAAATTCACCGCAGTATCAGCAGGTTCGTCCGGCGGCATATCCGTCTGAACAACCTGCCCAAAAATCAAACACTGCGCTGATCATTATCATTATCCTGCTGACACTGCTGGTTCTGGCGGGTGCTTTTCTGCTGTTCATCAAGCCGGGCTATCTCCTGCACGGAGAAAGTGAAGATGACGGAAGCAGCCGGATCAATACAGATCAGCCGGAAAACGGTACTACAACAACTGCGCTGACCGATACGACACTGTTTACCGGCAGCACATTGAACTCCGCTGACAGCACTTCTTCCTATTCCGCATTCACCTCGTCCTCTTCATCTACATCATCTACGTCAACAACCGCACAGACATCATCTGCCGCTCAGGCAACCGCCACAAATCCGGGCACAAAATCGACAAACGAAGAATCCCGCATCGGCGGATACAACAAAGCAATCAGCGATGCATGGGCTGCCTCGACCGATGAACGGCCGGAATTAAGTGAATTCTCATGGTGCTACGGTCAGTACGGACTGATCTACGAACCGCCGACATATGCGGAAATGATTACGGATCCGCAGGGATGGCACGGCGGCTGGAAGGCGATGATTATTTATAATCCGACCAACTCCGCAGGTACGTTCACTCGTGAACTTAACAATATTCTGGTAAATATCACCGGTAATTCCGCCGTTGTCACAATCGACTGGTATCTCATGATACCGGCTCAATCCGAATATGAAAACGAAGAAGATATGCCGGATACGGAATTCACAGGCTATGCAAATCAGAAAGGCGTTTTTGTTACAGGCTCGGCAGATATTTCCATTACCTCTTTCTGGAATGCAAACGGCAAACAGTACGCCCTCGGCACCGTCAAAACTGCGGACGGAATTGAAGCGTACCTTGCAATGGTCAGACCGTAACAGACAGGTAATTCCCAAAAACTGAAATACACAGCTCCGAAGCAGTTCTGTGATTGTTTCGGGGCTGTCTTATTCTTTAGACAATGCAGCAAAAAACGCTTGACAAACAACATGGAATGTGCTATAATATATGAGTGAGTTTCGGAGGCATAGCTCAGCTGGTTAGAGCGCACGGTTCACATCCGTGAGGTCAAGGGTTCGAGTCCCCTTGTCTCCACCATCAAAAAAGTCCTGAATGCAGCAGCATTCAGGACTTTTCTGTATCTATTGATTTCTATTTTTTGATATTATCCCAGTAAGCCTTAGCAGCAAGCTCCGCTTTATTCTCACCGGGATTGTAATAGACACGATCTTTCAGCGTATCGGGCAGATACTGCTGCCGCACCCAGTGATTCGGATAATCATGCGGATAGAGATAATGCTGACCCCTGACCGCGGCATCTGCACCGTCAAAATGAACATTTTGCAGCGCGCGCGGGAAATCCCCGGAAAGCCCTGCACGCACATCGGAAAGCGCCGCAGCAATTGCAAGATAGCCGCTGTTTGATTTCGGCGCCGTTGCGAGCAGAATAACCGCATCGGCAAGCGGCAGACGAGCCTCCGGCATTCCGAGCTGCAATGCCGTATCAACGGCAGCCTTCACAACCGGTATCGCCATCGGATATGCAAGACCGATATCCTCCGAAGCAATACAGAGCAACCGCCGGCACAGCGGAAGCAGATCGCCTGCCTCCATCAGTCTTGCAGCATAGTGCAGCGCAGCGTTTTCATCAGAACCGCGGATGGATTTGTGCAGCGCGGAAAGCAGATCATAATGCTGGTCGCCGTCCTTGTCGTAGCGCATATTGCTCCGCTGCGTCAGTGCAGTCACGGCATCCATTGTGATATAAAGACCGTCCTCCTGTTTTTCCGCCGAAAGGACAGAAAGCTCCACGGTATTGACTGCTTTCCGGACATCTCCGCCGCATCCGGCAGCAATATAATCAATGACCTCATCCGGATAGTGAATCACAACGCCCTGTTCATCCTGCAAAAAACGGTATGCACGGACAACAGCAGGTTTCATCTGCTCCTTTGTCACAGGCTTGAATTCAAACACGGTCGAGCGGCTGATGATTGCATTGAACACCGCAAAATACGGATTTTCCGTTGTCGATGCAATCAGAGTCACACTGCCGTTCTCAATATATTCGAGCAGACTCTGCTGCTGCTTTTTATTCAGATACTGAATTTCATCCAGATAGAGCAGGATTCCGTTCGCACCAAAAAGCGAGCCGCTTTCCTGAAGAATATCACGGATATCTCCGACCGAGGCGGTCGTGCCGTTAAGCTTATGCAAAAGGAGATCCGACCGTTCCGCAATCATGCGCGCAAGCGTCGTCTTTCCGACGCCGGACGGACCGTAAAAAATCATGTTCGGGATTTTCCCGGATTCGATGATCCGCCGCATCGGTCTGCCCGGTGCAAACAGATGCGGCTGCCCGACCATATCATCCAGATTGTTCGGCCGAAGCCGTTCAGCAAGGGGTGTCATTTTCTCAGATCCTCCGTCAGCTTTCAGGAGCCGGTTCAGTATCGGAATTCTGCTGCTGTGCGAGGAATGCTGCCGCAGCAGTATCGAACGGAATCTGCGACAGCTCGCAGATATAGAGGATGTCGCTGGATTTTCTGCCGCTCCATGCAGGGCGGTTGACTTCGGCATCCATAAAGGTAATCACGGAACTGCTTCCGCCGTCAAGATTGTATGCTTCGCTGACACCGAGATCATAAAACAGCTTTGCAAAGTCATCCAGTACAATACCGGCGGAATAGCCTTTCTGTCTCCCCTCAACCTGCACAAACACATAATGCCCCGGCTCATAATATCCGACTCCGCTGCGCGGATGCAGCTGAGCAAGCTGTCCCTTCATGCCGGAGACGAGCACGCCGTCCTTGACAAGACCCGGTGCAAAGGCGGATGTCTGCCAGATGTTTGCTTTCTGTTCCTCTGTCAGCTTCCGGTACTGCGCATCCGTCAGGACATCCATCACGCCGTCCTTATACAGCACACAGACTTCTTTTTTATAGGTACTCGGATCCTCGCGGTACATTACGCCGTTCCGGTAGGTAATCCCGTTTGTCCGGTGCGCAACATAGTCGCAGTTGATTGCAAATATTGCATTATTTGCTTTTGCCATGTCCAGAACCTCTTCCGTAATTGCATTCGACGGAAGCGTGTACTGACCGCCTGCGAAGCCGCCGCGGAAGGAATGCAGATCGCGCAGATAAACATCCGCGACAAAATAAACAAGCGTATGATCTACATAAAAATCTGCATCGGGTATTTCCTGCGCAAGATAATTCAGGAGCCGGTTCACATCATCCCATGCAAGCGAACCGTCCTCGGTAATATCCGCATTCTGAATGCCGGTCTCCGTGCAGGATAGCGTGCCGTCCTCTGCAAGCAGTCTGCAAAGGGAAACAGCATCATGCATGTCAACCAGACCGTTTTCATCCACATCGCCGGTCATCCGGTCAAAGCGGTGTTCGGTAATGGAAATATTGATGTCGTGGCTCTGATAACTGCGGTCCGTAACGGTTACGGTATCATCCTTGGAGAATTTTTCCGGAAAGCGGTATGCAAAACCGGAAATATCATATCCGTCCGCATTGTATATAGGTTCCGGTCCGTTTTCCGGCGCCAGAACGGTATCTGCGGAAGCAGGCTGCGCAAACAGCATACAGCCCGACACTGCGGCAGCAAGCCCTGCCGACCAGATTTTTTTCATATTCATCGAAATGCCCCCGAATCTGACAAACAAATCTTACGGTTCCGCAGAAGCCGCTGACTCCGCAGCCAGTTTTTCATACCATGCCGCTGCGGCAGTATCCTCCGGAATTTCATCCAGATTACAAATATACAGAATATCGCTGTTGTTTCTGCCGCCGGAAGATCCCGTTTTGATGCCGGAGGGGTGATTATAGGTCTGTCCCATAAACACGATCTCGGAGGAACTTCCGCCGTCCATATTATATGCCTCCTGCACACCCAGACCGTACATAATTTCAGCAAACTGCTCCACGGACACGCCGTCAGAATATCCGGGCTGTCTGCCGTCAACCTGCACAAAGCAATAATGCCCCGGCTCATAGTACCCGATGCCGCTGCGCGGATGCAGCTCCACATAAGTCGATCCTCTGAAACCGGTCATCTGAACGCCGTCCTTAACAAGACCGGGTGCAAATGCGGTTGTCTGCCAGATTTCCGCTTTTTCTTCCTCAGTCAGATTCCGGTACTCCGCATCAGTCAGCACATCCATGACGCCGTTTTTATAAATCACGGCAACCTCCGCGCGCTTGGTTTCGCGGTACATCACACCGTTCCGGAAGGTAATGCCGTTGGCGCGGATCTCACAGTAATCGCAGTTAATCGCAAAAAGAGCATTGTTATCGCTCGCCATTTTTTTAATGGATTCCAGCTGCGCGCTGCCCTTTTCGGGGAATGTCCCCTTTGCGAATGCACCGCGGAGCGAACGGATATCACGGATATAAATATCTGCGACATGGTAGGTAATCGTCGGATTGGTGAAAAAGTCAACCGAAAGCAGGGAGCCGTCGAGATAATCGAGCAAAAGCATCAGATCCTGCGCTGAAATCAGATCATCGTTATTGCAGTCTGCATTCAGGATACCGTCCGCACCGAACGTATACTCTGACTGTTCGGAAAGGAGTTTGCATAACAGAACGGCATCGTTGATATCCACATTCAGACTTTCGTTGACATCACCGTTCAGTCTGCCGATAAAATGCCTGGACATCTGAATATTGACATCATGACTTTTATAGCTGTCCGCTGTGACAATCACGGTGTCATCCGCAGAGAATTTATCCGGAAACTTTGATGCAAAATCCCCGGATTCCGACTCTGCTGACTGTTCCGCAGACACACTTAACACAGATTCCGCAGCACTGAACGGCATACAGAACAATGCAGCTGCACAGCATATACACAGCTTCCTCCAATGCATAAAAACCAATCCTTTCCGAAAACCAGCGTACAAGTATTCAGACAGTGTCCTCATTCAAGGGAACACTGTCTGAACTACTCTAAATGTTATTTTCCGAGCTCGCTGCTTTTTGCAAGTCCAGCCAGGAACCTGAGAAGCAGTATCAGGTCGGAGTTATTGATTGAGCCGTCTTTCTTACAGTCGGCATTCAGCTTGCCCTGCTCTGTGACGCCGCACTTGATATCTTCGGAAGCGACTCTGGCGAGCAGTACGGCATCCAGAACGTCAACCGTACCGTTGCAGTCCACGTCACCGTATTTGACAGCAGAAGACGGTTGATCGTCAGGCTCCTGTTTATTGGTCTTAGCTGTGTTTCCGTCGGGATCTACACCCCAGACCTGTTCGCCTTCCACATACATCGTAATGAGGTCAAATTCTTCCGGTGCAGCGTTCAGAGAAACGCCCTTTTCCTCTGCGGAAGCCATGCCCTGACGGCTGTAATCATTGGACGGATCCCAGATAAACTCATAATCCGCATTCTGAACCTGATCCATGATTGCGAACTGATATGCCATCTTTCCGTAGAACTTGTAGTCAGACCATGTAAACTCAACGTAGCAGTCGCCTTCATCGTTCACCTGAACGACCTCATAGGTAACCTTGTGCTCGCCGTTGGAGTCAGATGCCATCATGTCGTAGTCCGGACGAATCTGAATATCCTCAAACTTTCCGCCCTGTTCAAGAATTTCGGAAATGTTGAAGTAGTAGCGGATCTTAATCTCGTCAAGATAACGCGGCGGACGGGTTGTCTGATTCGTGAATTCGATCAGAACCTGTGTTGCCATTTCGTCTTCCTGACCGACTGCCGCTTTCAGAGTGAATTCCTGAAGTTCTTCTGCTGTCTTGTAGTCTGCTTCCTTGATCGGGAAAACCTCGTCATTATGCATATCCTCCGTACCGAAGAAGTGATACAGACCTGCACAGGCGCCGACGGCTGCGGCATTGTAGTCAACCGCAACTTCGTTATAAACATAGTCTTTGGTGATATCGCGGTGCCAGTCGCCGGCATCGGGTCCGCCGACCAGTGCGCCCCAGAGAATATGCACCTGATCCGCCGGATGATCCATATTCAGATCCTGAGAGCCATGCGATGCGCGGTGATGCGGATGCGAAGCTGCTGTCGGGGACCAGCCGACGATATACGGGCGGTTCATCGGGTTTTTGCCCATAATGTATTCCATCTGTCCCTCTGCCCACTTTGCAAAGCGCAGCGGATCCTCGTTCTTTTCGTGGTTCTCCGCTTCCTTTGCGTAAACAAGGCAGCAGAGCTCGCCGGCGGTGTTGTAACGTGCGGAGCCGTATTCGTTCAGCATGGAGAAGCCGGCAGGAGTCTTTTTCAGGAAGTCGGTCGCCTCCGGTTTTTCCGGCTGTGTATCCCACTCAAACTCCTTATTCCAGATCGTATCGACCAGACCCGGATCGAGGTGGGTGATGCCAGACCAGTACTCGCAGTTCCAGCGGAAGATGTACCAGTCGCGCTCCAGATTGGTGACCGGCGCGAGCTTTGCGAACACGCCGCCCCAGACAGTATCCCAGCAGTGAACCCAGATGTTGTTCCAGCAGTTGTTGGTATCCTTCATGATTCTTCTTAACCAGCCGGTATACGGGTGACCGCCGTTGTCGAACTCGACGGACTCATCAACCTGAATGATCGGCGTAATATACTTCTCGTAGGATTTCTCGTTGCGGACAGAAATATCGCCGTCACAGTCGCAGTAATACAGCCAGACAGCCGCCCACGAAATCTCATCGTAGTCGTAGCTGGATTCGTAGAAGCCGCCGTCATAGCCGCGGGTCAGAACAGTCAGTCCTTCATCTTCTTCATGCGAATTCACTGCCATTTCGTACAGATCTTTCGCACCCTTCAGGCACTTCTTCGCATAATCCGGATCGGTGTCCTTAAAGTTCAGGTAGCTGATTGCAAGAGCAGCGGAAGCACCGGCACACATATCGGATGCGCGGGAATCCTTCTGCTTTGCCTTTGCCTTTGCCTCGTTGGATTCGGTATCCGAGACACCGGAAGCGTCAAAGTGAATCACGTTTTCCTCGGTGCAGAGATAGGCAGGTCTTGCAAAGTCGAGCAGATGCTCACCCTGCAAATCCGGCGTAAGCCAGTAGTTGTGGTCAATGTTGCCCTCACCGACCTGATAGCAATATGCCAGCAGCTTGCCGTCCTTGTCATAGAACAGGGCTTTCAGGTAGAAATCGGTGAACGCACGCAGAATCCGCTCCATATGCTCGGCATTGCCGGTATTTTCATACGCATCGCGGAATTCGTAATAACCCCAGCCCAGAGTAGACGCTGCATAGGAGCCAGGGAGGCCGAATTTCACATGGTCGCCGGCATCGTGCATACCGCCCTCAAGGTCGAGGCAGCCGTCTCCGTCCGGATCAAGCTCATCCCTGTGCTCCTCAATCCAGTCATTCGGCAGGTTAATGCCCTTAAAGTCCGCGCCGTACTGTTTCAGCGGAATATGTGCGTCTTCCATATGGCAGTCACCGCGCCATTCCAGCAGCCCAGTACTCTTGCCGCACTTGTTTGCATCGTAGAAGCTCAGTGTGTACTGCATACCTCTTGCGAAGTCAACAGTGACATCGTCGTAGGAGAACGTAGACGGATCAGGGAACACCTTATCCTTGTCATCGACCTTTCCCGGATCCTCTCCGGCTGTTGCTGCTGCCTGCATCATCATGCTTCCCGTCATCAGAACAGAAAGGCCGATGCACAGTCCGGTTTGAAGAATTTTCTTTGCTCGCTTCATACAATCGCCCCTTTACAAATTTTAGTCTTCAAATCCCCTTGAAATAAAGCCAAACACAATTCTTCTTTTTTCCGTACACGGCATACGTTCATCCCGGCTGCCGTGCATAAGAAACGTTTCAATACACCCGGTTATTTTTTCATCCCGCAGCAGAATTTATATTTTTTTCCGCTGCCGCAGGGACAAGGTGCATTCGGACCGACCTTTTTCTTCGAGGTCGCCTGCTGGGTAAAGCTGCCGTCACCTGCCCCGGCATTCGGTGCATCCGGCTTGGCAACCTGTTCGCGCTCCGGAATCTTATTATCCGGCAGCTTAATGGTCAGCAGAATCCGGACCGTATCCTCACGGATTGCATCAACCATTTCATCGAACATCTGGAAGCCTTCATAGCGATACTCAACAACCGGGTTCTTCTGGGCATATCCGCGCAGACCCATACCGCGCTTCAGCTCATCCATATCGTCGATATGAGCCATCCACTTCGTATCGACCACTCTCAGCAGCACGACACGCTCCAGCTCACGCAGTTCATCGTGACCGATCACCTTTTCGCGCATTGCATATACGGCAAGCGTGCGATCCGTCAGCATCTTAATGATTTCGCTGCGCTCGGTTTTATTAACCTGCTCGTCATCCCAGTCAAAATCCTCCGGAACGGTAATCCAGTCCATGAAGTATTCACGCAGACCGACCAGGTTCCAGCTGGATTTATCCAGCTCATCCGGCAGATAACGGCAGACCTCGCCGCTGATGAGTTCCTTAATCATGTCGGTAATGTATGCGTGGAGATCCTTGCCGTCCAGCACCTGTGCGCGCTGTCCGTAGATAATCTCTCTCTGCGCATTCATTACATCGTCGTAATTCAGAACATTCTTACGGGTTGCAAAATGCATACCCTCAACCTTTTTCTGACAGGACTCGATGACTCTGGACATCATCTTGCTTTCGAGCGGCGTATTCTCGTCCACATTCAGTCTCGCCATCATATTTTCGAGGCGGTCTCCCGCGAAAATACGCATCAGGTTATCCTCAACAGAGAGGAAGAAGCGGCTCTCGCCCTCATCACCCTGACGGCCGGAACGTCCGCGAAGCTGGTTGTCAATCCGGCGGGATTCATGACGCTCTGTACCGAGAATAAACAGACCGCCCGCCTTTTTGACATCAATTGCCTTTTCCTTTACCTCTTCATTATACTTGTCATACAGAGAGCGGTAAACCTCTCTTGCTGCAAGGATTTCCTCATCCTCGGTATCGGCATAGCCGACAGCCTCCGTGATAATCTCCTCCGGAATCTCGCGCTTGCGCATTTCCGCTTTCGCGAGGAATTCCGCATTACCGCCTAGCATGATATCGGTACCGCGTCCTGCCATGTTCGTCGCAATGGTAACGGCGCCGAGCTTACCGGCCTGCGCAACAATTTCCGCTTCCTTTGCGTGATACTTCGCGTTGAGAACCTCGTGCTTGATGCCGCGGCGCTTCAGCATATCCGAAAGGCGCTCGGACTTGTCAATCGAAACAGTACCGACCAGAACCGGTTGTCCCTTCTTGTTGCATTCCACAATCTGGTCAATAATCGCCGCATATTTTGCCTTTTCGGTACGGTATACATAGTCCGGCTGATCAATGCGGATAACCGGTCTGTTCGTCGGGATGGAAATGACGTCGAGCTTATAGATCTCGCGGAATTCGTCCTCTTCGGTCATTGCCGTACCGGTCATACCGGAAAGCTTTTTATAAAGGCGGAAATAGTTCTGGAATGTAATCGTCGCAAGTGTCTTGGATTCATGCTTGACCTTAACGCCTTCTTTTGCTTCAATCGCCTGATGCAGACCCTCGTTATAGCGTCTGCCCATCATCAGACGTCCGGTATTTTCATCAACAATGATGATTTCGTCATCTTTGACAACATAATCGGTATCAAGATGCATGATGCCGTGTGCTTTCAGCGCCTGATTCACATGATGCAGCAGCGTCATATTCTCAACATCCATGAGATTATCCACATGGAAATACTGTTCTGCCTTTTTCACGCCGCGGCGGGTAATTGTCGCAGTTTTCGCTTTCTCGTCGATAATGTAATCGGCATCCTCGTAAGCTTCGTCCTGATCCTCCTTATCATCCGTCTCGACGACGGTGATCGGCGTCAGGGTACGTGCAAAGCGATCCGCCTGTTCATAAAGCTCGGTAGACTTATCGCCTCTGCCGGAGATAATCAGCGGCGTTCTGGCTTCGTCAATGAGAATGGAGTCCACCTCGTCCACGATTGCAAAATTCGGCTCGCGCTGCACGCGGTCTCTTTTATAAGTAACCATATTGTCACGCAGATAATCAAAGCCCATTTCATTGTTGGTACCGTAGGTAACATCGCAGTTATAAGCTTCTCTGCGCTGATCGTTGTTCAGATCGTGAATGATGCATCCGACGGTCAGACCGAGGAAACGGAGCACCTTTCCCATTTCATCCGACTGTGTTTTCGCAAGGTAATCGTTGACCGTAACAACATGCACGCCCTGCCCTGCCAGACCGTTCAGATACGAAGCAACACAGGCAACCAGTGTTTTACCTTCACCGGTTTTCATTTCGGCGATTCTGCCCTGATGCAGAACAATCGCACCGATAATCTGAACCGGGAACGGCTTTTTTCCGAGAATACGGTCGGCAGCCTCACGGACAGTCGCAAGCGCCTCAACCATAATATCATCAAGAGTTTCGCCGTTTTCAAGACGCTCCTTGAATTCCTTGGTCTTTGCTTTCAGTGCTGTATCGGAAAGTCCCTGATACTCCTCATCCAGCTCAAGAACCTTCTTTTTGATCGGTTCGATTTTTGCAAGTTCCTTCTCACTGTACGAACCGAAAATTCTGTCGAATAATCCCATTATATAACCGCCTTTATCTTTACTTGGCAATGACACAGTCACGGAACGACAGCCCTATCTGTGTGATTCCATACTCTTTCAGTTTACTATATCTTGCGCAATTTGTCAATAGTATTCCGGAAAAAAAGCAGAAAACTGCGCTTACGATTCTTCCGGCTCGTCCGTTTCGGGTTCTTCCGCCTCATCATGCAGCCATGATTCAATCAGATATTTCGGACGCGCTTTGGTTTCCAGATAGATTTTGCCGATATACTCGCCGATGATTCCGATAGCGAGAAGCTGAAGCCCGCCGATCGCCCAGATGGAAAAGACCGTGGAAGTCCAGCCGGCGACCGTATGGCCGGTAATATGCCGGATCAGAGAATAGAGCAGAATCAGGAAGCTCGTGAAAAAGATCCCGATGCCGATTGAAGTAATCAGGCGGATCGGCTTGACCGAGAGCGACGTAATGCCCTGTGCCGCAAAAGAAATCATTTTGCGCAGCGGATACTTTGATTCACCGGCGAAACGCTCGCCGCGTTCGTAGTATACCTCTGCGGTCGGATAGCCGATCATCGGAACCATGCCGCGCAGGAACAGGTTGACCTCACGGAATTCGGAAAGCCCCTCCAGCGCCCTGCGGCTCATCAGTCTGTAATCCGCATGATCCTCGACCATTTCGACGCCCATGCGCTTCATCAGCTTATAAAAGCTGCGTGCGGTTGTCCGTTTGAAGAAGGTGTCGGTATCCCGCTGACTGCGGACACCGTACACAATGTCGGTTCCCTCCTCAAAATACTGAATCATCTCGTCGATTGCTTCTATATCGTCCTGCAAATCCGCATCGAGAGAAATCGCGGCATCACAGTGATCCTTTACCTGCATCAGTCCGGCATACAGCGCATTCTGATGTCCCTCATTCCGGGAAAGCTTCACGCCGTCAAACATCTGCGGCAGCTTCTGATGCAGCTTGGAGATGATTTTCCATGTTCTGTCCTTGGAGCCGTCATCCACAAACACCACTCTGCTGTCCTCGGTGATGATGCCGTCTCTTTTCAGCGTCTTCATTTTTCTGTTCAGGCGCTTTGCCGTTTCGGGCAGAACCTCCTCTTCGTTATAGCAGGGAACAACAAGATAAACCGTTTTCAAAATATGCGACCTCCGTTCGTTATTCTTCGGCAAGCTGACGGAAATGCTCACCGCGTTTTTCAAAATTCCGATAGACATTATAACTTGCCGCTGCCGGTGAAAGCAGACAGATTTTCCCTTTTTGTGTCAGTTTTTTCGCCTGTTTTACAGCTTCCGGCAGACCGTCGGCATAGGTCAGCCGCGGAAGAAGCGCATCCGGCGCTTCGCGGTAAATCCGTTTGCCGGAATCCGACATCAGGATGATATGCGGAACCGGAGATGTCACAAGATAATCCAGAAGAGGCTGATAAGAAATGCCTCTGTCCATACCGCCGATCAGCACGGTATCGGTATCCGGAAGACTGCTCAGTGCCTGAATACAGGTCTCGCACGCAGTGGAAATCGAGTCGTCGTACCAGCGGATTCCGTGAAAGGTTCCGATCGGGGAAAGCCTGTGCGGAAGCGGCTGAAAGCTCTGTATTCCGCGCAGAATATCGGCATCGAAAACACCCATCCGTTTCGCAAGCGCATATACGACAGCGCAGTTATATCGGTTATGAACGCCTGTCAGTGCCATGTCATCCGGCAGTCTGAGCGTTTCACCGCGGTAAAAAACAGTATTTCCGTGCAGCAGCGAAACATCCGCCTCCGGGTTATCCATTTCAAGGCGGAGAATTTGCGCACGGCAGTCTCCCGGAACAGGAAGCCCTTTCTGACCGCAGATCAGAATATCTCCCTCCTGCTGATTCCGGTAGATATTCTCCTTGCAGTAAGCGTAGTATTCAAATGTTCCGTAATGGTCGAGATGTTCCTCATACAAATTCAGGAACACCGCCGTTTTCGGGGAAACATGGTTATATTCAAGCTGATGCACGCCTGTTTCCATGACAATCACGGTTTCCGGCGTAATCTGTTCATAGAGATCCGCAGTCGGAATGCCGATATTCCCGCCGAGAACCGATGGAACTCCCGCAGTTTGCAGAACATGGTAAAGCAGAGCGGAGGTTGTGGACTTGCCCTTTGTACCGGTAATGCCGATGCACTGGCTGCGGTATGCAGAGAGGAAAAGCTCTGTCAGAGAGGTCACGAGGCATCTGAGCTGACCGGGTTTATGCCCTTCCGTCAGAACAATTCCGGGACTTTTGAACACAATATCGTACTGTGCCATTGCATCCTGATAATCTTCGCCGATATGCAGTTCTGCACATTCCGGCGCATCGCTGACCGGATTGGCGTCGGCGATGCCGAGCGCGGCAAATCCGCTAATCTGCATCAGCCGTCTGCAAAGCGCCCTGCCCTCTCTGCCGTAGCCAAGCAGCAGCACGCGCTTCCCTTCCGTTTCCGCTTTCAGTTGCTTTAAGAGCATACTGTCTCTCCTTCCCAGAGCGCACAGGCTCCGCAGTTGCGGATCCGAAGCACCTGACAGGCACCCGCCCCGAACACGGCATCCGCCTGCCGCCGGAAATCTTCCGCACAGCCGGCAGGTACATAAGCCTGAACGGTTCCGGCAAAGCCGCCGCCGTGAACGCGGAATGCACCCGAACCGTCAAGCAGCTTCTCACAGAGCGCCAGTGCAACGGCAACCGCCTGCCGATTCGTGCTTCCGGCTGCAAAAATATTCTGAAGGGCACAAGTAGATGACCTTCCCGACTCCGAAACCAGTGCGAGATAATCGGAAAAACGTCCCTCCCGCAGCGCTTCAGCCTGCTTCCGTACCCGTTTGTTTTCGCTGTAAAAATGCACGGCACGGAGAACCGCACGGTCACCGCACCGGCTCCGCAGCCGGGAAATCCCGCTCCAGAAAAGCTCCTCGTCGGTATCCCGCAGTACTTCGCAGCCAAGTTCCGCCGCAACCGTCTTCATCTCCGCAGGTACCGCCGCATATTCTTCTGTCAAATCAGCATGATCGGCTCCGGAATCAATGATACAGAGCACATATCCCTCCGCAGGAAGATTCAGGTCAAGCTGCTCCCACTTCGGGTTCTGCGGATCGGCAAAATCAATTGCGGTCACGCCGCCGAGGGCACACGCCATCTGATCCATCAGACCGCAGGGCTTTCCGAAGTAAACATTTTCCGCATACTGCGCAATCATTGCAAGCTCAGCGGGTGAAAACGCGCCGCCTGCAAAGAAATCGCTGCAAATTGTTCCGATCATCACCTCGAAGGCGGCGGAAGACGAAAGGCCGCTCCCTTTCTGCACATCTGAAATCATATAAGCGCAGAATCCGCCCGGCCGGTATCCGAGTTCCGCAAATCTTGCAGCTGTCCCGCGCAGGAGCGAAGCAGAGGTTCCCGCCTCGCCGTCATGAATTTCGAGGTCATCTGCCGGAAGAACAGTCTCCGGATACCCCTCTGACTGAATCCGCATCATTCCGTCATCTGTCCTTGCGGCAACCGCGATGATATCCAGACTGATCCCGCCTGCCAGCACGCAGCCGTGCTGATGATCGGTATGATTGCCGCCGAGTTCCGTTCTGCCGGAAACCGAAAAAACGCGAACCGGCTGTTCGCCGTATTTTACGGTAAATGCATCAACCGCAGAGAGAATCCGCCGGCGGTACGGCTCGGTCTGTTCCGTTTCAATGCTGTATATCCTTTTCAGCACGGCATCAAACACCCCGGAACATAACCGGTCTTTCAGCTCATCCGGCATCAGAAAAGCATTCTCCATGCAGACTTCTCCTATCATACAAGAATACTTCTATTATAGCGAATCCGAAAGAAAAACGCAAGCGCTGAGAACCGTTTTATAAGTTTGACCAAAAATCCTGCGGATAAACGCAAAAATGCTGTATATCCGTAAAAACGGATATACAGCACAATTCCGCAGTTCACCAGTTCAGCCACTCCCGGATATAAGCACTGAGCTTATCCGATGCCTTTTCATAAGTAGCGGCAGAGGGGTGCCAGTCTACGGCAAGACCGTCTTTATCCGACTGCATATCAAAACGCAGTGCGGCAATATTCCTGTCTCCGGTCTCCTGCTGATAATTGAGAACCGCAAGGTCAATTGCATCGCAGAGCGTTGTACCCATAATGCCCAGCGAGCAGAGAATCGGCGCATCCGGATTTTTCTCCCGGATCTGCTTCAGGAAATCAACATATGCAGCAGCAAACTTCTTCATTTTTTCCGTATCCGTTCCGGTATAGGAGGAGTCGTTTGTGCCCAGATTGATGACGATCAGGTCAGGCAGTCTGGAGAAATCCCATTTGTCGTCCTGAATCTTTCCGCCTTCGGGCAGCGCGGCATACGAATGTCCGCAGAGTTCATAGTAAGGCGGAACAAGATCTCTGTTATTCAGAGAGCCTCCGGAAGTATAACCGGAGAGAATGCCGTGGCCGCTGTAACAGACAAGACTGTAATCGGTTCCGAGCTTTTCCGCCGTGCGAACGGCATACGCCTTTGTTGCATCTTCATTTGCCGTCTGGAATCTGTCAACATTGTATTCGCCGTCCACACCGTAACCGCAGGTAATGGAATCGCCGATAAATTCAATCAGATGCTCCTTCGGTTCGGCAGGAATCAGGCTTTTATCGCCGTGATCTTTATAAACCTCTTTCGGAACCGTAACCGTCAGATTGCCGATGCCGAGCGCAGACTGTGCAGATTCAGACAACTTGACAATCCGGACAGAACAGGCATCCGCAGCCGCTCCGGGATTTGAAATTTTCAGTGTACGCTCCGCTTCCGTCAGCTGATCCGTTTCAGTGCGGCTGCCGTTCACATAAACCGCATAACGTGCTGCCGTATCGGCACCGCCTGAATAGGAAGAATCCGCTTTCAGCTCTGCCGCGCACTCCGTACCGTAAAAGAGAAAATCAATTCCGCTGCCCGAAAGGGAGCACCAGAGCGTATTGCTTTCGGAATGATATGCCGTTCTGCCGACAGGCAGTCCCGACTGCGGCGAATAAACCTGTATGCGGTTTCCGGCGGCATCGGTGCTGACATCCTTTTTCCTGCCGCACGCCGTGAATACAATAGAAGCAGCTGCCAGCAAGGCAATCGTTCCGCAGATGAGAAAGCGTTTTTTCATCGGATAATTCCTCCATGCATTCCGTAATTTTACTTCCGGACATCTTAATAAAAAGCACCGCAATACGAATGTATCGTAAACACGGTGCTTCTCTGAAATCGGAGTGACAGGATTTGAACCTGCGGCATCCTGCTCCCAAAGCAGGCGCGCTACCAACTGCGCTACACCCCGATGTGAACCTATTCTATCACGTTTTACCGTCTTTGTCAAGTACGGAAACAGTACACTGCAAATAATACTGATAGTTAAACTCTCGATAAATGCAACAGAGCGTACATCATGCACAGAAAAATTCATGTTAACCATTGACATTTATAGTGAAATATGCTATAATAATTTTGTCTGGGGCAACAGCATTCCGATTGCCGAAAATGACGAAAGGATATGTGAAATGCAAATGAATGAGCAGTTTACGATTCTGAAATCCGGTGCAGAAGTCCGCAGCCGCATCCGGGAGCTTGCAGCAGAAATTTCCGCCGATTATGCCGGCATTACAGCTGAAAGCCCGCTGCTTTTGCTCTGTACGCTCTCCGGTGCCGTTTTCTTTTCAGCGGATCTTGTCCGCGAACTGACTGTCCCGTGTGAAATCAATTTTCTGAAGGTGCATTCCTATCAGGGAATCCGCCCTGCCGGTTCACCGATTTTTGATCTCGGCGAAAACATTGACGTGCGCGGAAGACATGTCCTGATCGTGGAAGATATTGTGGATACCGGTCAGACGATGCACACTGTCATGCAGAATTTTACCGACAAGGGTGCCGCAGACATCAGAATCTGCACAATGCTCGATAAACCCTCGCGCAGATATCCTCAGCTGAAAGATCTGGTAATTCCCGACTATACCGGCTTTGAAATCGAAGATCTGTTTGTCATCGGCTGGGGACTGGACTATAACCAAAAATATCGCCTGCTTCCGGATATCATGGTCTATCACCCGGAGGCGGAAAACGGAAAGGAACAGTAAAACGTGGCATTCGTAACACTCACAAATGTATGTAAAACTTACAGATCGGATGAAATCTCCGTGTGTGCGGCAGATCATATCAGCTTTGAAATCGAAAAGGGTGAATTTGTCGTAATCGTCGGACCTTCCGGTGCCGGAAAAACAACCGTACTGAATCTGCTCGGAGGAATGGATCAGTGCGATGCCGGCGAAATCACGGTTGACGGAAAGCGGATTGACGGCTTTACCGCCCGTGAACTGACACAGTACCGCCGGGAAGATATCGGATTCGTCTTTCAGTTCTACAATCTTGTGCAGAATCTGACGGCGCAGGAAAATATTGAACTGGCAGCCGATATCAGCAAAGCGGCGGTTTCTCCCGCAGAAATGCTGAACAAGGTGGGACTGGATGACAGAGCTGCACATTTTCCCTCTCAGCTCTCCGGCGGCGAGCAGCAGCGTGTCTCAATTGCGCGCGCACTGGTCAAACAGCCCAAGCTTTTGCTCTGCGACGAGCCAACGGGTGCTCTGGACTACACAACCGGCAAGACGGTCCTTCAGCTTTTGCAGGACTGCTGCCGGAACGACGGCATGACCGTTGTCGTGATTACCCATAACCGCGCTCTGATTCCGGCGGCTGACAGAGTCATTGAACTCCGCGGCGGAAAAGTATCGGATATCATCATGCAGAACGAACCGGTTCCGGTTTCGGAGATTGAATGGTGACAGCGGAACGAGAGGAGGCGGTTCACCCGTGTCAAAAACAAACCGTACCCTGCTGCGCAATACATTCCGCACGGCATTCCGGTCAAAAGAGCGGTTTCTTGCCCTGTTCGGCATCATTGCAATCAGTACCGGATTCTTTGCCGGACTGAAAGTCACCAGCGATGATATGAAGGCTTCTGCGGAACAGTATTACCGCGAAACCCGTCTCATGGATCTGCATCTCAAATCCAATGTCGGATTCTGTGAAGACGATTTGCACGCCATCGCGGAGCGTCCCGAAATCGCGCAGCTTTACGGAGGATATTCGGAAATTGACTGCCTGAAAGTCTCAGAGCAGACATCCGATGAAATTGTTCATATTTTCAGCATTCCAGAAAATGCGGCGAAAGCCGGCAATCAGATCAATCTTCCCGTTGTTACGGAAGGCAGACTGCCCGAAAAGCCGGATGAATGCCTGATTGAAGTCAACACGCCCGATGTGTTTCATATCGGGGACAAGCTGACAATTAAAACCGTTGATCCCGAAAGCAGCATCCTTTCGGAAACGGAATTCACGGCAGTCGGAAAAGCGGACTGGTCCATGTTTACCGATTTCCAGCGCGGTACCACAACCGTCGGAAACGGAATCGTAGATTCCTATTTGCTGGTTCCCGCATCCGCTTTTTCTTCGGAAGTCTATACCGACGTTTTCCTGACACTGACGAAAACAGCGGAAACCGACAGCTATTCCGGACGCTACCGCAAAATCATTGCGGAAGAAACCGATTCCCTTTTGCAGAGTGTTCCCGCGCTTTCCGCCGCACGCGCCGAACAGATCCGGCAGGATACCGAGGAAGAGCTCAAAGAATCCCGCTCCGAGCTGGACAGCGGATGGATGAGCTATGAGAAAGCCTCCAAGGAGCTTGAACAGAAGCTTTCCGAAGGCAAAAAAACAGCTGCGCAGCTAAAACTGGAACTGGATTCTGCGAAAGCAGAACTGGATAAGGCAAAAGCTGCGTATGAAGAACATGAAAAGGATTATCTGGAGCAGAAGGAAAGCTTTGACAGACAGGAAAAAACAGTTACCGCAAAGGAGCAGGCGGCAAACGGCACAATCGACCGCATGAACGAACAGATTGAGCAGATCGACCGGCTGAGCGGAATCCTGAGCGGATACCGGCACAGCAGCATCACCGCTCCTTTTACGGACGATATTCAGAGCATGATCGACCAGATGAAGCCGTTCGATTCGGAGGAATTTGATTTAACCGGCTCGCTGACCGAATTCTTTCAGGCACCGGTCCGATCCGATGAAAAAGAAAACCTTGAGGTCGTAATCAGAAATTATCTGGTTAAATGCAAGTCAGAGCTGCAAACTCAAATCAGAGAAGCAGAGGACAACCTGAGCAAGGATTCCTACGGCAGAAATGCACTCGAAGCCTTCCGCCACACGATTACGTTCAAAGAAGAAATACTTGCTTCCGAAAAAGAAACACTCGATGCGCAGGAAGAAGCATATTCGGCTGCGGAAAAAACCTATCAGGATACACAGCAGGAGATTGATACGCTGGACCGCGAAAAACGGGAGTCCCTGCTGCAAACCAAGCTGATGCTTGAAGAAGGAGAGCTTGCATACACAGCAACCGCCGCACAGCTTGAATCTGTCTCCGACAGCATTAAGTGGTATGTGCTGGACCGCAATGCCAACCCCGGCTGGAGCAGCTATGAGCAGGATGCGGAACGGGTAGACCGCATCGCACGGATCTTTCCGGCATTCTTCCTGCTGGTTGCAGCACTGGTCTGCCTGACAACCATGACGAGAATGGTTGAAGAACAGCGGACGGAAATCGGCACATGCAAAGCGCTGGGCTATTCCGTTCCGACCGTTTCCGGACAGTTTCTGCTCTATGCGGTTCTCACGAGCGTTCTCGGAACCGCAGCAGGTACCGCAGTCGGTTTTCAGGTATTCCCGCGGGTCATCTTCACCTGCTACAAGATTATGTATCACTATCCGGAGATTTCCTGCCCGTATCACTGGGGATATGCACTCGGCTGCCTCGCCGCTGCTCTCCTCTGCACCGGCGTCTCCGCGATGCTGGCATGTTACACCACACTGCACGAATCGCCCGCATCTCTCATGCGGCCAAGACCGCCGAAAAAAGGAAAGCGGATTCTGCTGGAAAGATGGACGGGGCTCTGGTCAAAATTCAGGTTCCGCGTAAAAATCACACTGCGGAATATCTTCCGCTACCGCAGCAGATTCCTGATGACCGTCATCGGCATCTGCGGTTGCACCGCACTGCTGCTCACCGGCTTCGGACTGTACCATTCCGTTTCTTTGATTGTCGATTTACAGTACGGAGAGGTTTTTACATACGATGCTTTCGGTCTGTATAATGAAAATGCCGAACAGTCCGGCATCCTGAATCAGACGCTTTCGGAAAGCGAATGGGTCACGGAATATCAGTACGGGCTTACCAAAACTGCAACCGCAAAAGTCGGCAGCAAAAGCTATGAAGTAACCGTCACGGTTCCGGAAAAACCGGAGGATTTCTCAAAGTTCATCAATCTCCGGAACCGGAAAACACACGAAGCCTGTACGCTGGACGACAACAGCATTATCATAAACGAAAAGCTTGCAGAGCTTCTGGATATCGAGACCGGCGGTTCCCTGGAACTGTCGGACGCTTCGCAGGCTGTCCGCGTCAAAGCCGTCATGGAAAATTACGCCTTTAACCGCGTTTTCATGACACCAGCTCTCTATGAGAAGCTGTTCGGAGAATACCGCACAAATTGTTTCTATGCCAATCTGAAGAGCGGCACCGACGAGAATGCTTTTGCAGAAACCGTTTTGCAGGACGATACTGTTCAGCGGCTGGAGTTTACATCAAACAGCGGGAACAGCTTCCGCAAGCTTGTCCGAGCGCTGGGATATGTCGTCATTCTGGTTATAGTATCCTCCGGTCTGCTGGCATTCGCTGTTCTGTATAACCTCGCAAATATCAATATCATCGAACGGAAACGCGAGCTTGCCACAATCAAGGTGCTCGGATACTATGACAGAGAAGTTTATTCTTATATTTTCCGCGAAAACATTGTATCATCCGTCTGCGGCATGGTCTGCGGACTGATTGCCGGCATTTTCCTCTGCCGCTATGTTGTCAAAACAGCAGAGGTGGATGTGGTAATGTTTGCACCGGATATCCCGTGGTATTGCTTCGCATGTGCCGCAGCCGTTACAATCGGCTTTACCCTCTTAATCAATCTGATCCTGAGACGCAGGCTCAGAAATATTGACATGGCAGGCTCCCTCAAAGCGGTCGAATAACCGAATGACAGAAACCGGAACCGAAAGGGGTGTTAGTATGAAACGGAAACGGTTCCAGAAATACGCATTATGTGCTGCCGCAGTTTTCCTCGGCGGCATGGCAGCCCGGTCTGTCATGACTGCCGCCCAAAAAACCGCCGCGGTCAAAATCTATCCCGGAGATCTCACGCTGGACAGTGCAGTCGATATCAAGGACGGCGTGATGCTTGCCCGTGTCTGCGCAGAAGATACTTCGCTTGAGATCACTGACAAAAGCAAGCTGAATGCAGACGTTGACCGGAACGGAACAGTCTCCTTTCATGACCTGACACATTTGCTCCGTCAGCTTGCAGGCTTTCTGCCGATGCCGCAGCCGATCAAATACCCCGAAGAAACAACCGCTGAAACGACCGCAGCAACTACTACACTCACGGAAACAACCGTTACAACAACAGAAACTACGGTAACTGATGAAACTTCCACAACGCCCGGTCAGAGCGGTTCCTCCGATCTGACCGTGGATTCCAGAGCCTATCCGCTGGATGTTTCGATGTCGGTGCTGACCGGAGCCAAAGAACCGAATGAAATGCTGACCGTGCAGTATCAGTCCTGCAACATGACATTTGCCGTCTATTCGGACGATCCTGCCAATACGCTGATCGCGATTTCCGCAAATGATCTGCTGATCGGTTATTACGCATTCGGCAGCACCTATACCGCGCCGGAAGGCTACCAGATCGTCGAATATATTGACAAGCAAACCGAAGGCGAAGGAACGCTGTACGCGGTTCTGGTCATCAAAAACGGCTACTCTATCCGGTTCAATTATGTCGCAGACAAAAACAATTTCAGCGTTCTTTCTAAGCTCAATTATTACGGTGTCAACGGAATCCGCGCAATCAACGGGCTTCCGCCGTACCAGTGGGATGAGGAACTCGCCAAGGTCGCATTGGCTCACAGCCGGGAAATGGCGGATCACGATTTCTTTGAACATAACAGTCTGGACGGCAGCAAATTCTCTGCCCGCCTGACCAATGCAGGAATTGACTGGTCCGGATGCGCTGAGAACATTGACTGCGGCTATACCGATCCGTTCGCCGCTCTGAACGGCTGGTACAATTCCGAATCCGGTCACAGAAAAAATCTGCTGAATCCCGGATTTGAGTATATCGGCGTCGGGTTCGCTTACAATGCGGATTCCCACTACGGATATTACGGTACACAGGATTTCTATAAAGGTTGGTAATGTATAATATTCGTTTATATAAGCAATTTTGTGTATATTATGCATGAATATTTCCGGATTATTCATTTTTCAGGCTTTTTCGCTTGACAAATTTTCAAATCGGTGTATAATGATATCGTATCTTACAGGCTGCAAGCCTGATTCAGAAAGGAAGAACATTTATCATGGCAGAAACTAAAATTCCGAAGAAAATCGTACTGGCATACTCCGGCGGTCTGGATACCTCTATTATCATCCCGTGGCTGAAGGAAACCTATCCGGGCTGTGAAGTCATCGCAGTTTCCGGCGATGTCGGACAGGGAACCGAGCTGGACGGTCTGGAGGAAAAGGCGCTGAAAACCGGTGCTTCCAAGCTGTATATCGAAGATCTGACGGATGAATTCATTACTGATTATGTCTTTCCGACTGTCAAAGCCGGTGCCGTCTACGAAGGAAAATACCTCCTCGGCACATCCTTTGCAAGACCGATTATCGCAAAGAGAATTGCGGAAATCGCCATGAAAGAGGGCGCAGATGCAATCTGCCACGGCTGCACAGGCAAAGGCAATGACCAGGTTCGGTTTGAGCTGACAATCAAAGCTTTCTGCCCGGATATGAAAATTATCGCCCCGTGGCGCATCTGGGATATCAAATCCCGCGATGAGGAAATCGACTACGCAGAGGCACACAACATTCCTCTGAAAATTTCCCGCGAAACCAACTATTCCAAGGATAAAAACCTCTGGCACATCTCCCATGAAGGTCTCGATCTCGAAGATCCGGCAAATGAGCCGCAGTACAATAAGCCCGGCTTCCTGGAGCTCGGTGTCTCTCCGGAGCAGGCTCCCGATCAGCCGACTTATGTGACCATCGACTTTGAAAAGGGCGTTCCGGTCGCCGTGGACGGCGTAAAAATGAAGGGCAGCGATATTGTACGGAAGCTCAATGAGCTCGGCGGAAAGAACGGCATCGGCATCACCGATATCGTCGAAAACCGTCTGGTCGGCATGAAGAGCCGCGGCGTCTATGAAACCCCCGGCGGTACCATCCTCTACTATGCACATGCTGCACTGGAAACCATCACACTTGACAAGCAGACTGCAAGAGTCAAGGAACAGCTCTCTCATCAGTATGCAGACCTTGTATACAACGGTCAGTGGTTCACTCCGCTGCGTGAAGCACTTGACGCATTCGTTGACAGCACACAGCAGAACGTCAACGGTACCGTCAAGCTGAAGCTCTACAAGGGCAATATCATTACCGCTGGGCTTACTTCACCCGACACCCTCTATGATGAGGAGGTCGCTACATTTGATGAGGACGATGTCTACGATCAGAAGGATTCCGCAGGATTCATCAATCTGTACGGTCTCCCGATCAAGGTCAGAGCGAAACTCAACCAGAAGCGCGGCAAGTAATCCGATCACCAATTCAGACAGAACGGGCGGCTTTCGCAGGTCGCCCTCTCTGTTTTTCACACGCGGCGCATAATGCCGGAGAATAAAAAGGCACTGTGCGGAAAATTGTACGGCAGATAACGAAAGGATACTGATTATGGCAAAAATGTGGGCAGGCAGATTTTCAAAAGAGGTCGATGAAACAGTCAATGCGTTCAATTCCTCGATCTCCTTTGACGGCAGAATGTACCGGCAGGATATCCGCGGCAGCATCGCACACGCAACCATGCTCTCTGACTGCGGTATCATTCCGCAAGATGATGCACAGAAAATTATTGCCGGACTGAAAGGCATTCTCGCAGATCTCGATTCCGGCGAGCTGCTGATGGACCCGACCGCGGAAGACATCCATATGTTTGTCGAGGCAGAACTGACCAAGCGAATCGGAGATGCCGGAAAACGGCTGCATACCGCCCGTTCCCGGAACGATCAGGTTGCATTGGATGTCCGTCTGATTCTGCGCGATGAGATTGCAGAGATCCGGAAGCTGCTCCATGCACTGCTCCGGACACTGGTAAAGATCGCGGAACAGCACACGGAAACAATCATGCCGGGCTATACGCACTTGCAGCGCGCGCAGCCCGTTACGCTCGCACATCATCTTCTGGCTTATGTCTGGATGCTGCTGCGCGACGACGGCAGACTGACCGATACCGTGAAACGCATGAATTACTGCCCGCTCGGTGCCGGCGCTCTTGCCGGTACTACCTACCCGATCAACCGGAAACAAACTGCGGAACTGCTCGGCTTTACTGCGCCGGTTCCGAATTCTCTGGATGCCGTTTCCGACCGTGATTTCTGTGCCGAGCTTGCCAATGCGCTCTCTCTGCTGATGGTGCATCTTTCCCGCTTCTCGGAGGAGATCATTCTATGGTGCTCGTGGGAATTCAAGTTCATCGAGCTGGACGACGCTTATGCGACCGGCTCCTCGATCATGCCGCAGAAAAAGAATCCGGATGTCACCGAGCTGATCCGCGGCAAGACCGGCAGAGTGATCGGCGACCTGACAACTTTGCTTTCGATGCTGAAAGGACTTCCGCTTGCATACAATAAGGATATGCAGGAGGACAAGGAAGCAATCTTCGACGCGATTGACCAGGCAAAACTCTGCCTGAAAACATTTGACCCGATGCTCGCTACGATGCGCGTCAACAAAGATCGCATGAGAGCTGCTGCCGCACAGGGCTTCATCAACGCAACAGACTGCGCGGACTATCTCGTGAAAAAGGGACTCCCCTTCCGCGATGCGTATAAAATTACCGGAACACTCGTCGCAAAGTGCATTTCCGATCATCTGACACTGGAAACTCTTTCGCTTGCCGCATACAAAGAGGCATCCGAACTGTTTGATTCGGACATATATCAGGCTATTGCGCTGGAAACCTGTCTGAACGGCAGAATTTCCGAAGGCGGTCCGTCTGCTTCCGCCGTTCGGGAGCAGCTTGCCGCAGCAAAGGCTGCAATTGAGGAACTCTGTATATGAAATATATATATATGTTCGTGGTATGCTTTGTTGCATTCCTGATCTGGCTTGCCGGCATTCTGATTATGCTGTTCAAATTCGAGGGAATCTCATGGACAACGGTACGCATCTGGTCGGCTGTCATATTTATCGCGGCATGTGTATGGAACTGCGTCCATTTCTACCGCAAGGAAAAGAAGGAACGGGAGGAAGAAGAAAATGAAAACTACAAAGGTGTATATTGACGGGCAGGCAGGTACAACCGGCCTGAAACTGTTTGACAGAATCAAAAACAGACCGGATATCGAACTGCTGACCATCGCGCCGGAAAAGCACCGTGACAATGACGAACGTGCGCGGCTCATCAATGCATCCGACATTACCTTCCTCTGTCTGCCGGACGCGGCTTCGATCGAAGCGGTTTCCTTTGTCAGCAATCCGGATACCAGAATCATTGATGCCTCTACGGCTCACAGAACCAATCCGGACTGGGCATACGGTTTTCCGGAGCTTTCCCCGGAACACCGCGAAAAAATCCGGACAGCCTCCCGCGTTGCAGTTCCCGGATGCTATGCCTCCGGATTTGCCGCTCTGGTTTATCCGATGGTTCAGAGCGGTATGATGCCGGCTGATTATCCGGTTACCTGTCATGCGGTTTCCGGTTACAGCGGTGCAGGCAAAAATGCAATTGCGGTTTATGAGTCCGATGAAAAACCGGAGGACTTCAACAGCCCGCGGCAGTATGCGCTCGGTCTGAAGCACAAGCATCTGCCGGAAATGCAGAAAATCTCCGGTCTGACCTATCCGCCGGTGTTTAATCCGCTCGTATGCGATTATTATGCCGGAATGGTCGTTTCGGTTCCGCTGCACCGCCGCCTGCTGAACGGCACACCTTCCGCCGAGGAAATCCACGCTATGTTCACAAAACACTATGCCGGCGAACAGTTTGTGAAGGTTCGTGCATTGCAGGGCGCCGATGTGCTGGAAAACGGATTTCTGCCCGCAAATACGCTCGCCGGAACCAATCTGCTGGAAGTCTTTGTCTGCGGCAATGAGGAACAGATTCTGCTCGCTGCAAGACTTGACAACCTCGGCAAAGGCGCTTCCGGCGCCGCACTCCAGTGCTTTAATATCATGACCGGAGCTCCGGAGGAGACCGGACTAATCTGAAAATAAGGAGAAAAACAGGATGAAGCTACAGAGCTTTCCGGATTATAAATTTGTAGAAGGCGGTGTCTGTGCCGCACGCGGTTTCCGCGCAAACGGCGTCTGCTGCGGACTCAGGCATCAGGCACTCCCGACTGACGGCATTTCGGAGCAGAATCTTGCCGCAAATGCCGCGGCACATGACGATTCGGCACCGAAAAAGAATGATCTGGCAATGATTGTTGCTGACCGGAAATGTGCCGCAGCCGCCGTATATACACAGAACAAGGTCAAGGGCGCGCCGATTCTGGTGACCAAAGAGCATCTGAAGGACGGTTATGCAAAAGCTGTCATCGTTAATTCCGTGAATGCCAACACCTGCAATGCAGACGGCGAAAAGAAAGCAAGAGCCATGTGTGCGCTGGCTGCACAGGCTCTGAATATCAGCAAGGAGGATGTCATCGTCGCCTCAACCGGTGTCATCGGACAGATTCTCCCGATTGAACCGATCGCGAATGCGATTCCGGAACTTGTTGACGGTCTTTCCGCACGCGGAAATACCGAAGCTATGCACGCGATTATGACGACCGATACCCATGAAAAGGAGATTGCCGTTTCCTTCCGTGCAGGCAAAAAAATCTGCCGCCTCGGCGGAATGCTCAAGGGCAGCGGCATGATTCACCCCAATATGGCAACGACACTGACCTTTTTAACAACAGACTGCGCAATCTCGCCGGAAATGCTGCAAATGGCACTGTCCGATGTTGTCCGCGTCACGCTGAACCGCGTATCCGTGGACGGCGATCAGTCCACAAACGATATGGTCTGTATTCTGGCATCCGGACTTGCCGACAACACACAGATTACATGTGAAAATCAGGATTATGCCGCGTTCAGAGGCGCCCTGTATACCGTCATGCTCAACCTTGCAAGAATGTGCGCAGCGGACGGAGAAGGCGCAACCAAGCTGATTGAATGTGTCGTTTCCGGTGCCGACAGCGAGGATATTGCGGAAACTGTTGCAAAAAGTGTCATCGAATCCAGCCTCTTTAAGGCAGCAATGTTCGGCGCAGACGCAAACTGGGGCAGAATTGCCTGCGCAATGGGATATGCGGACTGCGACTTCGATATCTCGAAAGTCAGTGTCGATCTGGCATCGGAAAAGGGCAGAATCGCCGTTGCAAGAAACGGCTTCGGTGTTCCGTTCTCCGAGGAGGAAGCAAAGGAAATTCTGCTGGAGGATGAAATTCAGGTGCTGATCTGCCTGAACAGCGGCGATGCATCCGCTATTGCATGGGGCTGCGACCTGACCTACGATTATGTTAAAATCAACGGCGATTACAGAAGCTGAGAAAAGGAGTATCTGAAATGTTACAGAAAATGGAACTTCCCGAAAACATCTCAAACCAGATCCGTTCTCAGGTTTTGATTGACGCGCTGCCGTATATCCAGAGATACAATCAGAAAATCATTGTTGTCAAATACGGCGGAAATGCCATGACAAACGAAGCACTGAAAGAAGCAGTCATGAGCGATATCGTCCTGCTTTCACTGGTCGGCATCCGTGTGGTTCTGGTTCACGGCGGCGGCCCTGAAATCAGTGATATGCTGCACCGCCTTAACATTGAGAGCAAGTTCATCGGCGGACTCCGCTATACCGATGCGGAAACAGCAGATGTTGTCCGCATGGTACTCGCAGGCAAGGTCAATAAGGAGCTTGTTTCGCATCTGACCAGACATTCCGGTCAGGCAATCGGTCTGAGCGGCATCGACGGCGCTCTGCTTCAGGCGAAAAAGAAAGAATCCAAGCCCGATCTCGGCCTTGTCGGTGAGATTACCGCCGTCAATACCAAGCCGATTCTGACTGCACTGGACAACGGATATGTTCCGGTCATTGCAACAGTTGCCTGCGGTCCGGACGGTCAGGTTTACAATGTCAATGCAGACACTGCTGCCGCTGCAATTGCTTCCGCACTCGGCGCAGAAAACCTGATTCTGATGACGGATATCGCCGGTCTGCTCCGCGATAAGGATGATCCCTCTACACTGATTCCTTCGGTCAACATCAGCGAGGTGCAGAACCTGAAGCGGCAGGGCATCATTTCCGGCGGCATGATTCCGAAAATCGACTGCTGCGTAGAAGCAATCCGACGCGGCGTCAAAAAAGCCGTAATCATAGACGGCAGAGTTCCGCACTCCATTCTCGTGGAGATTTGCAGCAATGAAGGCGTCGGAACACAGTTCCTGAGCGTATACTAAAAAACAAAGAGGAGAAAAAATGAACACGATTCAGAAAACCGATCAGTGCATGATGAATGCGTTCGGCAGAATTCCGCTCGTTGAGGCACAGGGAAAAAACTGCACATGCACGGATGAAAACGGAAAAACATACATTGACATGGGCAGCGGCATCGGCTGCAATGTGCTCGGCTGGTGCAACGATGCATGGACGGAAGCTGTTTGCGGTCAGGTCAGAAAACTCCAGCACGCTTGTAATTACTATTACACACAGCCGCAGGCGGAGTTTGCCGAAAAGCTCTGCGCCGTCACCGGCTTTTCCAAGATATTCCTCGGCAATTCCGGCGCGGAGGCAAATGAATGCGCAATCAAAGTTGCGCGGAAATACAGCTCGGACAAATACGGCAAAAACCGCGGAACAATCATCACACTGGTCAACAGCTTCCACGGCAGAACGATGGAAACCCTCGCCGCAACCGGTCAGGAGGTCTTTCATCAGTATTTCTACCCGTTCCCGACCGGATTTGCATTTGCAAAGGCAAATGATCTCGATGACCTGAAATCCAAGCTTGACGGCACGGTTTGTGCAATCATGATCGAGATGATTCAGGGAGAAGGCGGCGTCTGCGCACTGGACAAAGATTATGTGCAGGCAATCGCAAAGATCTGCGAGGAACAGGATATTCTGCTGATTGCGGACGAAGTGCAGACCGGCTGCGGCAGAACCGGAACCTTCCTTGCACAGGAGCAGTTCGGTGTCAAAGCCAATATCACAACACTGGCAAAAGCAATCGGCGGCGGTCTGCCGATCGGCGTCTGTATGGCAGATGAAAAATGTGCGTATGTCATCACACCCGGCACGCACGGCTCGACATTCGGCGGAAATCCGGTTGTCTGTGCGGGCGGATGTGCCGTTCTCGATCAGATTACCGCACCGGGATTTCTTGATTCCGTCAAAGAAAAAGCTGCATATCTCCGCGGAGAGCTGGAAAAGATTCCGGAGATTGCAGGGCTTTCCGGCATCGGCATGATGATCGGAATTACCCTGAAAACCAAAGATGCACATGATGTGATGCTGGCAGCAAACGATGCAGGTCTGCTGGTTCTGACCGCAAAAGAGAAGCTCCGCCTCCTCCCGCCGCTCACAATTACCAAAGAAGAAATGGATGCAGGACTGAAGATTCTTCGCTCTGTACTCGAAGCCTGATACACGGAAAGGATAGAATGATATGAAACATTTACTGAAAATGCTTGACCTTTCAGAAGCAGAAATCACAGATCTGCTCAATCTGGCAGATCAGCTGAAATATGAGCGGAAGCACAATATCCCGCATCCGCATCTCGCCGGAAAAACGCTCGGCATGATTTTCCAGAAAGCCTCCACCCGTACCCGCGTTTCCTTTGAAACCGGCATGACCCAGCTCGGCGGATATCCGCTGTTCCTCTCTGCAAACGATATGCAGATCGGAAGGGGCGAGCCCGTTCAGGATACTGCACGCGTTCTCTCGCGCTATCTGGACGGCATCATGATCCGTACCTTTGCGCAGCAGGAGGTCGAGGATCTTGCCAAATACGGCAGCATCCCGATCATCAACGGTCTGACCGATTTCTGTCACCCCTGTCAGGTACTGGCTGACCTGATGACCATTCGCGAATATAAGGGCAGCTTCACCGGACTGAAAATGTGCTACATCGGTGACGGAAACAATATGGCTAATTCCCTGATTGTCGGCGGTCTGAAAGTCGGCATGGAGGTTTCGGTCGCCTGCCCGAAGGATTATCAGCCGGACGCAAAGGTTCTGGAATTTGCAAAAGAAAACGGCGGCTTTACGATGACCGACCAGCCGGTTCTTGCGGCTGAGAACGCCGATGTCATCTTCACGGATGTCTGGGCTTCTATGGGTCAGGAAGGTGAAGCCGAAAAGCGCAAAATTGCATTCGCCGGCTATCAGGTCAATGACGAAGTAATGGCTGCCGCACATGCTGACTGCATGGTGCAGCACTGCCTGCCCGCACACCGCGGCGAAGAGATTACGGCAGAAGTGTTTGAAGCACATGCCAACGAAATTTTCGATGAAGCAGAAAACCGTCTCCATGCACAGAAGGCTGTTATGGTCAAGGTCATGGGCTGATTTCATTTTTCAAAACAACAAAGCCGCTGTACCGGGCAAACGATACAGCGGCTTTGTTTATAGAGAAACTCGCGCAGCGCATTATAAAAGTTTTGATCCAACTTTTTCAAAAGTTGGCGGGTATCCAGAGGGTGGAACCCTCTGGTCGATGCCCGCAGGCAGCGAAATTCCCTGCCATAAAGAGCTCCGCAAGGGTGAATCGTGCAAAACGATCCGGTGGATCGTTTTGCCGAGAGGGGCGCCCTGCGATAGAGGGCGTCCCTAAGCGAATTGCTCTGCAATTCGCAAAACTACATTTATCTACAAGCTGAAAGCCGCTGTACCGGGCAAACGATACAGCGGCTTCTGTGTTATTCAGTTCTCAGCTTCTGCACAAGCTCCGCATCAGGTGTTATAAATGCAGTCTGATAATTTGTATAAATCACCATTCCGGGCTTTGCGCCCGCGGGCTTTTTCACAAATTTTGCAGGGCAGTAATCAACCCGGACCTGTGCCGAATCTCTGCCCTTACTGAAATATGCCGCAAGCATTGCCGCCTCCTCTACGGTTCGGTCAGGCGGTGTTTTTCCGGCGGTGACCAGAATGACATGCGCACCGTGAACAGCCTGCGTGTGCAGCCAGATATCCGTTTTTTCGGCAAATTTCAAAGTCAGCTGATCGTTCTGCCTGTTGTTTCTGCCGACATAAATATCAAAGCCGTCTGAGGAAAGGAAATGAATCGGCTGCATCGGCTTCGGCGGCTTTTCTTTGCTTTTTCCGGCACGCAGATATCCCTGCTCAACCAGTTCCAGACGGAGCTGTGCAATGTCGGCATCGCATTCCGCTCTGGTCAGCGCCTCGAAAATACTGTCGATGTATTCTGCTTCCTGCTCCCCTTTTTCAATCAGTCCGGTCAGCTTTTTCCGAGCAGTGCAGGCTTTGCGGTATTTTTTATAATACTGCTGCGCATTTTGTGCCGGCGTCAGACGGACATCCAGCGGAATCGTGACAGTGGGGACATCCTCCTGATAGAAGTCTTCAGCGGTAAAACAGGAATCGCCGCGCTGAATGCGGTACAGATTGGCAGAGATCAGATCGCCCCGCCGCCGGTTTTCCTCCATATCCTCACAGTCCAGAAGTTCCTGACGCTGGTTGGCAATACGCTTGTTGATGCGTTCGGAGGTATTTGCCAGAAACCGGAACAGATCGTTTGCACGCTGCCGCAGCCGGTTATTCCGGTCACGCTGTTCATAAAAAACATCCAGCGTTTTGCCGGCAGAGTCATATTCCGCCGAAATCATCAGCGAACCGTACTGCGAAATCCGGATAAACGAAAAATCCTTCAGGGTGCCTTCCTTCGTGCGCAGAGTGCTGTAAATCCGCTTTCCGGGGTCACGCAGTGCAGCCTGTGTCTGATGTACGGCAAACAGAAACCGGCTTTGCTGATCGTCATTCAGCGGCATTTTGACAGGCTCGCCCTTTCCGGTAAAAAATTCCCATTCGCGGGCGACAATCGGGGAAATGCCTTCAAAGATCCGGATCATCGCTTTGGAGAAGGTCATATTTTCTGTCCCGGCAAGCATCCGAAGAATCTCCGCATCATCGGTATCTGTCAGGCAGATTCGCGGTTCCCTCGGCGGCGGCGCATATTCCAGCGCCGGAAGGACAAGTCGAACACGGGAGATTTCCTCATCAACCCGGCGCAGGCTGTCTACAATTTTTCCGTACTCATTTACAAGAATGACATTAGAGAATTTGCCCATGATCTCGCAGACCAGTGTCAGAACTACGGAATCGCCCATTTCGTTATTGGCTCGGATTTTCAGCCGGAGAATGCGTTCCAGCCCGTCCTGCTCAACAGCTTCGAGTTTTCCGCCGCTCAGATGCTTGCGAAGCAGCATACAAAACATCGGCGGTTTCGGCGGGTTTTCAGGTGTCCGGTCCGTGATATGAATGCGTGCTGCATCTGCGGAAACAGAAAACAACACCTTCACCGTGCCGGTTCTGCCGCGGAAAGAGATCACCAGCTCATCGCGGAGAGGCTGATAAATCCGGTCAATCCGGCTGCCGGTCAGCGGTTCGAGTTCACCTTTGATACAGTGCAAAAATGCTCCGTCCAGTGCCATGAATTATCCTTTCTTTCCGTATCATTATTTCAGATAACCTGCAAATGACGCAAATTCGCCCTGAATCATGCCGGCTGCAAGGTTTTGGAACGGAATCGTCTGATGCTCCAGTTCCGGAAGAATCAACTGCACATTCTGCTGAAGATTGCTGTCAACCATTGCGACACAGGTGCAGAGCCGGCTCAGCCGCAGCATTTCGGATTCCGCTTCCGGCTGCATCATCCAGTTGATATCCGGTATGCCGATCTCACAGGAGACCAGTTCCACGCCGTAAAGCGTGCGGAGAATTTTCAGCAGAAGCGAAGCTTCGTAGATATCCGGCGTATCTCCGCTGACAGTCATTCCCCAGCCATCCGGCTGCGGAATGCCGTCGCTCAGACAAAGACGGATACTGAAAAAGACATTTTCGGTCGTCATTTTCATAGCAGTATAGCAATCGCGGACAAATCTGCTGCGGTCATCAAAATCGCCGCCGAATTTGCCTTCGCGGTGATATGCGGAAAGGCTTTCTCCGAAGAGATTCCGTCCGCAGACATTCAGCGCAATTCCGGAAGCTCCTGCCTGCTCAGCAGATGCGGCAGCTTCTCCGCAGGCAATGACAAGCCTTGTCAGATCAAGATCCGTCAGAAGCGGCGCATCGCTGATCAGCGTCGGAGAGCATTCCGCTGCGGCAGGAACGATTGCTTTATGTCCGGCATGATCGAGCAGTGCGATGATGACCGGAGCCGAGCCGTGCGCCTGAACGGAGGCATCTCTGATTGCCGCACAAAGGGCTGAAAATGCACCGGTATTGCTCTTTGACAGAATCATCTGTCCGATTCCGGCTCTTGCATCTGCATTGAGCGCAGCAGGCTCCAGATACAAAATACCGTATTCCTTTTCGCGGACAGCTTTCAGATAGCGTGCGGTCGTTTCCGCAGTCGGCGCGCCGTTTTCATCTGCATCAAAATGTACGCGCATTTGCAGAACCGCTCTGTTTTTCAGCGTAACACCGTGCAGATCGGCAGATGTTTGCAACGCATCAGTCTCCGGAATCACCGGCAGAAACAGCCCTGCTGCTGATGCTTTCACTCTGATTTCCTGAATATCCATGCTGATACACTCCTTTCAGATAATGAAATGCCTGCTGCCGGCATTCCTTGCCGGCAGCAGGCAACCGTTCCGAATCAGTTCTTAAATAATTTGATTCCTGCAAGATGCTTCAGAAGTGCAATCAGATCGCTTGTTGTGATTTTGCCGTCATCGTTGCACTCCGCATTGATCTTGCCCTGTTCCGTTACGCCGCATTTGGTATCTTCTGCTGCGACACGCGCAAGCAGTACGGCATCCAGAACATCGACTTTCTTGTCGCAGTCTACATCGCCGCGCATTCTTTGCGTGTTTTCAGGATTTGTAGTGGTAGTTGTGGTCTCAGTATCGGGTTTTGTATCTGTTTCCGGAACAGTGCCGTCAGGCTCAATGCCGCCGACCAGCACACCGCCGTCATAAACACAAAGATTCTCGCTCAGCGTCTCGGGCGGATCGCTCACAGCGAAAAAGTCCGTATCCTTTCCAAGTTTCAGCGTCTGATAGCTCCAGTCATTGGTCGGATCCCACTGATAGAACACCCATTTGTTTGTCTCAGAATCGGTATAGCCCTTTCCGTAGAATCCTACCTTGAACTGGTATTTCTTTCCGGAGTTCGCAAAGGTACAGTCATTCCACTTGATTTCAACATAATAGATGTTGTCCATCTTATCCCATTTTTTCGGTGCGCTGATCTCAGAGGAAGCACCCTTGATTTCAACAGATGCCTGATCGTAGAGCATCTCGCCTTTCACTATGCTCGGATCGCCGATTTCAGATGCATCGTAGTAATATCTGACTGTAATATCCTTTGAAGGCTTTGCAAGACCGGAATAGACCTTGAGAGAAACCTTTGTTGCGCCGGAGCCGTCGCTGCTCTTATCCTCGACACCAATTGCTTCAACCCAGTAGCCGGTGCCGTTCTGCTCGTCTTCGCTGCTCTGCTCGACAGGCGGGAAGTCCTCAGTTATTTTCATATCCGGTGTGCCGTAATACTGATACATTGCGGCGCAGGCACCTACGAATGCCGCATTGTAGTCAATCGTCACTTCATTCTCGCGCCAGTCATTTGTGCTGTCGCTGTGTGCATCGTCGCTGTCCGGACCGCCTGCGAGCGCGCCCCAGAGCGTGTGCTTCTGCTTACGGGGATCCTCAGCCATTGTGAGACCGGAGGCTGCACGGTGATGCGGGTTCATGACAGAATACGTGTCATCATAACCGCACAGGAACACTCTTTTGCCGTGCTCGCCGTTTCTGCCTGCAAGAACTGTCTGTTCTGCGGTTTCTTTATAGGTAATATCGTTGTCACCGAGAATATAGTCGATCTGATGCTTGCCGAATTCGCTCCACTCACTCGGCTTTCCGTCGTTGTGATATTTGTCATAAACGGCACAGCAGAGTGCAAATGCAGACGCATAGCGGCAGCTTCCCCATACGTCGATGAAGACCAGACCCTGCGGGGTCGTCTTTGCCTTGTATGTGCTCAGCATCTTGCCGACGCAGTCATTGTCCCAGAAATCATCAAACACATACTCGTTTTTACCCTGAGCCTTTCTGATCTTGTTTACCATATCAAGCTCCGGATGCTCCTGATTGATTGCAGCCCAGAGGATTGAGGCGCCGCTCCACATATCGTTCCAGCAGTATACCCAGCCGGAGGCGGCATAGTAATCGAAGATTTCATATGCGTAATCGAATACGGAGGCATCGCCGGTCGCTCTGTAAAGCCATGCGGCAGCCCAGCAGTAGTCATCCTCCCACTTGCTTGACTGATAGAACCGTCCGGGGCCGTCTCCGTTATCGGAGAGCTCCTTTTCATTGGTATTGGCGAAATCCCAGAGAGCCAGTGCATAGTCAAGGCACTTTGCAGCATATTCCGGATCATCGTCCTTGAAATTGAGATAGTTGATTGCAAGGGAAGCACACGCAGATACAACATAATCGGTCTGCGGCTTCTCGGCGGTCAGGAAGTAAGCCGGGCGCACCATCGTGTCAACCTCCGGTGCCTCCCAGACAGCATGGTCAATACCGCCTTCACCGACCTGATAGCAGTGCGCGATGACCGTTCCGTTTTTGTCGCGGAAGGTACACTTCATCAGATAATCGTTGAAGTAGCGGAGAATTGTTTCAATGTGGTCGTCCTGACCGAGCGTGACATAGGCATCACGGAATTCATAGTAACCCCAGCCGAGTGTAGCGGCAGCATAGTTTTCCGGCATACCGAATTCGACATGGTCACCGGCGTCATGCATACCGCCCGCAACGTCAATGGTTCCGTCGCCGTCGGGATCAAGGACGTCCTTGTACTTGTCCATGAACTCCTGCGAGAGATTGGTACCGCCGCCCTCTTCCGTATTGCCGTCCCAAGGTACCATCGGGACATGCGCGTCATAGGTGTGGCAGTCATCGCGGTAGGAAAGACGTGTGTTCTCGCCGACTTCCGTTCCGCACATATTGGCATCGTAAAAATAGATGGAATACTGCAGTGCTTTCGCATAATTAAACTCATCTGCCGAATCGCCGGCAGCAGTCACCTGCAGCGGGACGGTGCACGGCAGAGCCGCGGCGGATGTTACCGCTGCGAGCAAGACAGCCGCTGTTCTGCGGCAAGTCTTCCGAATCAAATCCATAAAAACCCCTCCTCATATCTGTGTGCCGATTTTTGGCACTATATATAATCAGTATAGCACACTTCTTTCAAAAAAGCAAGCGGTTCATGCAGATTTTGACAGGAAAAAGAATAAAAAAACATATCTCCGGTGCATCCGGCAGCAGTTTATTGACAAACCAAACGGCGTGTGGTATAATGAGCTAAATATCAGATTACGGAGGTACGCGATATGGCTATTTTTGATAACTTCAGAGCTTCTGTCTCCAAGACGATGCGGCAGGCATCCGACAGCGCAAAAATATATGCAGACAAATCCAGACTGAAAAAAGAGATTGCGGCAATGGAACATGACCTGAATGTATGCTACAGAGATCTCGGCGAGACATTCTACCGGGAGAACAAGGACAATCCGGATGCCCCCTATCAGGAGATCATCCGGAATATTTCGCAGATTCAGGCATCTGCTGCGGAGCGGCAGAGAGAACTGAATCTGCTGCTCGGCATGCAGCTTTGTCCGGAATGCGGCGCCCCGGTTGCAGTCACCGCACGCTTCTGCTCTGCCTGCGGTGCAAAGGCGCCGGAGCTTCCCGAACCGGTCGTTCCGCAGGCTGTCTGCCAGATCTGCGGGCAGCCGGTCGATCCGGAAGGCGTATTCTGCTCCAACTGCGGGAACCGGCTGAATGCTTCGGGAGCGGCTGTTTCTCCCTTTGCCGCGCAAAAGCCCGCTTTGCCCGTAAATACGCCCGAAAAGCCGGCTCAGCCGGATGAACCGGCAGAGGATAACACTGCGAAACCGGACAATGAGCCGGAAATGATTGATGTTCCGCCCTCCGAGCTGAAGGATGCTGCGGATGAAATCAATGAACGGAGCGATGAACCGGAAAAGAAAACCGATGACTCTCCGAAACAGAATCAGGACGATATCACACCGAAGGAACCGGCTCAGGCGCCTGCCATGGTCTGCCCGAACTGCGGAGAACCGCTTGCACCGGATGCACTGTTCTGTGCCTGCTGCGGAAATATGGTTCCCGGATTAGAGTGATTTGACGTGGTGACGGGAAGAGATACTGCTGCCCTGCTGGTCTGTGCCGGAAGTGCCTCCAGAATGGGCGGCATCAATAAAATTCTGCATCCGCTCGGAGGGAGCACGGTTTTGCAGCATGTGCTTTCTGCATTCTGCAAATGTAACAGCATTGCGGAGATTGTGATTGTTGCAAAAGCTGCGGATCTCCCTGCATTTCAGGCTATTCTGTCCGCAGAGAAACCGGCACTTCCGGTTCATCTGACTGCCGGCGGTGCAACACGGCAGGAAAGTGTCCGGAACGGTTTTCGGCTCATTCCGGTTTCCTGCAATTATGTTGCAATCCATGACGGTGCGCGGCCGCTGATTCGTCCGGCGGACATCGAACAGGTCATTTCGGTTGCCCGGAAAAGCGGCGCCGCAACACTCGGTGTTCCGGTGAAAGATACAATCAAATCCGTGAAAAACGGAATCATCACCGGTACGCCCGACCGCTCTGTACTCTATCAGACGCAGACCCCGCAGGTGTTTGCACGTGAACTCTATGAACAGGCAATGCAGCTTGCCGCAGAGCAGGAAAAGGACTACACCGACGACTGTCAGCTGGTCGAAGCGCTGGGCAGAACGGTCACGATGACAGCCGGCGCCTATTCCAATCTGAAGCTGACCACACCGGAGGATTTTGCAATCGCAGAGGCACTTTTGCAGCTGCAATCAGAGGAGGAACGGAATCATGGCGAATTTCAGAATCGGACACGGCTATGATGTTCACCGGCTGACGGAGAACCGGAAGCTTATCATCGGCGGCACGGAGATTCCGCACAGACTTGGGCTGCTCGGTCATTCCGATGCCGATGTTCTGACCCATGCCGTGATGGATGCAATGCTCGGCGCACTGGCACTCGGCGATATCGGACAGCATTTTCCGGACACAGACCCAAAGTATGCCGGTGCAGACAGCATTCGCCTGATGCGGCATGTCAATGCGCTGATCCAGAAGCAGGGCTGGCAAATCGGCAATCTCGATGCGACGATTCTGGCACAGGCGCCCAAGCTCGCGCCCTACATCCCGCAGATGCGGAAAAAATATGCGGAGGTTCTGGGATGTGACCTCAATCAAATCAGCATTAAGGCAACCACGGAGGAAAAACTTGGTTTTACCGGTCAGGAACAGGGCATCGCGGCGCACTGCGTCGTGCTGCTGGAGCGGATTCCCGCGCCGTTTGCGAGAAAGCCGGTCGGAAAAATCATTCCGCTGTAAGCGCTGCAAGATAAATGAATTGTTTTTTCGAGGTGCCTTATGAATACCGGCTTTTGGACAGCGCTTGCAATTGCGGTTTGTTTTCCGGTTCTGTTCCTGACAGCGTTCAGAATCAGAAAAAAACCTGATCTCAGCACAAAGTCTCTTGTTGCATCACTGAACGGCCTCAGAGGGTTGTTCGCGGCAGAAATCCTGATCGGTCATGCAACGATGCAGTCCGGCTTCGGGCTGCCGCTGGACGCATACGAGAAATTTCTCTTTGCATCGGTCGGATTTTTCTTTTTTGTTTCGGCTTTTTCCATGATGCAATCTCTGAAAAGCAGACAATCTTACTTTAACGGATATTGGAGAAAGATTCTGTTTCTCATCACAGCGGCGCTGATTTCGTTTTTCTATGACTGCATCATTGCCGGCATTACCGGCACATTTGACAACTACCGTTCCGGCGGCGTGTTGCCGGTTGTCTTTCTGAAACGGACCAATTGGTTTATCTGGGAACTGCTGATTTTTTATCTTGCCTTTTATCTATGCTACCGGACATATCACAAAAAAAAGCGGCGAGTTCTGCGCTGTGCGGCGCTGTTTGCTGTCGCCCTTGCCGTAATGACAACCGCCTACTGCCTGAACACCATCAGTGCGTGGTATATCAGCACAGTCGCATTTCCGGTCGGAATTCTGCTTTCGGAATACTGTGAAGCAGGAAAGGATAAACTCTTTTCCGGAAAAGGCGTTCTGATCTGCGTGCTGCTCGCAGGAACCGGTCTGGTCAGCATTGCGCCTTTGCCTTACGGAGACAGCTATTTGTTTGCGGTTATCCTGCATAATGTGTTTGTTTCAGGAGCAGTGACCGCCGTTCTGCTTTTTTCGGCATTTCTGCGGAAAAGAGAAAAACCTGCGGTCATTTACCGTTTTCTGGAAACACATTCTCTTGCCCTGTATCTCAGCCAGTTTATTTTTATGAGAATCTCCGATTGCTTCGGCTTCGGGATCTTCCGCAGAATGATTACGGTGGTTTGCGGTAGCATCGCATCGTCTGTCTTATTGCAGCCGGTATATGACAAAGTAAAGCAGATTACAAAAAAACAAAGCAGCCGTCCTCCTGTGCTTTCCGGAAACGAAAAGCAGTGAGAACGGTTGATGCGGACTCTATTCCGAACGTGACAGGAGGGATCAGTCATTTGGCTTTTGACTACAAGAAAGAGTACAGGGAATTCTACCTGCCCCCGCGTAAGCCGTCAATCCTGACCGTGCCGCCGATGAACTATATTGCAGTGCGGGGCAAAGGAGACCCCAATGCTGAGGACGGCGAATATAAACAGGCGGTCGGAATACTCTACGGGATTGCGTTTACCATCAAAATGAGTAAAAAGGGCAGCAGAAAAATCGAGGGTTACTTTGATTATGTGGTTCCGCCGCTGGAAGGATTCTGGCAGCAGGAAGGGATGACCGGAATCGACTATGCACATAAGGAGAATTTCAGTTGGATTTCTCTGATCCGGCTGCCGGATTTCGTCAAGGAAGCGGATTTTGCATGGGCAGTTGCAGAGGCGGAAAAGAAGAAAAAAGCTGATTTTTCAAAAGCCGAGTTTCTGCGCTGCAATGAAGGTTTGTGCGTACAGTGTATGCATATCGGCTCTTATGACGACGAGCCTGCGACCGTTCGCGCTATGCACGCATTTGCAATGCAGAACGGTTTTTCACCCGATTTCTCCGAAACGAGACTGCATCATGAAATCTATCTTTCTGACCCTCGAAAAACTGCGCCGGAAATGCTGAAAACTGTTATCCGTCATCCGATCAGATAAGGACTGCATCTATTCAGAAAGATGCAGCATCTTCCAATAAAAGAAAGCAGGGAAACTACATCCCTGCTTTCTTTTTTGCACTGAAGCACCGTATGAAAAGGATCATTCGGTCATTTCGGTGAGTTCCTTGTGTTCTTCCCCTTCCACTTCGATGAGGCAGATTTTCTGGATTTCGCTGCTGCTGACCGTGACCAGAACAAGGCCCGGTTTGACGGCACGGAATTTGAACGTATACGCCTGCGGATCAGCCTCGGTTTCCTGAATAATACCTTCTTCCGAGCATTCATAGGTAATCTCGCCTGCATAATCCGGCTCTTTCCATTCGATCTGAAGGACAAATTCCTCACCGGGCTGAAGCAGAATGCTCTCCGGAGTGACAGAAAAATCCCGCGGGTCATCTGCAATATCATAGATATCTGAGAGGATATCGCTGCTTTCGTCCGTTTGTTCCGTATCTTCGGAAAGCAGGACTGTAATCAGCTTTCCTTTTTCGGCATGGATTCCCTTGCACGGCGTCTGAGCAGTGACAATACCGTTTTCGCATTTGAACTCGTCGCTGATATACACCGCCATACTGAAGCCGGCAGCCTCAATCGCTTTCTTTGCATCCTCCGATTTCATTCCGGTGACATCCGGAATTTCACCGAGTGTCCCGTCAGAATTGACGGTCACGAGAACAGCCGTGCCCTGACTGACTTCCTTTCCGGCTGCAATGCTCTGTGCGAGAATTTCACCTTCCGGCTTCGAGGAATCGGCAGCATATTCGATTCTGGGCGAGAGACTGCTGTCCGTAAGCAGAGTGACTGCATCGGCATACTGTTTTCCGACGAGCTCCGGCACGGTACAAAGCTTTTTTCCTTTGCTGACGGTCAGCGTAACCTGTGTGCCGGATTCCGTATGCGAACCGGCTTCCGGCTGCTGTGCTGCAATCAGACCGACGGCGCAGTCCGTATAATCCTCCTGATATACCGCAGTCAGACCGTAAATCGCAAGGACGGATTCAGCCTTATCCTGATTCAGCAATATAACATTCGGAACAATGACATCCTCGTTTGCAGTTGTAACCTCAACAGCAATTGCATCCGCAGTGTTCTGAACGGTATCGGCAGGCGGATACTGATTGACGATTGTGCCCTCCGGCTTGCTACTGTCATGAACACGCTTTGCTATTTTGACCGGTGTACCGGTTCTCTCTGCTTCCGAAAGGAATTGCTCATAGGTCTGCCCGACATGGCTTTCGATTGTTGTTTCATGATCCTCAAGTGTGTCGCCGGGATCGCGTCCGAGCGATACGGTCAGCTCCAGCGCGGAACCGGTCCGAACCTCCGTATACGGATCAATGTTCTGACGGATGACACAGCCAGCCTCAACCGAACGGCTGTATTCCTGAGTTTCGGTGCATTTCAGACCGAGCTTGTCTGCTGTATCCGAACAAAATCCGGCATCCATCCCGATGAAATTCGGCATGGTAATCAGTTCGCTTCTAACGCTGACAACGACACCGACAACGGATTTCTTCGCGGTAAAGCTCCCGCCCGCAAGATTCTGCGAAAGCACCGTATCCGGTTCAAGGCTGTCATCCGTCTGCTTGCCGATAATACTCATCAGAAGCTCTGACTCTGTAAGCTGCTGCTCGGCATCCCGCAGATTCAGACGTGCCAGATCGGGAACAATTGTCATATCGCTCTGCAAGTTGCTGACTGTTTTCGGCTTGGACGATTTCCGGAGATGCAATGCAAGGATGACACCGCCGGCAACCAGAAGCACACAGGTCAGCGGAATAAGAATTTTCGCCCAGAGCGGCATTCCCCTGTTTTTCTTTGTTCTGAGCTGAACCTTTTTCACGCCGCTCAGTTCTTTGATAAAAGTCTCCATGTCCGGCGTGCGGAATTCGCTGCTGATAAAAGATGCATTCCGCATGGCGGCTGTCTTGTCAGACGACATTCTGACGCGGTAGGAGCCGAGTGCCTTCAGCTTATCCTTTTTGTGTTTGTCATAATATGCTGTCCGCGCATCCGGCTCAGGCAGCGGAACGCCCATCATCATATGCATAATCATCGCCGCGGAGAACACATCATTTGCGGGCAGCAGCTCAGGAGAATCCGGTGATTTCAGGCGTTCCGGCGGAAAGAATTTCCGTTTTTCCTTCTGATTGATATCCGTCTGATCGTCGGTCACATTATACAGGATATTCTCCAGATACGAATTCAGAAACAGAGTTCCGTCATCCAGAATCAGCAGATCAAAGACAGAAAATCCGCCGATGACAAAACCGCTTTCATGGAGTGTGTCAATCGAACGCAGCAGCGGCAGAAAAAGCTTTTCTGTTTCCTCCGGAGAAATCTTCCCCTGCTCCCTGATATAATCCGCGAGTGATTTTCCCTTTACATATTCGGTAATGATGTAAGCAGTTCCGTTTTTTTCAAAAGACTCATACACTGCGCTGACATTCTCCGGCAGATGCTGCTCGGCAAGGAGCTGCGCCTTTTTCTGGAGAATCTCCATGTATTTGTAGAATTCCTTTTCCTTGAGCGGCGTAATCTTCGTATCGCCGATGCTGCGCTCAGAAAAACGGACAGGGCTGTATTCGTAAATGCTGACCTTTTTTGACGTCAGTGCATCCCAGCCGATATATTTGACGAACCAGCCGTCTATATTCAGCGGCATTCCGACGATATAGCGGTCTGCAAGCACGATGCCCGGCTCCATGCATCTGGCATTATCCGGCATCGTTCCTTCCGTAAATCCGCATTCCGGACAGATGTTTAAGCCGTCATCATACTGTGTCATACACTTCATACAGAATTTCATACGGTTCTCCTTGTCTGCAAGCGTCCTGCGAACGCAGCATCAGTTTTCAAAAAAGCCTTCCTCGACCATTTTTTCCTCATAAGCCATAGTCTTACTGATATAGCGCTGACTGAAACTCGGTCCGTCATCGGTTTCCTGCATATAAATCTCGAACAGACAGTCCCTATCTTTCAATGCCCAGCGGATATCCTGTCCTTCCTCATAATATGGCTCACCGAACTGACTGACCGCCTGATTCCGGACATCTTCATTGAATTTGCTGCCCTGTTCAAACTGAATCATATACAGCGTATCCTCGACAAAATACAGGTCAACCGAATCAAAATAATCCTCACCGTACACGCCCAGATCAATCGGAACCAGCATGACGGTCTGCCCGTCCTTCCAGCCGCTGTACTCATTGGTCACATACAGTGTACCCGAGCCGAACAAAAGCTGAAGCGAGGGCCTTGTCATGCTGAATACGGCAGAATTGATTTTCAGCAGACCGTCATTCACCGAAAAATTACCGCCAAGCTCCGGATAGATGATATGCATATGCGGATCATCGGAGTTGCCGCTTTCGCTGTCCGTCTGAGAAGCATCGGTCTGTGAGGAAGAATCGGCATTTTGCGAGGATGCGTCAGCATCTGTCACGGACGGCGGTTCTGTTTCGCTGCCGGAATCGGCAGCGGACACAGAAGACGAAGCCGCCGGACGTTCAGGACTGTCCCTGTGCAGGAAGAAAAACAAGCCGGTACCTGCTGCAAGCAGAACAGCCGCTGCTGCTGCGGATGCAATAATCAGCGGCTTTTTACTTTTTTCCGCAGGTTCCTCCGGCTTCACGTCTTCGGCAGATGCCTCTGCCTGCTCCTGCTTTCTGAACAGCGGCTCAGCCGGTTCGGCAGAGGCAGGAATATACGCAGACAGTCTGCGGTCACGGGCTTTCTCTGCTTTCCCGGATGACGCACTGTCCGGAGCAGAGGAATCCGCAGCCTGATGAACCGGCGCTACGGTGCTTTCATCCTCCTCATATGTACCTCTGGGAATATATTCCGAAAGCCGCACATCGGAGCGCTTGGCGGAAGCGCCTTTCGGTTTTTCCGTGCGCAGGGGCTTTTCTGTTTTCGGCGCATCATCGCTGAAATCAATTTCAAAATCCGGAACCTGTGCCAGCTCCGCAAAGAGCTGGTCAATCGACTGAATCCGGTCCTCAGCTCTGACGGCAAGACCGTGACGCAGAAACGCATCAAATTCCGGCGAAGCATCAAAGCCCAGTTCTGATGGCATTTTCAGGCTGTCATCAAAGACACGGTCCGTCGCATCAGGTGGGATTGTTCCGGTGATGCACTTGTAAACGGTCGCACAAATCGCATAAATATCCGTCCATGCGCCCTGTTTCCCGTGCCGGCGGTACTGCTCCATCGGAGCGTAGCCGTGTTTCAGGATGACTGACAGACTTTTTTCGTCTGCAAATTCCCGTGCCGCACCGAAGTCAAGCAGTTTGACCTCTTCATCGACCAGCATAATATTATCGGGACTGATATCTCTGTGAATCAGATTCTTTTCGTGTATCTTTTTGAGCGAACGGAACACAGGCATCAGCAGGCAGATCGTATTATAGCTGGAAATCGTGCCGACCTGCTTTAAGTATTCTTTGAGCGTAATGCCGTCAAGGTACTCCATGACGATGTAAACTGTATGGTTTTCCTCAAAAAAATCCTTGACAGAAACAATACCCGGCTCATTTGCGAATTTTGCAAGTGTTCTTGCTTCATGCAGAAAATTCTCACGGCTTTTGGAGAACAGCTCAACAGCCGCATCCGCGCTGATGCTCTGCACATCGTTAGAAACGGTATTGTTGCGGTTGACCATGCCGGAGGGATAGAATTCCTTGATTGCAACGCGCATTTGCAGCAGAGTATCAAGCCCGATATAGGTGATGCCGAAGCCGCCCTCGCCGAGAACACCGCCGACAAGATATCTGTGATTCAGCATCGCGCCGCGGGAGAGTGTATGCGAGGGAGAAGCGTATGCTGAAGGATCCTTTCCGCAGACCGGGCATTGCGTGCAATCCGCAGGGATCTCATTCATACAGTAGGGACAGTAATTCATGTTTTTTCCTCTTTCCCGATCAGATTCCATGCGTTACCAGGAAAACTGTTCGCTGCAAAGCGGGATAAAGAGCAGTTCTGTCTCGCCGAGCATAATTCTGTCATAGATTTTCAGCTCAGCGGGCATCAGCAGCATCTGTCTGTTGACATAGATAAACGTCTTGCTGTCGGTGCTTTGAAGGAAGAATTTTTTATTGAGCGGGTCATACAGCAGTACAGCCTGAGCGCCGCGCGAAACGGTCTTGTCTCCGTGAAGGTCAATCGTCACAGGATGCTCGGCATCGGAGCGTCCGATGGTGCTTTTGGTATCGGTAACGGCAAAGACCTTTCCCTTGATGTTTGCAGAAACAGCAACAAGCCAGCCGAGTATCAGATCGTCAGCCAGCTCATCAAATATGATCTGTGTCGCACCCTCATCATCCCGCTGCGAAGCGGCTTTCTCTTTTGCATCCTCAAGATTGCCGGTGAAATTGACCTCACTGATATAGGATGTCAGCGAAGGCTCCTGCGCAGGCTGTACCGGCTGAACGGGAACAGGCTCCGGTGCAGGCTGCTCTGCCTGTACGGCATCAGCAGTTATTCTCGGATGACCGCAGCGCATACAGAAATTTCCGACAACAACTGTTCCGCATACACATCTCCATGCACCGTCAGAAACCGGTTCAGACTCCGCCTGCGGTGCGGCAGCGGGTTCCGGCAGCGGTGCGGCAGCGGGTTCCGGCTGCGGTGCGGCAACAGGCTCCGGCTGCGGTGCGGCAACAGGCTCCGGCTGCGGTGCAGCAACAGGCTCCGGCTGCGGTGCGGCAACAGGCTCCGGCTGCGGTGCGGCAATCGTTACGGGCTGCGGCGCTTGCTGTTCTGCAAGCGCTGCGCAGTGCGGGCACTGCGGATACTTATCCGCATCATAATAATGCATATTGGGACAACGCTTCAGTTTCATTTCTGTTCCTCCGTATCATATCTGATTACTGCAACGGTCGTATTATCAGCCGCACCCTCCGACTGTCTGACTGCATGAATCAGGCAGTCTGCCGCTACATCGGCCCGGGTATGCGTCCGCAGAATATCTGCGATCTGTTCATCCCCGATTTTCTTGTAAAGTCCGTCGGTTGTCAGCAGGAGCACATCGTTCTGCTCCAGCAGCAGCGGCTGCATACTGACATCGACAATATCAATACCGTTCATGCCGAAATAGCTGGCAAGACGGCTCCCCTTCCGCTGTTCAGCCTGATAGGTTGCCGCATCAATCAGATTCTTTTTCAGGCGCAGTCCGATGACATACGCATAATCGTGATCTGTTGTAATCTGTTTCAGTCTGCCGTTCCGGTAAATATACAGTCTGCTGTCACCGACCGAAAGCCAGTACAGCGAATGGCCGCTGATATAAACCGTCACGGCAGTCGTGCCGCAGCGCTCCCCGAATTCCTCATAGATTTCCCGGTCAATCCGTTCGGCTGCATCCACGATAAACGCGGGATAGCTGCCGGTAAACCCTTCTTTGAAGGCTTCGATAAAGCGTGAAACGCAGAGCCGTGAGGAAGCACCGCCGTCGGCGCGGCTCCCGACACCGTCACAGACCGCTGCAAAAAGCCCCTGCTCCGTCTCGCAGAATTCTGCGGCATCCTCCTGATAGGTTCTTGTTCCGATGAAGCTGCGTATCTCGCAAAGCATGGTTCTCACTCCTTTACGGTAACGGCAACGGCTGTCAGATTATCCGCTCTGTCCGTGCGTGTTCTCTGCACGGCAAGCGCAGAAAGTGCGGAGAGCCATGCCTTAGCGCCCTTTGCAGCCTGCAGAGTGTACTCCATGTCAGACTCCGTAACCGGCTCCCAGAAGCCGTCAGTGCAAAGCAGAAAGGCATCTCCGGCGCAGATTTCAAACTCAGATTTCGCAATGCGCTGTGCCTCGGTATCATCGCCGAGTGCATGGAGCAGTCTGTTCCGGTCGGGGTGAAAGCGGATTTCCTCCTCGCGGATCTCACCGGTCATATAGAGAATCTGCGGCAGACTGTGGTCGGCGGTCCGGCTCAGCAGCTTCCCGTTCCGGAAGCGGTAAAGCCGTGAATCGCCGATATGCAGGGAAATGCCGCGGTTTCCTTCCAGACACAGCAGAACAGCAGTTGTTTTCATGTGCTTCATGCGCAGATCGGCAGTCTGCGCCGCAAGGACAGCAGCCTGCGCCCGTTCCAACACATCCGAAGCAAATGCATCCAGACCGGAGCTGCAAAGAAAGTACTGTCTGACGGCATCGACAGCGGTCTGCGCGGCGATATCGCCCATGCCGTGACCGCCGAGACCGTCACAAACGATGAAGCAGAATCTGTCTCCGCTGACCGCAAAACCGGCTCTGTCCTCGTTGACAGATCTGCTTCCCTGATCCGTAAAAATACTGTGCTCAATCTTCATTTCGGATGCTCGCACTTATTCTGACTGCGGGTCACGGTTGAACTCACCCAGACTCTTGTCACAGGCATCAATGACCTGCCGGCATTCCGCAACGATGTCATTGAGCGTTTTCAGCAGCTCGGAGATATCACCCAGATTGGACCGGATGCCTTTTGCATCCTTGACGAAAGTATCGGCAGCTTTGCCCTCCCAGTTTCGGTTGACGGTTTCGACAATAACATCATATTGCCAGAGCAAAGTAGCCAGTCTGGAGTTTTTTACACCCAGTAAATACAGGGCTCTGTCGATTTCCTTGGTATTGATGCAAACATATTCGCTCATTTCTGTTCACCTCATGCCTTGATAAATTTCATCTTTTTCAGTTCATCCGCCTCAATGTCGAAGTAGAAGCCGTCGCCGATCTCGCAGCGTGCAAACTCATTTTTCAGCTCCTTCGGGTCCATTTCCCCGAATACCGAGCGGCTGCCTCTGTCCGAAACGAATTCGGCGATATTATCGAGCAGAAACGCGACCGAAATGCTGTTGTTGAGCGAGGATTCCGTATCTCTGTCGTTGTTGCTGATCTTTCTGACATCGGAATAGATGAACCAGTATTTCTTTTCCTCCGCAACGGCTGTCATCTTCGGGAACACGTTTTTGAGGAGCTGCGCGCCGCTGCTCTGGAACAGCAGCTTGCTTTGCAGCACAAACACCGTTCCGGGCGTATTCTGCGGAACAAAGTCCCTGTTGATTACGCCGCGCTCCATTTTTGCCGCATAGCCGTTTTTGTCAAGATAGTCGTATACCTCCTCCAGTGTCGTGAGGTAAACGCAGTTTTTCGGTGACTGATTATACAGATCGGCGAGCTGCCTTCTGCCGTCATCGAAGAATACAATACGGTATTCCGGATGATTCTTCCGGATAAACTGCACAAGCAGCGTCAGGAGATTGGTTTTGCCGAATTTCTTTTTTCCGTAGATGGCGATTGCATGTGCTTCATGCATATTGAGTGTAATGGGCAGATGGTCGTAGTAATCCAGCCCGACGACCGGACAGTCCGCACCGGTATCCGCATCGAAGCTGCCGGAGAGATAATCAAAGAAGTTTTCCTCCGTCAGATCGCCGTCAAACGCTTTGATTTTCTCCGTAGCGGTCGGAAAACCGCGCAGTGCTTCAATGAACATCGGGAGATCCTGTTTTTCATCGCGGAACGGCAGGAAGAACTGAAATTCCCGCGGACTGCCGTTGACCAGCGTGATGCCTCTGCCGGGATTCTTCATCGGCTCTTTGATGCGGATGCCGAAAATGTCCATATACTTATCGGAGGAGCCGTCCAATGCGAATTTCCGGCTGAAACTGCCGAGCAGTCTGGTGATGCCGCCGCTCAGTTCCGATGCGGTAAAGACCAGTGAAAGTCCTTTGGAAAGACCGTCGCGGCAGAATTTGCTCAGATAATCCTGATATGCCTCATAGCGCTCATCTGCATAGAAGGAATTGAGATTGTCGATAATCAGCAGCAGATGCGCAGGCTTTTCCTCCTCATCGCTGTTCCAGACCTCAAGGAACTGTCTGGACGCGAGCAGCTTGGTATTCTTCTCCAGTTTGCTTTCGACCGTCTTGAACACACGCCGGACATTTTCCTCATTGGAATTGTCGAAACAGGCTGCGACCGTATTCAGATCGCGGTACTGTCCGAGATTACCGCCGAAATCGAGGATAAAAACATCCCGTTCCCGGCTGTCGTCGAGGCTTTCATGCAGCCTGACCAGCAGAGTTTTAATCATTGTGGTTTTTCCGCTCGAATGACCGCCGAACACAATGATATTCTCCGCGGCGGGATCGGCATAGAGCACCGGCTGTGTCTGGTCGTCCAGATTATCGTAGATTCCGATTGCAAGACCGCTCATTCTTCCGCCTCCCTCATAAGCTCAAAACGTCCGTCGCGTTCCTCATAGATACTTCCGCTCTCATAAATGATTCTGTTCGGAAGCGGCTTTTCAAATATGATATGCACCTTCGGGTAGCGGGACTTGTTGCGGTTATAATATGTTTTTATCGAGCCGACAACGGCATTGAGCTGCGTTTCGAGCTTACCCTGCGCCTCAAGCTCCTTTTTGCGGCTGATCGCATCCGTATTATCCTTTTCGGAGCGGTAAAATTTGGTATAGCTTCCGGTTTTGGATGCTTCCGTAATTTCCGTGGGCAGCTCAAAGTTTTCCTCGGCTACTGCGCCTGCATAGCCGGACTGGAAATACTCAAACTTCGAGCCGGTCCCGACAAGCAGATAGGCACGGCCGTGACCCGGCATCGAGGGGCTGGCGGCAAGGTCGTTGCCGATCATTTCCTTGGATGCCTGCCGGGTAGCAACCTTCAGGCAAAGGCGCGATTTCGAATTGACGCGGATATCGTCGGTGATTGCGCCCTCAATATTCTGGGAAATGAGGATTATATGGAAACCGAGGCTTCGTCCGACACGGGCGATGGTCGTGATCTCACCGATGAAATCGACGTCGTTGCTTTCGGTCGAAAAGCGCTTCAGCTCCGTAAACTCATCGACGACCAGTACCAGATGCGCAAGGGAATTCTCACGCGCCTGTGTTCTGATCTTTGCTTCCTCCTCCTCACTCAGCGGCTCCTTATCCTCGCCGCGCAGCCGGTTGTTAATCTTCTTGATATGGGAATCAATATTCCGGCAGGCGCCGATATACTGATTGATGCTGTCCACATACATAGAATTGAACAGAATCTTTCTCCGTTTGATCTCGGAGCGCAGCGCATCCAGAAAACGCTTGAGCATATATTCCGCACCGGTGCCGTTCTCGTCACCGTCAACGTCCGTGACAGAGCCGACAACATGCGGAAGTGTGCCGATACGCTTGATAAATCCGCCGCCCTTCATATCGACGAGCATCAGATTTACCTCATCCGGCCGGAAATACATGCAGAGTCCCAGCAGGTAGGTAATAATGGTTTCAGATTTACCCGAACCGGTCGTACCGGCGACGAGCATATGCGGGCCGTCGAAATCTTCATGCAGATCGAGATATGTCAGACCGTTTTCGGTTTTGCCGATCGGTACGGCAAGTGTTTCGATAATATTGATCCGGTTTTCGCTGTCCCAGAGAGCAGAGATATTCAGCGTATTCTTCGACAAACCGTAGAGTTCAAACAAGCTGACAGCAGAAGGTACTTTGCCGTTCTGGGAGATTTTGGAGAAACAGAGTGAGGATAGTATTTTGGATGTGTTATAAAGTCTGGCATCCCATTCCGGAGTCATATTGAAGCTGAATTCGGTGCGGCAGCCCTCATCCTCATACGGAATCAGCTCTGCCGTATGGTCACCGGTAAAGCTGATGACATGGTCGCAGAAAGCGGGAAGATGCTCTTTATACATCTTCGGGAAGATGAAGGTAATGCCGAGCTGATTTTGATATTTCTCTGCATTCTCCGGCATTTTAGGCAGATACTGCGCAAAGGCGTGCTCCTTCATCGCATACTCATGATAGACGATGAACACGATATGCGGGAAATGCACTCCGCCGTTTTCCGCCGCAGCGATGCGCTCCTCCATGATGCTGAGCATGGAGCTGAAGGTCGTGCCGGCATTGCCGTAATCAAACACAAACTGTGAGCGGTCAGGGAACAGCTCTCTGAAATGCGGCAGGAACTTGTAGTTTGCAATGGCGTTTTCAATCTGATCGGGATTGTCGGTCGGTTCAAACAGCACGACAAACTGCACATCCTCCGGCGACTGATAGAAGCACATATCAAACACCGCACGCTGAATCAGCCGGTCTGCAAAGACCAGATTCGGCGCGACAATGCCAAGTGCGCCGCAGTTCCGCAGCGAGAACAGCATCGGTGCGCGCTTCATGTACTTGTATTTCGTGGAAATATAATTCGGAAGATTTGAGAGATAAAAGGTTTCGTCATCCTTATTTTCAAATTCGGGATCATCCGCAATCACGATTTTGACCTTGTCAAATTTGAGCTGAAAGGAATTCGAGGAAAACATTTCCGCCTGCTTGCTGCCGACAATCTCAAACCGGTTGTGAATCATATCCGAAATACCCAGTCTGACAGTCAGAAAATCGGGGTCTGCCTGACATCTGCTGAAAATGTTGCCGCTGACGCCGTACACACTCTTATACGGATTCTTCTCGTCAAACAGCTCATTGACATCCGGATACAGCTCACAGAGCTTTTCGGTATCAGCCTGCTGCCGTTCAAGAATTCCGGCGATGGTCTTGTCGATGTAATCCTCATATGTAGAGCGCCAGTTTGCGAGCGACTGCTTATATTTCTTCTTGCTTCGGAAGAAGTTGATAACAGAGGTGACCATCGTGACAACACTCATCGCGGCACTCAGCAGAACACCGATCATCGCGCCGGAGCCGGACCGTCCGGTGCTGATTATCCGTGTGAGAATGGTAACGGAAATCATAATCAGCGTCGGCAGGAGCATGAAAAACAGATTCTGGTCGTTTTTCTGCGGCGGCGGTGAGGGCGGGATAATCTCAACCGGCGTATCATCAAATTTATAGAGCTGCCGGGTGCTGATATTATAGTGAGGGAATGCATTGCTGCTGTCCTGCTCAGAGGGATTGAACGCCGGAATAATTGCAGAGGTATTGATCTCATAGGAGCGATAGGTCTCCCGCGGGTCAAACACCAGTCTGGTCGAGGAAATAAAGCCGATATCCACAAGGGTACGGGACATATCCTGCTCCGTAATCGGGAATCTGCCGTCCTCGTTCTTATCCTCCGTGAGCGCATTATTATAAGTTGTCAGCGTTATCTTGCGGTAGCGTCCGGAAGAGTCGCAGGCGGTACAGCAGACATCGAATATCTGCTTGCATTTGCCGTAGAACGCTTCACCGGATTTTTTGGCAAGGCCGTATTTGATGCCGTCGAGAAGCTGTTTCAGTGTCAGATCGCGCAGAACGATCAGCTCAAAGACCAGACCTTCGCCGCTTTCCGGATCAATGAACTGTACGCCGATCAGCAGCTTATTATTCTCCATATCATCACCACACTTCTGCGTTCCCTTGCAAATCGGCAGAGGGAACAGCAGGTTTTTGTCCCGCACCGTGAAACCCGGTTTCAGGCGGGATCTGAATATAAATATAAAGATGATGTAGTGACGGCAAACCTGAAATGTGCCGCCACTACAGTCATCATGCGTCAGATTTCGCTCTTTGCAGCCGCCAGAATCTCCGACACTGCGCCGGAAAAATCGGGCATTTCGGGTATCGCGGGATAATCCTGTACGGCTGAACTGCGGATTGCCGGAGCAGGCATCACAGGAATCTGAATGATTTTTGCCTGCACAGGCGTATATTGAATGTTGATTTTGACCTCGCTCGGAGGAGGAAGCAGAAAACTGCTTTCAGAAATGCACTCCGGCGCGGGAACATCCGGCACCGAAGTATCAGGCAGCTCCGCAGACGGAATCGCAAATACGGAATTATCCACGGATGCATCCGGGACACGCACGCGAATGTCGCTCCATGCCGTTTCCGGAATCGCACTGCACTGCGGCGGCTCTGCCGTTTCGACGGGCACGCTGATCCGGATGCTGTCTGCAAGGCTGACAGACTTTGCGGCATCCGCAAGCACCGGAGCAATAAACACCGTTGATGTTTCCGGAATGATTTCAGCGACAGCAGCACGCATCTGCTCCGGATCCGACACGGAAAACTCCGGGAAGCAGGCGGCGGTATCCGCATCGGAAATCACCGGAACCGGAATCTCTGCCCGAATCTGCTCAGCTCCGATTTCAGGAACCAGCGGAATCTCCGGCACTGCGGTATCGAACGGAATCGCATCCACCCGTACAGGCTCGGCGCACAGCACGGTATCCGCGAGCGTGACCTGCGTATCCGGCAGATCGCAGCCGATCCCGGCGACTTCAATAACCGGTGTGTCATATGAAAGCTGCGGCTTCTCAATCTCCTTGTCGAGGTACTCATTCTGCCTGACGGTCGCCTTATCAACGCGGTCAAATTTGCCTCTGAGGTTGAGCATGACGGAGGTCATCTCATATTCAAGCGTCGCCTTGATTCTGGCGATTTCCTCCTCGCTGATCTCCCCGAACAGCTGATCCTCTGCATTGATAAGCAAATCGTTTGTTTGTTCCATAAGCACCTCCCTGCGGTCAGCTCAGGCAGCCGTTATGACAGGGAAGACGGAATGTTGTCTGCGATCTGCTGATCTGCATTTTCCATCTGGTCGGCATTTGCCTGAAGCAGCGTGCTCAGTGCCGAGAGGATACCCGGAACAGTCTCGCTCATGTAGGAGTTTACCGGACCGTTGATAAAGCCGATCATCTTATCCTTGCTGGAGCCTTCCCAGCCGGCAGTTGCATCGAGAAAATCCTTCTGGAAGGTTGCCGCAGCCTGCTTGTATCTCGCTGCAATATCCTCAACCTGTGATGCAGCCGTTCTCATCTCATCAAACTTAAAAACGATATCAGCCATTGTATTTCGCTCCTTTTTCAGTAATCAGTTGAATGTAGGGTTCTTACGAGGATGCCTGCGACGGGTCTCTGTTGATATCACCGAGCTTTGGATCTACGGTATCGAGGAGCTGCGACTTAATGCCGTCGAGCATGGAGATGATACCGGCGGTGATCGAGGTACCCGGCTCAGTCAGATTATCAACAAGCACCGGCTTTGCCTTGTTGTTGAAGAAATCCAGATAGCCTGTGGAAGCGTCACCGATGAATCCGCCAGCGGTGAGGTTGTTGATGAGGGATGTGAGCTCATCAAACAGAGCCTGTGCCGTTGTGATATAGGTCGAAACACTGTTTTTCGCCTCTGTGATGATCGCATTGGAAAGTATTGATGCCATAATCAAATACTCCTTTCAAAAATAAGATGATTATTTGTATGTCCCTGCGGACAAAAGGGTTCAGTCAAGCTCATCAACGAGCTTCTTGTATTCCTGAAATACAGGTTGGAAATGACTGCATGCGAGTCTGAGATTCTCCGAAACATGCTCTGCAACATAGTACAGATTTGCATAAGGCTCATAGATCGAATGAAGGAACAAGTTGTTTATTTTCCATCCGGTCGGTGTATTCATGCCCTTGATTGCAAAGTCATTAAAAACATCCAGTGTTTCGTGCAGCAGCGCCTTGATATCCTTGAACAACTGATCCATATCCTGGCTGGCTTTTTTGAGCACTTCCTCATCCAGAACGATATTGTAATTCAGGGAATTAACTGCTGAAATCAGCTCATTTTTTGCCACGGTAACACCTCCCGAATTCAGCTCTGCTCCAGTTCACTGCGGCACTGTGCAATATATTCAAGCGCAGCGGTCTGATCCTCGGATGCCATCAGCTTGGCAAGCTCTTCTGCTTTTTCAAATTTTCCTGTCTCCGCGAGCATTCTTGTCCGGAAGATCAGTGCATAGCCGGCGTTAGCGTTCTTGCGCAGCATCTCACTGCGGAAAAATGCAAGCCCTTCTTCATAAGCCTTGTCTGCATCCGCCTGCGTAAAGCCGCCCTGTCCCTTCTTCGCGAGCTGCATAATCGAGAATGCCTCGGAATAGCGCCCGAAGAAGGAATAATACGTGTTGATTACAGTATCCTTGACGAGCCGTGCATATTCCAGCGCCTTTTCATAGTCCTCTTTGACCGCATAGCAGGAAAGCAGCATGAAATTGATGCGCGCATGGAAATTCTGCGCATTTTCGATTTTTGCCTGTTCATTCAGCTCACGGAGCTGATCCTTGTTCGGCAGGCCGAATGCCGCAGGATCAACGCCCTCCGGCAGCGCATATTCCGAAAACTCATCCGGATATTCTCTGACCGGTCTTCCCTGCTCATCATAGCTGACCGAAGCAAGCTCACCGATGCTTTCGTCAATTTCGCCGCTTGCAAGTCTGGCACTCATCCGCTCGCGGTCTGCCTGCCGCATGGCGTCAATCTCAGCCTGATCGGGCTTGAAACCGGTGCGCGGTTTTTCGGGCTGCGTCTCCTGCTGCGGCTTCTCATTCAGCATCTTCAGCAGGTCGATCGCTTCATCCGTCTTTTCCATTGCAATGCACAGTTCAGCCAGTGCAAGAACCAGCTCATTCTTGCTTTCGGGCGTACCCTGCGGGCTGACGATAAGCTGACTCATCAAATCATACGCCTTCTGCCGGAAATCGTGATTGACATCAGCACTGCTGCCCGCTGCGGTCGCATAGAGGTTGGCGCGGCTGACGTCAATGCCGTACTGCGCCTCCTCGCTGTTCACCGCATATTTCTCGGCGTCATTGAGAATCTTCTCAGCTCTTTCATACTGCTCATTGGCAGCAAGCAGGCTGAAATAGACCATATAGCTTTGCAGCTCGGAGGGAGCCAGATTCACCCATTTCGCAGCGCACTTCTCGGCATTTTCAAAGTCTTCAATCTGGAGATAAAGCTGGATTTTCTCGGAAAGAATTTCCGGATTCAGCGCAGCCTTGCCGGTTTTATCGGCATCCTCATATTTCTGATAATTGATGAGCGCGGATTTATAATCCTGACGGATGCTGCACATCAGCGCCATCTGATAATAAATGCGGGCTGCGACATCATCCGAGCATTTCATCGTCTCGGCTTTGGTGTAGTACTCCAGCGCCTTGCCGACGTCGCCGGAAAAGAAATAGGCATTTGCCATATTGAAGACTGCATCGCCGTTTTCGGGGGCGAGGTCACAGGATTTCTTGAAATATGCATAAGACTCCTGAAATCTGCCGAGACTGACCAGTGCGGCACCGGCTCTGGAAAGAGCAGGCTCATCGTCCGGCTTTTCCTCAAGCGCTTTGTTGTACCACTTTAACGCTTCCTCGTAGTTTTCGTTGCTGAAAGCGAGATCGGCACTCATCATCGCTTCCTTATAGTTTTCCATATTCAAATTCAATCACCTCTTGAATTATTACTGCATTTACCAGAGCTTTCCGACCAGGGACTGTGCTGCCTGCTTTGCATAATCGATGCCCTGATTCACCGAGGATGTCACCGCATCCGCATAGTTGCCGCCGATGACGCTGTTGATTGCATCCTTGCCGGTATTGATCGCGCTGCTGACCGAGCTTGTCACGCTCGATGCTGCACTGTTGACCGAGCCTGTTACGCTCGAAACCACGCTGTTGACCGAGCCTGTTACGCCCGAAACCACGCTGTTGACCGAGCCTGTTACGCTCGAAACCACGCTGTTGACCGAGCCTGTTACGCCGGAAATCGCATTGTTGACAGCGTTCTGTGCACCTGAAGCAATACCGGAGATATCCGAAACAACATTGTTAATCGAATTTCCAATGCCGTTTGTGATATCCGAAACACCCGGGAGCTTTGAGAGATCGGGCATCATATCGGATGTAATGATATCGCTGAAATTGAACCCGGAAATCTTGTCTGCCAGATCGGTAAGCCCCATGGAATCGGCGATCTGATTCAGACCGTTGTTGAGCATATCCTCCGGCGAACGTGTACCGAAGGCGCTTTCAAGCGCATCGCCGGCAAGATGCTGTGCGAATTCGGACGGGTTCTTCACGATATCTATGACTTCGCCCAGTCTGTCGATGCCGAAGGTATCCTTTGCCCAGTCCTGCGCGATGTTGAGCTGATCGGTCACCCAGCCCTTTGCATCGCCGAGCTGATCGCTGACCCACTCCTGCGCATCGCCGAACTGATCCATAACCCAGTCCTTTGCTTCGCCGAGCTGATCGGAAACCCAGTCCCGTGCCTCGCCGACCTGATCGGTGACCCATTGCTTTCCCTGCTCGTAAGTATCCTTCGCCCATTGATAGGCGTCGCCGAACGTATCCTTTGCCCAGCCTTCCGCGTCGCCGAGTGCTGTATTGAGCCAGTCCTTTGCCTCGCCATAGGCATCGGTCACGAAGTGAACCGTGTCATTCACTACTTTTCCGAAATCCGTCTGTTCAAAGGCATCCCAGACCTCTCCGAGCGCATCCTTTGCGACACCGACAAGCTGGTCTTCTACAATTCCAAGCGCGCCGCTTCCTAAGCTGCCGAGCGCATTATCCAAAACGCCGTTCCAGTATTCATCATTGTCCGTAAAGAATCCTGCAAGATCGCCGTCATTGTCGATCATGTAATTGACCGCATCAGCGGTGACCTTGCCGGCCACACTCGAACCGACATCAACAAGAAGCTGTGCGCCCTGTGCAAGAAGCTCATTTCCGATTGAACTGACAAGCGTTCCGCCGAGTGCACCGAGACCGCCGCTCACCGCACCTGAGACAGAGCCGACCAAAAAACTGTCAGCGCCGGAATCAAAGATCTCGCCGAAACTCTTGCCTTCTGCGATGCCGGTGACAACCGTGACCCCCAGGCTGGTTAGTCCTCCTGTCAGCGCCGCAGTCGCCGCGGCAGCGAAGATCGGCGCGGCAGCACCGCATGTGACGGCTGACAGGACAAAGCATCCGGCAATGACGATCGCACCGACCACATACTTGATAATAGCCTTGTAGTGATCCTTGATGAACTTGCCGATCTCTTTGAAGCCCTTTTTGATCTTGTCAACGACCCATTCGATGCCGTCTTTGATTGCATTGCCGATCTTCTTAAAGAAGTTTCCGACCGCCTTGACCGCACTTGACAGCGCATCGCAGAACTTCTTCCACCAGCTCTTTTTCTTCGGCGGTTCCGGCGGTTTCAGCCATGGGTACTTCTCGTAAAACTCTTTGTTTTTGCGATCAAGCCCATAGGAGCAGTTGCAGTCTGCCGCATAAGCCAGCCTGATAAAGCTCGCAAACCTGCTGCTGACTGTTTCGAGCTTTTCGCGTTTGTGCTCCTCGACAGCCTTGACACGGGTTTCGAGTGATTCGCAGGCCTCCTGCACACGCTTGGTGCATTTGCTGAGATTCGTTTTGTCATAATTATCCGGCCCGAAGCCGCAGCCGCCGACCGCCGCACACTGCGCAGCGCGGAAGCCGTAAAACACATTCCGCTGTTTTTTCTTCAGCGTTTCGAGCTGTACGGCAAATACCATAGCATTCACAACACTGCCGCTATTTTTGGAATGCTTGCCCCCGAAAATCTCTATTCGCACATTCTCACCTACCTTCTGATTTCAGTGTAGTATGTCATTCCTCAATGTATTTTCCGTAGTGTTCCATGTCGAGAGTGGTTGCATCCATGGTTTTGCGGGTATCGGTCATAACATTCATACAGTTCCGCATTTTGGCTTCCTGCTCCTCGATGTAACTGATCCAGTTCTGCTCAATGCGGCGAGTTTCCTGAATCTGCGCCTCCAAATCATCCCGCTCTGCCTTGAACAGCTCAACCGCCCTGGCGGAATGGCTGTTGCTCGGAACACGGTCGGTGTTGAAGATCAGGAACGATCTCGGAAAATTCACGCCGCTACAGGAAACGCATCCGTCCAATGCTTCCCATGTATATTTTGCAACACTGTTGGCTTCCTCGATCTTTCTATCCGCATAATCGCCGTCACTGAGCTCCTTGATTGCTTGGCACATACGCTCTTTCAGCTCATTCAGCCTCCGTTCACTGTCATAGACGCCCTCCAGTACGTTCTTCGTTGACTTCCAGACATCGTAGGCATTTTCATACTCTGATTTAGCGGCATAGTAGTCCTCGGCAGCCGTGTTGTACCGCGAAACCGCCGAATCATAGTATTCCTGTGCTTCCTCGGGGGTAGGGTTGCTCCAGCTCACATTCTCACTTCCTTTCCGTTCGGTATAATTTCGCTTCGATTTTTGGAAAATAATACAAAAAGTGATGAAAAAACTATTTTCTCCATTGTGTTTATTATAACAAATAATGGGAATTCTGTCAAGTGTTCTACTAAAATCCGATTGAAAAAAGAAAAAATAATGAATATGCACAAATGATAAACAGATTCCACGGTAAAATAAACAAAACGTATGTTTTCATCATACATAAATGAAAGCCCCGTCACAGCGGCGGGGCGCAGGCATTCTGAGTAAATCAGCCGAAAGGCTGCTTTTTTATCGGTTTCGCAGCTCCCAGAAGGCAACTGCGGCTGCGGCAGCAACATTCAGCGAATCAACGCCGTGCAGCATCGGAATGCGGACTGTGTAATCGCAGGCAGCAACCGTCTCCGCATGAAGCCCCTCCCCTTCCGTACCGAGCACAACCGCCAGCTTTCCGATTCCCTTGAGCCTTTTGTCATCCAGGCTGAGCGAATTTTCATTCAGCGCCATTGCCGCGCAGAGATAGCCCTCCGATTGCAGAAGCCGGACGGTGTCCGCCGCATCCGGTTCCTCCGGCAGACTGTACCACGGAATCTGAAAAACGGTTCCGGTGCTGACCCGCGCCGCCCTGCGGTACAGCGGATCCGTACAGCCCTTTGTCAGCAGAACCGTATCCATTCCGATTGCCGCAGCAGACCGGAAGACCGCGCCGAGATTGGTCGGGTTTTCGATATTTTCCAGAATCACAACCCGATTGCCGAGCGCGGAAACCGAAAGAGGCTCTGCTTTTTTTCTGCGCATCGCACAGAGAACACCCCGCGTCAGATGCAGTCCGCGAACCGAATTCAGCGTCCGGTTTTCTGCAAGAAAAACCGGAATCTCCGGAAACTGCGCCGTGATGCGCCGGACATTCTCCCGGAAAAACGCGGTGTCAATCAAAAAGGAATACGGCTGATAGCCCGCTTGAACCGCTCGCTCAATGACATTCGGACTTTCTGCGATAAACAGTCCGGGTTCCGGCTCAAAAATATGCGCAAGCTGCGTTTCCGAGCAGGAAAGCCATTCCTGCCACGGGGAATCCTCCAGTCTGTTCAGTACTGTTTCCCGATTCATGTTCCGATCTCCTCCCTGTTCAACACCCATAATGTAAGCGATTGTGAGCATCTGCGAATTATTGCACGATTTGCTCAGGGACGCCGTCCCTTTCCCCCGCAATCTTTTTTATTGCATTATCGCCGCCCTGTTACGAATGAAGCAGCGCACGCTTCATCAGGCTGAAATCAACGGCATCAAGTTTCCCGTCCGCATAAAAATCGCCGGCTTCCCAGTTGTTCAGTTCCGTTCCGGAAACCGCAAGCATCCATTTTTGCAGGAGGCGGACATCCGCGGCATCGAATGCACCGTCTGCACTGACATCACCCGTGCGCTCCGCAAAGAAGGATGCACCGAGATCGTTTTGTCCGCTGCTGCATTCGGGAATCCGGCAGGCGCAATTTCCGTCATAATAATACAGATCGTAAACGCCCTCTGCCGTGCAGCTGTAAATCATCTCCGAGCTGCTCACAGGACAGGCATCCGAGCAGTCAAACCGCTCGGAATTGAACGGGAGCGCCGTAACTGTCTGCCCGTCATAACACATAAGCTGATCGCAGTGATTGTCCGCACTGCACCATTTCGTAAAATACAGCTTCTCTCCGCTGACAACCGGATAATATGCATTGACGCCGTCCTCCGCAAAGACGGTCTTTGTCTCGCCCGTCAGCAGATTCATCTGCATAATTGCGCCGATCCGGTCGGTATAGGCAGTATAATACAGAAAACTGCCGTCTGCGGAAAAGCAGGGCATTGCCTCCTCTCTGCTGTCATCGGTCAGCATTGTAACCGTTTTGGACTCCGGGTTCAGCAGCGCAAGCTGATAGACAAAGTCATCGGCACTGGCATCCCATTTGCCGGTCTTGAACACGATTTGCCTGCCGTCCGGCGACCACTTCGGGTCCTCGTTCCGGCAGCCGCTGTTCTGCGTCAGATTTGTCACGCTGCCGCCGTCATACAGAAAAATATCCCACTCATCGGCTGCACTGTCGATTGCCATAAACGTAATCCTTTCCGGCGAACTGCCGAAGCTGCCGTTCATCGCATGAATGAATTCTCCGCCGATCTCCTGAATCTTTCCTTCCGGATCGCGCAGATAAAGCCTGCTGTCCTTTGCGTCATACCGGCTGTAGCTGTGCCAGAGCAGCCAGCCGCGCGGCAGATTCGCATCCGTTCCGCTGCAATCCTCACCGGAAACTGCCTGTTCCGCTGCAAGTACCGGCTCCGGTACTGTGCAGATGAAAGAACCTGCCGTCAGAACCGCAAGCAGGCGTCTGATGATTCCGTTCCGTTTCATAATTCGTCCCCCCTCAGCCTTTGATTGTATTGTATCATATCTTTGCCGAAATTACAAGGGCTCGCTCAGGGATGGAAACGGCAAAACAGGGATTTTACAGATGAACAAGATAGAAACACCTGTCATTCCCCCTGCAAATCTTCTCAGTATTTTTTCACTGCCTATTGTGTTTTTTGCCGTAGTGTGATATACTTAAATTGCAGAATCGCGCTGCAGCGATGCATCAGACCGAATGAGACAAGGAGGTATCCGATATGAAACGAATCAGTCTGAAAGCAGCTCTGGCGGCTCTCCTGACCGCAATTGCGGCTGCTCCGGCAATTCCGGCAAACGGTTCCGTATCTGCGCAGACTTCTCTTGCAGAGGAAATCACACTGCCAAGCTGGGTTCCGAATAATTTTAACACGGCGCTGGATTTCCGGAATTACCACGGAGGAACCTACATTTCCGGCAATGTGCTTTGCGTTGTATTCGAGATTCCGCCGGTCTACGATAACTCTGATTACGCCCGCTATACGTTTGATTATTCCGAAGATGTCCTGAATCTTGTTTCCTCGGAGATTTATTCCGCAGATGATACCGGGGAAATTGACGTCACCGACATGAAATTACAGGTTCTCGTGTTCAAGCCGAAGCAGACCGGCGAAGCTTCTGTCTCTCTGATTGACCGGAAGAACGGAGAGCATCCGATCTGCACATATCAGTTCTCCGTGAACGAAAAACTGAAAATCAAGGAAACAGACCTGTATGCATGGGTTCCGGATTGCCAATCGGAATACCTCTCCTTCACAAAAGCGCACGGGAATTATGACATCGTTCAAAACTATCTGGTTTTCTGTCTCAGCGCCGGAGCCGGTACGCCTTATCAGTGGAAGGAGTATCTGAATCATCCGGAGCTGGCGGAACGCATTCTCGAATCCGACTGTTCAACGCTTGATCTTGTCCCGCGCGTCGGCGGTACGGTTCAGACTGTGATGGTCTACCGGGCAAAAGGAGAGGGAGAGCTTTCCCTGAGCTGGAAGCTGGTTTCTTTGATTTCCGAAGACGAAGAACCGCTCGAATCCTTCGGCGGTGTCTGTCAGGTGCTTGATGACGGCAATACTATTTTGCAGGAAGGCGATTTCCGGGTTACGCTTGTCGATTACGATACCGGCGAAAAACTGGTTTATCCGTTTGACGGCGGCAAAAATGTCCTGCTGCAATACGCCTGCTACAAAAAGAACAGCGAAACATCCCCTGATCCGCAGCCGGGTGATATTTCGGGAACAAAGCTGATGAGAGTGCGTCCGAATCCCTGCTCCGTTCCGTGCAGTGATCTGCTGAATGCAGAACATTATATCCTGTATCCGGATTTGGAAACGCTCCCGCCCGGTTACAGCTCTCCTGCCGTACTGCGCGACGGGAAAAGCGAGCCTGCCGGATACTTCGAGCTGAACCCGATCAGCGAAACAAACTTCGATCTTGTGATAAAGCTGAAATTTACGCCGGACGGCGACATCAACGGCGACGGCGAATTTTCAGAAGCCGATCTGACTGCATTGCAGCAATGGCTCACTGCCGATCCGAAAGCATATCTGAAACGCTGGAAAGCAGGCGACTTTATCAATGACGACCGGCTGGATGCCCGTGATCTCTCCGCGATGAAGCGTGCGCTGACCGGACGTACAAAGGAACCGGGCTGCCGGCTGACCCTGACGACGGAATACGGCGGTACCGGAGAGGACGGAACCGATCTCGGCAGCGGCTCCTTTACAACCGAATACCGTGTGATTCAGGGGGACAGGTTCTATGAAAATATGCACGGAAGATGGTTCCAGAATATCCGGATGCTCTACAACGACTCTACCTATTATCTGCCGATTCTGACGGTAACGGAGATTACGGAGGATCATGTGACCTTTGTCTGCGAAGGTTATGACGGCAACATGAAGGAACTGACTGTTGCTTACGGCGATACACTGAAACATCCTTGTGAATCCTGTTTTCAGGTGTGTGACGGCATCAATTACAGCTATACCGTCTGCTTTACGGATTACTCCGCCGGAGCAGCAGACTGAAGTTTGATACAGAAACAGAGGCAGTCCGGTTTGTTCCGGCTGCCTCTGTTGTCGTAATAGCCGAAATTTTCTCCAGCTATTTGTGCATATCTATAAAAAATGCAAAAATCCTTGCGCAATGTCCGGATTCAGTATATAATGGAATCAGAGCATCCGAACAGTAAGGAGGGATTTTATGATACAGCATTGTTATCGGTTTGCAGCAGCGGTTTTTTCCGCTTCCGTTCTGCTTTCGCAGGCAGCATTTCCGGCCCAGGCGCTTTCCAAGGATCCGGAACAGCTTGATCCGATTCTCGCGGAGCTGATTTCCGATGAGATGTCCGAATATGACAAGCTCTATGCAATCACGAAATATACGGCGGAAAACTACGACTATACGAACGAGCATGTCCGCTATCAGCACTGGTATGAGATGATTGAATACGGCGGCGGAGACTGCTGGGCGAATACCGATATGATTCACATGCTGTGTGACAAAGCCGGCATTCAGAATCTGCGGCATGACGGCTCCCTCTGGGACGGTGCTTCCGGTCATATCAATCTGATTGCGCTGATTGACGGACACTATTACAAGGCGGAGGCGGGGACAAGCGGAGAAAAGCCGCGTACCTTCTGGGTTTCCGACCTCGGAACACTGCCGTTTTCCTATAAGAGCACAGAAAATTCCGTCACGCTGACGCGGTATCACGGTTTTGAGCCGGTGTTTGAAATCCCTAAGGAAGCTGACGGGCTCCCGGTAACAACAATCGGCAAATACGCCTTCTCAACCAAGCAGCTCACCGATTACAGCAAAAATAACAGCAAGCTCTGTTATCAGTACTGGCACTGGGACTTTTCCCATATTGAATCGGTGACGATTCCGGAGACTGTCACTACGATTGAACCGCGTGCGTTCTTCTGCTCGAAGCTGGCCTCGGTTACGGTCCCGGCTTCTGTCACGGAACTTCCCGAATCTGTTTTCTATTTCAGCGAGGATCTGAAAACTGTCTCCCTGCCCGAGACACTGACCGCAATCGGCGAGAATGCGTTTGCTGAATGCAATGCGCTGGAGGAGGTTTGGTTTGCCGGAACAAAGGCGGAATGGGATGCGCTTACCGTTGCGGAAGGCAATGACTGCCTGCTGAATGCGGTCATTCACACTACCGATGAGCAGACTGCCGGCGATGCAGACGGTGACGGCTCCCTGACTGCTGCAGATGTCCGGCTGCTGCGCGAATATCTGCTCGGCAATCCCGCGGAGATTGCTGCGGATGCTGCCGATCTCAACCTGGACAGTCATCTTGATGCACGCGACCTCTCTCTGATGAAGCATCTCCTCGCAGCATAAATCGGTCGGGAAACCGGCAGTTATATATTGCAGTGCTGTTTTATACTGCATTGCTTGCATTCTTTTCTGTTTTATGGTATACTGTTAAGTAAGAGAGGAGTATCTGACATGCCGAACTTTACAAAGACAGCCATAAAACAGTCTTTCATCAAGCTTCTGAATGAAAAGCCCCTGAAACAGATTACGGTGCGGGATATTGTCGAAGACTGCGGAATCAACCGGAATTCGTTTTATTATCATTTCGCGGATATTCCGACACTGCTCGAAGAAATGATTACTGAGGAGGCAACACGCATCATTGCGGAACACCCGACCGTAGATTCGATTGAGGACTGCCTGATTGCGGTCATGCAGTTTGCAATGCAGAATAAGCGTGCAATCATGCATATTTACAATTCGGTGAGCCGCGTTCTGTATGAGCAGTATCTCTGGCAGGTTTCCGAAGCAGTTGTAACAGCATATTTCAATCAGCTGACGGAGGGAACGGAAATTCAGCCGGAAGACAAGCGGATCGTCATTCAGTTTTACAAATGCGCATGCTTCGGCATGACGACCGAATGGATCCGAACCGGAATGCACGCGGATATTCAGGCGGATGTTCACCGGCTTTGCGAACTGAAAAAAGGCATGGCAGAAGAAATGCTGGCACGCTGCTGCAAACAGAATCCATAATATCATACATCAAAACCGAGCCCGGAATAAATTCAGGCTCGGTTTGAGTTTTTCTGCAAACGAAAGCCCGGAAACAGCATCCTGCTTCCGTGCTTTCTCTATGATGTACGATGATTATTTGAGCAGCATCCGCTTAAGAACAGTCAGATCCTTTGCATCGACATGGCTGTTGCCGTCGAGGTCAGCCGCAAGAAGCTGAGAATCGGTAAATGTGATCTTCGTCAGCAGGAAGCTTTGCAGCAAATTGACATCAAGAACCGTAACCTTGCCGTCCTGATTGATGTCTCCGACCAGAGAGCCGTCTGCCACATTGTCAAAATCAAGCCAGAGCTGGACATATTCGCTGCTCGGTGAATATACCGGGCTGGAGGTATTCTGCGAAACAAGCTCCGATGCAGTCAGAGCCTTGCTGTAAAGCCGAACCTCATAGAAATCCGCCTGAGAGCTGCGTCCGGTATCGGGGCAGGCGCCGATTGTCAGATCGTATCCGGAAGGTGCAACGCCTGCGGTTGTTCCGGTCGACTGTTCACCGAGCATCTTTCCGTCCGCATAGACACGGAGCTGATTGTTTTCGGCATCGTAAATGCCTGCAACCTGATGCTTGTTTCCGATCCAGCCGGAGGAGGCATCGGTCGGGATTTCACAGTACAGCGCTCTCCACTGACCGTCTGCATAGATGAAGAAGTCAAGCGAATTATTTCTGGTTCTGAGTGCGAATGCACTGTCGCCCTTGCCGGCGAGCATATTGAATTCCGGATTGCCGGTCGGCACGAAATTGACCTCAACAGTAAACGAATTCTTGCCCTGAACATACTGTGCAAGGTCTGCGGAGTTGACCGGGACTGCGCCGGAAACCGCATTGCCGGAAGAAGTTTCTTTCAGCGTAGCGCCGGAGGTAATCGGAACAACGATTGCGTTGTGACTCTTGTCAAGCACGGTTTCACCGCCGGAACGCAGCTTTGCAGCCGTTTCAGTCAGCTGCTCCCCTGTCAGAGAGGAGGAAACCGGCATGATCGTATATGCCCAGCTGTAACCGCGTCCGGAAGAAAGCTGATACTTGGAAAGAGTTTTCTGACCGCAGGTTCCGCTTCCGGTACCCATTGAGCCGTAGTTAACGCTGAGAATGGTTTCTTTTCTCGGCGAGAGCTTATAGGGATGATCCGCAGACTGCATATCCTTCGGTGTGAAGTGCAGCGCACTGGTTTCGACTGTGCCGGATGCAGCAATCAGCAGCGCGGATTTCTTGGATTTGTCGCTGACGGAGACCCACTTGACATCGGTCATGGTTCCGCAGTCATCGACCTTCATATACGGGAAGAACATCTCGGAGACCGTACTGCTCCAGACGCGCTGTTTGCCGTTGGTTTTTCTGTCGTTGAAGGTTTCAACCGGACCGTTGCCGTACCAGCTCAGAGTTTCTGCACCTTCCGGAAGCGTCATCATCGAGCCGACGCGGATGAAATTGCCCATACCCTTGCCGACTGCATTGACATCAAAGCCGACTTCAACATTGCCGTTTCCGCTGATTGTGTATTTAATCGTGACGGTTGTATTCTTTGCGCTCGGAAGAACAAGATGCGAAATGAATTCCTGCGTATCGGTACCGCGGTTCCATTCAATGCTTTCGACCTTTGCGCCGTACATTGCATTTTCCCAGCCGGTATCAAAGACTTTGCCGTTAACATCATCGTTCTCGACATAAGCCCGCCAGAAATTCGGGGACGGACCGCCGGAGATCAGCTGTTCGCCGTCATAGGTGTATGTCTTCATCAGACCGGTGGATTTGTCGATCTCGGTTTCAAAATGATCGCCCTTGATAATATAGGAACCGGATGCATCCTGAACCGTAACGTCTCCGCCCTTCTGGGGTCTGACGGAGATTCCGCTGCTCTGGAGTGCAAACTGCGCATAGGAAAGCTCAGTTCCGGCAGGGACAAGATCGGTTCCGGTTTTCTGTCTGACGGACATTTCCAGATAGTACTCATCGCCGGAAAGACCGCCCGCAGGGGTTGTAAACGGAACAGACAGCGTCCCCTTGGAAAGCGGTGCAACATCTGTGTCCTTCACAACGCCGGTTTCGATTTCAATACCGTTTTTGAGGACCGCCCATGTCACCTGATATTCATTCAGGTTGCGGAAATTGTTTTCGTTGTAGACAGAGACCTTATGAGAGGCAAGCTGACTTGCATCCGCGCTGAACCAGAAGTTCTGGTACTGGAATTTGACCTCGGAAAGCTCCGGCTGCGGTGTTCTGTCCGGGCAAACCAGACCGTTTTCGCAGAAGCTGTTGTCGTTGGGGTTATCGCCCCAGTCTCCGCCGTATGCGAAATACATGCCCTTGGAATCCTGCTGATAGAGATTCTTGTGTGCATAGGATTCGGAATAATAGTCCCAGCCGTTCTTGATCGGGACTGCTCTGGACTGGTCAGCCCAGTCCCAGATGAAGCCGCCGAGCATATTGTCTGCGCTGCGGATGACATCCCAGTATTCTTTCAGTGCGCCGACGGAATTGCCCATCGCGTGATCATATTCGCACATCACATACGGGATTTTGCCGTCGCCTCTGTTGTAGCCGATGACATCGGAGCCCGGATACATCTGGCTGTTCATATCGGTTCCCATTGCAGTACCCTGACCTTCGCTGTGAACCGGTCTGGTCAGGTCGTTTTTCTTGAAATACCAGATCATGTCACGGAACAGACCGTTCGCATAATTCGGATCGCCGGTATACTTCATCTCGTTGCCGATCGACCATGCAATAATCGCAGGATTGTTTTTCAGCCGCTTGAATGCGGTTTCGGTTCGGTCAAGACCGAGTTCATAGAACCAGCCGGTCTGGGTGTTGTTGTCGCCGTACATCAGACCGTGGCATTCCATGTTGGTTTCGCCCATCATATACATGCCGTACTTGTTGCAGAGCCAGTAGAGATAGGAGTCATTGCTGTAATGCGAAGTACGGATAGCATTGATATTGTTCTGCTGCATCAGGCGGACATCTTCCTCCATGCATTCCTGCGTGACTGCTTTTCCGTTAAAGGGATCGGTGTCATGCCGGTTGACGCCTTTGAGCAGCAGGCGTTTGCCGTTAATGGTAATCGGCTGCCAGGATTTCGTCGTAACATTATAGCTCCAGTCAACCTCGGTGCGCGTAAAGCCGACCTCGCGGAAACCGAGCTGTGTCGAGACGATTTCGCGCGTCTTGCCGGAGGAATCCTTCAAAGTCAGCACAAGCGCATAGAGATTCGGATGCTCGGCAGACCAGAGCTTCGGTGCTTTGACGGTTGTTTTAAGCGAAGTGTTTTTTGTCTGCCATGTCGGAACAGATGAAACAGACGCAGTCGCGCCGCTCAGGATATTGTTCCCGCTTTCGTCATAGGCATCCGCCTGAACCGTCCAGCCGCTGATATCGGATCCGCTCAGGTTGCGGATATCCAGTCCGATCGAGAGATCGGCATTTACATAGCTGCTGTCAAGATCGGTAATCACGGTATAATCGAAAATATGAACATCCGGACGGCTGACAAGGAACACATCTCTGAAAATACCGCCGTCATAGATCATATCCTGATCCTCGAACCATGTGCCGTCGCAGAATTTATGCACCTCAACGGCAAGGGTGTTCTGACCGCTCTGGAGATAATCGGTAACATCAAAGCGGTGCGGGCTGAAGGTATCCTCGCTGTAGCCGACCTCTTTGCCGTTCATATAGACGTAGTATGCGGATTCCACGCCGTCAAACTGGATATAGACCCGTCTGCCGGAGGAAAGCATTCCGCTGTCAAGCGTAAAGGTTTTGCGGTAGAGACCGACCGGGTTATAATTTGTCGGTGCATTCGGAACCGGGACATACCGGTCATAGTTGCTCTGGAACGGCATCGTGACATTGGAATAGATCGGGAAATCAAATCCCTGACAGGTCCAGCTCTTCGGGAGCTGAACGGTTTTCCAGTTGTCACCCTGTGACGGGCTGTAATTCGGATTCATAAACCCGCTGCTGAGATAGTTCTGTGCCCGTTCTGCATTCTGAACGACCTTCAGTTCCCAGTCCTGTCCGCTTCCGGTCAGAAGCTGGAAATAATCTGATTTTGTGCGGGCGTTGTAATCCCACACGGCATCGGCAGCGGCATCGCTGCTCTGGAACGTTACGGCATTGACCGAGGCAGGCTCGCGGTTTACCGCAAAGACATCCTCCGTACCGTTTTTTCCGGTCCATTCATTGTGCGTGAATGAAACGGCTGCATGGGCTGTTTTGTGCAAAAGCGGAATCCCCTCTGCGGATGACGCAGCAAAGGTGACCGCCAGCAGCCCTGCAATGGCTTTCTTCCTGATTTGCTTCATTTTACCCCTCCTGTTTGTTTCCCCATGAACCTGATTTGGAAATCAGGCTCAAAATGAAATAAATAAAACCGGCTCGGCGATTGTATCTATATTCAGTCCATACTAAGCCGATTTTATATTTATTGTATCACAGTGCAAAGCATTTTTGCAATTCACAAAACTCAGAAATCAAGGACGATTTGCAGATTACATCTCTTTCGGGCATCCGATCGGCTGCAAATCGGGCTGTAAGCATAGCAGGCATCCGATTTTGCCCCATACAGCTTCCGGAAATATCTTTTGCCCCTGCTGCCATTGCGTTTTTCTGCATATTGTGGTATAATATATGCAACACCGTCAACGAAGGAGGAGAAATCCCATGATTCCGATTTCACCCCGTCTTCTCTGCTGCGCCTCGATGATTCAGGGCGATTTTGTCTGCGACATCGGCACAGACCATGCCTATCTGCCTGCCTATCTCATCACCGGCGGACGATGCAGTCAGGTGATTGCGACCGACGTCAAGCAAGGGCCGCTCGAAAGCGCAAAAGGAACGCTGCGGCGCTATCACGCTGAAAAACAGGTGCAGCTGATTCTCTCCGACGGCTTTCAGAAGGTACGGAACAAAGGCATCACAGACGTCATCATTGCCGGAATGGGCGGCGAAACCATCCGCGGCATCCTTTCTGACAAGTCCGCCGATTTTATCAAAACCCGTGCGGTTAATCTGATTCTCCAGCCAATGACAAAAGCTGAGGTTCTCCGTCAATGGCTCAGTTCTAACGGATTTGCAGTCAAAAAAGAAACTGCGGTCAAGGATACACATATCTACACCGTCATGCAGGCAGTTTATACGGGACAAGCAGCCCCGTTCTGCGATGCGCAGTGCTATTACGGGATGCTGAAGCGGTCGGATCCGCTGACAAAAATCTACATATCCGGCGTACAGGACAGACTGCATACCAAAGCACACGGGCTTGATGAAGCGGGCGCCGAAGCAGATGCCGCCGCTGTCCGAAAGCTGATTTCCGAAATCAACCGTTGGCTGAATCCGGAGAAAGGAGAAAGCAATGACCGTACAGAACATTTATGATATTCTCAACGAATTTGCACCGTTTTCCTTACAGGAAAACTACGATAACTCCGGTCTGCTCGCCGGCGATCCGCAGGCGGAGGTTCACCGCATCCTGCTGACACTGGATATAACCGTCCCGGTTGTCCGGGAAGCGGCTGAGAAACATGCCGGACTGATTCTCGCGCATCATCCGATTATCTGGAACCCTCTGAAAGCGGTCACGCCGGAGCATCCGGTCTGGCATCTGATCCGCAGTGAAATCGGTGCGATCTGTTCGCACACCTGCATGGATGTGGCTGCGGGCGGTCTGAATAGTTACATCGGCGGCATGATCAGACGGAAGATTCCGTTCTCCGGCGAATGCGGAGCGCTGGCACAGCTTTCCGGCGGCAGAACACTCGGCTGCACGGCAGACCTTGCAGACGTATGGGATGCCGATGCACTGGCGGAACGGCTGAACAAGGTATTTCACTGTGTTTCGCTGCGGTACTGCAAGGGAAAAAATGCCGGCAGAATCCGCAGAATTGCATGGTGCTCCGGAAGCGGCGGCGATCTGATTCCGGATGCAATTGCGGCGGGCGCAGATGCCCTGATTACAGGCGACTGCAAGCACAGCATCTGGGCGGATGCACAAAACCGCGGGTTCACGCTTTTCGACTGCGGACACTTTGAAACGGAGGTTCCGGTCGTCCGGCTCTTTGCCGAAATTCTGGAGCAGAAAGCACCGGAAATTGAAGTCCTGATTTCGGAGAAGGGAACAATGCCGTTTTATGAAGCATTTGCTGCAATCTGATTCTGAATCGGGTTTATTGCAGAATGAGCAGAAATCAAAAGGCAGTGCCGGAAATCTTTGGCACTGCCCTTTTCTGTATTGTTTCCTTCACAGCCATTGAATAAACGCGGTTTTGTCGTGCTGATTGTATCCCGCCTGCTCATAGAACCGGAGTGTCGCCGGATTTTTGGAACCGGTCAGCAGCATCATTTTATAGCAGTTTTCGCGCAGCGCAATTTCCCTGGCAAATTGCAGGCAGGCAGAGGCAAAACCTTTTTTCCGGTATGCTTCATCTGTAACCACATTCTCAACCAGTGCATAGGGCCTTTGACCGTGCGTCAGATTCGGAATAATGACGCATACACAGGATGACACGATTTTCCCGTCCGCATCCGCGACAATGATATGATGATTCGGATCATTCAGGATCGTTTCCCGGATTTTCAGAATCCGCTCATCTTTTTCCGGAAAAGGATTGCCGTGCAGCTGCATATAAAGTGTCAGCAGCCCGTCAAAATCATTTGCTTCAAATTCCCTGACCATATCGTTTCTCCTTTTTTCATGCCATCAGCACTGCAAATCTGTATGCGGAGAAAAGTGCAAACAGCAAAAAGCCGAGATTGATACACATCGTTGTCATGCGTTTCCCTCTCGGAACCGGTTTCTCCGGAGGCGGAATATGAAAATTCTTACGGAAAACAATCAGCAGCACAAGACCCGTTATCACAATCGCCCAGATGCATATACCGTAAATAATCAGCGGCAGATTCTGCTTCATCAGTGTCAGCATTGTGAACACATCTGTCCGGTCGGCAGCCTCAGAAAGCCGCTCTGACCAGCTCTGTAAATCCCGAAGATAATCCTTCAGAAAAATCGGAACGAGTGTTCCGAGAGAATTCACCATTACATGCAGCGTAATGGTATAACGGACACGCCCTGTCCGGACATAGATAAACGCGAGGAAACAGCCCAGCGCAAAGGTATAGAAAAACTGCGTAAAATTACCGTGCATCAAGCCGAACAGCAATCCGGAAAGCAGAATCGCCGATCCGTCGCCGTACTTCCGTGTCTGATCAATCAGCACCTTCCGGAACATCAGCTCCTCCGTAATCGGAGCAATCAGCACGGCACAGAGCATGAACATGATTCCGGCATCACCCAGAACCGATTCCTGAAGCGCAGTAAAGGTCGTGTCAAAACCGAGCAGCCTTGTCAGAAACGCATTAAAAAAGGTTCCGACGATATTTCCGGCAACACCGAGCGTTTCACAGCAGAAGAAAGCCAGTATTATTTTTCCGGCATTCATTTTGTGCTCGGCAGGTTTGAACGCAGAGCCGAATTTATGTGCAAGCCAGAGTGTCAGCGGAAGGTTTATGCCGATCTGTATTCCGTAGATAATTGCGTACTGTACGCTCTCCGAAATGGATTTCACCGAGAAAACCTTTCCGAGCATCAGCCAGACCGCATTGATTAACAGTATCCATCCGGCACCGAACAGGAACATAAACAAACATGCTTTGGAATACGCACGGCGTGCTTCGGGAATATTTTCCTCACCGGCATTCTGCGGGCTGACCGGCGGCTGAACCGGTTTTTTCGGAATATTCTGTTCTGCCATCAGATATCTCCTTTCATCATTCAAAGCACAGCACGAAAAGCAGCGGCAAAAATTGTCGCTGCTTTTCCTTTGTCCGTTTTATTATTTCTGATCCAGCATGACTCCGCCTGTTTTCGGGTCGATTCCGCGGGCACGAAGCTGCTTTTCAAATTCCTTGTTGATCTTGTCAACTTTCTTGCGGCGCTTTGCTTCTGCTGCGGAAATCGGGCCGGACGGCTCCTCATCCTTGATTGCCGAAGCAGGCTTCGGCTTTGCGGCAGGTTTATTCTTCTTGGTCGGAATATGATATTCCGTATAATTGATTGCCTTGCCCTCATCCTTTTTCTTGCTCGGATCCTTGATGCCCATCGAAGCCATCAGATCATCCATATCCATAACCGCGACACCGGCGGCAGGGTTAGCTGCAACAGGTCTGACCGGAGGATTCTTCGGAGTTTCAGGCGGGGCGGAATAGACCGGCTCGTTAATCGGAATCGGATTTCCGGCTTCGTCATATGTCTGGAAAAGCTGTCTGCCGTCAGCACTGTAACCGACGAAAAGAGGCGGTTTGCTGTTGGGAGACTGTTTCTTTGCAGCCTGCGGAACTGAGAACAGATTATTATGCGGAGCCTGCTGAGGCTGTGCATACGGCACGGTAGGAGCGGCCGAAACCGGCTGAACAGGTGCCTGCGGATATCCCGGAACCGGCTGCGGCGTTCCGTAGCTTTGCGGCATAGTCGGAAGTCCATAGCCCTGCGGCATTGCAGCAGGAGAAATCTGCGGCGGAACCGGCATCTGCGGAACAGACGGTGCAGGCGGAACCGGCGGCACATTCAGCGTCGGATACGAAGACGACGGAACAGATGTCGGAACCGTCGGAACAGTCAGAGTCGGGAAACCGGCAGGAGAGGCCGGTGCGGTCGGAACAGTCGGTGCATCCAGCGTCGGGAACTGCGGCTCGGAATCCGGTGTCTGCATACCCGCGGGCACAACCATCAGATCATCGAGTGCATCCGGAACGGACGGTGCGGACTGACGGAGTGCTGCAAACGGATCATAATCATCCGGTGCGGGAACCGGTGTCACCTCTACGATTTCATCGGAATCACTAAAGCGCGGCACAGCGTCTGTCCGCGCAGAAGAAGCCGGTTCAACTGTCGGGAGATCAACCGACGGAAAACCGGACGGGGCAGCAGGCTGCTGCTCGCCGAACAGTGTATTTGCGAGACTGTCGAGATTGTTCTTCTGAGCGGAAGAATCCGCAAACTGCACGGAAACCGAAGGGATATCAGCAGATGCGGGAGCAGTACCCGGCAGTGAGGTCGGGACGGTCGGAATCGCAAACTGCGCAAGGACATCATCTGCCGGTGCGGGCTGCACTGCGGGAGCAGCACCGGGCAGCGAGGTCGGGACAGTCGGAATCGCAAACTGCGCAAGCACATCGTCTGCCGGTGCGGGCTGCACTGCGGGAGCAGCACC
>JAFWVK010000041.1 GCA_017518255.1 Oscillospiraceae bacterium
ACCGTTCCGGAAGATCCCTTCTGTTTTTCGCCGGTCAACATTGAAGAAGATGACCGTCACCAGTTTGCATACCGCATAGCCGAGAATAAAGCCGAGCACGACCGAGATCACGAGACCGTAGATGACCTTGATCCATTCGTGACCGTTCACGCCGGAAAGGCCGCCGTGCATCGCAATCGCTGCACCGGTCAGGCCTGCAATCAGCGCGTGGCTTTCGCTTGTCGGTATTCCGAAATACCATGCGAGCACAGCCCATATCACAATCGCAAGCAAGGCTGCTGACAGCGCTACGATCGCATCATGCGAGTTCGTTCCGAAATCGACCATATTGGCAATCGTCTGCGCGACTGTCGCATTGACCGAGCTCATAATGAACACACCGAGAAAATTGAAGAATGCCGACATCAGAATTGCAGGGCGCGCCTCCATACATCGGGTCGTTACGCAGGTTGCAATCGCATTCGGACAGTCCGTCCAGCCGTTGACGAAAATCACGCCGAGGGTCAGACCGACTGCCAGCATCAGAAGCGGGTTGGATGTTACCTGTTCCCAGAAATAGACAAATGATAGATCCATAGTTTCCTTCTCTCCGATATAACTGTAATCCAGATATTTTTCAGCCGCATATATTATAGCATATGCTGCATTTTATTGCAAGCGGCAGATTCCTGTCTCCAGATAGCATCCTCAGTATAGCAGGTTTGACGAACATTTGCAATCCGCAGCAAAACCAGCTACCCTGTTTATTTGAAAGGATCCCTTGCGATTCTCTTGATTTCTTTCATTTCCTTACATTTTCACGTCCTCGCACGATTTCAGTTTTGCAGCACGATTTGAATGTAGATACGTACAATTCACATATAATTCTATATAATCACATCAGAAGGAAACAAAAAAGGACATAAAGTCTCTGATTGAAAATATACAGAATCTTCTGCTGAGCATGTTAAGGTGAAAGCGAATATCCGCATTCTAAACTTTGCAGAGAAATAGCATATCCGGTTCTGCATGAGTGTGGAATCCGCTGCGGAGAAGTACAACGGGAAGTGAATACAGAAGAACCGCCGTCTGCGTTGTGCAGGCGGCGGCCATTGTCTTATTGTATCATCAGCATCTGTTTCAGCAGTGTGAGATCGGCAGCGTTCAGTCTGCCATCGCTGTTCATGTCAGCGATCGCAGCTTGCTCCGGTGTGAGCGTACCGGCTGTCAGCAGATAATCGCGCATCAAAACGAGATCTGTTTTGTCGCACACGCCGTCTGCATTGATGTCACCGGTTACAGATGCAGCCTGCTTTGGCACGACTGCAACAGTGTAATTGACGCAGCCGGAGGTCTGGCCGTTTTCACCCAGCACGACGCTCTCACCCGCATCCATTTCCTTTGCATACAGCACATAACTGACATTGTTGGAGTTGGAAAGTGCCAGATCAGTTTTCGTCCAGCCGCTCAGCCATGCAGGAGCCTGCTCCACACGGCTGTCCAGTGCGGCATATACCGTGACCGGTTCTGAAACCGTAAATTCCGCGAGCGTACCGCTCAGATTCTTCGCATCGCAGGGCGTGCGCACATATTCCGCGCCGCTGAGCGCATCCGGCACAGCGGTATAGGTCACATCGCGGTCGCCGTATACCAAAGCTCCCTCCGAGAGTCCGCTTTCGATCGACCATGCCCCGGCATATTCCGATTGCAGCCGGTCAAATTCCCGGATCAGTGTGCCGTTCAGCGGATCGAGCACCGTGCTGACAATCCATTTCTGTGAATCATTGCCCGTGCTTGTCCACTGGATCACATCTGCGCCGTCCTCTTTGGAATCGCTGATAACGCCGAAACAGCTCATGTCAGCCGAGGATTTCGTGCAGATCGTATAGGAGCCGTCGCCGTTGTCGATGAACTTGAATCTGCGTGCATCCGATTCGTCATTCGACCAGAGTCCGATGCTGGTGCCGTTATCGGCGCTGCCGTATGGCAGATCAATGCAGAGATTTTTGTTCAAAGCGGAATAGATGTAGTAATAGCCGTCGCCTGCGTCCTGCAAAGTCCATGTGTATGCCGCCTTGTCAGCGGGCTTTCCCTGCTGCACATTTGTACCGGAGGAGGGTGCTGCGTCGGCGGACGCAAGATACAGTCCGCTGTTGACATTCCGGAAGGTGTAGCTGTAAGCCGTATCCATGACCGCACCGGTCTTGACCTTGAGCGTGACGTTGCGGAGGAACGGCGACGGATAACGCTGCGAGACCCAGCTGTCGAATTGACTGTCCGTGATGTATTTCATATTTGATTCGCTGATCTGGTCGCCGGCATATGCCGTGCAAAAAGCCTTTGTATCCGTCTTTTTCGTGTTATAGGCATCCAGCAGTGAATAGCCGTAATTGGTCTTTTCGGGATACCATTTGGAGGTGTTTTTCGATTGGAAATTGATCGCGGAGGGCGTGCCGTTCAGCGCTTCGGAAAGATAGGAGCCGTCATCGCGGGCGGGGTTTTTGTTTGTATCGCCGCCCATCGTCAGTGCCTGCCCCTTCGTATAGCCGTTGAACATATTATTCTGCGAGAGCATCTCCGAGCCGTCGCCGCCGATGATACCGGTCGTTCCGGAGCCGTTGGAATCCTTGCCGTATGCGGAATAGTAGTTGTTATAGATATGCGCAGAGCCGTTGCCGAGCTGCGGGCAGCGGCGCACATTCTCATCCCACCAGTTATACAGCAGCGTGGTGCGGTCGCGTGTGATCTCATCGTTCTGCGTGCCGTATGCAACCGTCCAGTAGCGCTTCTTCAGATGGCAGTAGGAGATCGTGACATAATCCGGTGAGCGGAGCCGGTCCTTCGCATCTCTGTAGCTGTCATAGGGCGTATTGATCCAGATGAACTTGCCGACCTCGTCCTGTCCGTTGCCGGTGCGGTCGTAGGAGAGCTGATTATCAAAAAAGATATGGTCGATCCAGATCTGCCGCGATGACCAGATGTTGATGAGAATGCGGTTCGGCGTGTTCTTCGCGATCATTTTCAGATTGCGGAAAATGATATTGTCGCTGGGGCTGTCATCCTCTGCGCCGTATGCATCAT
>JAFWVK010000042.1 GCA_017518255.1 Oscillospiraceae bacterium
AGCTTTCGCGGCATAAAAGCTAAGTCAACTGTAACTTTTGTTCAGAAGTAAATGCAACATCTAAACGCAAAAATCCGTGTTCTTTCCGGAAGTAAACGCAACTTTTGCCCCGCTTTTTTGCGATTACTTTTGAATTTTACGGGGCAAGCAAGCCCTCAATCCGCATCTTGACTTTAAATCACAAAAGTGATATAATGGAGGCATACAGGAATATGCCATAAAACTATGTTGATAGAAAGGAATCGACCTATGGCATCAATCAGAAAAAGAGGAAACACATACCAGATCCGGGTTTCCTGCGGCTATAACACATCCGGCGATCAAGTCGTTCAGATACAAAACTGGACGCCCGACGCAGGGATGACGCAGAAACAGATCGAAAAAGAACTGAACCGACGAGCCGTGGAGTTTGAGAATGCCTGCAAATTCGGCTTTCAAAGCACCGTTATCAAGTTTCAGGATTTCGCGGAGCAATGGTTCCGGGAGTATGCGCCCGCAAAGCTCAAGACGCAGACAATCCGCAGCTATCATTCGAGCGAGGCAAAGGTCTACAAGGCGATCGGGCATATGCGCATGGACAAGATCACGACGCGCCTTTTGCAGCAGTTTGTGATGGATGTTGCGAATGAGAAGCGCTTCAACCGCAAAGGTGAACCGATGCCGCCCTATGCGCCGAAAACTGTCCGGAATTACATCACCTTTATCTCTACGGTATTTGACTATGCCGTGCGGATGCAGATGCTGTCGGATAATCCGTGCAGAAATGTGGTAATCCCGTCGATCCGGTCGAAAAAGCGGGATATTTACTCGCTGGAAGAGGTGCAGCAGATGCTGGAGCTGTTCGAGCAGGAAACCGAGGCAAATTACAAGTATACGATCTTCTTCACGCTTGCAGCCTTCACGGGACTGCGCCGCGGCGAGCTGCTCGGTCTGGAATGGAAGGACATCGACTGGAAACACAGTATGCTCAGCGTGGTCCGGACTTCCGAATACACAAAGGAAAAGGGCATCTATACAGATACCCCGAAAACGGAAAGCAGTCAGCGCGTGCTGAAGCTGCCGGATGAGCTGATGCAGAAGCTGAAAGCGTTTCAGGAATGGCAGAATGGCTGCAAAACGTGAACTTGGCAGCAAGTGGATCGAATGTGACCGGCTGTTCACGAAGACAGACGGCTCCCCGATGGGAATGCGGCAGCCCTACAAGTTTTTTGAGCGGTTCTGCAAGAAAACGGGAATGCGCTTTGTGAACATACATTCTTTCCGGCACTTTAATGCGTCCATTTTAATCAGCAACGGCGTCGATGTTAAGACGGTACAGGGCTGTTTAGGTCACAGCAGCGCAACAACGACTTTGAACATTTATGCGCATTCCTTCCAGGCAGCGCAGGTCAGAGCGATGGACAGCGTGGCAGACTGCATCCTGAAACGCGACACCAAAAGCAGCGCCTGAAATGCGAATTTTCAGAATAATGGACAAATAAAGGACAAAACCACGATTTCTATAAAAAGCAAAATCCGGAAACCGCGTATCTACGCGATTTCCGGAACCAAAAATATGGCAGGGGCAGAAGGAATCGAACCCTCGGCACGCGGATTTGGAGTCCGCTGCTCTACCAGCTGAGCTATACCCCTATGACTTTGATATTATACCATAAAACGGAACGATTGTCAAGAGAAAACCGAAATTTTTTTGATTAGCCTGTGACATTCATGATGATGCGTAGAAACGAACATTATTATCCGGTGATATTTGCGTACGGAGAATACTATAAAACAGCGAAAGGAAACCGCCGACGACAGGAGATCGTCAGCGGTTTTGCATTTGTTATGAGCCGGAAGCAAATTCCGGAATGAAGAAGATACCGGAAGAGATGTTTGCGCTGTCAGTCAGACTGACTGTTTCTGCGAGGGAGGAACTGTCCGGAATCCAATATGAGATTTCAAAGGCAAGACTGCCTCTGGTCTTATACTGGTCAAGCAGAGCATCCATAATTGTATAGATCGTTGCATCGTAGCGCTCAAACAGAGATGTAAACGGTTCTTCCGTATATTTTTTCAGGTAATCGGGGAGTTCACCGGTTTCCTCATAGGCGGGGAAAACAGTATCCTGTTCACGGGTGAGTCTGGTGTAATCCGTAACAATATCCTGAGCATACGGCAGCAGCGGCCAGATGATATAGAGCATTGTCACAAGAATCAGGAGACTGACGCCGCCGGTGATGATGCCTGTAATGGCGAGTCCGGTTCCGCGGCGCTTTTTGGCAAGCGAGATGATGCCGAAGGTCAGTGCGAGCGGAATGGTAATAATATCAATCAGACCGATACAGCAGCAGATGCCGAAAAGGCTGACCAGCCCCAGAACCAGCGATGCAACGGCGAAGCCGCTTTTGTTGGAGCTGCCGTTATTGTTACGGGAAGCATAGGCATTCGGGTCTACATGGTCCCAAGGATCGGAAGGTGCGCCGTTTACCGGCTGCGGAATTTGAGTTTCTTGATCCATATGGCAATTCTCCCTTCAATCAGATCTCGCCTTCGAGATTCCAGCTGCTGTGCAGCAATTCTTCGAGATGATACGGGGTACGCTGATAGACACAGTAATTCAGCCAGTTAGAAAACATCAGGTTTGCGCTGCATCGCCAGGAAAACACAGGCGGCTGCATAATGTCATCATTCGGGAAATAGTGGCGCGGGACTTCGATCTCCAGCCCTTTCTGCTTATCGCGGAAATATTCGGAGGCGAGAGTGTTCCGGTCATATTCCGAATGTCCGGTAATAAAATACTGTCTGCCGTTGCGGTTTGCAACGATATGCACACCGGATTCCGGCGAACTGGTCAGAATCACAAGCTGCCGGACTTTTTGAATATCCTCACGGTGAATTTCTGTGTGGCGGGAATGCGGCACATAAAAGACGTCATCGAAGCCGCGCAGAAGCAGCGAATGCCGGTATTCGGCACTGTGCGGGAAAACCCCGAACATTTTTTTTGCAAGCGGATATTTCGGAACGCCGAAATGATGATAAAGTCCGGCCTGTGCGCCCCAGCAGATGTGCAGGGTGCTGAACACATGCGTTTTGGACCATTCCATCAGTTCACAGATTTCCTCCCAGTAGTCCACGTCCTCGAATTCGAGCTGTTCGACCGGTGCGCCGGTGATAATCATACCGTCATAAAACTGCGAGCGGATTTCGTTGAGCGTGGTGTAAAAGGCATCCATATGACTTTGCGAGGTGTGCTTGGAAATATGGGATTCCATACGCAGAAGGGAAATATTGACCTGAAGCGGCGTATTGCTGAGCAGACGCAGAAGCTGCAATTCGGTTTCGAGTTTTTTTGGCATAATGTTGAGCACCAGAATCCGCAGCGGGCGGATATCCTGATGCGCAGCACGCTCGCTGCTCATGACAAAGATGTGTTCGCTGATAAGCGCCTGATAGGCAGGCAGATCCGGAGAAATACAAATCGGCAAGAGAAAACGCTCCTTTCTGCCCGTCAGAAAAACAGGCAGGGAGACTGCCGGCATAAACCGGTCAGTCTCCCGGAGCATTTCTGCACGGGGCAATTATACGGGATGAATCTGTTTTGCGGGGTCACCGTGAACGCCGTCCAGACCGAACTGCTGATTGCGGCGCTTCTCAAAGAATTTGACGGCAACCTGTCCGAACTGTGCGTAGGAGAGAACATCCTCCTCCTGCGTAATCCACTCTGCGCATTCCTTGCGCAGCTTGTCGAGCTCAGGTTCGAGCAGATCTGCCGGGCGGCAGGTGATTGCCTCTTCGTCCTTGAGAATTTTCTTCTGGAATTCGGGGTCAATCGGCAGCGGTGTTCTGCCGTATTCACCCTTAACCATCGCCTTGAATTCCTTGGTAACCATTTTATAGCGCTCGCCCATAACGATATTGAATACCGCCTGTGTGCCGACAATCTGGGAGGTCGGGGTGACGAGCGGCGGGAAGCCGGCATCCTTGCGGACGCGCGGTACTTCTTCGAGCACTGCTGTCAGCTGATCCTCCTTGCCCGCCTGTTTGAGCTGGGAGAGCAGATTGGAGAGCATACCGCCCGGAACCTGATAGATCAGGGTCTTTGCATCGGCAGCCAGCATCTTCGGGTCAAGCAGACCTTCCTTGATATATTTTTCGCGCAGCGTCATGAAATAGGTACGCAGCGCGCTGAGCTTCACGAGATCCAGTCCGGTATCGAACGGGGTTCCCTGCAAGGCAGCAACCATAGATTCGGTCGGCGCATGGGATGTACCCAGTGCCAGCGGACTGAGCGCCGTGTCAATGCTGTCCACGCCCGCCTCAACTGCTTTCAGCAGGCACATGGATGCCAGACCGGAGGTGTAGTGCGTGTGAAGCTGAACCGGCAGGTTTACGGCGGCTTTCAGAGCTTTTGTCAGAGATTCCGCACGGTACGGGGTCAGCAGTGCTGCCATGTCCTTGATGCAGATGGAGTCTGCACCGGCATCGGCGATGCGCTTTGCATAGTCCACATAGTATTCGTCGGTAAAGACCTCACCTGTCGTAAAGCTCATGGCAACCTGTGTATGCGCGCCTTCTTTTTTCGCGGCGCGGATTGCGGTTTCGAGGTTGCGGATATCATTCAGCGCATCAAAAATCCGGATGATATCAATGCCGTTAGCGATGGATTTCTGCACGAAATACTCGACTACATCATCGGCATAGTGGCGGTAGCCCAGCATATTCTGACCGCGGAAAAGCATTTGCAGCGGGGTTTTCGGCATGTGCTTTTTCAGCGTGCGCAGACGCTCCCACGGATCTTCACCGAGAAAACGGAGGCAGGAATCGAAGGTTGCGCCGCCCCAGCATTCAACGGACTGAAAGCCGATTTCATCGAGCTGTTCAAGGGCAGGCAGCATATCGGCGGTTGTCATACGGGTTGCCAGCAAAGACTGATGCGCATCACGCAGAACGGTTTCTGTAATTCCAATTTTCGCCATATTCGGTCACACTTTCGCTCAGCCCAGAACGGCGAGTGCATCGCCGGGATTGACGGAACTGCCCTTTGTGGTGTTGACGGAGAGAATTGTGCCGTCTTCCGGGGCAACAATGTCGTTTTCCATTTTCATGGCTTCGAGAATAAAGAGTACCTGACCCTTCTTGACCGCATCGCCGGCAGCACATTTTACATCGAGAATGGTGCCGGGCATCGGTGCGGAAACCGGGGTGCCGTCTGCCGCAGAGGCAGCAGGAGCCGGTGCAGCCGCGGGAGCGGGTGCTGCTGCGGGTGCAGGAGCCGGTGCTGCCGCAGGAGCGGGTGCCGCTGCGGGGACAGGTGCTGCGCCTGCCTGAAGCTCTTCGACGGTTACATCATACTGTTTCTGATTTACCGTTACACGGAACTGTTTCATGCTCATAACGAGATCCTCCTGAGATATGATATTGAAATGATATCGGGGCATATTTACGCTGATATCAATGGAAATTCGGGCTGAAAAGCGTAATCAGAACGGAATATTGCTGTGCTTTTTCGGCATACCGGAGACGCGCTTGCCTTCCAGCAGATCGAGGGCATCACAGACAGCCTGTCTGGTATCAGCCGGAGAAATGACAGCATCCACTGCGCCGAGCTGCGCTGCTTTTTCAGCAGATGCAAGAGTTTTCTTGTATTCCTTAGCCAGCTCGCTGCGCTTGAGAGCGGTGTTTTCTGCACCCTTGAGCTTGTCGTGCCAGAGAAATTCGACCGCAGATTCCGGACGCATCGGTGCAATTGCGGCTTCATCCCACGCAATGACATAATCACTGCCCGCGCCTCTGCCCGCAATTGCGGAGAAAGCGGCACCGCATGCTTCGCCGGCAATCAGCGCGATTTTAATTGTCGTTGCTTCTGCATAGGCGCCGCAGAGCTGCGTCAGCGCCCGGAGTGAGCCGCTCTTTGCCGCATCGTTGTCCGCAGCAAAGCCGACCGTATCGACAATCGTGATGACCGGAATCGAGAAAGCGTCGCAGGTACGGACAAACCGTGCCATTTTGGCAGCATCCTTTGCAGTGAGTGCATCCTCGGAGCGGCAGGTCGTGACCAGACCGACCGTCATCCCGCGGACGGTCGCAAGCGCAGTTCCTGCGGAGGAACCGAAGTCACGGTAAAGCGGAATCACCGAATCCGCATCGGCAATGCCTTTGCAGAGTCCTTTGGTCACACCGCTTCGGCAGGGTTCTTCCGGCTCGGAGAATTCACAGACCGGTGCACCGGCGAGATTATTGGACGGAAGCACACGCAGAATCGCTTTTGCCTGCTCCATCACGGCGGTGTCGTCCTCACAGACAGCGGCGGCAATACCGGCTTTTGCGGCACTTTCGGGTTTTTCCGCGCCGGAATCAAAAGGCGGTGTGAGATAAAGCTCTGCTTTCTGTGTCATCAGGACAAAATCAGCAGAGGCAGCCATCAGTGCCGCGCTGCCGGCGCAGACACCGGCAATCACGGAAATCTGCGGTACAACGCCCGAAAGCTTTGCGGCAACCGCGATCAGCTTGCCGTAAGCGGTCAGAGAATCCGCGGTTCCGTCAACATACACGCCGTTGGAATCATAGATTCCGATGACCGGCGTGCCGGTTTTCGCGGCAAGGGAATAGAGACGCTTAATCTTTCCGGCAGTGTTTTTGCCCATGACACCGCTGCTGATGTCCGGGCACTGTGCAAATGCACAGACAGCCTGTCCGTCTACATAGCCGTGCGCGCAGATGACGGCAGCGGGATCCTCCCGCTCCAGCCGGAGCGCGTCCAGCTCGGTGAAGCATCCTCCGTCGAACAGCAGACGCAGGCGTTCTCTTGCAATTGTTCCGAGTGTTTCCATATAATTCGTGCGCATCCTTTCGAGGGTATTTCAGAACTGTCCATATTGGAATCCATACTCCGATATTATACCATATTCACGCAAAAAAAGCAACCCCTATTTTTTCAAAGAAACTTGCTCCTGCTGCCGGGCAGATTCCGGCTTTTTTCTGCCGCATATATAAGCAATTGCCCCTGCGGCAGTCAGAACAGCACCGGCAGCGGGATAGACGGCGGTCAGGCGGTTGGTCGTTCCGTAAATCTCCAGAACGCCGCTGAACGTCAGCCAGACCGTAAACGCGGCAAGCCCTGCATGCCACAGCACAAGCGCTCCTGCCGACGGAAGCCTTTTGGTACAGCAGATCATCAGTGTCAGCAGCAGCGCACCGGGGACCAGCGGCACAGCAAATGCATAAATCATTGCATAAGAGTAAACCTCATGACTGAATTGCTCGTAAACTGCGCCGAACGCCGCAAAAAACACAGATGCTGACACATCGCAGAGAATATAATGAAGCATACGTTTCTGATCAGCCGATGTAAACAATATCGCTCACTCCTCTCTCCTGAATCCGGTTGCCGTTTGTTGTCGGCTTATTGACAATTTCTCCCTGAAAATACATCGCCGAGGATCCGCCGCCGTCCAGATTATAGGCTGTCTTGACGCCCAGAGACAGCATGAAATCCGCCAGTTCACTGAGAGAAAGGCCGCTGCTTTCCGTTGTCCTGCCGTCTGAGACAACCAGAACATAGTGCAGGTTATCAATCATGCCGATTGCCGTTCGCGGATTGCTTGCCATTGCCCTGCCGACTTCTTCACCGGCTGAGACGCTGATGCAGCCGTTTTCGATCAGTGCAGGTCCGAAGCAGTATGCCTGCCAGACGCCTGCATCGACCAGTTCCTCTGCCGTGTAATCGTTCGAGCTGAGAATCTGCATACTGCCGTCTGAAAAGACACAGAGCAAATCCTTTCCGTTGGAGGAATCCCGGTAAACAATGCCGTTGCGGATTACATATCCGGTTTCCTGAACGCCGTAATAATCGCCGTTGACCGCCAGCACCGCATCATGCTCTGCTGCAATCGACGAGGTTGCGGCCGTAATGTTTTTTCCGTATGTGTCATAAGCAAAAGCCGATTTCAGATATTGTGCGGAGCTGAGCTGCACATCCGCAGCATAGACCGTTGTGTCGGAAAACCGGTATTCTTTCAGAGTGACGGTCATATCGGAATTGCTGAATGTACGTTCTGTACCGTTCGTGCTGACCGTTGGATCCGGATTGTTTTTACCGGAGATTTCCGAAGATGCATCCGCCTGACTGCTTTTTCGTCTGCCGGTTGTCTTTCTGCTTTGTTTTTCTTCTGAACTGTCTGTGTTTATACTTGTATCGGCAGACGGTTCCTGTTCAAACATGGACAGATTCATTTCCGAGGCATTTGTCTGATATACCGTTTGGAGAACAAAGGTATCCAGTGCGAGATAAACCGTAAAGGTACAGAGTGCGGCTGCATAGAATGCCGCAAAAATCCGGTGGATTTTCATATGGATTACGCTCCTTTCAGGAATCTGGATTCATTATAATTCCTGATTCCTGAAAATAGCTTAAAAAAGGGCGGAGGGCGAGAAAAAATCATTGTTTTTTCATCATTCTGACATATTGCGTCCCTTTTTGAAGAAAATAAGCATGTTCGGGACAGAATGCGGAATTTGTGCGCAGTTGATTGACGATTCTGATTTTTTGATGTATAATGATAAAAAACGGAACGGGAGGTTCTGTATGAAATACGGGATAGGTATCGCTGCGATTCTGATCGGTGCTGTCTTGCTGTGCTTTCTGATTGCATTCTGGGACGATGACCCGGACAGTTCGCTCCGGTACAGCAGCATGCAGCAGACGGAAACAACCGCGGAAATGACTTCTGCACGCCGGGAACAGGATCTTGAGGATCTTGAGAATATTGAGAGTATCCGGCAGCAGTTCGGAACGGAACCGAGCCGCAGTATGCAGCAGAGCAGCACATTTTCTGAGACCTTTACCGCGCAGACGGAAACAACCGCAAGCAGCACGGTTACTTCTCTGACAACTTCTGAAACTACCGCAGCCGAAACTACCACCGGAACTGATACCGAGGTTCTGAATCCGGACGACGGACCGTTTCGTGCGGCAAATCCCGGTGATCTTGTGCCGTTCGGAGCATACAACTGGTATGTGACTGCAAAAACGGATGCGGATGTGACACTGCTCTGTGCGAAGAGTGTCTGCAAAATGCGCTATGACGAATCCGGCAGGGATGTGACATGGGAAACCTGCACGCTTCGCAGCTGGCTGAATGATACCTTTTACAATCAGTTCAGCGATGCGGAGAAGGAAAAAATCGTTCTGACAACATGCAGAAACGGGAAAAACAGTGTGTTCGGGACAGACGGCGGAGCGGATACGGAAGATTACGTCTATCTGCTGAGTCTGGAGGAGGCAAATGCCGTGAGCATAAAAATGCGTGCCGTTTACGGCTGGTGGTGGCTGCGCACGCCGGGCGGCACACCGAAGGATGCCGCAGTGGTGCATTCGGACGGCGGAATCGGCAGCAGCGGCTTTCAGGTGAGCTCGGAGTTCGGTGTTCGTCCGGTTCTGACCGTCCGGTACTGAATCAGGCGGGCTTTCTGCCGGAAAAAAGGGAATACTAATTTCTTTTTCGGAAATTTTTGTGCAGCAGAAAACCGGACTGTCCATTTGGGCAGTCCGGTTTGTTGTGTCATACAGGTTTTGTGTTTACGGCTGGAGAATGTCCTCAAGCTCATTGAGCAGAAGCGTATGTTCGCGGCGGGAGCCTGCACAGATCCGAAGTCCGTTCGGGAAGCAGCGCACGGAAATTCCCTTTGCAAGAAGCTGCTCAAAGATTTCATGTGCATATGCTGTCTTGACAAACACAAAATTCGTGCGCGGCGGATAGACGGTTTCCAGAACCTCCGGGAAGCGCTGAACCAGTCCGTTGATTGCGGTGTAGAGCCGCTGCGTCTGGACGATGATTTCATCGCGGCAGTGCTGCATCAAAGACTGCTCTTTCAGTACCGCTGCGGCAATTGTCTGCGTAACTGCATCGCAGTTATAAGGCGATTTTGCGGCACGCATCAGCTGTGTTTTTGCGGGGTCTGTGACGGCAAAGCCCATACGCAGGGAAGCCATGCCCATTGCTTTCGAGCAGGTTCGCAGAACAATCAGGTTGTCATATTTTGTAACGAGATCAAGGACACTCTCATCCCAGAAATCCATATATGCTTCATCAACGAGCATCAGGCAGTCCGGTGCAGCTTCGATCAGACGGATGACCGCTTCCCGCGGTTCACCGAGCGAGGTCGGATTGCAGGGATTCGAGAACAGAACCGCATCGGATTCTTTTGCGGCAGCAATTAACGCATCCATGTCAATTTGCAGATTATCCTTTTTCGGAACCGTCACGACCTCCAGCTCAGCAAGCTCGGCATAGAGCCGGTACATGGAGAAATCCGGTGAAACCGTAACAATTTTGCTGCCTTTTTTGAGAAAGCAGTTCAGAAGAATCGTGATGATTTCATCCGAGCCGTTTCCGGCTGTCACGCAGTCCGGCGAAATGCCGTAATATGCGGCAAACGCTTTGACAACTTCGGTTGCCAGCGGGTCGGGATAGCGATTAAAGGAAATTTGTTCGATCTGGTCGGCAATCTTCGCTTTCAGGACGGTCGGCAGATCAAAATAGGATTCGTTTGCATCCAGCCGGACAGGGTAATAGCCGGTAATCGGATCATATGGCTTTAATTTTGTCAGTTTTTCAGGCAGTTTCATGCGAATTACTCCTTTGTTTCATCCTCAAACCGCACGGCAATTGCATTGGCGTGTGCGGTCAGACCTTCCTTATTTGCGACGAGGATGATGTCATCCTTCGCAGCGCGGAGTGCTTCTTCGGTATAGTAGATATAGCTGGAGCGTTTGATGAAGCTGTAAACGGACAGCGGAGAGAAGAAGCGGGCGGTTCCGGATGTCGGGAGGACGTGATTCGGACCGGCATAATAATCGCCGAGCGGCTCGGAGGCATATGTGCCTAGGAAGACCGAGCCGGCATTGTCCAGCTTTCCGATGTATTCCAGCGGATTCTGCATCAGGACTTCGAGGTGTTCCGGTGCGATTTCATTCGCAAGCGCAACTGCCTGTTCCGCAGTATCGCAGATCAGGACAGCGCCGAAGCGGTCAAGTGATTCCTGAATGATTTCGCGGCGTTCGAGATATGCTGTCTGCCGTTCGATTTCTGTCAGGGTTTCATTTGCGACACGCTCGGAGGTTGTCACGAGAATCGCGGAGGCAATTCTGTCGTGTTCTGCCTGAGACAGCAGGTCTGCAGCGACATATTTCGGATTCGCGGTGTCATCCGCCATAACCAGAATCTCACTGGGACCTGCAACCATGTCGATATCGACAACGCCGTACAGAAGCCGTTTTGCCGTTGCAACATAAATATTGCCCGGACCGACAATTTTATCGACACGCGGAATGGATTCTGTTCCGTAAGCCAGCGCCGCGATTGCCTGCGCACCGCCCATCAGGAAGATGCGGTCCACGCCGCAGAGGGATGCAGCCACGAGAATATCAGGGTTCGGCTTTCCGTCCTTGCCGGGCGGGGTGACCATAATCAGTTCTTTGACACCTGCAATTTTCGCGGGGATTGCATTCATCAGCACAGAGGACGGATAGGCTGCCGTGCCGCCGGGTACATACAGACCGACACGCTCCAGCCCGCGCATTCTCTGACCGAGAATAACGCCGTCTGCGCGGGTATTGACAAAGCCCTGTTCCTTCTGGCGGTTGTGAAAGTCGGAAATATTTTCAATGGCATTCAGCAGCGCCTCGACAAATTTCGGGTCGGCTGCCTCCAGCGCATCGGAAACGGTATCGGCATCGACTTCAAACCGCTCGGGGCATTTTCCGTCGAATTTTTCAGTATAGGCACGCACCGCGTCATCGCCCTTAGTGCGGACGGCCTCTAAAATTGTTGTAACTGTCGCGACGACCTTCGGGTCGGGGGCGGTGCTTCTGGTGCGGAGCTGCTCGAAGAATGCAGCCTCGTCCTTGCCGTTGCAGCGAATCATCTGCATAATTGGTTCCTCCGTTCGGTTATTTCTCAGAAAAATACTGTTCGATTTTTGAAATCAGTGTTTCCAGTTCGTTCTGCCGCAGCTTCATACTGACGGTGTTGGCAATCAGCCGTGCGGAAATGCCGCAGACATCCTCATAGACCTCAAGCCCGTTTTCTTTCAGCGTTGTGCCGGTCTCAACGATATCCACGATGCCGTCGGATAGTTCCAGCAACGGTGCGAGCTCGACCGATCCTTCGATCTTGACGATATCCACATCCATGCCTTTGCTCTCGAAAAACCGGCGCGTGACATTCGGATATTTCGATGCGATTGTTTTCACGCCGTAGCCGCTGTAAAAATCAGTGCCCTTTTTGACGGCGAGTGCAAATTTGCAGCGCCCGAAGCCGAGATCGAGCAGTTCATAGAACTTGCCCTGCATCTCCAATATTGTATCCTTGCCGACGACGCCGAGGTCGCAGACTCCGTGTTCGACATAGGTGATGACGTCGTTTGCCTTAGCCAGAACGACCTCCATGCTGCCGTCACCGACCGGCAGAATCAGTCTTCTGCCCTTTTCGTGAACGGCTGTGCAGTCATATCCGAGCTGTTCAAACAGCGCGACGGTATCTTTTTCCAGTCTGCCCTTTGTCAGAGCAATGCGAATCGGTCTCTGCATAGATTACACTCCTTTCCCGTCATCTGCTGCCTTCGCGGTTTCGATCGGCAGAACGCTGTCGATTCCGTGTGCGGCGGCATATTTTCTTGCCTCATCCAGTGAATCTGAGAGGGAGTGCTCGACAATCAGTCCCTTGCTGCGAAGATTGCGCGCCGCTTCGACGGCATCCGCCTCGCAGCCCTTTGCAGCCCAGATCAGAACATTGCTGACAGACTGCGCAGGGGCAGGGGACTCTGCCTGACGGCGGCTCAGAACCTTGACTGCTGCGTCGATATTGACGGCAAAGCCTGTCGCGGGAACATCATAGCCGAATTCGGCAATCAGCTTGTCATATCTGCCGCCGGAGAGAATCTCTTCTCCGTAGCCGGAGAGATAGCCGCGCAAAATCATGCCCGTATAGTAGTCCGTGCGGTGCATCATGCCAAGATCAACACGGACGCGATCACTGCCTGCAAACTGTGCCACTGCTTTGTAGAGCGTGTGCAGCTCATCGAGAATTTCCGGGAATCTGCCGCCGGAGCAGAGGGCTGCTGCGCGGGAGAAAACCTCCTCTCCGCCGAAAAGCCGGGGCAGCATCCGCAGAACCTTTGCGGCATCCGACAGCGGAACCGTATCCAGAAGATCGTTCAGCGCGGGATAGTTTTTCGCTTCAATGCAGTCGCGGACCGTTTCCTTTGTGCTTTCATCAGCGGGCAGTCCGCTCATCAGTTCGCGGAAGAATGCGGCATTGCCCAGTTCCAGCGAGTATTCCTCGCCGCATGCCTGCAAGGCATCGACGGCAGCCGCGATGACCTCCAGATCCGCCATGCGGGAATCTGAGCCGATCAGCTCAATGCCTGCCTGCGAAATCTCATCGTCTCTTCCCTTGAGAGAGGGGGAGATGACATGGATATTCTGATTGTAGCAGAGGCGGAGCGGAAGTCCTGCCTCCCGCAGTCTGGTTGCACAGACGCGGGCAATCGGAATGGTGTTGTCCGGACGGAGTACCATCAGCCTGCCTTTTGCATCGGTCAGCTTATACATCTGTTCCATCGGGAACGGCTGCGTGTTCCGGTTGAACACATCGTAGAATTCCAGTGTCGGCGTGATGACCTCACTGTATCCGCGTGCCGTGAAAAGACCGTGCAGTCGGTTTTCGATCTGCCGGCGGAGGGTGCATTCGGCAAAGAGCGCATCTCTTGTTCCCTCCGGGGTAATGCGGTCGTATTTGTTCATGGTGAAACTCCTTATACTTATGGCAGCGTGAAACACTTTAGCTTGCTAACATGCTACTATATTACCATATTATCACAGAAAAGTCAAGCAGAACAAACGCAATCATCCGTTTTTCGGAGGATGCACCAAAGCATTGCCTTTGAACCCGGAGTTTATTGTGCCTTTTGATATTCCCGAAGCGGCTCAGAACAAAGAAAGCTGATTGGATTTCGGGAGACTGCCGAATGCGCCGAGTGCTTCGAGCGCATCAATTGTCGCTTTGGAAGCACCGCTCTGTGACTGGAATTCATCGACGGAGATATAATCGCCGTGCTGTGCGGTATCATAGAGTTTTTCGGCAGCCTTTGTTCCGATGCCGCTGATTGCACCGAACGGAATGCGCAGTTTGCCGTCTTCAATCAGATAATCCGTTGCATGGGAGCGTTTCAGGTCAACGGGCAGGAAGAAATATCCGCGGGACATCATTTCATTGACGATTTTCAGAAGTTCCAGCAGGTCGGTTTCTTTTTTGGTGCGCTCCTTGCCCTTTCCTTCGAGTTCGGACAGCCGGTTGCGGACAGCCGCAATGCCTTCTGCGGCGAGTGCCGCATCAAAATCATCGCCGCGGACGGAGAAGTATGTCGCATAGTATTCCAGCGGCTTATACAGCTTGAACCAACCGAGCTTGATTGCTGCGGTGACATATGCTGCGGCATGCGCTTTCGGGAACATATACTTGATTTTCAGGCAGGAGTCAATATACCACTGCGGGACATTGTGATCGAGCAGCATCTGAATCCGTTCCGGGGTAAAGGTTTTCGGCGCTTTGCCCTTACGGGTATCCTCCATGATCTGGAATGCCTGTTTCGGTTCGACATCGTGGTAGAGCAGATAGGTCATAATAGAGTCACGTGTTCCGATCACATCGGAAATCGTGCAGGTTCCGTTTGCGATCAGTTCCTGCGCATTGCCCAGCCACACATCCGTTCCGTGCGACAGACCGGATATTTGCAGAAAATCGGAGAACAGCTTCGGTTTTGCATCCAGCAGCATACCGATTGTAAAGCCGGTTCCCATTTCCGGAATGCCGAGGGAACCTGTTTTGCAGTAAATATCTTCTTCCGTGACGCCGAGCACGGAGCAGTCCGTACACATCTGGAACACCTTCGGGTCGGTCGTCGGGACATCCGCGATTTTGATACCGGTCAGATCTTCAAGATGCTTGTAAAGTGTCGGGACAACATGTCCCAGTTCATCGAGCTTGAGTATCGTATCGTGCAGCTTGTGGAAATCGAAGTGAGTCGTGATAATCATGTCGGAATCGTCATCGTCATTCGGTTCGCCCGGCTGCTGCACAGGCGTGAAATCGAAAATATCGAATTCCTCCGGAATAACGACCATGCCGCCCGGATGCTGACCGGTCGTTTTTTTGACGCCGACGCAGCCGGCAACCAGCCGGTTGATTTCGCTGTTGTTGACGGTGATGCCGCAGTCATCCAGATAATGCTTGACATAGCCGTATGCGATTTTATCCTGTACGCCGGAGATTGTACCTGCCTTGAACACATTGGCTCTGCCGAACAGTTCTTCGGTGTAGCGGTGGGATTCGGACTGATATTCGCTGGAAAAATTCTGGTCGATATCCGGAGCCTTGTCGCCGTCGAAGCCGAGGAAGGTTTCAAACGGAATATCGTGTCCGTCGCGTTTCATATCCGTACCGCATTCGGGACATGCCTTCGGCGGAAGGTCAAAGCCGGAGCCGACAGAACCGTCTGTAATGAATTCGGAGTGCCGGCACTTGGGGCAGACATAGTGCGGAACCAGCGGGTTGACCTCGGAGATGCCTGCCATGGATGCGACAAACGACGAGCCGACGGAGCCTCTGGAACCGACGAGATAACCGTGTTTCTCAGAATTGGCGACAAGCTTCTGTGCAATCATATACAGCACGGAGAAGCCGTGACGGCAGATTGAATCTAGCTCGCGGTCCAGCCGTTTTTTGACCAGTTCCGGCAGCGGATCGCCGTAGATGCTTTTGGCTTTTTCGGTCGTAATGCGGATGAGATCCTCCTCCGCGCCGGGAATGGAGGGGGTGAAAGTACCCTTCGGAATCGCGTGGCAGCGGTCGATTTTATCCGCAATCAGATTGGTATTGGTCACGACGACCTCAAAGGCTCTGTCAGCGCCGAGATAGTCGAATTCCTCCAGCATTTCATCGGTTGTCCGCAGAAAGAGCGGCGCCTGATTCGTTGCATCCTCAAAACCGGAGCCTTTTTGCAGAATCTGGCGGTATATGCTGTCCTTTTCGTCCATAAAGTGAACGTCGCAGGTTGCGACAACAGGAATCCCGGTTTTGTCTCCGATTTCCAGAACCTTCCGGTTATAATTACGAAGGTCTTCTTCGTTTTCTGCCGGGAATTTGTCACTCCGGAGCATAAAGCGGTTGTTTGCAATCGGCTGAATTTCGAGATAATCATAGAATTTTGCCAGCCTGCAAAGCTCCTCGTCCGGTTTGCCGTTTACGATTGCCGAGAACAGTTCTCCTGCTTCGCAGGCGCTGCCGTAGAGCAGTCCCTCATGATGTTTGAGCAGCAGAGACTTCGGCATCAGCGGCCGTTTATAAAAATAATCAAGCTGACTGTACGAAACCAGCCGGTAGAGATTTTTGATACCGGTCTGATTCTTTGCGAGAATGATCTGGTGATATGATTTCAGCTTGCGCGGGTCAGCCGCGGGCAGAACGGTATTCAGTCCGCCGAGTGTTTTCAGCCCGTTTTCCTTGATGATGCGCTCTATGAGCTTCATGTAGATTTTGGCAAGAATCAGGGCATCGTCGGCAGCGCGGTGATGTTCAAATTTTCCGAGCTTCAGGTGTTTTGCGACACTGTCGAGCGTATGTTTGCCCAGTTCCGGCAGAACCGCACGGGTCATCGGGAGCGAGTCTACCGTGACAAACGGGTGCTGCATCTGATGCCGCTCAAATACCGCACGGATCATGGATGTATCAAAAGAAGCGTTGTGCGCGATCAGGACAGGGTTTTCCCCGCAGAATTGCAGGAACTGTTCTACAGCCTCCTGTTCTTTCGGCGCATTTGCGACCATATCCGGTGTAATATGTGTCTTTTCCTGAATGAATTCCGGAATGGAGCGTTCGGGATTGACAAAGGTATTGAAGCTGTCAACAATTTGCAGTCCGCGGAGCTTGACTGCGCCGATTTCGGTCAGACGGTCCCTTTTCGGGAAAAGGCCGGTCGTTTCAACGTCAAATACAATGACCTCATCCTGCGGCGTGCGCGGATCGTCTGTGTCAATGACCTTCTGAATGTCGAGATCGTTGACCACATAGGCTTCGCAGCCGTAAATGACCCGGAAATCATCCCATTTTGCCGCAGTATTCATCGCATCCGGGAATGCCTGAACAACACCGTGGTCGGTGATTGCAATTGCGCGGTGTCCCCAGTCATGCGCACGCCTGACAAGGTCGTCTGCCGAATTAACCGCATCCATTGCGGACATATTGGTATGCAGATGCAGTTCGACCCGCTTGACCGGTGCATCGTCCGTGCGGCGGTCGGGCTTATAGCTGTTGATAGCCGTCGGTTTGACGACAATATCGCGGTCATAATCGTCATACTGCACAGAGCCGTAAATCAGCAGGGAAGTTCCTTTTTTGAAGGAATCCAGCGGAAAATCCGCCATTGCTTTTTCGTCGAGAAAGAGCTTTACCAGCAGGGAGCCCGTATAATCCGTGACCGGAAAGCTCAGCAGGTTTTTGCCGTTCCGGAGCAAACGGGACTCAGGTTTTCCGAAGATCTCACATGTAAACGCATATCTGTTTGCTTTGGAATCTGTACTGAAACTGCTGATCTGTCCGATAATGGCAGCTATGGTCATCGGCTTTTCCTTGACGGCTCTTCCGTAGAGAATGTTCAGGGATTCCTTATCCGGACGGTCAGGCTGAATCGGAGCAGCATCGGACTGCACGACAGAGAAACTGTGTTCTTCCTCCGTCTGCTGTGCGGGCGGCTCCGGAATCTGAAAATGCTCCGGCGGAAGCTCGGAAAGCACACGCTCCTGCATATCGGTGTGTTCGGATTCGGAAATATGCAGTTCTCCGGCGAACTGCACTTCCAGAGAAACGCCGTAAACAGACTGAATCGCACGGGAAAGCTCCTGACGGAATTTTGTCTGTTCGAGAATATCCGAGCCGCCGTGCGCAAGCGAAACGGTCAGAATGCTGCCGTTCAGTTCGAGACCGGCATCCTCCAGAAAGCCGTTCATCATCGGCAGATCGCGCCGCAGAGAAAGAAACAGCTCCGGCAGAACACCGACGGAAAAACAGGATGCGGGATAGCGGCAGAGAATGCGCAGAGAGGACAGCCTCAGGCGCTGCGTCAGCTCGGATTCCGCTTCTGTCAGGTCGGCAAAAGGAATCTGATGCTCATATTCTGTTTCCAGATAGAGTCTGGTGCGGGATCGGTCGGAGAGGACGCGGCGGAGCTTGCCGTTCATGACATTTTCCGGAAGCTTAGCCCCGTATTCCCGTAAAAATTCTCGCAGAGTCTGCGTCATGGCGTTCAAATCCTTTCTGGAAGATGAAAGAGCTGCATGATTATGCAAGCATCCGTGTGAATGTCAAATGCATATAGGGAAAAAGTGTCATTATAACATTATAGATAAACAGTTTGGAGCCTGCCTGAATACGGTATCTGGTTCTTTCTTTTTTAGAGAAATACACAATGCACAGAATGCTTGCAGTGATATGAAGAATTCCGGCTGCAAAAATCAGCCGGTGAATTGCCGGATTTTGAAATTTGCAGTCACGGTCGGTGATATCAAAAGCAATCACGGTTGACCAGGCTAATAAATCATTTAGGAAGAATATAAAAATATCTGCAGCGACAATTGCACTGCGCCTTTTCATATTACCCACCGTCCTTATTTCTTTAGCTGATACTAACAGCAGCAAACAGATGAACGGGAATCCGGCGGATCAGTTTTACTGCGCTTGGTCAGTTTCTTCTTCATGAACCGGATACAGAATGCTTTCAATCAGTGCTTTGCCGTTTATGATTTTGGAGACTGCCGCGGTAATTCCCAGCCCGGCAAGAATGCAGGTGATATTTGCGAATGCAATGCCGCCGATATATGCAGCGTCGCTGTAAAGCCCGTTGAACAAAACATGAATCAGAATCGCCAGCGGAAGCCAGCGCGTCAGGAATTTTGTATCGCCGATCTTGCGGAAGATCAGCAGGGAAAGCGCAATGTGAAAACAGAAGTTTACTGCGGAATTCAGACAGTCCGTGAAACTGACAAACAGGTTCCGGTCTGCAAATGCCTGTAATTGCTGCAAAACAGTTTTCGCCTGTTCCGCTGTTTTTCCGCTGAGAAAAGGCTCTGTCCCGCCGCTGTTCAGCATTTGACCGATGCGGATGATCCGGAAAGACTGTATGCCGCGCATCAGGCATTCCGCACCCGCGTGTCCGATTCCGTAACAGACTGCATGATTGTCGGTCCGGATATCTGTCAGCGGATATTTCATCGCAAGCCAGCGTCCGGTTTCTTCAAAGAAACTGACAAAAATCACCGCCAGTGCCGTTTGCAGCGCAGGCGAAGCGGAAGAAAACAGAATCAGAACACAGAAATCGCAGAATTTGACCGCAAGAAAATATGTAATGATGCCGACGATTACGGAGTAAAGCCGAGCGGCGCGATATTTCCGCATCAGGAGATATGCCGCTGCCGGCAGCAGCACAGAGACAATTGCCGCGATGCTGTAACCGAGAAAAGTACTGCCGGAAAAAGCGATTTCTTTTGTCAGCCCGGCACTTTCGGCAGACTGCGGAATCACAGCTTTTCGATTTCGGCGAGCAGAGCGGGAACGATTTCGGATTCCGGAACCTTCCGGAGAATCTGTTCTCCTTTGAAGAGTACGGCACAGCCGTCACCGCCTGCAATGCCGATATCGGCTTCTCTTGCTTCTCCGGGACCGTTCACGACACAGCCCATGACTGCGACCTTAATATTCTTCTCGCAGCCGCGCAGTGCTTCTTCGACGGCATTTGCTGCGGAAATCAGGTCGATTCTGGTTCTGCCGCAGGTCGGGCAGGAGACAAGCTGCACACCGCCGCGTTTTCCGACTGCACGAAGAATATCCTGTGCTGCCGCGATTTCCCGGACCGGATCTGCCGTCAGTGAGACACGGATGGTTTCGCCGATGCCGTCACAGAGCAGCGAGCCGATGCCCGCCGCAGATTTAATCAGCCCCATGCGCTCGGTGCCGGCTTCGGTCACACCGAGATGCAGCGGGTAATCACAGGTTTCGGCAGCGAGGCGGTAGCAGGCAATCATGCTCGGAACATCCGAGGATTTGATGGAGATGACGATATCGTGGAAATCGTATTTTTCCAGCATTTTCGCGTGATTCATCGCGCTTTCTACCATAGCCTGCGGTGTAGGTCCGCCGTACTTGGCGAGCAGATCCTTTTCGACAGAGCCGGAGTTGACGCCGATGCGGATCGGAATATGCTTTTGCAGACACTTTTCCGCGACTGCCTTGACGCGGTCTGTTCCGCCGATGTTGCCGGGATTGATCCGGATTTTGTCAATTCCCGCATCTGCTGCGGCAAGCGCAAGCTTGTAGTCAAAATGAATATCCGCGACCAGCGGGACGGAAACTGCCTCCTTGATCGCGGGAATCAGTGCAACAGCGTCCATATTCGGAATTGCGGCACGGATGATTTCGCAGCCGGCGGCTTCCAGTGCCTTTGCCTGAGCGACAGAACCGGCGATGTCATCCGAGCGGGTATTCAGCATGGACTGGATATAGATATGTTTGCCGTCGAGCACGCACTGCCCGACGGCGACAGGATGAAGATTTCTCATGATTTTACGTCCTTTCTGTTAAAAAGGCAAAAGGCGGTTCTGCCGCACCGGACGACAGATACGCTTTCCGGCTGCGGCAGCCTGCTGCTGTAAGGAAACAGATACTTCCCGTCCGGCAGATAACAGACCGCTTTCCCGCCGGTCAGACGGCGTTCCGTATGATGCACCGGAATTTCCGTGACAACAGCGGTTTCATCAATATTGGAACGGAGGTGCATAATAAATGCGGCAATGAGGAAGACAACGAGCGTCAGAAGCAGGGCAGCGCCGAATTTGTATTTTTTCATCAAAAATGCAGGAATCGTCATTGCGCCGAAAATCAGAATGCCCTGTAACATGACCTTGACATTCTGGTTATTGCCGCCGCGTGCTTTGGCAAGCTGTTCGGGCGTGACTTCCTTTAATTCCGGCATTTCAGCGGAATCAATCATCTCACGCTCATCATCGCTCAGCTTTTTTGTGATTCTGCGCACAAACGGTGCTTTCAGCATTTTTTTCATTCCGGCAGCATCTCCTTCCTGTTGGGCTCCGGATCGGAATCCTAGCGATTAAAGATATGAATGACGTCCTTGAACATGAGCAGAATCATCAGCAGCATCAGAACGGCAAACCCGATCAGATGAATGGTCCCCTCGACATTTGCCGGGAGCTTTTTTCTGCGGATTGCCTCCACAAACTGGAGCAGAAGCCTGCCGCCGTCCAGTGCCGGAATCGGCAGGAGATTGAAGATGCCGATGTTGACGGTGATGAAGCCCATGAGATCGAGAATGGTCATGAGTTTATCATGCAGTGTTTTGCTCTGTGCGACGATATCTGTTGTGACATCAATGACGCCGACCACACTGGAAAGGTCGTTGAAACCGTATTTTCCGCGGATCAGGTCGCGCAGCGAAATCCAGATCAGACGTGCCGTTGAAACAAAGCCGCGTCCTGTGTAGGAGATGATGTTTGGAATGGTTTTCTCGGCGCCCTCCACATAGAAATCAAAGGAAACCTTTGCATTTTCGTCGGTAATCCGCTTGTCGAAGAACCGGACGTTTTCGAGTGTGACTTCCTTGCCTTCCCGTTCGACGACGACCGTAAACTCATAGCAGTCATCGTTTTGCAGTGCATAGGAAATGTCTGTTACAGTGTAAATGTTCAGTCCGTTGATTGAAACGAAGCGGTCGCCCGGTTTGAGCCATGCATCCGACGAGGCAACGGATTCTCCGAGTTCGTTGGTGTGGAAGCCGTTAACGGTTGTTGTTGTGATTGCCGTATCCATGCACAGGAAAACTGCAATCAGAATCAGACCGAGCAGCAGATTCATAATCGGTCCGGCAACGGTTGTGAGAATCCGCTTCCAGACCGAAGCATTGCGGAATGCACGCGGGTCTTTGCTGTCGGTATCCTCACCCTCAAAGGCACAGTATCCGGCAATCGGGAACAGGCGCAGGGAATATTTTGTTTCGCCGCGTTTTTTGGAGAAAAGCGCCGGACCGATGCCGACGGAGAATTCCAGAACACGGATTCCGCTTTTTTTTGCGACAATGAAATGTCCGAATTCATGCAGAACAATGATGACACCGAAGCAGAAAACGGTAACCAGAACGGTAACAATGGTCATGTATCATAAGCTCCTTTCGCTTCGGGCTGCTGCCCGATAAGCGTATCATAACCGAAAAACATGGAATGTATTGCATAATTCTGTGAAATTTCAGAGGAATTTTGCAGCGGTGCAGATCAGCTTTCGGTTCGGAGCTTTTCTGCGACGAATGCACGGGCACGGCTGTCCGCACGCCGGACATCCTCATAGCAGGTCAGTGTTTCGGAAGGAATTTCGTTGAGCGCTGCCGTAACCAGTTCGCCGATCCGCAGGAACGGAATTTTCCGGCTGAGAAAAGCGGCGACGGCAGCCTCATTGGCACCGTTTACGATACAGGGGGCGCTTCCGCCCGTTTCGCTTGCTTTGATGCAGGCGGTCAGACAATCGAAGGTATCGTAATCGGGCTTTGCGAAGGTCAGTGTTCCGTAATCGGTCAGCGAAAGCGGCTTGGTCGGGCAGGGAAGCCGTTCCGGATAGAGAAGGGCATACTGAATCGGAATTTTCATATCCGGCACACCCATCTGTCCGATGACGGATTCATCTTCATATACAACGGCGGAATGGAGCACACTCTGCCGGTGAACAATGATTTCAATCTGTTCGGGCGTCAGGTCAAAGAGCCAGCGTGCCTCAATGAATTCCAGTCCCTTGTTCATCAGGGTTGCGGAATCGACGGTGATTTTGCTGCCCATACTCCAGTTCGGATGATTGAGCGCCTCTTCGACGGTCGTATGTTTCAGGTCTTCCTTGGTTTTGCCGAAGAACGGACCTCCGGAAGCCGTCAGAATGATTTTTTTGAGCTGTTTGCGCTTGTTTCCGCGCAGGCACTGGAAAATCGCGGAATGCTCACTGTCGATCGGCAGAATCGGGACATTCTGCTCTGCCGCTGCTTTCATGACGAGAGCGCCGCCTGCCACAAGGGTTTCCTTGTTTGCGAGCGCAATCGGCTTTCTTGCTGCGATTCCGGTCAGCGTCGGGAGAAGACCGACCATTCCGACAACGGAATTCAGCAGTGTTTCGGTTGATTCGTGCTGTGCAATTTCACACAGACCGTCCATTCCTGCCAAAAGACGGCAGCCAAGACCGGCTGCCGCTTCCTTTAATGCAGAATAACGGGATTCGTCTGCGATGCACAGCAGTTCCGGGCGCAGAATCCGCGCCTGCTTCACAAGCTCGTCAACACGGGTATTGGCTGCAAGCGCCGTGACGCGCAGATGATGCATCTGTGCAACTTCGATCGCCTGCGTGCCGATGCTTCCGGTTGAACCGAGAATTGCAACGCTGTTTGTCATTTTTCAGAATCTCCTTATGAATTTGCCTGTGCGGCTCAAAGCTCAAAGAAGCTGGTAGCCTGCACAAATGCCGTAAAGAACGGGAGTACGATCAGAACACTGTCAAAGCGGTCGAGAATGCCGCCGTGGCCGGGCATGATTTTGCCGTAATCCTTAATTCCGAGCTGCCGTTTGAGCGTTGAGGCAGTCAGGTCTCCGAGCGTACCGAGAACGGCACAGACCATTGCAATCAGGATTGCCGCAAACCAGTTGACATGCATTGCGACACCTTTTTTGGTCATAACCGAGAGATAGATGCCGCAGAAAATGACGTAGAAAAGTACATTTGCGATCAGAGCGCCGATAAAGCCGGCGACAGTTTTCTTCGGGCTGATTTCCGGGCAGAGCTTTGCTCTTCCGAAGAGTGTTCCGATGAAGTAGGCACCGGAGTCTGCAATCCATGCGCCGCAGAGTGCGAGCACAAGATAGGCAAGACCGTGCTGTTCATGCGTATTGTTCAGGGTGACAGTCAGAGCCATTGCGGGCGGAATCAGGAGCATGCCGCCGATATAGATAAAGAAGCTTTTTGCCTCCATGCGCTTCTTGTGGCGGACATAGTCATACATGACGCCTGTCACGGCAATGACGGTCAGCATCAGGCGGTATCTTGCCTCGATGCCGGTTTGCAGCATCGGCAGAATCAGTGCATACCCCAGTGCGCAGACGGCAGAAAGGTGATAACGCAGAAGATTATTGACATGCAGCAGTTCCAACAGCATACATACTGCGATGATGCCGGCAGCGAGCGGAAGCACAAAGGTATTGTGCAGAAGAAGAACGATCAGTGCGACCGCGATACCGATACCGGCTGTTAGCAATCTAGTTCCCATATGTATTTGCGGCAGACAGTTTCTGCCGCGCCTCCAATCCAATCGAAAAAATGATGCGGTTCAGAGTCCGCCGAACCGTCTGGTACGTCTTGCAAATTCGACGATTGCCTTGTCAAGCTCCTTGCTGTCGAAGTCCGGCCAGAGCGTATCGCAGAAATAGAATTCTGCATAGGCACACTGCCAGAGCAGGAAATTTGAGAGCCTCTGCTCACCGCCCGGACGGATCATCAGATCGACATCGGGCATTCCTTTTGTATAAAGGTGCTGGGAGATCAGTTCCTCGGTGATATCCTCCGGTTCCAGCTTTCCTTCTTTGACAAGCTGCGCGATTTCTTTTGCGGCGCCGGTGATTTCATGGCGGGAGCCGTAATTTGCGGCGATGCCCGCTGTCATCATCTCAAATTCTCCGGTATCCTTTTCAAGATCGGTGAACTGCTGCCTGAGATCCGTCTCAAAGTCCTCGCGGTCTCCGAGCAGCACCACGCGCACGCGGTCATCAAAATAACTGTATGCAATCTTGATGTATTTCCGCATCAGGTTCATCAGCGCATGAACCTCATCATCCGGACGCTTCCAGTTTTCGGTGGAAAACGCATAGAATGACATGTATTTCACACCGATTGCTCTGGCATAGCGGAGCAGCTTGTGGAAATTCCGTGCGCCCTGTATGTGTCCGAAGGTCCGCGGCTTGCCGCGCATCTTCGCCCATCTGCCGTTGCCGTCCATGATGATTGCAATATGCTGCGGCATCATGTCCGCCGGCACGGGCGGTTCATATTTTTTCTTTGCCATGCAATACTCCCTCAGCACTGAGCAGAATCGCTCAGATGCTCATAATTTCCTTTTCCTTTGCCGCAACGAGCTTATCAATGTCCTCGGTGCTGCGGTCGGTCAGCGTCTGCACCTTTTTTTCGACGCTCTTTAAGTCATCCTCGGTGATCACGGAATCCTTTTTCATTTTCTTGTATTTTTCCATCAGGTCACGGCGCTCATTGCGGACGGCAACCTTTGCTTCATCGCCGTATTTCTTGATGGTTTTTGCAAGCTCCTTACGGCGATCCTCGGTGAGCTGCGGGAAGACCAGGCGGATTGCCTTGCCGTCATCGGTCGGGGTAATGCCCAGCTCGGAGGCGAGGATGGCTTTGCTGATCGGGCGGATCATAGAGGGATCCCACGGTGTAATCAGCAGCATTCTGGCTTCCGGAACGGAAACGGCAGCGACCTGATTGATCGGGGTCGGTGAGCCGTAGTAATCGACCGGAATTTTATCGAGCACGGCGGGATTTGCACGTCCGGCGCGGATCGTTGAGAATTCGTTCTGAAGCCGGTCAATGGTTTTTTTCATTGCCTTTTCGGAAGCATCAAGTTTTTCTTTCATCAGTTCGTTCATACATTTCACTCCTTATCATGTAATTGTATTTGTCTGTATGCATGACATACAGTGCATTTACGGCTTATTCGGGAATCACCAGTGTGCCCAGCGGCTTTCCCATACAGGCATCATAGATATTGTCCGGCTTGGAAAGGTCAAAGACCAGCATGGTCATGCCGTTGTCGCGGCAGAGTGCGGCAGCGGTCGAATCCATCACGCCGAGCTGCCGGCTGACGACCTCGGAGAAGGTCAGCGTTTCATATTTCACGGCGTCATCATAGCGGTTGGGATCCTTGTCGTAGACACCGTCTACCATTGTCGCTTTCATCAGGATATCTGCTTCGATTTCCGCGGCACGGAGCGCGGCGGCGGTATCGGTCGAGAAGAACGGGTTTCCGGTTCCGCAGCCGAAAATGACGATTCTGCCTTTTTCAAAGTGCCGGATTGCGCGGGAGCGGATATACGGCTCTGCAACCTTGGTCATAGTGAGAGCGGTCTGCACGCGGACCTCACAGCCCAGATGCTCCAGTGCATCCGCAAGGGCAAGTGCATTCATTGCAGTTGCGAGCATTCCGATGTGGTCGGCTCTGGTCCGGTCCATCGCACCGGATGAACGGCCGCGCCAGAAATTGCCGCCGCCGACGACAATACCGATTTCGACTCCGGCATCTGCGCAGCGCTTGACGGCACGGCAGATCGGAGTAATGACTTCGTAGTCGAGTCCGGTTTTTTTATCACCGGCGAGTGCCTCGCCGCTGATTTTCAGAAGAACGCGCTTGTATTTTAATTCCATAGCGTAAACTACCTCCGGAGTCATAATATACAATAACTATTATACACGATTTTTTCGATTCTGTAAAGAGGAAAGCGTAAATTTTTTATCGGTTCGGTTTTTCAGCTCATTCCGAAGGCATGGTTTTGTCTGCCCATTTATGGCAGGGAGGATTCCTTTTGCTGTTCGGCATGGGAATGAATTGCAGAAAACAGCATATCTAGTGCTTGGGGTGCATATTCGGCACTGAATATAGGAATCGCTTTGGAGAATGTTTGTTTCTCGGCAAAACACACAAAAATAGGCTCAAAAATTTGGCACTGCCTCCGTAAAAAAATTTTTTTAATGATTATGAAAGGCGCGTTTTTCCGTAAATACGATGTTTTTATCTTTGCAGGGAGAGAATGTCGATTCCGGTCGAAATGAATTTGTTAAAAGCTTGAAAATGCTGTATTTGCGCGATTTTTGCCGCAGGCGGCTCGGAGGTGCTAAAAAATCGTGAAAAAGGCAATGGAAAAAAGCGCTTGACATTTGTTTTGGGATGCGCTATAATGTCTTTGGAACGAAAGGACAGCCAAACCGCTGGCGAGCCATTGAAAGGGCATGTGAAAGAAGGGGTGATCAGCCTTCGGCACATCCGCCCGGACAAGGCATCGCCGGACAGGATAAAAAACAGGCGCCGTCGTTCCGAGCAGAACAAAAGAGCAGTTCAAAGTATGTAGAACAAAAGAAAGGCAGACGCAGCCGGATGATGGTACCACCCGCCTGACACACACACCGGATTTGCCGTACAAGGCAGCCGGTGTGCTTTGCCGCTTTTTTGTACGTGCGCGCATATATACGCGCAATGTGCGGAAAAAGCGCAATTGCTGTTCATGAGGGCATCTCCAAAGCAGCCGCGCACACCTGTATTTTGGGCTGCGCGGAGAGGAGGCGCTTTCGCATGGGACAGGCAACCATGTCCGGCAAACAAACCGTTCTGAAAGATCAGCGCGGCAGAATCAGCTTTCCGGCTGCATTCCGTGCCGCAATCGGCGAAACGCTTTACATCTCTCCCGCCGAAAATAACCGGCGTATTCTTGTGGTTCGCTCTGAAGCAGGCTTTAATGCCGAATGCAACCGGATCCGTGAGGTGTTCCGGGCAAATGGAAACGATGAAGAGGATATCAACGACGAGGTCCGCGATTTCTCAAGCATGACGCAGAAGGTCAATCCGGATAAAAACGGCAGAATCACGATCGACGAAGATCTGATTGATTTCGCAGAGCTGAAAGAAAAGGTCGTCGTGGTCGGTATGCAGAGCTTTGCGGAGCTCTGGGATGAAGGAAAGTTCCGTGCGCACGAAGAAAAGCGCCAGATGATCCGGGAACAGCGCCGCAGACAGAAGGATGCGGAGAAAGCCGCAAGACTGATCGCGAAGGACAGTGAGTGAGGCTGGAAGAATGGCGGAAATCGGCGTATATCATGTCCCGATTATGCTGAATGAAGTGCTCAGCGATCTGGATGTCAAGCCGGACGGAATTTATCTGGACGGCACAGCCGGCGGGGGAGGACACTCCCGCGCTATTGCAGAACGCCTGACACAGGGCGGGATGCTCTATGCAATGGATCAGGATCCCGATGCAATCTCGGAAGCGGGGAAACGGCTTGCCGGATTGCCTGCGGAGCTGATTCATGCGAATTTTACGTCGCTCGGAACCGTACTGAGCGGACGCGGCGTGAAGGCGGACGGAATCCTGCTGGATCTCGGCGTCAGCAGTCATGAGCTGGACGAGGATTCCAGAGGATTTTCCTATCACAGAGATGCTCCGCTGGATATGCGGATGTCTCAGGAGGGAAGAACGGCTGCCGATCTTGTCAATACCCTGACGGAGGATGAACTGAGCAGAATCATCTTTCAGTACGGAGAAGAAAAATATGCAAGACAGATCGCATCGCAGATTGCTGCGGCGCGTTTGAATAAACCGGTGGAAACGACGCTGGAACTTGCGGAACTGATTAAAAAGGCGGTTCCGGCAAAGGTCAGAAGGGACAAGAATCCCTGTAAAAAAACGTTTCAGGCAATCCGGATTGCCGTCAATGACGAGCTGAACTGCCTTTCGGCAGCGCTGCAAACAGCGTTTGCATCCCTGAAGCCGGGCGGCAGACTTGTGATTCTGACGTTTCACAGTCTGGAAGACCGTATGGTTAAACAGGCATTCGCGGAATGGTGCAGGGGCTGCATCTGTCCTCCGGAGTTTCCGGTCTGTGTGTGCGGGCATAAACCCGCCGGAAGGCTGGTTCACCGCAAGCCGCTCACGGCTTCTGCGGAGGAGCTTGCCGCAAATTCCCGCAGCAAGAGCGCAAAGCTGCGGGCAATCGAAAAGCTGGCTGAAATCTGACAGCCGGCTGATGCGCATAACGAAAGCAGACAACAGCATCCGCTGTATCACAAAAGAAAACAGAAGACACATGACGAGTGTGCGGAGCTGAGGCTGCCGGCAGGCGAAAAAGAAAATGCTGCGCCGGCGGCCGGCAGCATGCCGGAAGACATTGATCGGCAGAAAGCGGGGTGAGCCGAATGTTTTTTGATGAATCCGGATATTATTATGCGGAGGACGGCTCACTGACTGCGGAGGAACGCCGGGAAATGACGCTGGTAAATCTCGCACGCAGCAAGGCATCCAAGGCAAAACGGAAAAAACAGCGCCGTCAGAAGGCGGCGGAAAAAAAGGTTACGGAAGCGGAGCGCCGCGCCAAAGAGCAGCAGCGCATCAAAGAGGAACGCGAAAAACGCCGTTCTATGAGTGAAGCGAACCGGAGAGGGGCAGGCCTTGATCCGGCTGCCGAACAGAAGAAAACAACAGAGGGCGAAAGCGAATTCCTGCCGCCGGAGAAGGTCAAACCTGCTTCTTCGGATGAAAAGAGCATTGATATTGCTTTGCCGGGCGAAAAGAAAAAGACCGATTCCGTTAAAAAGAAGGCTGCGGCGAAACCTGCCCGCACCGCCGAACAAACCCGCGCAAAAGCCGGCAGATTTTCTGCCGCCGCTTCAGCTGCCAATCCAAACCGGATTACAGCCGGCAGCGCCGTCATGTTCGGTCTGCTGACAACGGTTCTGATCGGCATTGTAATCTACGGCAGGGTGCAGACCAATGAGGCTTATACCGAAATTGCAAAGCTTCAGGCGGAATACGACGATCTTGTGACACAGAACATCAGTATGAAGTCGGAGATGGACGGCAAAATGACCGTCAAGAATATTGAGGACTATGCTCAGAATGTGCTCGGACTGAAGCCGCTCAATCAGTCTCAGATCGAATATATCCAGCTTCAGACAGAGGATGAAGTTGTCATCACAAAGCCGAAAGAGAGCTTTTTTGTGAAGGTCAACGATTACCTGACAAGATTCTGGGAATTCCTGAGCGGAAAATAGCATAGAGTGATATCGTAACACTGCGGAAAGAAAGACAGTCAGATATAAAATGTGCAGAACAAAAGAACAGGCGGAATGCGCAGAGCAAAAAAACAGAAATCTGCGCGGCGGAAAGCGGCGGAAGGAAACCGGAATGCAGAAAGAGAAACAATCTGCTGCCGGTTCTGCCGTGTTTCCCCGTGATGCCGGAAACCGGTACGCGGTCAGCCTGCAACAGGCGGGGAGCGAATCGTGCTTGCCGCCTTTTTTCTGCATTTCCCGGAAAGGAGTGTAAGTATGCCGGAGAATACCAAGGGCAGGCTCAAGGCTTCCAAGAATCAGACCTGGAAACGCGGCTACCGTTCCAAAGGTCCCTCGACCAGTATGAAAATCAGAGCGAATGCCGTGATTCTTTCCGTGATTCTGGGCTGTGCTGCGTTTCTGACAGTCAATTTGTTCCGGATTATGATTATTCAGCACAAAGAATATACCGATAAAGCTAATTCCAGACAGTTTAATACCGTGGTACTGCCGGCGGCGCGCGGCTCGATCTACGATGCGAACGGGGCAGTTCTTGCGCAGAGCGCAACCGTTTACCGCATTTTTCTCGATCCGACCTTTTTCCGCAAGGAAATGGAACTGATCGAGGAACGCAACAAAGAACTGGAAACAAGTGCGGCAAAAAAACGCAGCGCAGGCGAACAGGCGGAGGCGGATACGGTCGATACGGCGCAGATTAAGGAGCAGCTGATTGTGTTTCTTGCGGAAACACTGGAACTGGAACAGGATTTTGTGCGTTCGGCTTTTGAAAGCACCGGCAAATATTTTGTGCTCAAGAAACAGGTGGAGAAGAGCAAGGCGGACAGTGTTCTTGCTTATGTCAGCGATATCCGTGTACCCGGCAGTTCCCGGAGCATCAAGCTCGCATCGGTCAGCCGCGAATCCGATACCAAGCGTTACTATCCGCAGAATGAGCTTGCGGCATCCGTTATCGGCTTCAACAATGCCGACGGACACGGAATTTACGGCATCGAAGCTTACTACGACAGCTATCTTTCCGGCATTGACGGGAAAACGATTACGGCACGCGACGCAAACGGCAACGAAATGCCCTACCGCTATTCCAAGACCTTTGCGGCACAGGACGGCGACGATGTATACGTTACCATAGACATGACGCTGCAAACCTATCTGGAAAATGCAATGACTGATATGGTCGATACATATAAGGTAGCAAAGCGCGGCGCAGGCATCATGCTGAATGCAAAAACTGGTGCGGTGCTGGCAATGGCAACCGTCGGCGGATTCGATCTGAATGATCCGTATACGATCTACGATCCGGAAAAGGCTGCCGAAGTAGATGCGATTGAAGACGAAGATAAACGCCTGAAGGCGCTGAATGAGGCGCGTGAAATGCAGTGGCGCAACAAGTGCGTGACCGAGACTTATATCCCCGGTTCGGTTTTTAAGGTGTATACCGCTTCCGCATCATTGGAAGAAGACAAGGTCAATTACTACAACGACACCTTTAACTGTGTCGGACATGTGAATGTAGCAGGAACGCTGATTCACTGCTCCCGCACAAGAGGACACGGTGTGCAGACCTTTGAGGAAATTCTCAAAAACTCCTGCAACCCCGCATTCATCGAACTGGGTCAGCGGCTCGGAAAAGATCTGTTCTGTCAGTATTTTGAAGCCTACGGACTGACAGAGAAAACCGGAATCGACCTGCCCGGTGAAACCAGCTCGATTTACACGCCGCTCAAAAAGATGGGACCTGTGGAACTTGCGGCGAGCTCTTACGGGCAGAACAACTCACTTTCTCCGATTGAAATGGTAACGGGCTATGCGGCAGTCGTCAACGGCGGCTATCTGCTTCAGCCGTATGTCGTCAGCAAGGTTGTGGACAGTGAGGGCAATACTGTTCTGAGCAATGAAAAAACAGTCCGCAGACAGGTCATTTCTGCGGAAACATCCGCGAAAATGCGCAGAGCACTGCAGTTTGTCGTCGATAACAACGGCGGAAGCAATGCCTATATCAAAGGCTATAAAATCGGCGGTAAATCCGGTACGTCCCAGAAGCTGATGGGCAATGTCAAAAAAGGCGAAGAACAGTTTGTCGCTTCCTACTGCTGTTTTGCGCCGGCTGACGATCCGGAGATCGTGCTGCTGATTCTTGCCGATGAACCGGACAAAACGATTACCTATTACGGTTCGACTGTTGTTGCGCCGTATTCGAGATCCATTCTCGAAAAAGCGCTTCCGTATCTTGGATTTTATCCGGAATACACAGCGGAGGAATCGGAGCATCTGGATGTCACGGTTCCGCTGCTGATTGATATGCCGGTCGGAAGTGCAAAGAAAGCGCTGGAAGATCTCGGACTGAAAGCGGAGCAGGTCGGTGAGGGAGAAAGCGTCAATATGCAGTTCCCGATTACCGGTACCGGCGTGGCGAAGGGCGGAACGGTTCTGCTCTATACCGGTGCCTCCGAGGATTCGGGAAAGGTTACGGTTCCGGCACTTGCCGGCACAACGGCGGAGAACTCCAAAACACTTGCAGAGGCAAACGAAATCCTTGCAAAAGCAGGACTGAATTATGTGGCAAAGGGATCCATGCAGGAAAACAGCATCGTGCTGAAGCAGAGCATTCCGCCGGGAACAAGCGTTGACCGGTGGACAGTCATCGAGCTGGATCTCGGTACGGCGGAGGATGCGGGATAATTCCGCGGAAACATGCATATCACAGGGCGGAAATGCCCGGTAAACGGAGAACAACATGAAACTGTATGCATTACTGGAACAGCTGAAAACAGCGCTTCCGGATACGGAAATTACGGGTGTAACGGACGATTCCAGAGCCGTAGAGCCGGGAATGCTGTTTGTATGCGTCAAAGGCGGACATTTTGACGGGCATGACAAGGCAGCCGAGGTGCTCGAAAAGGGCGCGGCAGCAGTTGTCTGCGAGCGGGATCTGGGACTCGGAGACAGACAGATTCTGACAGAGAATACGCGGAAAACCTACGGTGATCTCTGCGCGGCATGGTACGGGCATCCGGAACGGGCGATGCAGCTCATCGGCATCACCGGCACCAACGGAAAAACGACAACCGCGACCCTGATTAAGGAAATGCTGAAAAAGGCAGGGAAAAAGGTCGGACTGATCGGAACCGTGCAGTATGAAATCGGCGACGAGATTCTTCCTTCGGTCAATACGACACCGCTGACCGGTGCATTCTTTTCGCTGCTGCGGAAAATGGCGGATGCAGGCTGTGAGACTGTTGTCATGGAGGTTTCCTCCTTCGGACTGGAGCAGTACCGCATCGGACCGGCACATTTCGCCGCTGCCGTGTTTACCAATCTGACGCAGGATCATCTGGATATCCACGGCACTATGGAAAATTACTATCAGGCGAAGCGGATGCTCTTTGACCGCTGCGATTTTGCGGTCATCAATGCGAATGATGACTACGGGAAGCGTCTTTATTCCGAAATCGGCTGCCGCAAGTGTACCTACGGAATCCGGCAGACTGCGGCAGACAGCTTTGATGCCTGTGCAGAGGATATTTCTCTCAGTACAGAGGGAACGGAATTTACGCTGACGCTGCACGGAAAGACGCAGAGACTCTTTATGCGGATGACCGGCATGTTCAATGTCAGCAACGCGGTTGCGGCAATTGCCGTCGGCACCGAAATCGGAATTCCCGATGCGGTCATGACGGAGCTGCTGCTGGACTATACCGGCGTGCGCGGGCGCTGCGAGGTCATCCCGACCGCGCTGGATTTCACGGTAATCTGCGACTATGCGCATACACCGGATGCACTGGAAAAAACGCTGCTCAGTCTGCGGGAATGCACGGTCGGAAGGCTGATTGCGGTCTTTGGCTGCGGCGGAAACCGCGATGCGGCAAAACGCCCGAAAATGGCGCGCGCGGCGGCAAATATCGCGGATATGCTTGTCATTACATCGGATAACCCCCGCGATGAGGATCCGCTTCAGATTATTCAGGATATTCTGAAAGGACTCGAAGGAACGGAGATTCCCTTCCAGACGGAGCCGGACAGAGCCGAGGCGGTCTATCTGGCAATGCGGCAGGCAAAAACCGGCGATGTCGTCGTGCTTGCCGGAAAGGGACATGAAGATTATCAGATCATAGCAGGCGGCGTGCATCTGCATATGGATGAGCGCGAGCTTGTCGCGGATGCGGCAAAACGCATCTTTGCGGAGCGCACATAAAGCGAGGAGGATACTATGCCGATCTGGCTGACACTCAGTGCCGCACTGACTGCGGCTGTAATTGCAGCGCTCGGCGGATTCATACTGATTCCGTTTCTGCGCCGCATTCATTTCGGACAGACCATTCTGGAGGAGGGACCTGCATGGCATAAATCCAAGCAGGGAACTCCGATTATGGGCGGCTTTCTGTTTATCATCGGAAGCTTTGCCGCGACTGCCGTCGGGTATACGGTCTGGCGCATTACCGGCGGCGTGGACATCACGACCGAGGAAACCGGCAATCATGCGCTGCGCCTGCTGACTGTCATGCTGTTTGCACTGCTGTATTCACTCTCCTGCGGGTTTACGGATGACTACATCAAGGCGGTCAAAAAGCAGAATCTCGGACTGAATCCGAAGCAAAAAATATTGTTCCAGATTGTATTTTCCGGCGCGTTTCTGGCAATCTTATATTTGCTGGGCGACAGGGAAACCACGCTGAATCTGATGTTTGCCAAGCTCAATCTCGGATATTTCTATTATCCGCTGATGGTCGTTTTCATGATCTACATCATCAATGCGGTGAATCTGACGGACGGCATCGACGGGCTCTGCGGCTCGGTTACGGTGATTTCCATGCTGGTTATGACCGTTCTCTGCGCGGTTCCGGAGCAGGGACTGCCGGAGTATTCCCTCTATGCGATTACGGTTGCCGGCGGCTGCATCGGATTCCTTGTCTGGAATCTGCATCCGGCAAAATGCTTTATGGGCGATACAGGCTCAATGTATCTCGGTGCGGCGTTTGCAGGACTGGGTGTTGCATGCAGAATGCATCTGCTGCTGGTTCTGGTCGGCATTGTCTATGTACTGGATGCGCTGAGCGTCGTGATTCAGGTTTTATATTTCAAGTATACCAAACACAAATACGGTGAAGGCAGACGGATTTTCAAAATGTCGCCGGTTCACCATCACTTTGAGCTGTGCGGCTGGAGCGAATACAAGATCGTGCTGGTATTTTCCCTGTGCGGTCTGCTTGCCGGCGTCGCCGCCGTGCTGACGCAGCTCTGAGATACGCAAAGGATTGGAGCGGTTGACAATGGCAGCAAATGCAGGTTCAAAAGGATATCAGACGAAACCGGCTTTCAGACCTGCCGGAAAGGGCAGAAGGCTGATTGACAGCGAGTCGGACGGCGTTCTGCTCGGAACAGTCATTGCACTGCTGGTGATCGGGCTGCTGATGATGTTTTCCGCCTCGTATCCGGCGGCGATTGAGGACGGTCAGCCAGGCACGTTCTATGCCGTGCGTCAGGTGACGTTTGCAGGTGCTGGCCTTGTGCTGATGGGCATTCTGAGTTTTGTGAACTATCATGTTTTTGAGAAGCTGTGGGTATCCGGCGCTGCATTTGCCATTGCGGTCGGCATGCTGATTGCAGTGCTGATTCCGGGCGTCGGAAAAAATGTCAACGGCGCGACCCGCTGGATCGGCATCGGCGCGGATGAAAACGGAAACGGCGGAATTACCTTTCAGCCCTCCGAACTGATGAAAATTGCAATTGTTCTGTTTTTCTCAATGCTGATTGTCCGGAACGGACACCGCATGAAAAGCTTCTGGTACGGCATCGTGCCGTATATGGTTATGCTGGCGTTCATTGCCGGTCTGATGATGGCGGAGCCGCATCTTTCCGGTACGCTGATTATCGGAACACTGGCGCTGACGCTGATTTTTGTCGGCGGAGCCAGACCGCTGCATTTCGGCATCCTGATCGGTGCCGGCGTGCTCGGCGTGACCTGTGTTGTGCTTTATCTGATGTACAGCAAGGGAATCGGCTATTTCCAGAACCGTATTCTGTCATGGCACGATCCGTTCAACGAAGCCTATATGCAGAATGAAACATGGCAGACCTGCCAGTCTTTGATTGCGATCGGTTCCGGCGGTATGTTCGGGCTGGGGCTTGGTGCATCGCGGCAGAAGTACCAGTATCTTCCGGAGGCACAGAATGATTTTGTGTTTGCGGTTCTCTGTGAGGAATTCGGATTTGTCGGCGCAGTAACGGTCATTCTGCTGTTCTGCCTGTTGATTTTCCGCGGATTCTATATTGCGGCAAAGGCAAAGGATAAATTCGGAATGCTGGTTGCGGTCGGTTTTACAATGCACATCGGCTTGCAGGCGCTGCTCAATATCGCGGTAGTCAGCAATGCCATTCCGAATACCGGCATTTCTCTGCCGTTCTTCTCTTACGGAGGCACGGCACTGATGATGCAGCTTGCGGAAATGGGCGTGCTGCTGAATATCTCCCGTCAGGCAAAGCTCAACAACTGAGCCTGCGGGCGGGAACCCGGTCGGAACGAATAAGGGATAAGGAAGAATCGTTATGAAATTTCTGATTGCATGCGGCGGAACCGGCGGCCATATCAATCCGGGGCTTGCCATAGCCGGCATCATCAAAAAGCATCTGCCGGATGCGGAATTCCTGTTTGCCGGCACACCGGACGGCATGGAGGCGGAACTAGTTCCGGCGGCAGGATACCGTATGGAGCATGTCAGGGTTGCCGGGATTCAGCGCTCAGTCAGTCCGGCTAATCTTGTCCGGAATGCAAAAGCGCTCGGCTATCTGATGACTGCCGGCAGACATGCAAAGGCAATTGTGAAGGGATTTCAGCCCGATCTTGCAATCGGGACGGGCGGCTATGCGGCAGGGCCTGTAATCCGTGCGGCGCAGCAGCTCGGAATTCCGACACTGATTCATGAGCAGAATGCTTATCCCGGCGTCACCAATAAGCTGCTTGCAAAAAAAGCAAGCGGAATTATGCTGACCTTTGAAGCGGCGGGCAAGTATTTTCCGGAGGGCGCACCGATTCATGTGACCGGACTTCCCGTCCGGAGCAGCCTGAACAGACTGACTGCGGAGCAGGCGAAGAGCAGGCTCGGCTTCCCGAAGGGAATGACAATTCTCTCCTTCGGCGGCTCACAGGGTGCGAAATGCCTCAATGATCTGATGCCCGATCTGATGGACTGGCATCTGCATTCCGATCTGGAAATCAATCATATCCACGCATACGGGAAATTCGGAAAGGACAGCTTTCCGGACGCGCTGAAATCGCGCGGAATCGAAAACGACAGACGGATGCGTGTGACCGAATACATACATGATATGGATGTCTGCCTTGCTGCTGCCGACCTGGTCATCAGCCGGGCAGGAGCCTCAACTTTGAGTGAGCTGGAGGCGGTCGGCAGGGCGTCTGTTCTGATTCCGTATCCGACCGCTGCGGAGAATCACCAGTATCACAATGCGATGGTGCTCGGAAAAGCAGGCGCCGCAATTGTAATTGAACAGAAGAATCTGACACTGGACAAACTGAAAGAGGCAGTTCGGGATCTGTGCGAACATCCGGCAAAACGTATTGCAATGGGTCAGCGTGCCGGAGCACTCTTTGCAGCGGATACCGACGACCGGATCTGGAAGCTTATTGAGGATGTACTGAAAAAGCATTAAAATCACCTTCTGCCGGAATTCTGCATATGCTGATGGCAAACGGCGAATGCCGTGAGCAATTGAGGTGATGCAAAGTGGCAGAGGAGATTCTGCGGATAACCGGCGGCAGAAAGCTGAGCGGTGATATTACGGTTCAGGGAGCGAAAAACAGCGCGCTGCCGCTGATGGCAGGCGCAATGCTCTGCGATTCCCGGACGGTTCTGCATAATGTGCCGGCGCTGACCGATGTTTATGCGGCAAGCCGGATTCTGAACAGGCTCGGATTCCGGTGCAGTGTCAGCGGGCATACTGCGGTCATCATGCCGGGCGAGGGCGGCACGGAAATTCCGGATGAAGAAATGCGTGCTATGCGCTCATCCGTGATGTTTCTGGGACCGATGCTCGGCAGCCGGAAGCGATGCGTCATTACGATGCCCGGAGGCTGTGAGCTGGGGCCGCGTCCGATTGATCTGCATCTGGATGCCATGCGGCAGCTGGGTGTGCAGATCAGAGAACAGCAGGGGAGAATCGTCTGTCAGGCAGAACGGCTGCACGGCACAAGGATTCCGCTGCCGTTTCCGTCTGTCGGGGTAACGGAAAACGTCATCATGGCAGCCGTTCTGGCAGAAGGAGAAACCGTTCTGACAAATGCGGCGCGGGAGCCGGAAATTACGGATCTCGCCAATTTTCTGATTCAGTGCGGCGCGAAAATAACCGGCGCGGGCGAGGGAACGGTCGTGATATCCGGCGTAAAAAAGCTGAGCGGAACCGAATACAGCGTCATGCCGGACAGAATTGCAGCGTTTACGTGGCTTTGTGCGGCGGCATCGGCGGGCGGAACCGTCTGCATCCGCGGGACGGAGCCGAAGGATATGGAAAGCTGCCTTTCGCTGCTGACGGCTGCGGGCTGCCGGATCGGTATTTGCAGGGACAGAATCTATCTGGACTGCACACGGCCGCTGCGCAATCTGCGATACATACGGACAATGCCGTATCCGGGCTTTCCGACCGATGCGCAGGCGTTGATTACCGCGGTTCTTGCAACTTCGGAGGGAGCCGGCCTGATTGAGGAAACTGTGTTTGAAAGCCGGTTCAAGCATGTCGGAGAACTGCTCAGGATGGGCGCGGATATCCGCGTTTCGGGCAGAACGGCAGTGATATACGGCGTGCCATGCCTGCACGGTGCGGAGGTCGAAGCGATGGACCTCAGAGGCGGCGCGGCACTCGCTGCGGCGGCTGCCGGTGCGGAGGGTGAGACTGTCCTGCGGGGACTTTCGCATCTCGACCGCGGATATGACCATTTTGCAGAGACTTTCAACAGCCTCGGAGGGTCTGCACTCCGCAGAACGATTTCGACGGCAGTACGATGAAATTCGCCGGGGCTGCCCAAATTGTTGAAAACTCTGTGGAAACGGTGTAAAACTGTTGAATCTCACCTGCGTACAGGTCGGTTTTCGGCGTGACAGCAGGCTTGATGTGTTGAAAACTCTGTGGAAATTGTGGGAAATCAGTGCGCGGCTCAGACCGCTCATTCTCCACAGCCGGTTTGTGCAATATTGTTATAATTGACAGAAAGGATGTGAATGCAGCGTGCGTGATGTGGTCAAAGAAAGCGTTAAGCGGGAGCAGAGCAGCAAGCGTCAGCGCAGGCGGAAACGCCGGCACAGAGCGTACCTTGCATTGATTGTTCTGCTGGTTTTCGGGATCGGGCTTGCCCTTTCCATGACGCTGTTTTTTAACGTAACCAGCATTGTCGTCAACAACGAAACGGACACATCGGATGAGGAAATTGTCACACTGAGCGGAATCCGGTACCGCGACAATCTTATGCGGCTGGATACGCGGAAAGCGGAAAAGGAAATTACGGATGCCATTGCTTATGCCGAGCATGTCAGGGTTGAAAAGAAATTTCCTTCAACGGTCGAGATTACGGTGCAGAAAGCGAAGCCGGTTGCAAATATCTCACAGAGCTACGGCTATCTTCTGGTCAGCGGATCGAACCGCGTTCTGGAAGAACTCAAGGGAGAGCCGCACCCGGACCTGATTGTGATTACGGGGTACAATCCCGCGCAGGGAACAATCGGCATGTATTTGCAGTCTGAGGACGAAAAGCGCGATAATGTACTGAAAACTCTGACGGCTGCGGTCGAGGAATGCAATAATTCGCAGATTAAGGCGATTGATATGACGGATCAGAGTAATATCATCGTGCAGTTCGGGGAAAACTATCAGTTCCGGATGGGCAGCAGCGCGGATGCCGTTTATAAGCTTCGTCTTGCTGCAAAAACGATTGAAAAGCTGAATACGGATAAAAAATACAAGCTGACAATGATCGGAAACAACCAGATTTCCGTTCTTCCGCAGGAATCCTGAGCGGGAAATTGTGCGGCGCCGGAGAATTGCGGATAAAGAAATGCAGTTACTGTGCATAAACAATTCCTTGAGATCGGATGAGGAATTGTAAAATATCACAAAAGTCCGAAATTGACTTGAAATCATACAAAAACTGTGCTACAATAAATTAAATGTTTGTAGGCGGCTCTGTCGTCCGATCGCCGGGCTGTCCGAATGGAGGAACTTTGATGACTGATTTTGTTTATGAAGATTCATTTGATCCGCAGGTAAATATTAAAGTTGTCGGCGTCGGCGGCGGCGGCGGAAATGCACTGGACTGCATGGTTCAGGCAGATGTGAAAAACATTGAGTATATCGCAATCAATACCGATGCGAAGGCTCTCCTCAATTCCAAGGCTCCGACCAGAATCCAGATCGGTGCAAAGCTGACAAAGGGCAGAGGCGCAGGCAACCGCCCGGAAGTCGGCAGACAGTCCGCTGAGGAGAACCGCGATGAGATCAGCAATGCACTCAAGGGTGCTGACATGATTTTCATTACCGCCGGAATGGGCGGCGGCACGGGAACAGGTGCGGCTCCGGTTGTTGCACAGATTGCACAGGAGCTCGGAATCCTGACCGTTGCTGTTGTCACAAAGCCGTTTGCATTTGAGCGCGAGCAGAAAATGCTTCAGGCGGAGCGCGGCATCGAAACACTTAAAAAATATGTTGATTCGCTCGTCATTATTCCGAATGAGAGACTGCTTGTCGGTCTGGACAAGCCGCTGACAATGCGCCAGAGCTTCGCAATGGCGGACGATATCCTCAAAACAGGCGTGAAGTCCATTTCCGACCTGATTGTCGAGGACGGCTATATCAATCTTGATTTTGCCGATGTTTCGACGATTATGAAAGGCGCCGGCTATGCGCATATGGCAATCGGCCACGGTGCCGGCAAGAATAAGGCAGAAGAAGCAGCTTCCGCCGTGATTTCAAGCCCGCTGCTCGAAACTTCCATTACCGGTGCAAAACGCCTGCTCATCAATATCGCAATGAGCGAAGATGTTCTTTCCTCGGAGGTCGATAATGCGACACAGAAAATCACCGAGACGGCAGCACAGGGTGTTGAGGTGATTCTCGGAACAGCGTTCAAGGAAGATATGAATGACGAAATGGTCATTACCGTAATCGCTGCGGGTTATGATGATGATTCGGCTGACCGGATTGACGACATCCCTGTCGTCGAGGAGGTCGTAAAACCGATCCCGATTAAGAACCCTGCTGTTGAGAGCTTTGTTCCGGTCGAACCGCGCAAGCCCGCGCAGCAGCGCCCTGCAACCGCGATTCCGCGTCTGGACGACGATGATGATCTGACCGAGATCTTTAAGATCCTCGATAAGAAATAAGCATAGTAAATGTACGGCAGCAGACTGTCCGATCGGGACAATCTGCTGCTTTTTGTCTATTGTTCCGGATTTGTTGGAGTGGATATGGTAAAATTGCACAAGAATCAACCGAATAATTCTACGCTCAGTGCATTGAAAAAAAATTAAAAATATGATATCATATAATATGTGAGTATGAGGGAAGCTGTGTTCGGCAGAATGTCATGCAGTGCTGTGGTCCGCGAACAGTGCGGCATTGCTGTTTTGCCCGGATTCGTCTGTTTTCAGTGACAGACTGATCCGACCTCATGAAGCGCGCATATTATTTCATTTTTTTTGCGGAGGATTGGAGCGTAAATATGGCTGAGCCAAATGTTTTGAGAACCACTAAAATCGGTGGCGGATTTGTCAAGGAAGATGTCCTGAATTACGTCGATGAACTCAACTCGAAAAACTATTTGCTTCAGGAAGAACTGGATAAGCTGAAGAAACAGATGGAAAGCGGCGGCGGTATCAGCGAAGCGAAGGAAGCCGAGTTTGAAGCCGAGCTCTCACGGCTCCGCGGCGAGCTGGGCACAACCAAAAATCAGCTCCGTGCTGCACAGGATGAACTGAAAAACAGACCGGTGATCGAAGTGGACGGTCAGGGCGGTACATCCGAAGATTTGACTGCGCTCCGCAGTGAACTGGAAACCGCAAAGCAGGAGGCTACGGATGCAAAAGCCGACCTCGCTTCCGTTCAGGCAGAGCTTGATCTCGAAAAGGAAGAAAAAACAGAACTGAATAATAAAATTACTGAACTGGAAAGCCGTCTGACCACCCTGAATGAGGATAATGAGTCACTTCGCGTGGACCTCGCAAGCCTTTCTGCACAGGCACTCTCCGGCGGCGGTGACAGTGCGGAACTGACAGCCAGAATCGCCGAGCTTGAAAATAAGGCATCGGCGGCAGAACAGGAAGTTGTTGCGCTGCGCGGCGAACTTGATGCCAAGAATGCGATGATCGAGGAGCAGGCAGGTCTTTCCAATGAGGCGGACCTCCAAAAGCTTGCCGAATATGAGGCAATGATCGCTGAGCAGACCAATGCACTGGCTGACAAGGATCGTGAGATTGACAATCTCCAGCAGCAGGTTGCCGACCTCAAGGAAAACGGCACAGATTCCAGCTTCGACATGAGCGCACTGTTCATGGAAGCACAGATGACTGCAAAGAAGGTCGCTTCCGAGGCAAGACGCGAAGCAGATAAAAAGATCAAGGATGCAACCGCTCAGGCGGAGGCAATTGTCGCAGAGGCGAATGCAAAGGCTGAGATTACTGTTTCCGAAGCAAATCAGCAGGCAGAACAGACCGTTGCAAATGCAAACAAGCAGGCGGACGAGACGATTACCAATGCCAATGCAGAAGCTGAGAAGAAACTCAACGATGCAGATGCACAGGCAATCAAAACTGTCGCAGATGCGGAAGAATCCGTTCGCTCCTCTCTTGCGGATGCAGAGCGCAGAACCAAGACAACTACCGAAACCGCAAGAACAGTCCACGCACTGCTCCGTTCCGAAATTGACAGCGTATCCAAGAAGTTCAATGAGATTTCGCTGATTCTCGATAACCTCACCGGTCAGGCAAACAGCCGCCTGACTGAGGCGAAGAACGTGATTTCTGAGGCGCGGAATACCGTCAATGATGACGACGATCTTCCGAGCTTTGAGAGCTTCGATGAGGTCGCCAATAAGTCTTTCAGCAAGGTGAACAAGGGCGAATTCAACTTTGACGATCTTGCAGAGAGCGCCGGCGATAACGGCAGCAGCTGGAAGTAACCGGTTCATGAACTATACATTGCAGGTAACCGATTTGCCGGAATTCGTGCGGGAGCAAAAAGCCCTGCACGCCGGCGACCGGGTAATCCTTTCCGGAACGGTCTATACCGCGCGGGATGCTGCGCATAAACGCCTGACTGCCGTGATGCGGGAGCAGGGCGCTGATGCATTGCCGTTTCCGCTGCGGGATGCCGTGATCTACTATGCCGGTCCGACGGCTGCGCCTCCGGGTTATCCGATCGGCGCCTGCGGCCCGACAACCTCCGGCAGAATGGATCCATATGCACCGATGCTGCTCGATGCCGGGCTGATTGCTATGATCGGCAAGGGAGAGCGCAGCGAGGCTGTCTGCGAAGCAATCCGGCGGAACGCGGCTGTCTATTTCTGTGCAGTCGGCGGAGCCGGCGCGCTCGCAGCGGCTCATATCACTTCCTGCGAAGTGATTGCCTATCCGGAGCTCGGCTGTGAATCCGTCAAACGGCTGACTGTTTCGGAATTCCCGCTGCTTGTGGCAATTGATGCGCACGGCGGAAACCTTTTCCGGGACGGCAGAGCGGAATTCGGCGCAGTCTGACAGAAAAACATTTGTCAGACCTGCTGAATTTTTACTGTTGAAAGATGTGAAAAATGCCGTTTTCTTCCGGATTGCTTGACAAATAAAAGACTTTGGTTTATCATATAATAGGTTATGTTTTCGCTGTTTCCGGTTCTGCGGATGCAGCGGATGTAACAGTGCAGGACAGCGCATGCTGCCCGCCGCTTCTTTTTTCGCGTGAGGAGGCTTCCCGATGGAATCTGTTTCAGTTGAGATGCTTTCTGCACTGTCGGATGAGGAACTGGTTTCGGTCATGCATGTGCAGCCGCAGGCTTTCTCTGTGCTTGTCGAGCGCTGCCGTTCGATGGTCGTCCGTATGGCGAATTCTCTCGCCTCTAATTCAGCGGATGCCGAGGACTATGCGCAGGAGGGGCTTCTGGGATTGCTTGCCGCCGCAAATTCCTTTCAGCGAAATTTCGGCGACCGTGCTGCAAGCTTCCGCACTTATGCGTTTCGGTGTGTCCGGAACCGTATGCAGAATGCATACAGAAAGGATCATGCGCAGCTCCGGCTTTCGGGCAGTTCGCTGGATGATCCGGAAGGCACACTGATGGAACAGCTCTCTGACGGCGCTGACAGTCCCGAACAGGTCTTTCTGAAAAAAGAACGTATCTCGGAACTGTATACCGCGCTGAAGGATGTGCTGAGCAAACGGGAGATGGATGTACTGACGGAGGTTTCCTGCGGATATTCCTATCAGGAAATCGCCGGCCGGCTCGGAATCTCCGAAAAAAGCGTTGACAACGCCGTTCAGCGTGCAAGACGCAAACTCCGTGCCGTCAGGAGTATTGACGGCGGCTGAATATGCAGAACCGTATGCAGCCCGCGCAGTCCGACCAAAGACTGTTCCGTTCAGAAGGCGGATTGATCCTTCTGTATCAACAATGACCCGGCAGCATTTCTTCCAGCGCGTGCGAACGATTTCACCTGCAAACCGCTATCGCTTCAGGGCTTTGCGCCCGCAGGCGATCATGTAGCAACAGTGATGGCGTGAATTCCGTCGAGGTCCAAATTTCAAGAATCGAGGAAAAATTTCATGTACGAAGACAGAACCTTAGTATGCAACGAGTGCGGACAGGAGTTCGTATTCACAGCCGGTGAGCAGGAGTTCTACGCTGAAAAGGGCTTTGCAAATGACCCGAAGAAGTGCAAGGCATGCCGTGACGCAAGAAAGAATGCCGGCAAGACCGAGCGCGAGTATTTCACCGCGACCTGCGCAAAGTGCGGCCGTGAAGCACAGGTGCCGTTCCGCCCGCGTGAGGATCGCCCTGTTTATTGCAGCGAGTGCTATGCACAGCTCAAGAACGAGCAGTAATTCCGTTTTATTGGGGGCGCGGCAGTTTTGCTGTGCCCCTTTTCATTTATTTTTGAGAGGAGCGTCTTTTATGACCGTTACGAAAGAAACTGTCATCGGTGATATTCTGGATACGGATCCGTCTACTGCACCCTATTTTCTGGAAATGGGAATGCATTGTCTCGGATGCCCGGCTTCCCGCGGCGAATCCCTTGAGGATGCCTGCGCTGTTCACGGCGTGGATGCGGACGAGCTGGTTGCAAAGCTGAATGCGCATATGGCACAGTAAATCGGATATCTGCCGCCGGGAAGGCTCGGCGGCTTTCTTTTGCACCCAAAACAAAAAGGAGACTGCTGCATGAATCGCAAAGAACTTACCGAAATCCGGAATCATTTTAATCCGGAAGCAAAATATTTTACGATGGAGCGCGTGCTGACCGCATTTGTCGATACGCAGAGATGCGTGCGCGGTGTGTGTATCAGGGATGCTTCGCGGATTCCTTCTCCGGAGAGCCGGATTCTCTATGAAACAATGAAGAAGGTGCTTAATGTCAATCTCGGAAAGCAAAGCACGGAGCTCCCGTTCCGGGAACATGCCTATTCCGATGACGGCGCACAGACCAGACTTTCCGAACTGCTGAAATCGGAGCTGAAACAGGAGGATGTCGTTCTGGATTTCCTCGGCAGGCTTGCCTCTGACATGGATTCCGATGCGCCGTATGCAGTCCTTGCTGCATACTGTACGTATGCGCCGCCGAAGAAAAACAAGATGGATGAAGCCGATGCGGAGTTCTCGGATCAGGTGTTCCGCTATGTGGTTGCGGCGCTTTGTCCGGTTGCAAAGACAGAGGGTTCGCTTGTATATAATAAGTCGGACGATGAAATTCTGAGGCAGGAGAATCCGAATGCCGTTATCAGCAAACTGCCGGCAGACGGCTTTTTCTTTCCGGTTTTTTCCGACCGCGCAACCGATGTGCATCATGTTCTGTATTATACCAAAACACCGAATTCGCCGAACGAAAAGCTTGTAGATTCGTTTCTGGAATGTGATGTGGAAACGACTGTCGAGGAAGACCGCGCGGATATGAAGCAGGTTTTGGATTCATTGCTCGGCGATGATCTGACCTATGAGACCGTGACAACCGTAAACGAAAAGCTGAATGAGATTGTTGCAAAGAACAAAACAGATGATGCCCCGACCGAAGTGACGGGCAGAATCCTGCGCCGGATGCTCTCCGAAGCGGGCGTTCCGGAAGAAAAGCTCATCAATACGGAAAAAGTATTCTCGGAAACAGTGGATACTTCACTGAAACCGGAACGGCTTGTGCAGCCGAAAACTGTCATTAAAACGCCGGAAATCATTGTCAATGTCAAGAATGAAGCACGGAACAAGGTGCGGCTCGACAAAATCAACGGGCGTCACTGCATGGTGATTGAACTGGACGATGCCGTGATTGAGGTCAACGGCTATGACCTGAAGGTTCCGGGTGTCTCGGAGCCGGAGCAGAATGTCCCGCGGCAGCAGTAAGCTGTCCGACGGCGTGAAAGGATTTGATTGCATGACACCGATTCAGCCTGCAATTCCCTGGAAAAAAACTGCTGCGGGAAACCCTGTCTCGCCGGATATTTACTGTGCAGACCCGACAGCAGTTGTATATGAGGGCAGACTCTATCTCTACGGTACCAACGATCATCAGCAGCTTCTGGAGGGGAAAACCGGAAGCAATACCTATGAGGCAATCCGCTCATTTGTCGTGTTTTCGACGGCGGATATGGTCAACTGGACTTATCACGGCATCATCCCGACCGGAGAAATCGCACCGTGGATTATTGCATCGTGGGCGCCGTCTGTTGTATCCCGGAAGGAAGCGGACGGCCTGACGCATTTCTATCTGTACTTCTCAAACAGCGGGTGCGGCGTCGGTGTGCTGACATCGACTGATCCGGTGCGCGGCTGGAGTGACCCGCTGGGGCATCCGCTGATTGAAGCCGGAATGCCGGGGCTGGGAGATGTGCCGAATCCCTTTGATCCCGGAGCGGCAATTGATTCGGAGGGGAACGGCTGGCTGACATTCGGCGGCGGTATTGCAAAGCACGGCACTGCTGCCATGCCGCATACGGCAAGAATTGTCCGATTGGGAGCGGATCTGATTTCGCCGGGCAGCGAAATATCCGAAATTCCCGCACCGTATTTCTTTGAGGCGAGCGAACTGAATATTATCGGAGATACGTTTGTTTATACATACAATACAAACTGGGAGCCGCGGGATGCATGGGATTATTCCGGCAAAACCGCGCCGACCAGATGCAGCATGTGCTGCATGACCAGCAAAACCCCGCTGATTCCGGAATCGTGGGTGTATCAGAAGGATTATTTTGCAAATCCCGGCGATTCCGGTTATCCTGACAGCAACAATCACACGCATTTACAGGAGTTTGACGGGCAGTGGTATTTGTTTTACCACACGCTTCAGCGCGAGGCGGGAACCGGCGGCTCAGGCGGTTACCGCAGCCTGTGTGTCACGCCGATGCAGGTGCATCCTGCATTCGCGGAATATGAGAAAGCAGCAGCAGCCGATGCCGGTGCGCCGCAGAAAGCGCCGCTGAATCCGTTTATCCGGCACAGCGCAGCGGAGCTGAGTAATTCTGCCGGAATCTCCTATGTTTCGGACAGCTCCGGCGCCGTGACAGGAGTGCGTGCCGAACAGAACGGTGCATGGATTTGTGTGCGCGGTGCAGATTTCGGCAGCGGCGGGAACTATCTTTTTTCTGCGGATTTCGGGAGCAACCGGGCTGTTTCGGTTCGTCCGGATGCACCCGACGGGACAGAGCTCTGCTCTGCAAACAGTTCTGCTGCGGAGATTTCAGGTGTGCATGACCTGTATCTGCTGCTGCCGGAAAAAGATACCGTGCTGCTGAGCTGGCAGTTTTCCTGATTGACGGCAGTGCCGTATGTTTCAATTTGCGAAACATACAATATTTCTCAATAAACGGAGGGCGGAGCTTTTCGGCTCCGCCCTCATTCTGTGTTTATTTGGAAGGTGCAAGGTCAGGAACCAGACCTGCGAGATATTTCAGCAGCTTTGTGAGGTCATCATTTTTCACTGCACCGTCATGCGTAACATCCGAGTTTGTCTTGCCCTGATCGGTAATGCCGCACTTGGTATCCTCTGCCGCAACACGTGCCAGCAGCACGGCGTCAAGAACATCGACTGAATTGCTGCAATCTGCATCGCCCCAGAGAATTTCGGAAGGATTACCCTTCGGTGTTGTGGTTGTTGTGGTCGTTTCGGTTGTATCCGTCGATTCCTGCGGATTGGTATGGGGCTGTCCGTCCGGAGCAGGATTTGCGGAAATGGAGCCCTTACCGGTTGTGCCGTCCGGTTCCGTACCGTAGACCAGCACGCCGCTTTCGTAAACCGTGATGTACTTTGTCTTGGTGTTTGATGTGCCGGAAAGTCCCTGTGCGGAGTAATCGTTGGTGCCGTCCCAGCCCTTGCCGTAGCCCGGATAGACCAGCGCCAGCATGATTTCGCACTGATGACGTCCCTCGGAGATCGGCAGAAATGCTCTGCCGTCCGGGAATGTAATTTCAATATAGTAGATGTTTCCGTCATATTTCGTCGGTTTGGAGATGACCGCGCTTTTTACGCCTTCGGAAGCGTACATGCCGGTCTGGTCGCGGTCGCAGCGCATTTCAATGGAGGTCGGGTCAACACCGGCAGTGACAAGCTCGCTCAGATCCATATAATAGCGCATGGAAACATTGTCAATTCTTCTTGCCGGCCATCCGGTATGGTTCGTGATTTTCAGGCTGAGGGTTGAGCCGCCGGAATCGTGGGTTGCCTTTGCTTCGACATAGAGTTCATCGTCGCGGGTTTCCGGATAGGGGAATTTCGGGTCGCTCTTTCCGCCGTAGTCGTTCAGCATTTTGCAGAGCAGAGCAGTGTAGCCTGCATTGTAGTCCGTTGCAACTTCGTTGTTGACAAAGTTGTTCCGCTTATCAACATAGGAGCCGTCCTCGTTCGGACCGCCGACCAGTGCTCCGTAGAGAATATGGCGGCTTTCTTCCGGCGATTCATCACTGTTTTTCCAGGAGCAGTGCGCGGTGCGGTGATGCGGATGGCTCGGTGCATTATCGGAAAAACCGACAATATACGGAATCTTGTTGGAATTCTGACCGAGCGTGTAGTTGATCTGCGTTTCATAGAGATTCTTGACTTTTGCTGCATCTGCGTCGTCCTTCAGGAAATGGTCATATGCAACCGCAGCGGTAAAGCCGATTGAGTTTGCATAGCGCAGGCAGCCCCATGTATCAACAAAGCAGAGCCCGTCCTTGGTCTTTTTGCCGTCGGTTGCCCAGTGCATGACATGCTTTTTTGCCTGTGCTTTCCAGGTTTCGTCGCCGGTATTGATCGCATAGAGCAGTGTGCCGCCCTGCTGCACATCATCCCAGCACTGTGCCCATGTGTATTTGAGGCAGTCCTGACCGTTTTCCTTGCCGAGATTCGGGATATAGGATGCAGCCTTGTCGAGATATGCGCTGTCCTTTGTGGCAATGTAAAGCCAGTTTGCGCACCAGAACAGTTCATCGTAGAAATGGCTGGAACGGTAGAAGTTCTTGGCATCGCTGTTCATATAAGTATCGTCGCTGCGGTCGGCGTCCGCCATTTTGAAAAGGCTGACTGCATGTTTCAAATAGTTGTCAAGGACAGACTGGGAGACTCTGCCCTTGAGCGCAACGCTTCCGGCTGCGAGTGCGGCGCCCATTTCCGCAGTGACGGCAGAGCAGTCTCTGCCCTGCAAATGACCGCGGGGACCGCCGACATTCTGCTCTTTCATGCCGTATTCAAGCAGCTCGACCGGACCCCACCAGCTGTGGTCATCCTGACCGTTTCCGACCTGGAAAATCGCCTCGTCGCCGAGGTCACACTGTGCGAGATAATCGAGTACCCATTTGAGGTTATTGACATAGTTTGTCATTTCGCCCGCCTGCTCCACACCGTCGGGATACTCATAAAGACCCCATGCGAGCATCGCTGCGGAATAGGACATCGGCAGATTGAATTTTACGTGGTCGCCCGCATCGTACCAGCCGCCGTTCAGGTCGTCGCCGACGGTCGAATCCGAGCGCCATTCCACACGGTTCCATTCCGGAAGCACGCCTGCCTGCTGGCATTCGTAAAAGTACAAAGACATCTGCAAAGCCTTTGCATAATCGGGTCTGTCCGCTGCCTGAACGGGAACTGCCGGTACAGTTCCGAGGCAGGAACAGAACATGACGGCAGCAGAGAATCCTGCTGCAATCCGCCCTCTTTTCATAAAATACCCTCCTTTTTTCTGAATGGCTGTAACATTCGCCATAGTACTTTTATTATGCCACAAATACGGCAGAATGTCAAGTATTTTGCCGCATCTGTTTCCGAAGGGAGATGCGCGTTGATTCTAAAAGGGGGAAGAGATGTTGACTTTTCTGTGCATTAGATGTATAATAAGAAAAAACGTAATTTTCAGGATGGAAAACCTATGAAAATGAAACGGATTACAGCACTGCTGCTTGCAGCTGCCATGCTGAACAGTCTTTCATCCTGCGGCGGAAAGCCGAAAACTCCCAAATCTGCAAAAGAACAATCTTCCTCTGCTTCATCAGGAAATCCTGACAGCGGCAATCCGGAAACATCCGGAGAGGAAAACAGCGAGCAGGAATTGCTTTCGCTGGAAGAAAACAAGCTGCCCCCGGCAGGGGAATCCTGTATGTAGCTTCCGTTTATTGAGGTTCCGGCAGTCAGCATCAAAAGCGACATCTATCAGATGACAAAAGTATACACAGGCATAAACGGCTCCGACGGTTATCAGGAGGTCTACCGGTTCAATGAGAATAATCAGTTGACGTATTATTCATGCATACGGCGCGGGTCACAGTCTATCACACCGCTTGAAGAAACAAATTATCAGTACGATGATGCAGGCAAACTGGTTTCCGCCGAGCATGATTTCCGCCCGGTTTACGACCCTGAAAACCAGAAGTTTTTTATGGACAGAATTGTTCGGGTACAGGGTGTATACAAGCATTCTTATCCGGGATTTTTTAATTCCAACTGCACAGTGAAAAGCTTTATGACGGATGAAAAGAACCCGCCTGTGAAAGCAACGGATGAATTTAACGAAAACGGAATAAAAACTCAGACGATCGTAACATTCCTGAACGGTGCAACCCAAAAATACACCTATGATCTACAATATCGTGCAACCGGAGGATGGATCAGTGAGCCGGGAAAAAATGCCCATCAGACCCGGACTGATGAATTATCAATTTCCTTGATAAACGAAGAAGGTAAATTATATCTGGTGAATGAGAGTTACCAATATGATTACGGGCTGAGACTGAAATCGAAATCAATCTACGGCAAGACGGAAACATATTATTATCACGATGACGGCACGCTGTATTACAGGGCTCCCGTCATTACAGCGGACTGGGAAAATTTTGTCAGCACATATCAGTATGACGAAAACGGCAATGTGACGAACGAGGAAATACGGAGAAAAAGGGATGCATCCTCAGCGTAGACGCCCGGAACAACTGCGAGTGCCGCCGCATCTTCGATGCCCGCAACCACGACAAGCGCTGCACGGATGGATCCGAGTGCGGCAACAACAAAGCCGGCAAGCATTGTGACACAGCCGGAGCATTCGGATCTGGATGACATCAGCATGTCAGACCAGCCGGTTTATGTCATCAATTATTTTTACACGAGCCGCGAAGAATATAATCAAAAGCAGCAGAAATAACCACTGAAACTTTCTTCAAAAAAGTCCGCAGAAGGGCTTGACAAATCCGGAAAACTGTGGTATAATAGCTAAGCCAAATGAATCAGACGAATCCCGTATTCCGCAGACAGCAGGCAGTTTTCTCTGAAAACAGTGAAAACGGAAGCCCTGCCGAGGGGTGCCGGTCGTTCCGGATGATGTTTTTACATGAATTCTGTGAACTCCGCCTCTCCCTGTCGAACGGGAGAGGCGTTTTATGTGCTCCGCGCACAGGACTTGCCTCCCGAATCGTTTCGGCTGAATCTGAGGCGGCAAGTTCTTATGCGGACGGAGGTGAATGAAAAATGGCAAGTGAAAAGGTTTTGCAGGCAAAACAGGCAAAGGTTGAAGCCCTGAGCGAACAGCTCAAAAATGCCGCTGCGTGTGTTCTCGTCAATTACAAGGGCATTAACGTGGAAGATGACACAAAGCTGCGTAAGGAGCTTCGTGAGGCAGGCATCAGCTACTCTGTTCAGAAGAACACCCTGATTCGCCTTGCAATGCACAACATCGGCTACGATCAGTTTGACAGTGTGCTCGAAGGCACAACCGCAATCGCTGTCAGCAACGGAGACCAGACCGCAGCTGCAAGAATTCTCGGTGAATTTGCTGAGAAGTCTCAGAAGGCAGGCGGCAGCTTCGCACTGAAAGCCGGTTTCGTAGACGGTGAGGTTTACGATGAAGCAGGAATCAAGGCACTGTCCAAGATTCCGTCCAAGGATGTCCTGCTCGCACAGCTCGTCGGCTCTCTTCAGGGCCCGATTCAGAAGCTCGCTGCAACGCTTCAGGCTCTTGTGGACAAAAAGAACGAAGAAGCTGCGTAATATTCTGCGGCTTCCCGAACCCGAATTTATTTTATAATTATGTAAAGGAGAATTATTATGGCTTCCGAAAAAACCATGAAGTTTATCGAAGATATCAAGGCACTCTCCGTTCTCGAGCTAGCTGAGCTGGTCGAGGCAATTCAGGAAGAGTTTGGTGTTACCGCTGTTGTTGCTGCTGCTGGCGCTGGTGCTGCTGCTCCGGCTGCTGAGGCTGAGAAGACCGAATTTGATGTTGTTCTGAAGTCCTTCGGCGACGCAAAGATGGGCGTCATCAAGGCTGTTAAGGACGTTCTGGGTCTCGGCCTGAAGGAAGCAAAGGCTGCTGTCGAAGGCTTGGGCACTCTGAAGGAGCAGGTTCCGAAGGCAGAGGCAGAGGAAATCAAGAAGAAGCTCGAAGAAGCAGGTGCTACCATCGAGCTCAAGTAATTCTGTTTCCGTTATATGCAGATCAGAGCAGTGCAGATTTTTTCTGCACTGCTTTTGTTTACATGTCACCATATGTCCGGTGAAATTTTCCGATTTATCCATGCTCTTTTTACTGCCCTCATTGCGTTTTTTCTCAGAATATGTTATAACCGGGCAGTGCCCGGCTCCGTGATAAGATCAGGAGGCTTTTCCGGCAGAACAGTCGCCCTGAACCCATTGCGTTTTTTCTCAAAATATGGTATAATCTAGGTGATTCAAAGGGCCAAAAAATCCGATTGCAGAAAGAGTGATTTCAGTGAACAAAAACAGACGTCATAACCGGCTTGCGTTCAGAGGCGGTTTGCTTTTCATGAGTATGCTGCTGCTGTCAGGCTGTGCAGAACCTTCCCGCAAGCCGCGTCAGGATCATGGTTCCGTGCAGGAGATCAGCTCTGCCGCGGAATCTTCGGAAGGAAAAACCGAACCGGTAACCGAAAACTCTTTGCCGGAATCTTCAAGGGCGGAAGAACCGGTCATACCGCAGAACAACTGTCTGCCTGTGCTTTCCCTTCAGACAGAGAAAACAGGCGCTGATGCCCTGAAATTTGTCACCGATCCGGTAGCCGGACATGTTTCCGGGGCAATCGCGAGCTGGACACCCGGTTATGTGATGCCGCCGGAGCCGTATTATGAAACCTGCACCGTTTCTCTCACCGGCACGGACGGCTCCGAACTGATGAAAGGGGAAAAGGCGGAGGTAAAGGTTCGCGGAAACTGGACAACCAGCTATGACAAGAAGCCGCTTCGCCTGAAATTCGCCGAAAAGCAGAACCTTCTGAATCTGAACGGCGGTGCCGAAATGAAAAACTGGGTGCTGCTTGCCGAGTTCAAGGATAATTCCATGCTCCGGAACAAAACGGCGCTTGAAATTGCACGCGGACTGCTGGAACCGGACGGTCTCTATGCAGCCGATGCCGCTTTTGTCGAGGTTTACATCAATCAGGAATACTGGGGCGTGTATCTGCTCACTGAACAGCAGCAGGTTAATCGGAACCGGATTGATATTGCGGCACCGAAAAAGGATGAAACCGATCCGATGACCGGATATTTTCTGGAATTTGACGGAAACTATCAGAATGAGGATCCGCTGCATCAGTTCTATGTGACCTATGCAGACAATGCCCCGCTGAAGCCATATGACGGAAAGGGCGGAAGCGGCAAAACCGTCACCTGTCAGCCGGAGAGCAGCTACGACCGGAAGCTGAAAATCGGCTTTACAATCAAGAGCGATATCCGCTCACAGGAGCAGCACGATTTCATCGCATCCTATGTCGAAAATGTCTACCGGATTATGTATGAAGCAGCATACAATCATCAGGCATATCAGTTCAGTCAGGATTATTCGGAAATCGCGCCGGCAAAGAATCTCACGCCGCAGCAGGCAGTGGAACAGGTTGTGGACGTACAGTCGCTTGCGGATCTGTATATCCTCTCCGACCTGACCTGTGATGCGGATTTGTACTGGTCGAGCTTCTTCATGGATGCAGATTTCGGAGAGGGAGGCTCAAAAAAGCTGACCTTTGAGGCGCCGTGGGATTTTGATTCCGCACTCGGCATCAAACGGCGGTGTATAGACGGAACCGGCTTCTACGCCGGAAACAGTATGCCGGATGTCAATGACTATACGTATGAAACAATCAATCCGTGGCTGGCGGTTCTGAGCTATGAAGACTGGTTTCAGGAGCTGATTCGGAAAAAGTGGACGGCAGCATACGATGCCGGCATTTTCACAAGCGCCTGTGATGCGGTTCAGAGCGACACACAAAAATATGCAGATGCATTTGCGCGGAATACGAAAAAATGGGGCAGCAGCACAAGCGATGAAGGAATTGCACGGGAACTGGCGCCGGAAGCAGCACGGTGCAGGACGCAGCCGGATGCCGCAGCACAGCTTCGGACATGGCTGGAAAGCCGGATTCAGTTCCTGAACGAGCAATGGCATCTCTGAATGCAGCGGTGAATCGTATGGAAAACAGAACGGAAGTTCATCTGCGTCCGCATCATCTGCTCTGCATTCAGAAGTTTACCGGGCACGGATATGATGCCGCATTTACCGCATTTATGACCGCTCTGACCGGTTTGCTGCGCAGTCAGCCGCAGACGCGGATTACACTGGTGCAGGGGGCGGACGATCTTTGTGCGCACTGCCCGCATCTCTGCGGCGGGGTCTGCGATGCTGCAAAGAAAACGGCAGCACTGGATGCCGCCGTACTGCAAGCCTGCAAGCTTGCACCGGATACCGCAGATACATGGCAGACCCTCTCGGTCTGCGCATACAGTATCATTCTGCAATCGCAGGAATTTCATAAAATCTGTGCCCGCTGCCAATGGTATGCACTTTGCAAAATAACGGAGGTTTTGAAAAATGACACAAACTAATCACTCGGCAATGTTTGCCCGCACGCTTGATCTGGTCTATATTGCCGCAGGTGCTGCGCTGATTGCAGTATGCTCATGGCTTTACATTCCGCTTCAAATTCCCTATACGCTCCAGACCTTCGCCGTGTTTCTGAATCTTTCGCTGCTCGGCGGAAAGCGCGGAACGGCTTCTGTTCTGGTATATCTTCTGCTCGGTGCGGCGGGAATCCCCGTGTTTGCCGAATTTACCGGCGGGCTCGGCATTCTGCTCGGAAATACAGGCGGATATCTTTGGGGATTCTTGTTTACCGGACTGCTTTACTGGCTCTCTGAACTGCTTTTCGGGAAAAAAACACCGGTGCAGATTGCCGGTCTGGTTTTGGGGCTGATTGCCTGCTATGCATTCGGAACCGTCTGGTTCAAATTCCTCTATACCCGTAAAATCGGCAGCATCGGAACCCGTGCCGTTCTTTCATGGTGCGTATTTCCGTTCATTCTGCCGGATCTGGTGAAGCTTGTTCTTGCACTGGTACTTGCCCGGAGGCTGCGGCATTACATCGGCTCGGCAGAGCCGGGTTCCGGCAAAGGCAGCCGGTAACAGACTGATACTGCGGAAAGGATAATTCTCATGAAGCTTTTGATTGCAGACGGCAACAGCATTCTGAACCGTGCCTATTACGGCGTAAAGTCGCTGTCCAACCGCAAGGGGATTTTTACGAATGCGATTTACGGCTTTTTTAATATTCTTCTGAAAGCGGCGGAGGATGTTTCGCCGACAGAACTGATTGTCGCTTTCGACCGGAAGGAACCGACCTTCCGGCACAAGGCGGATGCTTCCTATAAGGCAAACCGCAAGGGAATGCCGGAGGAGCTGGCAATGCAGCTCCCCTATACCAAGCAGATTCTGACCGCTCTGGGATATCCGGTTGTAACCTGTGCGGGCTGGGAGGCGGACGATATCCTCGGAACACTCTCCGCCGCAGCGGCAAAGGAGCAGGTTCCGTGTGTGATTCTGACCGGTGACCGCGACAATCTCCAGCTGATTAACGAATATGTCACGGTGCGCCTTGCGACAAACAAGGAGCCGATCCTTTATACAGAGGAAAAATTCCGCGAAGATTACGGCTTTGCACCGAAAGCGCTGATTGATCTGAAAGCGCTGATGGGTGATGCATCCGATAATATCAGGGGCGTTGCGGGAATCGGTGAGAAAACCGCAAAAACACTGATTCAGGAATACGGCAGCATTGAGGCACTCTATACCGCACTGCCGGATGCCGCGCTTTCTCCGGCTGTCCGCAGAAAGCTCGAAGCCGGAGAATCCGATGCAAAGCAGAGCAAGTGGCTCGCGACGATTGTGACCGATGCACCGGTTTCCGTCAACCTTTCCGATTATGCACAGAAGCCGCAGGATACCAGTACACTCTCCGCTGTCCTGACGGAACTGGAACTGCATAAGCTGATGGATCGCCTGCATGTGCAGCCTGCCGCATTGCCCGCAGCGGAGGAGGATGCACCGCAGCCCGCATTCACGCTGCCGGAAATCGTACAGCTTTCTGCGGAAGATGCCGGTAAAATCTGCCAAAGCACAGAGCCGGTATGCTTTTTGTATGCCGAAAACATCCTTTATCTTGCATGGAACGGCAAGGCAGCCCGCGTGACCGATGCGGCGCAGATTTTCCGCTTTCTGACAGGGGATGTACCGAAGATTACCTTTGATGCCAAGCCGGTTTACCGCTTCTGTATGGAGCAGGGTGAAACACTGCGGAATCTGACGCTCGATCTTGCAATCTGTGCGTATCTGCTCAATCCGTCATCGCCGGAATATACAATCCGGACGCTGTGCGCGGAGGCAAAGCTTCCGTATCCGGAGGAAGCCGGTGCTTTTGCGGATATTTCTGTTCTTTCCGTGCTTTCGGGAATTCTTGAAAAGCAGGTGCTGGATGAGGGCATGGAGCATCTGCTGCGGGAAATTGAGATGCCGCTGATCGAGGTGCTCGCGGATATGGAGCATACCGGCGTTCTGGTCGATGCTGAGGGTGTCCGGCGGTTCGGCGATATGCTGGAAACGGAGATTGCGGCGCTGCAAAGCCGGATTTATGAATATGCGGGACATGAATTCAACATTCTCTCGCCTAAGCAGCTCGGCGTGATTCTCTTTGAGGAGCTGGCGCTGCCTGCCGGAAAGAAAACCAAAACCGGCTGGTCTACCAATGCCGAAGTGCTGGAGGGGCTGCGGGACAAGCACCCGATTGTGGAGCTGGTTCTGCAATACCGGCAGCTTACCAAGCTCAGTTCGACCTATGTTGAAGGGCTGCTGAAAGCGGTTGCACCCGACGGAAGGATTCACACCTGCTTTAAGCAGACCGAGACCAGAACCGGCAGAATATCCTCGACCGAGCCGAATTTGCAGAATATTCCCGTGCGCACGCCGCTCGGCAGGGAAATGCGGAAGTTCTTCATCGCAGAGCAGGGGAAAACGCTGCTGGATGCCGACTATTCGCAGATTGAACTTCGGCTGGTTGCACACCTCTGCGGCGATGACAATATGCGCCGCACCTTTGCCGAGAACCGCGACATTCACCGGACAACCGCCGCGCAGGTGTTCAATATGCCGGAGGACATGGTGACAAAAGAGATGCGGAGCGCCGCAAAGGCGGTCAATTTCGGCATTCTGTACGGCATCGGCGCCTTCTCGCTCTCGAAGGATATCGGTGTTTCCGTCGCAAAGGCAGACCGCTATATCAAAGATTATCTGCATTCCTTCCCGCGTGTGGAGCAGTTCATGAACGATACAGTTGCACAGGCGAAGGAAACCGGTTATGTGACAACGCTTTTCGGCAGAAAGCGCTTTGTTCCGGAGCTGCGGATGACCAATAAAACGGTGCAGGCTGCCGGCAGGCGGATCGCCATGAATACGCCCGTACAGGGCACGGCTGCCGACATCATCAAGGCGGCAATGGTAAAGGTCTGGCGCAGACTGCGCGACGAGGTGCCTGCGGCAAAGCTCATTTTGCAGATTCACGACGAACTGATTGTTGAGGCGCCGCTTGCGGATGCGAAAAAAGCCGCGGAAATCCTGCATACGGAAATGGAGCAGGCGTGTCAGCTTTCCGTGCCGCTGACTGCGGAGGTGCAGGAGGGCACAAGCTGGTATGATGCAAAGGGATGATCTGCGGACAGAACTGTTCTCGGAAGAGAATATCCACGCCGCGGCGGAACTGGCAAAGCGCTGCTTTTCCTCGCCGTGGTCGGAGGAAATCTACCGCAGAGAGCTGGAAAATCCGCAGTCGGTCGGGTTTGTCTGCATGTGCGGGGAACGGGCTGTCGGCATGATTCACTGTAATTTTGTACTGGATGAGCTGACGCTGAATACGCTCTGTGTCGATGCGGCATTCCGGCGGCAGGGGATTGCAAGGGCGCTGTTTGCGAATGTCAGAGAAATGATGCAGGGCATCTGCACCGTCTGCTATCTGGAAGTAAGGGAGAGCAATTTCCCCGCAAGAGCGCTTTATGAATCGCTCGGTTTTGTGCAGAACGGTTTCCGTCCGCGCTATTACAGCAATCCGGAGGAGGCTGCCGTTCTGATGGCGGCTCCGCTGGGGGAATAGCGCGGTGACACTGCCTGTTTGAAATACGCCGGATGCCCTTTTATCGGAGATGCTGCTGTTACCGGAGAAGCTCGCTGCGCAGAAAGAGCAGGATTTTCTTCTCGCGCCGCGAAACCTGCACCTGTGTCATACCGAGCTGCTTTGCGGCTTCGGTCTGCGTCAGGTTCTGCTCATAGCGCAGTGCAATCAGCTTTCTGTCCTGTTCGTTCAGCAGCGTCAGAACCTGCTGCAATGCCAGATGCTCCTGAAGGGTGTTCTCCGGAGAGGGAACCGGAATATCCATAGCTGTGTCGCCGTCATCGGTTTCGGCGGTCAGTGAGACAACCGGCTGTGCTGCACAGAGCGCCTCCGCCGCTTCCGGCTCGGAAATGCCCATTTTCTCCGCGACTTCGCGGACAGTCGGCTCTCTGCAAAGCTCCTGCCGCAGCGATTCCGCAGTGCGGTTTGCCTGACGTGCAACGGATTGCAGCCTTCTGCCGATGTGGACACTGCCGCCCTCCCGGAACAGCCGCTTGATTTCTCCGATGATGACCGGTACGGCATATGTAGAAAAGCAGACACCCCGCTGCGGGTCAAAGGCATTTGCCGCCTTGACCAGTCCCATACATCCTGCGGAATACAGTTCTTCATAATCTGTTCCGCGGTCGCGGAAGCGGTTTGCACAGAGATGCACAAGTCCCAGATGCTCCTCTGCGGCAACGGGTGCCGGCTTATTCTTTTCCATGCCGCAGTTTCTTTCGCATGGTGACGGTGGTTCCGTGACCGCTTTTGCTCCGGACGGTAAGACTGTCCGTAAAACTCTGCATGACCGTAAAGCCCAGTCCGGCGCGTTCCTCGGCGGGTGCACTGGAAAAGAGCGGCTGCATTGCCTGCTCGATATCGGCAATTCCGCAGCCCTTGTCCGCAATGCGGATATAGATCACATCGCCCGGAAGCAGGCGGACGGTTACGGCAATCAGCCCCGGCTCGGTGGAGCGGTAGGCATGGACAATGCTGTTTGTAACAGCCTCCGAAACGGCGGTTCGCAGATCGGCGAGCTCCTCAACGGTCGGGTCGAGCTGAGATGCAAAGGAACAAACCATTGTCCGGGCAAAGCTCTCATTTTCCGAGCGTGCGGGAAAGGTGCATTTGAGTTCATTGAGCGTATTCATGTTCCGGCTCCTTTCCGTTTACCGTATCGCGGATGACTGCGAGCCTGTCCGCGCCGGAGAGCCGCAGAACCTTGCGAATCTGCTGCGGCGGATTATGTATTTCAAGTGTTCCTCCGGTTTCTTCGAGCAGGCGTGATCTGCCCATAATCAGCCCGATGCCGGAGCTGTCCATAAAGGTGACATGCCCGAAATCCAGAATCAGTGTTTTCGGGAGCTGTTCCCGCACGGCGAAATCAATCGCTTCGCGGATTTCCTTTGCGTGGTGGTGGTCAAGCTCACCGCTGAGCATTGCCGTGAGCTTCCGGGGTTCTTCTTTGAGTTCAACCATAACGCTTTGCGTCCTTTCTTTTTGTATTTCTTTTATTGTAGCGCAAATGTGCCGCGAAATCGGTCGGAAACTGACAGGAGCCAGGATTGTCATAATCATGTATGTTCAAGGGATTATTACGGGGTTATTATCCGTTTTTTTGATAGGGTAGTGTAAACAGTAATATAATTCGGAAATAAACACTGGGTTTTGTTTGAATGCCCAAAGAAACGGTGAATCAAAGGCGGAAATACGATGCCGCTTTGCGTGAATTGCGGCAAAGAATCCTATGCAGGACAAAAATCTGCAACGGATAAAGCAGGAATCCCAGAAAAAAAGGACGGGCTTACACCCGTCCTTTCAGTCTGTCGGAAAAGGTATCGCACGTTTCGTAAACCTGCGCTGCACGATGATTGATAATGGGCTCTCGCCCGCTGCGCTAAAACCGCCAAATGCCTTTGGAATCCCATTTTCAGTGAAAAGAAAACACATCATTGTTATTATGTAATGGGGTCTGGGGACAATGTCCCCATTATGGATGCATCGCAGATACTATTATATATCCGTCACCTTATACCGCACGGTTTCTTCGTGCGGAGAACCGATGCGTGCAGTGAGGGCGGCGGCGAGCGGCACGGCGAGGCTGAAACCCAGCGCGGTCAGCATCGCGGCAGGGGAGAGCATCACAGTCGAAAAGACCGCTTGCAGCGCGGGAATCCGCAGTGCGGCGAAAGTCACTGCCGCCGAGGACATCACTGCAAGAATCAGCTTGCCGTTGGAAAAATACGGGACAGAGAACAGTGTGCCGTCCTCCTGCTTGCATTCAAATACGTGCAGAAGCTGAGAGCAGATCAGTGTCACAAGCGCACCGGTTCGTGCAGCCTGTAAATTCCCGGTCAGGCGCAGAACCGTTGTAAAGGAACCAAGTGTCGAAACCGCGATGAAAATGCCGCGGAAAATGATGCGGGAGAGCAGCCCGCCGGCAAAAAAACTGTCCGATGCCTTTCTCGGCGGACGGTGCATGATATCGGCAGCAGGCGGCTCCAGTCCGAGCGCAACTGCCGGCAGTCCGTCCGTCATCAGATTGACCAGCAGAATTTGTGTCGGCAGCAGAACCATCGGCAGCCCCATGAGAATTCCCGCGAACATTGTCAGTACCTCGCCGATGTTGCAGGCAAGCAGATAGCGGACAAATTTGCGGATGTTTGCATATACGGTTCTGCCCTGCTCGACTGCCGCAACCATTGTATCAAAGCGGTCATCAAGAAGAATAATATCCGCAGCCTGCCGCGTGACATCCGTTCCGTTCTTTCCCATTGCAACGCCGATGTCCGCTTCCTTGACCGCAGGGGCATCGTTGACGCCGTCGCCGGTCATTGCAGAGATATGCCCCATTCTGCGGAATGCCCGGACAAGCCGCAGCTTGTGCGCGGGTGTGACGCGCGCAAAAACGGAATACCGTCTGAGACAGGCATCAAGCTGCTGATCGGTGAGGCGGTCCAGTTCCTCTCCCGTCATTGCGTGTCCGGCATTCGGAATACCGGCTTTTGCGGCGATTGCAGCAGCGGTTTTAATATGGTCTCCGGTCAGCATGACCACGCGGATGCCGGCGCGGGTGCAGTCAGCAATTGCACGTTTAGCCTGTTCCCGCGGCGGGTCGAGCATTCCGCTCATGCCGAGGAACACCATAGATGCCGGCTGTGCGGTTCCGCTCAGATGCTCCTGCTCTGCGAATGCCAGAACGCGCAGGGCGTCTTCGGCAAGCGCATCCGCCTGACAGCTCAGCGCAGCCCGTTTCTGCGGCGTCATCGGCAGTACTTTGCCGTTTTCGCGGTAATGGGTACAGTTTCTCAGGATGACATCCGCGGCACCCTTGGAAAATGCCGATAATCCGTACTCACTTTGACAGAATACCGTCATGGAGCGCGTTTCACTGTCAAAAGGGATCTCCGAAACCGTGCGGAACCGCGAGAAACAGTCTGCGGAGATGCCGCATTTTGCGGCAGCAACCAGCAGCGCCGCCTCAGTCGGGTCGCCGGAAACATTCCATTCTCCGCCGCTTTCTCCGGAGAGTGCCGCATGATTGCATAGAACGGCACAGCGCAGCAGCGGAAGCAGATCCGGTTCGGTTCGGGGATTGCAGAAAATGCCGCTGCGGAGCAGTGCGCCTTGTTTCTGCCAGCCGGTTCCAGTCAGATCATAGGAGATGCCCGGCGTGCAGAGCTTTTGCACCGTCATTTTGTTTTCGGTAATCGTGCCGGTTTTATCCGAGCAGATAACCGATGCGCAGCCGAGTGTTTCAACGGCATGAAGCCGGTTGACAAGCGCATTCTTCGAGAGCATTCTGCGGACGGCAAGTGCCAGCGAGATTGTGACGGTAGCGGGAAGTCCCTCCGGTATTGCCGCAATTGCAATGGTAATGCCGGTCATCAGCATGTCGAAAACCGGCTCTCCGCGCAGAATGCCTGCGAGGGAGACCAGAACACAGACTGCAAGGCAGATAACCGCGACGATTTTTCCGAGTTCTGCCAGACGCTTTTGCAGCGGTGTCTGTGTCTCGCCGATGTCGGTCAGAAGCTGTGAGATCTGCCCCATCTGCGTTGCTTTTCCGATCTGCGTGACCTCCGCCTCCGCCGTGCCGCGCGTGACGGCAGTGCCGGCATATACATAATCGGTTTGCCCGATTGTATTTCCGGTATCCGGTGTACCGGAGCTGCGCGGATGCTTTGCGACCGGAACGGATTCGCCGGTCAGGACGGATTCCTCTGCAAAAAGCTGCGCACTGCTCCGGATCACGGCATCCGCCGGTACGCGGTCACCCGCCTCCAGCAGAATGACATCGCCCGGCACAAGCTGCTCTGCGGGCAGAATGCATTGTTTTCCGTCCCGGAAAACCCTTGCGGTCGGTGCAGTCATGTTCCGCAGCGCCAGCAAGGTCTGTTCTGTGCGGTATTCCTGCACAAATCCGAGAATCGCGTTCAGAACGACAATGACGGCAATGGTAACGGCATCTGCGTATTCATGCAGCATCCATGAAATCAGTGCTGCCGCAAGCAGAATCAGTACCATAACATCCCGGAACTGTCCGAGAAAAATGCGGAGAGGATGCGCCTTTTGCGGCTCGGCAAGCGTATTCATTCCGGATTGCTGCTGACGCTTCCGTGCTTCTTCGGTTGTCAAACCCTGCATTTCTTTCACACTCCTTTTGTGCCACAGGGGGATCGGTAAAGTCTATGCGGAGCGGCATGTCCGGTATACGGAACGAAATAAAAAGCAAACTGTCAATGTGCATAAAAATGAAATGAAATATTTGGCAAAAATCTCTGAGGAAAAAGAAAACTGCGGCAGAAAAATGCTTGCAATTCCGGTTCAAGTATGATATAATAGTGAGGCTGATGCACAAGATATGCTGTGAAACACGAGGTTGCGGCTGTGTGCCGGGAATTCGTGCGGAGCATGTCCCGCTGGACGGGCGAATTGAGATATGGCACTGTGTGTGCGAAAAGCTGCGAAACCGCCGGACTTTGGTTGAAGGCGGCGGCAGGGTCATCTTACGGGCACTGCTGTCAGGAAAACCGTTTTCGGAAGGTCGCCGGACTTTTTGCGTACAAATGCAGGGAACATTCCCTGAGATCTCACGGAGCTGCCCGATGCAAGGAATCCTTGCAGTCGGGGTTTTTTATGGAATTGAACAGAGGAAACACGCGGGAGAGTTGTAAGAGACTTTCGCGGAACAGCTTGCCGGAACACACAGGAAAATGCACTCACTTCATCCCCCCAAGGCAACAAAAATTTTTACAGGAGGGTAATCAAGTGGCAGGCAGCGAAAAACTGAGAATCAGAATCAAAGGCTACGAACATGCAACCGTTGATGCAGCGGCGGCAAAAATCGTAGAGACCGCCAAGCGCGGCGGCGCACAGAAGGTTTCGGGTCCGATCCCGCTTCCGACTGACAAGGAGATCGTCACGATTCTCCGTGCGGTGCACAAGTACAAGGACAGCCGTGAGCAGTTCGAGATGCGCACCCACAAGCGTTTGATTGATGTTCTTCGTCCTACAAAAGCGACGATGGACGCTCTCACAAGACTCGAAATTCCCGCAGGCGTTGATATCAACATGGAGATGAAATAATCTCTGAATCACGGGAATGAGTAAGGCGGCTGCTTCTTCAAGCCGCCGGTCAAGTTGGCGGATCCCGTCAACCAATAACCGCAAGGAGGAAACCAAACATGAAGAAAGCCATTCTTGGCAAGAAGGTCGGCATGACGCAGATCTTCGACGAAACCGGCAAGGTCGTTCCGGTTACGGTCGTTGAAGCAGGTCCCTGCTTCGTCGTTCAGAAGAAGACCGTGGAAAATGACGGCTACAACGCAATTCAGGTCGGCTTCGGCTCTGTAAAGGGCGACAAGGTGAACAAGCCCCTGAAAGGTCATTTCGACAAGGCAAACACCGGTGCGCTGCGCACACTGCGTGAGTTCCGCCTGGAAGACTGCGACGCATACAGCGTCGGCGACGCAATTCAGCCTGACATTTTTGCTGCCGGTGACATTGTTGATGTTCAGGGCACCAGCAAAGGTAAGGGCTATGCAGGTCCGATCAAGCGCTACGGTCAGCACAGACTGAAGGAAACGCACGGTACCGGTCCGGTTCACCGTCAGGCAGGTTCCATGGGCGCGTGCTCGTCTCCGTCCCGCATCTACAAGGGCAAGGGTCTGGCAGGCCACATGGGAGCAGAAACTGTCACGGTTCAGAATCTCCGCATCGTTTCTGTTGATGCAGAGAATCATCTCATCGCCGTCCGCGGTGCGATTCCGGGTCCGAAGGGCAGCCTGGTTACCATTACCAACAGCGTGAAAAAGGGTTAAGGAAGGAGGAAATCAGAAATGGCAAATGTTCCTGTTTATGATATGAACGGCGCGAAGGTTTCCGAAACCGAGCTCAATGATGCCGTGTTCGGTATTGAACCGAACGAGGCTGTGATGCACGCAGTTGTCGTGAATTATCTGGCAAATCAGCGTCAGGGTACACAGTCCACTCTGACCCGTACTGAGGTCAGCGGCGGCGGCAGAAAGCCGTACCGTCAGAAGGGTACCGGTCATGCCCGTCAGGGTTCGATCCGTGCTCCGCAGTGGTACCACGGCGGCGTTGCACTCGGCCCGAAGCCGAGAAGCTACCGCTACACCCTGAACAAGAAGGTTCGCCGTCTGGCAATGCTTTCTGCGTTTTCTCAGAAGCTGGCAGACGAAAATCTGCTCGTGATTGACAATCTCACAGTCGAGGGCTTCAAGACCAAGACCATCGTCAAAATGCTCGATGCTCTGAAGGTCGAGGGCAAGGCTCTGATCGTCACACGCGAGGCAGACAAGCAGGTTTACAAGAGCGCTGCGAACATTCCGGGCGTCAAGACCGCTGCGGTCAATACCCTGAATGTGTATGACATCCTGAACTATGATAAGTTCATCGTCAGCAAGGGCGCTGTCGCAAGAATCGAGGAGGTGTACGCAAAATGAAAGCACCGCAGGATATCATTCTGAAGCCGGTCATCACGGAGCGCAGCACGGATATGCTGCCTGCCGGCAAATACACCTTTAAGGTCGCGACAGACGCGAACAAAATCGAAATTGCCAATGCAGTTGAGAAGCTCTTCAATGTCGAGGTCACCAAGGTGAATACGATCAGTGTCCGCGGCCGCACAAAGCGCGTCGGCAGATACACCGGCAAGACTTCTGCATGGAAAAAGGCAATCGTGACCGTCAATCCGGAACCGTCCGCTGATGCACAGGGCAAGAAGCGCAACGGTACCATCGAGTTCTTCGACGGCATGTTCTGATTGAACGGGTCATCCGTTCTTACCGGCTCCTGAGCCGGTCTGTATGGGAGTCATGCTCCCGATAATAAAGCATTGATTTAAGGAGTGAAAAACTGAAATGGCAATTAAGGCCTATAAGCCGACTACGCCGGGTCGCCGCGGTATGACTGTGACGGATTACTCCGGGCTGTCCAAGAACGGTCCTGAGAAATCCCTCTGCGTCACGCTGAAAAAGAAGTCCGGCAGAAATAACTACGGCAGAATCACTGTTCGTCATCACGGCGGCGGTACGCGCCCGAAGTACAGAATCATCGACTTCAAGCGCAATAAGGACGGCATCAACGCAACCGTTCTGACTCTTGAGTACGATCCGAACCGCAGCGCATTCATTGCTCTGGTTCAGTATGAGGACGGCGAGAAGCGCTACATCCTCGCACCGAACGGTCTGGCTGTCGGCGATACCGTCCGCAGCGGCGAAGACTGCGATATCAAGCCGGGCAATGCACTTCCGCTGACCGCAATTCCGGTCGGTACCTTCATTCACAACATTGAGCTTTATCCGGGCAAGGGCGGTCAGCTCGTCCGTTCCGCCGGCAACCAGGCTCAGCTCATGGGCAAGGAAGGCGCTTACGCACTGATCCGTCTGCCCAGCGGCGAGATGAGAAAGGTTCCGGTTATCGGAAAAGCAACCATCGGTCAGGTTTCCAACATTGACCATGAGAATGTTCACATCGGTAAAGCAGGCCGTACCCGTCACATGGGTATCCGCCCGACCGTCCGCGGTTCCGTTATGAACCCGAATGACCACCCGCACGGCGGCGGTGAGGGTAAATCTCCGATCGGACGTCCCGGTCCTGTTACCCCGTGGGGCAAGCCCGCACTCGGTTACAAAACCCGTAAGCATCACAAGCCTTCCGATAAGCTCATCGTGAAGCGCCGCAACGGTAAATAAGAAAGGAGGCTGACTCATGAGCAGAAGTGTGAAGAAGGGTCCTTATGTACAGGAAGCCCTTTACAATCGCGTTGTCGCTATGAACGAGAGCGGCGAGAAGAAGGTCGTCAAGACCTGGAGCCGTTCCTCTACCATTTTCCCGGAGTTTGTCGGCCACACCTTCGCGGTTCACGACGGACGCAAGCATATCCCGGTCTTTGTGACTGAGGAAATGATCGGTCATAAGCTCGGCGAGTTTGCACCGACCAGAACCTTCAAAGGCCATGCCGGTTCCAAGACATCGAACAACGGCAAGAAGTAATCGGAAGGAGGATATTTCGCGTGGCTAATATGGAAAACATCAAAGAGCCGGAGGCAAAAGCAATCCTCCGCGGCGAGCGCATCTCTCCGAGAAAGGTTCAGATTGTTCTTGACCTGATCCGCAATCAGTCTGTGGATAAGGCAATCGCAGCACTTGATCTGACACCGAAGTCGGCTTCTCCGATTGTGAAGAAGCTGCTGAATTCGGCGATTGCAAACGCTGACAATAATCATTCGATGAATAAGGATGCACTGTATGTCGCAGCATGCTATGTCGGTCCGGGTCCGATTCTCAAGAGAATCCGTCCCCGTGCGCAGGGCAGAGCATTCCGTATCAACAAGCGGACATCCAACATCACCATTATTCTGAAGGAAAGGGAGGCATAAGATCCTATGGGACAGAAAGTGAATCCGCACGGCCTGAGAGTCGGCGTAATCAAAGACTGGGATTCCCGCTGGTTTGCTGATAAAAAGCATTTCGGCGATACGCTCGTTGAGGATTATAACCTCCGCGAATTCATTAAGAAAACCCTGTATGCCGCAGGCATTGCACGCATTGAGATTGAGCGCCTTCCGGAAAAGGTCCGTGTTCATATCCACTGCGCAAAGCCGGGTCTGATTATCGGCCGCGGCGGCACAGAGATCGACAAGCTCCGCGCAACACTCGAAAAGCGCATCGGCAAGTCGGTTGCAATCAATATCATCGAGATCAAGAATATGGATCTCTCCGCACAGCTTGTAGCTGAGAAGATCGCTTCCGACCTCGAAAACCGTGTATCCTTCCGCCGCGCCATGAAGGGCAGCATCGGCAGAACGATGAAGTCCGGCGCGAAGGGCATTAAGATCAAGTGCGGCGGCCGTCTCGGCGGTGCTGAAATCGCACGTTCCGAGTGCTATCACGAGGGTACCATTCCGCTTCAGACCATCCGTGCCGACATCGACTACGGTTTTGCAGAGGCAAACACCACATACGGCAGAATCGGTATTAAGGTCTGGATTTACAAGGGCGAGATCCTGAAGGGCGATGCAGCAAAGGCTGCTGCCAACAAGGAGCGCTACGAGAGAAAGAACGACCGTCCGCGCGACAACAGACGCCGCCGCGATGACCGCAACGGCGGTGACCGCGACCGCAAGCCGCGCCGCGATTTCAACAATAACGGTGACCGGAGACCGCGTTCGGATCGTCCGCAGGGTCAGAACAGAAGAGAAGGAGGTTCCGCAAATGCTGCTTCCAAAGAGAGTTAAGTATCGCCGCGTTCACAGAGGACGCCTCACCGGTAAGGCATACCGCGGCAACAAGGTCAGCTACGGCGATTTCGGACTTGTTGCTCTGGAGCCGTCCTGGATTACTTCCAACCAGATCGAGGCTGCCCGTATCGCGATGACACGTCGTATTAAGCGTGGCGGTAAAGTCTGGATCAAGATTTTCCCGGATAAACCGATTACGGAGAAGCCGGCTGAAACCCGCATGGGTTCCGGTAAGGGCTCTCCTGAATACTGGGTTGCTGTTGTAAAGCCCGGCCGCGTCATGTTTGAGATCGGCGCCGATAAGGATAAGCCGATTTCTCAGGAGGACCTGAAGGACGCGCTTCGCCTTGCAATGCATAAGCTGCCCGTTAAGTGCAAGATTGTTGCGAAAGATGAGCAGGATGGAGGTGCACAGGCATGAAGGCTTCCGAGATCAGAGAAATGAGCTATGAAGAAATGGCTGCGCAGCTCCAGTCCCTTAAAGAGGAGCTGTTCAACCTCCGCTTCCAGCTTGCTGCAAATCAGCTTGAGAATTCTGCAAGACTGAAAGCGGTCAAGAAGGATATCGCCCGTGTCAAGACTTGCATGCGTGCCGCACAGCCTGCGGCAAAGGCATGAGGAAGGAGGACATTGTCATGAGTGAAGCAGTCGAGAGAAACCTCAGAAAGGCCCGGACGGGTAAGGTTGTCAGCGACAAGATGGATAAGACCGTCGTCGTCGCGATTGCTGATAACGTTCAGCATCCGCTGTATAAGAAAATCGTGAAACGCACCGTAAAGCTCAAGGCTCACGACGAAAAGAATGAGTGCAGAGTCGGTGACCGCGTGCTCGTGATGGAGACACGTCCGCTTTCCAAGGATAAGAGATGGCGCGTTGTCGAGATCATCGAAAAGGCAAAATAATCTAAGCTTCAACAATAATTCGCAGTCGCTGCGAATCCGGACGGCAAATCCCGTGCGGTGCAGCGAAATGTTCAGATAGGAGGAACCTGCTGTGATTCAAATGCAGTCTTACTTAAAGGTTGCAGACAACACCGGCGCGAAAGAGCTTATGTGCATCCGCGTGCTGGGCGGCACCCGCAGACGCTATGCGAACATCGGTGATGTTGTTGTCGCATCCGTTAAGAAAGCAACACCCGGCGGCGTTGTTAAAAAGGGCGATGTCGTAAAGGCAGTTATCGTCCGTTCCGCAAAGGGTCTCCGCAGAGACGACGGAACCTATATCCGCTTCGATGAAAACGCTGCCGTTATCATCAAGGAAGACAAGACTCCCCGCGGAACCCGTATTTTTGGACCGGTTGCAAGAGAGCTGAGAGAGCATGACTATGTGAAGATTCTCTCCCTCGCACCGGAAGTTCTTTGATTCGGAGGTGCCCGATGAGTACAGTTCATGTAAAGAAGGGCGACACCGTTCGCCTGATGGTCGGTGACCCCGTTGATAAGTACACCGACATTGAGAAGAAGAAGATCAAGACCGGTAAGGTGCTTGAGGTCAGCCCGAAAGAGGGTAAGGTCATCGTTGAGGGCATCAACATGATTACCAAGCACGTAAAGCCCACCAGAGTCGGTCAGCAGGGCGGCATCATCAAGGCTGAATCTCCGATTTATGCCTGCAAGGTGCAGCTCATCTGCCCCAAGTGCGGCAAGCCCACCAGAGTCGGTCATACCGTCGAGGAAAAGGGCGACAAGAAAACAAAGCTCCGTGTCTGCAAGAAATGCGGCGCTACATTTGAGTAAGTAAAGGAGAACGATGATGGCAAGACTGAGAAACTATTATGCCGAAACCGTTGCTCCGGCACTGATGAGCAAATTCGGCTACAAGAATGTCATGCAGATCCCGCGCCTGAATAAAGTCGTCATCAACGTCGGCGCAGGCGAAGCAAAGGAAAATGCAAAGGCAATTGACGCAATCATGGGCGACCTTGCACTGATTACCGGTCAGCGTCCGGTTGTCTGCCGTGCAAAGAAGTCTGTTGCAAACTTTAAGCTCCGTGAGGGCATGCCGATCGGTGTTAAGGTGACACTGCGCGGTGAGAAAATGTGGGACTTTGTGGATAAGCTTTTCAATATCGCTTTTCCGCGTGTCCGTGACTTCCGCGGCATCAACCCCAACTCCTTCGACGGCAAGGGCAACTATTCCACCGGTATCAAGGAACAGCTGATCTTCCCGGAGATTGAGTACGATAAGATCGACAAGGTTCGCGGTATGGATATCAACTTTATCACAACCGCAACCACCGACGAAGAGGCCAAAGAGCTGCTGACGCTGCTCGGTGCTCCGTTTGCGAAGTAATAGGGGAGGCATATATGGCAAAGAAATCTATGATCCTGAAGCAGCAGAGAGCACCGAAGTACTCGACGCGTGCTTATAACAGATGCAAAATCTGCGGCAGACCCCATGCCTATCTCAGAAAGTTCGGTATTTGCCGAATTTGCTTCAGAGAGCTTGCACACGACGGTCAGATTCCCGGTGTCAAGAAGGCTAGCTGGTAAACCGGACGATAGAAAAGGAGGTCATTTGGTATGCAAATTTCCGATACCATTGCGGATCTGTTGACCAGAATCCGTAACGCTGCTACCGCAAAGCACGCGACCGTTGACGTTCCTGCTTCCAATGTGAAGAAAGCCATCACCCAGATTCTGACCGATGAGGGCTATGTCAAGAGCTTTCAGGTCATCGAGGATGGCAAGCAGGGCATCATTCGCATTACCCTGAAATATGACGATAACAGAACTTCCGTCATCGGCGGACTTCGCCGCGTATCCAAGCCGGGCTTGAGAATTTACAGCTCCTGCGCAGATATGCCGAAGGTCAGAAAGGGCCTCGGAATCGTTATCGTGTCCACTTCTAAAGGCATTATGACCGACAAGAAGGCGAGAGAGCTGAATGTCGGCGGCGAGGTTCTCGCTTACGTTTGGTAATAAAGGAGGAAACGCATCATGTCCAGAATCGGAAGACTGCCGATCGCGATTCCTGCCGGCGTCACCGTTACGGTTGACGATACCAATCTGGTTACCGTAAAGGGACCGAAGGGCGAGAATACGTATCGTGCAAATTCTGCAATGCAGATCACCGTTGAGGACGGCGCTGTCAAGATTGCCCGCCCCAACGATAACAAGGAAAACCGTGCACTGCACGGACTGACAAGATCTCTCATCGCAAACATGGTTTTCGGTGTGAATAACGGCTTCAAAAAGACTCTTCAGATCGAAGGCGTCGGCTACCGTGCAAAGAAGGACGGCAACAAGCTTGTTATGAACCTCGGTTATTCCCATGATGTTGTGATGCCTGAGATTGACGGCATTACCATTGATGTGCCCAACGCAACCACAATCGTTGTCAACGGACCCGACAAGCAGAAAGTCGGTCAGTTCGCAGCCGAGATTCGTGAGAAGCGTCCGCCGGAGCCTTATAAGGGCAAGGGCATCCGCTACGAAGGCGAGCACATCATCCGCAAGGAAGGCAAGGCCGGTAAGGGCAAGAAGTAAGGAGAAAGGTGAATTGCTATGGTAAAGAAAATTGACAGCAACAAAGCCCGTCTCAAGAGACACCGCAGAGTCCGCGCAAAGATCTCCGGCACTGCACAGCGTCCGAGACTGAGCGTTTACCGCTCCGCAAAGCACATCTATGCTCAGCTCATCGACGATGTCGCGGGCGTGACGCTTGCTGCTGCTTCCAGCCAGGACAAGGGCTTTGAGGCAAACGGCGGCAATAAGGAAGGTGCGCGTCTTGTCGGCGCAGCAATCGCAAAGAAGGCTGCGGATAAGGGCATTACTGAGGTTGTCTTTGACCGTGGTGGCTATCTCTATCACGGCAGAATTCAGGAGCTTGCAGACGGTGCCCGTGAAAATGGGCTGCAGTTCTAATAAAGGAGGGACTTTGATTGGCACTGATTGATGCAACAAGCATGGAACTGATGGAGCGTGTCGTCTCTATCAACCGTGTCAGCAAGACCGTTAAGGGCGGCCGGATCATGAAGTTCTCCGCACTCGTCGTAGTCGGAAACGGAAACGGTATTGTCGGTTTCGGTCTGGGTAAGTCCGGCGAAGTTCCGGATGCCATCCGCAAGGGCATTGAAGACGCGAAGAAAAACCTCGTCCGCGTCAATCTTCGCGGAACAACCATTCCGCATGAAGTCATCGGCAAGTTCGGCGCAGGCAGAGTGCTTATGATGCCCGCTGCTCCCGGTACCGGCGTGATCGCCGGCGGCCCGGTCCGTGCGGTTATCGAGATGGCAGGTATTCAGGATATCCGTACCAAGAGCCAGCGTTCCAATAACCCGTGCAATGTTGTCCGTGCAACAATCGCCGGACTCAGCGAGTGCACCGACGCAAAGAGCGTTGCTGCAAAGCGCGGCAAGACGACCGCTGAGATTTTCGGTAAATAATCGAGTTAGGAGTGAACTCAAATGGCTAAGAAAGTAGAGCTTGTGAAAAGCCTGATCGGCAGAAAGCAGGATCAGATCGCAACCGCTCATTCTCTTGGTCTCCGTAAGATCGGCGATGCAACCACGCAGCCCGATAACGCGGCGACACAGGGTAAAATCAATAAGATTATTCACCTCGTGAAGGTCACGGAAGCTTAAACAGCAAGGAGGTGCGAACCATTGAAGCTTCATGAATTAACACCTGCTGCGGACTCCAACCGTCCGGTAAAGCGTATCGGCAGAGGACATGGCTCCGGCAGCGGCAAAACCGCCGGCAAGGGCCATAAGGGTCAGAACGCACGTTCCGGCGGCGGCGTCAGAATCGGCTTTGAAGGCGGCCAGATGCCCCTTGCAAGACGTATTCCGAAGCGCGGCTTCAACAATATTTTTGCAACACGTTACGCAACCGTCAATGTCGGCGATCTGAACCGTTTCGTTGAAGGCACTGTCGTCAACGAAGAGCTGCTGAAGGCTTCCGGCCTTATCACAAAGCTTGAAAACGGCGGCGTCAAGATCCTCGGCGAAGGTGAGCTGAATGTCAAGCTGACCGTTCAGGCAGCAAAGTTCTCTGCTTCCGCAGCAGAAAAAATCGAAAAGGCAGGCGGGAAGGCTGAGGTGATGTAAAGTGTTCAAAACGCTGAAAACAGCTTGGGGTATTCCTGAGATTCGCAAGAAGATTTTGTTCACACTGTTCATCATTCTGATCTTCCGTTTCGGTTCTGTTATCACAGTTCCGTTCCTCGATACTGCCATCCTGAAGGATTGGATGAAGGAGAAGGCAAGCGGAGGCTTCCTTGAGTATCTTGATATCCTCTCCGGCGGCGCGCTCTCAAAGGCGACCGTTTTCTCCCTCGGCGTTACACCGTATATCAACGCCAGCATCATTATCCAGCTCCTGACCTATGCGCTGCCTCCGCTGGAACGTCTCCAGCAGGAGGGTGAGGACGGCAGAAAGAAGCTTAATACGATTACTTCTTATGTCGCTCTTGGTTTGTCTGCGTTTATGGGTACGGCTTATTATCTGACGCTGAAAAGAAGTGCCAAAGCTGTAAAGTATACAAGCGGTAAGGACGGCACATTCGCAATGTTTGTCATTATCCTGACCTTTATGGCGGGTTCTTCCCTGATTATCTGGCTTGGCAACCGCATCAATGAGAAGGGCATCGGAAACGGTATTTCCATGATCCTCTTTGCAGGTATTGTGTCCCGTATTCCTTCCGATCTCGGTGCGCTCGCCCGATATGTTCACGACAACGCTGATGAATACTTCATTAAGGTTGTCATCTACCTGCTGATTTTCGTTGCGATGGTCGTCGGTATCGTCTATTTCAACGAGGCTGAGCGCCGTATTCCGGTGCAGTACGCAAAGCGCGTTGTCGGCAGAAAGCAGTACGGCGGTCAGAGCACGCATATTCCGATCAAGGTCTGCATGTCCGGCGTTATGCCGATTATCTTCGCGATGAGCTTTATGTCTCTTCCGTCGATGTTTACAATGTTCAAGGAACCGGTGAAGGTGATTAAGAAGGATACAACATTCGGTCAGAAGTTCTACTATTATTTCGTGAACTTCTTCAAGACACAGAGCTATTCCTATGCAGCATTGTACTTCATCCTGATTATCCTGTTCAATTACTTCTATGTTGCGATTCAGTATAATCCGGTTGAAATGGCTAACAATCTCCGCCAGTCCAACGGCGGTATCCCCGGCATCCGTCCCGGCAAGCCGACCTCTGATTATATTCAGAGAGTGCTTTCCAAGATTTCTCTTGTCGGCGCTGTCTTCCTCGGCATTGTCGCCGTGTTCCCGATCATCTTCCTGAATCTGACGAACCTCAATGTTTCGTCGATGGGCGGTACTTCCATTCTGATCGTGGTCAGCGTTGCAATTGAAACAGTCCGTACACTGGAATCTCAGCTGATGATGCGTCATCATAAAGGATTCCTCGGTTAAATGACATTAAAAGGAGGCTGCCAGTTTATGAACCTTATTCTTTTGGGTGCGCCCGGTGCCGGTAAAGGCACACAGGCTCAAGCAATCTCCGCAAAGCTCGGTATTCCGCAGATCTCAACCGGCAATATGCTCCGCGAGGCTGTGAAAAACGGTACGGAAATGGGGCTGAAGGCTAAGGCTGCAATGGACAGCGGCGATCTGGTTTCCGATGAAATCGTAATCGGAATTCTCAGAGACCGCATTGCGGAACCGGATGCTGCAAACGGCTATATTCTCGACGGCTTTCCGCGTACAGTCGCGCAGGCTGAGGCGCTCGACAAAATGGGCGTTGTGATTGACCGTGTGCTCGAAATCTATGTTCCGGATGAGAAAATCTGCGCAAGAATGTCCGGCAGACGTGTCTGCGAATCCTGCGGCGCTTCCTATCATGTGGAGTTCAATCCCACACTCAAGGACGGCATCTGCGATGAGTGCGGCGGCAAAACCGTGCAGCGCGCAGACGATGCGCCGGAAACCGTTCTTTCCAGACTTCAGGTCTATCAGGAAAAAACGGCTCCGCTCAAGGATTACTATCAGAAAACCGGCAAGCTCCTGACTGTTGAAGGACAGGATCAGGTTGCCGAAACAACTAAACTTGTTTTTGCATCCCTCGGCATTGAGGATTGATGAGGCGCTTTGTGATGGTTTCAATTAAAAGCAAATCGGATATCGAAAAAATGCTGGAGGCGGGAAAGATCGCTGCCAATGCACTCAATGTCGTTGAGCAGAAAATCAGACCCGGCATGACAACAAAGGATATTGACAAGATCGTTCATCACGAGATCACGTCACACGGCGCAATCCCGAATTTCCTCGGTTTGTACGGATTTCCGGGGAGCGCGTGTGTGTCGGTGAATGAAGAGGTTATTCACGGAATTCCCGGAAGCAGAAGAATCAATGAGGGCGATATCGTCAGCGTTGATCTGGGAGCCCGGTATAAAGGCTGGAACAGCGATACATGCTTTACGTTCCCTGTCGGTGCGGTCGCGCCGGAGGTCAAAAAGCTGCTGGAGGATACCAACGCGAGTCTTTATGCCGCAATTGAACAGGCTCAGGTCGGTGCGCGGCTGGGCGATATTTCCCATACCGTTGAGGATTACTGCCGTTCCAGAGGCTACGGTATCGTCAAAGAATACTGCGGCCACGGAATCGGAAAAGAGGTTCACGAAGATCCGGAGGTGCCCAATCACGGCAAAGCCGGACACGGAATGCGCCTCGTCGAAGGAATGACCTTCTGCATCGAGCCGATGATCAATATGCAGGGTGACGGTGTGCATACCATGCCGAACAAGTGGACCGTTGTCACGAACAACGGCTCATGGTCCGCGCATTTCGAGCATATGATTCTCATTACTGCAAACGGTCCCGTGATTATGACCAAGCGGTGAGCGCAGATGGAAAGAAGAATTTGTCAGCCGGGAACTGTCGTGCTTGCAAAGGCAGGCAGAGAGGCCGGAAGGTTTTTCCTAGTCACTGCACTGGACGGAACCGAGCTGCTTCTTGCAGACGGAGAACGCCGAAAGCTCTCTAAGCCGAAGCGGAAAAACCCTGTTCATGTTCAGGCTACAAAAACTGTGCTTCCGCTGGATGCCTTAACCGATAAGGCACTTCGGGCGGCGCTGAAACCGCTCAATCAGGCGGCGAAAGCTCCGCAAACCAAAAAGAATCAAATCCGCAAGGAGGTCATCGACGATGTCGAAACAGGATGTAATTGAAGTAGAAGGCGTGGTCATTGATGCCCTGCCGAATGCCATGTTCAAGGTTGAGCTGAGCAACAGCCATGTGATCCTTGCACATATCTCCGGCAAGCTGAGAACGAACTATATCCGAATCGTCCCCGGTGACCACGTAACTGTCGAGATGTCGCCCTACGATCTGACAAAGGGCAGAATCACCTGGCGTGCAAAATAATCTGCCGCCGGAGACAAGGAGGTATTTCCAATGAAAGTCAGACCTTCCGTCAAGCCCATCTGCGAAAAGTGCAAGGTCATTAAGCGCAAGGGCAAAGTCATGATTATTTGTGAAAACCCGAAGCATAAGCAGCGTCAGGGCTGATGCTCCTGACGATTTGGAGGTGTAATTAGGAATATGGCTAGAATCGCTGGTGTTGACCTCCCGAAGAATAAGCGAGTCGAAATCGGTCTCACCTATATCTTCGGAATCGGTCGTACGACGGCAACCAAGATCCTGAAGGAAACCGGCATCAATCCGGATACCAGAGTTAAGGATCTCACCGAAACCGATGTCGCAGCACTGCGTGCGTACATTGATGAGAACTGTGTGGTGGAGGGCGATAAGCGCCGTCAGGTCGCAATGGATATCAAGCGCCTTGTCGATATCGGCTGCTACCGCGGTATCCGTCACCGTAAGGGTCTGCCTGTCAGAGGACAGCGTACAAAGACCAATGCAAGAACACGCAAGGGTCCTGCCAAGACCATTGCAAACAAGAAGAAATAAGGAGGGACTGTATCTTGGCACAGCAGAAGAAAAAGGTAACCACGATCAGACGCCGCAGAGAGCGCAAGAACATCGAAAACGGCGCCGTGCATATTCAGTCCACATTCAACAACACCATCGTGACCATTACCGATACGCAGGGTAATGCGATTTCCTGGGCTTCCGCAGGCGAGCTTGGCTTCCGCGGCTCTAAGAAATCTACCCCGTTTGCAGCACAGAGTGCCGCAGAAACAGCAGCGCGTGCAGCAATGGAGCATGGTCTGAAGACCGTCGAGGTTTATGTGAACGGTCCGGGATCCGGCAGAGAGGCTGCAATCCGTGCGCTTCAGACAGTCGGTCTTGAGGTTCGCATGATTAAGGACGTAACGCCGATTCCTCATAACGGCTGCCGTCCTCCGAAGAGAAGACGTGTCTAATTTTGTGGAGGTGTGAACAAAGATGGCGGTACAGAAAGAACCGATCCTGAAAAAATGCAGAGCGCTCGGAATCAGTCCGGGAGTTATGGGTGTTTCCAAGAAGGATTCGATCCGGTTTAAGAATGCAAACAACCGGAAGAAGATCTCTGAATACGGCCTTCAGCTCAAGGAAAAGCAGAAGCTGAAGTTTATCTACGGCATGCTCGAAAAGCAGTTCAGACACTACTTTGAGCTTGCTTCCAAAATGGAAGGCAAGACCGGTGACAACCTCATTACCTGCCTGGAATCCAGACTGGATAATGTTGTTTACCGCATGGGCCTTGCTCTGACCAGACGCGAGGCAAGACAGCTTGTCGCACATGCACATTACACCGTAAACGGCAAGAAAGTCGATATTGCTTCTTATCGCGTGAAGGTCGGCGATGTGATCGCACTGCGCGAAAAGGACAGAACTTCTGATAAATTTAAGGCTACCGTTGAGGCAACGGCTGACAGAGTCGTTCCGCTCTGGCTGGAAGCAAAGAAAGATGATTTCTCTGCAACAGTTGTCCGGATGCCTTCAGCAGACGATATTGAGTACGAGGCACAGACACACCTCATCGTTGAGCTGTACTCTAAGTAATCCTGTAAAGGAAAAGGAATTCAATATCGAACGGCTGTAAGCTGTTTACAGCCGTACCACAACTGATTGCACAACAGGAGGGTATTTATGCTGAAAATGGAAAAGCCGGATATCGTTACCGAGGAACTGCACGGCGACGGTAAATACGGTAGGTTTGTCGTAGGACCGCTTCCGCGCGGATACGGCATCACGATCGGTAACAGTCTCAGAAGGATTCTGCTCTCCTCGCTGCCCGGTGTGGCAGTATATGCCGTCAAAATCGAGGGTGTTCATCATGAGCTCTCAACCATCCCCGGTGTCAAGGAGGATGTAACGGAAATCATCCTTGCGATTAAAGGATTGACTGCAAAGTTGCACGGTGACAGTCCGAAAACAATTATTATTGACGCCCAGGGTGAATGTGAGGTCACCGCTGCGGATATCCGCACGGATTCTGAGGTCGAGATTCTCCCGCCGTTCCCGCATATCGCGACGGTCGGCAAGGGTGCAAAGCTCGAAATGCAGATCATGCTGGATAAAGGCAGAGGTTATGTTTCTGCGGAACGCAATAAGCAGAACAGACAGAATCTGCCGGTTGATACAATCACCGTTGACAGTATCTACACGCCGATTTTGAAGGTGAATTATAAAGTCGAGGATACGCGCCTCGGTCAGGTCACAGACTATGACAAGCTGACAATGGAAGTCTGGACAGACGGTACCGTTTTTGCAAATGATGCACTGTCCCAGGCAGCCAGCCTCCTGACGGAGTATCTCCAGCTGTTTGTGAATCTCTCGGAAGAGAAGATTCTGGAGCCTGTTTTGCAGGATACAACAGACGGCGGACAGGAGAAAAAGCTGGAAACAACCATTGAAGAGCTGGATTTGTCGGTTCGCTCGTTCAATTGCCTGAAGCGCGCCGGCATCAATACCGTTGCTGATTTGATCAGCCGGTCTGAGGACGAGATGATGAAGGTCAGAAATCTCGGCAGAAAATCGTTCGATGAGGTCAAGGAAAAGCTCCAGTCTCTGGGCTTTGACCTCAGTTCCGACGACAACGACTAATTCCCGAACCCGGCATCCTCTCCGGTGCCGGATGGATTGATAAAGGAGTGAAACACAATGGCAGGTTCCAGAAAGCTCGGCAGAGCCACGGATCACAGAAAGGCGATGCTGCGCGGCATGGTGACCTATCTGCTTGA
>JAFWVK010000043.1 GCA_017518255.1 Oscillospiraceae bacterium
ACAAGAACCTGTGCGGACTTGTTGTCTTCTGCCCAGACAAAATCAACGAACTCGGTGAAGTCGTGGCCAAGCTTCGTGTTCTCATCCGTAACAGTCTTGGAGTCGGTATGCTCACCGTAGGTTGCAGTGTAAACGGTAAAGCCGTCTTCGGTGCAGGTTGCAGGAGTTGAAGCCTCGTTCATATCTGCGTCAACAAGTTTTTCATCGCCGCAGTTGTCATTGACACATACAAGCTTTGCCTGTGCTGTTGTGTCGTCTTCGCTCCAAACGAAGCTGTCAAACTGATAGTCATGCTCAGCCACATCAACGCTGACCGTACCGGTGACAACATTATAGTTGTTTGTATCATCCGGCGTGAACTCATATTCTACGGTTCCGTCAGTGATTTCATCGGAAGTCACGGCCAGAGTACCGGGAATCGTTTCATTCGTGTGGGAAAGGATGATATCAGCAACTGTTCCGTTGCAGGCAATCGGTGAAGCGGTGACATCGCCGAGAACAGGTGTTGCCTTTGCAATCGTAACGGTTCCGTTTACAGTTCCGGTGTAAGAACTGCCCTTTCCGGTAATGGTATACGAATACTCGCCCGCATTGACCGGCAGATCGGTCTCCGGAGCAGGGGTGAAGGTGATATCATAGTTCCTGGGATTGACTACTTGACCGTTGTTTTTCTTGATGCTGACAGTGAACGGCTCACCGTCATAGGTCTTGTCGGCAACCGTGATCGTCAGTGTGGAAATGTCGGTCTTGTGGCCGCCGTTTGCCTGAACTTCTGCATAGTCATTGTACTGCTCCAGAAGCTGCTCTGTGAGAGCCGCAATCATGTCCTCGTTGCAGCCTTCCAGAACATGAGTTACTAATTTTTCTGCTGTCATGCTTTGGTATTCGCTGTTATTACTGTTTGCCAGATTGTTCAGTGTATTATATACAAAAGAATCCGGCAGTGTCAGAGAAGTCAAATCTGAACAACCGTTCGTAGAGTCTTCAAGCGGATCATAGGCAAACATTCCCATATTTTGTGTAGCCCAGCCGTTCCCTGTCTGTTCACCGGTGAAACTGGAAAGATCAGCCGTAGTCAGAGATGAACAGCCCGCAAACATACTGTCAATATATGCGATGACGCCGCCGTTTGTCAGGCCGGAAAAATCAACCTCTGTCAAACTGGTGCAGTTCTTGAACATGGAACCGAAATCTGCATATCCGCGATTGTTCGTTTTGACAGTAACACCTTCTTCAGCAGTAAAAGAGGTCAGATTTGTGAAGCCGTTAAACAGGTTTTCACTGTCTGATGGGAAATATGTGCCGCTCTTCATCACAATGCTTGTGACTGCGTTCTGCGAAACATTAACGCCGCCGTTGTTTCTGGTAGGCAGAACTAAATTACCGACATTATCTTTATAAAGTGTACCAGAGGTAATGGTCAGCACACCGGTCTCATCGTCAAAAGTGAAACTGTATCTGTTCTGACCTGATCTGCAAGTACCAGACTGCGTTGCTGCACTCGCCGTGATTGCCGTCGGTGCAATCGGAATCCTGACAGCGCCGGGCAGAATCGTGTTGCCCGCAACCGTCAGGATTGCTAAGATTCCGGCGAGTACACGCCGGTACGGATGCTTAAGTTTCATAATGCGTCCTCCTTGTTACCCAAAAATTCCGATGGCGGTGCGTTTTCGTCACTCTGACGGAAACAAAACCGCCTTTTCCCAATGTATTTGTGCAGCATTTTCGTGATAATACATGCTTCACATATACTGTGTCATTATACCACAAGGAAGACAAATTGTCAATCATTTTATCCTAAAAAAATATTACAATTTTTTTGAAGGGGGGCTATGTGATCCGTCCGATGGTTCGGATTCAAGACCGGCAACCTGCACAAAGCAGGGGAGCGCAATTTGTAATATCCTCCAAAAATCTGTGAATTCTTTTCATTTATGCACCGTTAAAGTTTATTTTATGGTATTATGGGTGAGAGGTTCAAAACCGCTTCATGAATTAAAAAGGAGGAAACACATATGCCCAAAAACAAAATCAGACTGTTTTCAGATGAGCAGTATCAGAAAGCAGCCCGTCTGATCTACGGCGACAAAATCCCGCAAAACCTGACAGAGGAGGATATTGATGCGCATTTCAGCCTTTATCTGACTGCTGTCAAGAAAAAAGATTTCTACGGACAGAATAATATGTTCGAGGATGAGGTCAAACAGTGTGCCGAAGACTATCTGAAAGATATGGAAGCGCATTCTATTCTGCCGCCTAAAAAGCTGAATAAGAAAACGGCGGCAAAGCTCGCTGAAAATCAGAAATGGCACAGCGAGCTGATCCGGCAGGGGATTTATCAGAATTACAATATGTCTTCCGCCCGCGGCTGGTTCAAGGACGGTCAGAAGAAAATGGAAAGCTTGCTCAATCCTGAGCCGGAAAAGCGCACCGGATTCGGTTTCATGGAAAAGCTGATCTACGGTCAGAGCAAGTTCTTTTTCAATAAGCTCCCCGATTATGTAAAGGAGAATGAGGATTTTCAGAAAGCGGAGCAGACCGAAGAAATGCAGAATGCCCGGAAATTCTACGACTTTTTCAGAATGTTCTATCTGCCGATGGAAAAACTTTCCGATCCGAAAACCAGCCTTGAGGACAAGGCGTTTTATAAGTCGCTCGGCGAGATGGATACTTATACCCGCGTCAGGGATGCTTCCGTTCAGGATATTGTGAGCGGGAAATACTCGAAAGAGGAGAAGGCAATCCGCGAAAACTACGAGAATATTGAGCAGGGCTTTTCAAGAGGCTTCAAAGGAATGAACCATGAGCATTGCAGGAGAATTCTCAGCACCCCGATTGAAAAGCTGAATAATGAAAATGACAGCGAGGTTTATCAGGACTGCATTTTCTCTCTCGCAGAGAACGCGCCTGCATTCAAGAAATCCGGATATAAAAAGTGCATGGATGCCATCAATGAAAGACATGAGAAGAAAGTGCAGGAGATTGAGAGCTTCACCAATCTGACGGCATCTTACATTCGCGGATTATCCAGCATCGGCATCAAGGACGAGGTGTTCGATCTTTGCTATAATGACGAGAAAAAGCCATATTCCGAGCAAGGGATTTCCGGCATTGTCAAAGCTCTTGACGCCTATCCGGAAGATGCTGTAAACGGCGCAAAAATATATGACAGTCTGAATGCCGATCTCATCAGACATGAGAATAAGTATCAGAATACGCCGGCGCTCAAGACGCTGCGGCAGGGTTCTGCGGACAACATCATGCAGTACCGTGTCTCGATTCCCTCCGAGGGCATCGGAAACGATGATCTCCGGACAGCCTACAACAAGATTGCAGAGAAATACGACTGCAAAAAGCTTGAAAACGGCGAGAAAGATGCGGATATTCTGAAATCCTTTGCAATCGGTCTGATGATGCGCAACGGTGTGGAAATCACTTATGTTCCGTTACAGCTTGCGTTTGATAACAAGAACAGAATTAAGCAGAAGATCGGTGAACCGCTTCCCGTTCAGAATGACGGCTCTTTACTGGAAATTTACAGAGGTTTCAAGATTGCTCAGGCACTGAAAAAGGAAAACGATGACTGGATTCAAATTGAGCAGCCGGCACAGAAAAAAGCAATTGAAGATGACTGGGTTGTTATAGAAGCAGAAGAAGCAGCGGAAAAAGAAGCCAGGACAGATGCAATTGAGACAGCTCGCTTGAAAGAAAACAAATCTCTCCGGGACGATCTGGCAGCACCGCTTGCTGCATTGGAGGCTCAGCTTCCCAAACTGAAAGAGGATGAACTGCGGAACTTTACGAATCTGAAAGAATTTGTAAAGCAGCTGAGCGAATGCTGCGCAAATAAAAATTTCTCCGATGATGAGCGGATTGATAAGATGTTTGCCCTGAGAAACTTTGCTGAAAAAGTGCCGGACTGTAAAGGAAAGAAAAACAAAGCGGCAAATGATGCAAAAACCGCGATTCTTCTGGTTATTAACAAGCATTTTAAGAAGCAGGTCAATCTTGATGCGATTACGCGGTTTGAGGAAGCAGAGGACAGAAAGCAGCTTGAAGCGCTGAATGAAGTCGATCTGGAACAGAGAATTCCGCGTGCTCATGCAGAGGATTATTACCAGCCGAAGGATGCAGACCAGAAGTATGCACACGACAAGCTTGTCGAGACACGGGAACTTATCGACAAATGTGAGGCGGGCGACGGAAAGAGCAAGAGAACCTTCCTTGAACGCAAGGAGGAACTGGAAACTGCGGTTGCGGAACGGATTGTTGCCGCTGCATTTGCTGCAACTTCACTTTCCAGAGGAGCGGGGCACAATGACATTCAAGAGGATAACGTGAATCTGACGAAGGAAGAGAAAGAGGCGTGGGACAAAAAGTTCAGAAGCGATGTGGAAGCTGTCCGCAGCCGCCCTGATTTCCAGCGTATGATGAACGAGGTTTACGATGTCAAGAGCTTTGACAGGCTGAAAGAGATTGCGAAGGACAGAGGCAAACTTCTGAATGAGCTTTCCAAGCATACCAAGGTCGTAAAGAAGCGTATGCCGAAGGAGGAAGCGCCTGCTGCCGTAAAGAATGAAAACGCTCCGAAGCAGAAAAATGAGATAAAGAAGAACAACTGACGTTGATGATGCTGACGGCAGAAAAACCTCTCTGCCGTCAGTCTGTCGAAAAGAGTCTGGGGATTCCGTCCCCGTTTTCAATCAAACGAAGATAGCAATTTATATACAAACCAAGACGGCAGAGAATCATCTCTGCCGTCCATTTTATGTTTGATTTTGCGGGAATATTTCTTGCTGCTTTCCGCAATCCTTGTAACCGGTGAAAACAGCCATATGCCGTACTTTTTCCTGTTGACATCCCTCTTTTGTTTCCGGTTCATCTTCTCATAAGGAACAAACTGCTTTATGATTTGTCACCTGCTCTATTCCGTTGAGCAAAACTTGTGCCGTCACATTTCAACCGGAACCGGGTCGGTAATGACGGCATCCGGCACGAGAAACAGCTTCTGCTTCATCAGGCTGAGATCCATTGCATTCAGAGTTCCGTTTTTGTCAAGGTCGCCTGCCGCCCAGTTGGGGAGGGTCACCTCAATCGTCAGCAGATATTTTTGCAGCAGAACCGCATCCGCTATGCTGAACTGCTCGTCAGAATTGACATCACCATAGACCGTTACAGAAGGCGGATCATCCCGCTCGACAAAAGTAAGACCGAACTGTTCGGCATACTCCTCGGCGGCGGTTCCCTTGTAGCCGTAGACCGTAAAACCCTCAACCGGTTTAAGATAGATGATAAATCCGCCGGAGGGTTCTGTATGAAGACCGAACGCACTTCCGCCGATTTCCAGAATACTTGCGGGGACGGAGATGCTTGTCAGCGCATTGCAGTCAACGAAGGCGAGCGAGTCGATTTTCTCAATGCCCTCGCCGATCGTCAGGCTTTCAAGGGCTGTGCATCCGAAGAATGCGTTATATTCGATTGTTTTCACGCTTCCGGGGATTGTCAAGGATTTCAGGCTTGTGCAATTCTCGAACACGCTGCTGTCCATTTTGCAGTTTTCCGGCAGCGTTAAAGTTTCAATGCCTGTTTCTTTGAATGCAGCCCAGCCGATGTAAGTATCCCCGTCGTGGAATGTGACCGCAGTGAGGTTTTTCTCGCCGGAAAGTGCGGAATCCGCGATGACCGTGATACTCTTGTCAAGCGTAAGCTCCGTGTTTTCGGGCATCGTTCCCTTCCAGCAGTAAAGGACATTGGAAACATAAACAAATCCTTCCGGCTGCTGATTCAACCATGCGGTATCGGTCAAAACATCGCTTTGGAAGCGCTCAATATGCGGCGGGAAGGTAATATCCGCGAGGGCGGTGCAGCCTTGAAATGCACCGGTGCAGATTTTCTGCACGCTGTCGGGAATCCGGACAGATTTGAGCGAAGTGCAGCCGTTGAAGGTGTTGTTCGAGATTTCAGTCAGCCCATCCGGAAGCGTGACGCTTGTGAGCGAGGTGCAGTTGAGGAAAGTACGGTCGCCCAGATCGGTCAGGCTGTCAGGCAGCGTGACGCTGATCAGGTTTGTAGCGCCGGAGAACGCCTTGCTGTCGGTCGCTGTGACCGGATACCCGTCAACTTCCTCAGGAATCTCCAGCTTTGTTGCATCTACGGCACAGGAAGTAATGACGATATGCCCTTCCTCAATCCGGTACTGAAGATCGTTATAAGAGTATAAAACCGGATCTTCTTCCCCTTCGGCGAAAACAGGCAATGCAGTCGCCGGAAAAGAAAAGCAGCTCAGTATCAAGCTGACTGCTGCACAGAGCAGTCTGTTCTTTTTCATATTATTCCTCCTTTTTTCGATAGAAACATGTCAGATAAATCAGTCAGAAATCAGCAGAAAGAATTCAGCGGAAGGAATGCCAAAGGCGCTTTATCAGCTCTCCCTTAGAATAGAATCTGCCCGGCTTCTTCTCGTCATATTCCAGAAGATAAGTCTCATAGGCATTGATAATCTTTGTTCCGGAAGGATGCAGCGTTTCACGCTGAAATTCTTTGCCGTAATCGGCATGAACATGTCCGTGAAGCATATATTCGGGATGAATCAGATCAAGCAGTTCATTGAAGCATTCATAGCCGTGATGCGGCAGATCGTCCATATCTCCATAGCCTTTTGCCGGTGCATGTGTGACAAGAAGATCAAATCCGCCGAAGAGACAGATATCACGCCTTGCCTTTCGCAGACATCTGCGCATTTCCTTTTCCGAGCGCATATATGGACCGTCTTTATAGCGCATTGCACCGCCGAATCCAAGAATCCGGACACCTTTATAAACCAGAATATTGCCGTCAAGAGACTCACAGCCCTCCGGCGGCTGCGTATGATAGGCTTCGTCATGATTGCCCGGCACATAATAGACAGGCGCATGGCTCATGGTCACCAAAAATTCAAGATACGCGGCTTTCAGATCGCCGCAGGAAAGAATCAGATCTATGCCGTCAAGCTTTCCGGGACGGTAATAATCCCAGAGCGATTTGGATTCCGTATCTGCAACAACGAGTATTTTCATCGCGAACTCCGTTCAGCTTTCTGCGGGAAACGATATCTCGCCGTCAATATTGTCATTCAGCCAGTTCATCGATACAATTTTTTCAGCAGGCAGGCTGTTTTCGACGGACATCGGCAGAATCCGCTGCGAACTGCCGGCTTTCTGAATCACCTGATCACGTGCATGAAGCTCGCCGGAGAACGGATCAAGCATTCCGCTGACGATTGCCGTCTGGAAAAAGGAGAGCAGTTTGCGTGTCTGATAGGGAAGCTGAGGGGCATAAATTCCTACTGTACCGGAAGACAGACCGAACCAGTAATTTTTCGCAAGCAGCGGCTTGATCTGTTCTGCTGCACGCCATGTACCGCTCAGCACGGAATGAATAATTTTTTCGTAATATTTTCCCCACTGATAGAACGGGACGCCTATGCATTCGGTTTCGCCGTTCCTTATCCGGCAAATTCCGGCTTTTCCCTTGACGCCGGCGACTGCCGGCTGTTCGATATCGGCATAGACAGTAATCTTCTGTTCTGCCCATTCCGCACGGATTTCGTCGTCTGTCTGCTCTCCGACGCATTTCAGGCTGATTCTGCATTCCGGATCAATGAGCGATACGCCGATTGCAAAGGCATTGGCAGAGGGGACGGTCAGATCATCTTTCCCTCGGACCAGATAACCGATTCTGCGAGGCGTACCGGTCTGCTCCTGCAAAAGTGCATCCGCACTCAGAATTCCTGCAAGAAATGCCGCTTCGTAGTATTTCCCGTGATAGCAGCGGACGGAGGGGTGCTGCTTGCCGACGGAGCAGCAGAAGAAGCCGGTTTCCGGATGCTTGACGGCAGCGCGCAGGGTTTCCTCCAGCATGGAAGGGGAGACCGCGAAGATGATTTCATTCTGTGCCGCAATAGCCCGTTCGAGCGCGCCGGCACAGTCGCCGTGCGTATAATAGCAGTTTGTACGGACATTTCCTTCCGTAACATGGTCAATGTAAAGTCTGCCTGCTTCATGGCTGTCAATCCAGCGCGAGGAATCGACATCCGCATCGTAAATAAAGCCGACGCGCAGCGGTGCTGCTTCGGTGTAACGCTTGGAGCCGAAGAACAGCTCCTTGAGCTTTGAGTTCTTCTCGGCGGTTTCTTCCTGCGTGACATATTCGACGGAGCCTGCGTCCGAAACGGAAAGAATTTCTCTCTGGGCAAGCTTGATATTCCGGATAATCTGATCCTTTGTATCTTCAAAGAGCGTATGCATCGGGAAAATTGAAATATACATCAGAAACGCATCGCCCATAGTCATCTGATAGTCATTTTTCAAAAGCACGGAGCATTTGTCCGAAAAGCTGAAATAAGCTGCTTTAAGATCCTCACAGAGTTTCCGGTCCCATTTTTGCCCAAGCTCCGCGCCGAGCATGGAAGCGAGCTTCTGATAGGAACCCGGCTCTGAAAAGACGATGTGAATATTCTTGGTTGATTTATAGAAATCAAGATATTCGTAATATACCGTGACCTCTTTGTCATCAGTTCTCTTTGGAATGATGCGGATGACATCGGCAAGAATAAACTCGCTTCCGCCGAATTTGGAGACAGAAACACGCTTGTTTCCTTCCTGCACATAATACCGGTTCATGAATTCATATACCTTGATCGCATCGCGGATGCCCTCCTCGCGATAGGAGGTATAGAGAGC
>JAFWVK010000044.1 GCA_017518255.1 Oscillospiraceae bacterium
GACGACTACGACAACAACGGAAACCACTACAGAAACCACCACCACAACCACCACGACAGAGACGACCACGACAACAACGGAAACCACCACAACTACCGAAACAACTACCACTACGACAGAGACGACCACGACAACAACGGAAACCACCACAACTACCGAAACAACTACCACCACGACAGAGACGACTACGACAACAACGGAAACCACGACAGACACCGCAACAACAACCACCACGACAGAGACGACTACGACAACAACGGAAACCACCACAACGACCGAAACAACTACCACCACGACAGAGACGACTACGACAACAACGGAAACCACCACAACCACCGAAACAACTACCACCACAACGGAGACCACTACAACAACTACTACCACAACGACCGAGACCACAACAACTACTACAACCACAACCACGACAACAACGGAAACCACTACCACTACTACAACGACTCAGACGACGACCACCACATCGACGACTGAGACGACAACCACTACTACCCAGGATAAGGGTAACAAGGACAACACAGATACGCAGACCACCACTACAACGACTGAAACAACAACTACCACGACAGAAACGACTACGACAACAACGGAAACCACCACAACCACCGAAACAACTACCACCACGACCGAGACCACCACAACTGTGACCGAGACCTCCCTGACGGATGATGAGGATTCCCGTACAAGAACGGAAACCACTACCACCACAACGGAGACGACCACAGCGCCTCAGCAGACAGCAGCTCCGATTCCGGGTACTCCGGCTGCCGGTCCTCGTACCGGTGACGAAGCACCGCTCGGTATTATGTTTGTCACTGCTCTCGTCGGTGCAGCAGCATTCGTGCTCCGCAAGCGCGAGAAGGATGAGGATCAGTAAGGTGAATGCCGACTGAGTTGTTCCGAAACACAAAACACGCCCCCGCTGCAAGGTGCAGCGGGGGCTGTTTTATGGTTTAGACAGATCCCCGGAGTAAAGTTTTGCCCCGGAGCGCTCAAAATCATTTCGGGGCATTGCGGTTTCGGTCTGTATCACGGATGCATAAACACCGGAACAATTTCCGCGGCAGCATAAGCAACCTGTTTCTGTATTGATTATCTGCTGAAATGGTAAGGATAACGAAATCGTGCTTCTGACTGTTAATCAGAAATACGATGAAACATGCCGCTGAGATGAACGGATATCGCCGGAGCATACCGAAGAAGGAAAAGAGGACGACGCATTTCCGTCATTCCCACATAAAGCAGATGCTGTTCTCATGTGTTCCGGAGCAGTGTGCGGCGGATTTCGACAAGAATGCTTTCGCGATATGCCCAAAAAATGAACAAAGATTCGTACAGATTGCCAAAAAGTGGCTTATGACTTGCGTTTTTGCGGAAAATATGCTATACTAAGGTGAATGATAATCGACTGTTCAGAGAAACGGATGAAAGAGAAGGAGGAACTCCGATTATGAATCAGACTCAGCAAACTGTTTTGAACGGAACACCCTGTATTATGCTTTCGGCAGGCGGCTATGAGGCATACGTCGCATACGAAATCGGTTCCAATGTCATCAGACTGCGCGATATCAGGCATAATATTGATGTATTCCGCTACTCTCCTGATAATACGGCGGAGTCACTGCTTCAGTCCGCAGAGGTCTGGGGGCTGCCGACGCTGTATCTTCCGAATCGCTTTGCAGACGGCATTCTGAAAACCTCGGATGCAGTCTATCACTTGCCGGTCAATGAGGCGGAGCCGTATCATAATCATATCCACGGCTTCCTGCATAAGCGGGTGCATAAGGTGCTCTCTCATCATGCGGACGACAACTGTGCAGTTTTGAAAACAGCCTATGATTACGATGAAAACGATCCGTTTTTTGCGTATTTGCCGCTGCGGTTCCGCGTTGAGCTGACCTTTACGCTGAGCGAATACGGCTTGGAACATAAGATTGCAATTATCAATCTCTCGGAGAAGGCACTGCCGGTTTCTGTTGCGACCCATACAACCATTCAGGCACCGTTTATGGACGGCGCAAAGGCTGAGGACATGCGGCTGATGGTTCCGATCGGAAAGCGCTGCGAGCTGAATGAGCGCTGCCTGCCGACTGAGCGGCTGCTTGATCTGAAGCTCTCCGATCTTGAATACAAGAACGGCACAAAATGCCCGGTGCTCCAGAATCTCGATAACGATATGTATCAGGCGGATTACGGAAAGCTGGACGACCAGAAATTCTACGGTGCAATTGTTGAGGATGTTGCTTCCGGCAAGCGAATCTGCTATGAAGTCAGCCCGGAGTATAAATTCTGGATTATATGGAATGACAAGGGCTTCAACGGCTACTTCTGCCCGGAGCCTATGACCGCGATGATTGATGCGCCGAATCTGAGCCTTCCCGCGGATGTGACCGGCTATCAGGAATTGAAGCCGCACGGTGTATTTGAAGCAAATCAACGCTTCTTTACTGTTTGATCTCATACATAAGATAAGTAAGACGGCAGCATTTTTATGCTGCCGTCAGTTTATTCCCCCTTGCGGACGGCGGCTGGCAGCTTCTCAGCTGGGGCGATTGAGGCAAATACAGGACGGAGTCTTGCAAAGGTTCCGTCCTCAGTCTGTCGAAAAAGGTATCACACGTTTCGCAAACGTGCGCTGCGCGATGATTGATAATGGGCTCTCACCCGCTGCGCTAAACCTGCCCCAGCGCAGCGGTGGAATTCCATTTCCAGTGAAAAGTATTATGTAATGGGGTCTGGGGACAATGTCCCCAGCGAGGGGTATGGGGGCGAGCAGCCCCCATTTTGAATCCGTCGGAGACACTTTATATATATGCTGGGACGGAGTCTTGCAAAGGCTCCGTCCTTTTTCTGCCGGCTTTTCCGCAGCTTTTTGATGCTTTGCGGAAAATTTCGGAATCAGCCTTGAAAAAAAACGGAAAATGATGTATAATATAGGGTGAATGCAGCATTGCTGTATCTCACAAACAAAATTTCACGTTGAAAGGATGTATTTTATCATGGCTGGACTGAATAAGGTAACCGTAGATGACCTTCAGGCAAAGGGCAAGAAGATTCTTGTTCGCTGTGATTTCAATGTTCCGCTGAAGGACGGCGAAATCACCAACGACAACCGCATTACTGCTGCGCTTCCGACAATCAAGAAGCTGCTCGCAGACGGCGGAAAGGTTGTTCTCTGCTCGCATCTGGGCAAGCCGAAGAACGGCCCGGAGGCGAAATTCTCTCTTGCACCGGTCGCAAAGCGCCTTGCTGAGCTGCTCCCGGAGACAAAGGTCGTCTTTGCTGCGGATGATGCAGTCGTCGGCGAGAACGCAAAGGCTGCGGTTGCTGCAATGAATGAGGGCGAAATCGTTCTGCTCGAAAACACCCGTTTCCGCGGCGCAGAGGAGACCAAGGAGGCACAGTATGACGGCTTCTCCAAGGAACTGGCTGACCTCGTGGACGGCGAAGTCTTCGTGATGGATGCATTCGGTTCTTCTCACCGTGCACATGCTTCTACTGTCGGTGTGGCACGCTTTGTCAAGGAGACGGCTGTCGGCTACCTGATGCAGAAAGAAATCCAGTACCTCGGCAATGCTGTTGAGGATCCGGAACGCCCGTTCGTTGCGATTCTCGGCGGCGCAAAGGTTGCTGACAAGCTGAATGTTATCTCCAATCTGCTCGAAAAATGCGATACGCTGATTATCGGCGGCGGCATGGCTTACACCTTCATTAAGGCGCAGGGCGGCGAAATCGGCATGTCTCTGGTCGATGATGAAAAGATTGATTACTGCAAGGAAATGCTCGCGAAGGCAGAGCAGCTCGGCAAGAAGATTCTTCTGCCGGTCGATACCGTAATTGCAGCATCCTTCCCGGATCCGATTGATGCGGAAATCGCGGTTGAAGTTGTCGATGCAACCGCAATTCCGGCAGATAAGATGGGTCTGGATATCGGTCCGAAGACTGCTGCACTGTTTGCAGAGGCTGCAAAGACCGCAAAGACTGTTGTCTGGAACGGTCCGATGGGCGTGTTTGAGAACCCGATTCTGAAAAAGGGTACCGTTGCAGTCTGCGAAGCTCTGGCAGAGGCAGATGCTACGACCATTATCGGCGGCGGCGACTCTGCAACCGCTGCAATCCAGCTCGGATTTGCAGATAAGATGAGCCACATTTCTACCGGCGGCGGTGCTTCCCTCGAATATCTCGAAGGCAAGATTCTGCCGGGCGTTGCGGCAATCGCTGAAAAATAACGGATAAAACGCTTTTCTGAGCCTGCTTTGCATCGTTTCTGACACAAAGCAGGCTCTGAACCGGCGTATAGCCATGTGCAGAAATTCCGGTGAATGCCGGTTTTACAAATACTTTTTTCTCCGGACAATTCCTCTGGTACAAGGAGTCGCGCTATGAATGTTTTTTCCCGAATCTATCACCGTATATTTGACGATCTGCCGAAAGCACTGAGAATCACCTGTCTTGTCACGATGATTCTGTTTGCGTTCCTCGGAACCTGTCTGTCACTGAAAGCAGCAATGTACGCGAATGTCGGTGTGGGCAGTGTGATCGGCTATATTTTCATCTTCCTGATGTGCGGTGTAATCTGCTCGCTGGCTGCTGCCGGAATCTGGCACCTGCTTGTAAAAGGGACAAAAGCTTCGCTGCCGGTCAAGCTGCAAGCGCTCTTTGAACAGCAGGGATTCAGCCGGGAACTCTCTGAAACCGCGAAGACAGCCAATCCCTTTGCAAGCGGCAGAGAACAGCTCCAGCTGGCGTTTATCATGGCAATGAGCGAGCGATATAAGGATGCGGAACAAATGCTGCTGAAATTCGATGTGACGAATCTGAGCGGCCGCGAAACAGCAGCCTACTATACAACCCGGATGCAGATTTTTGCAATGACCTCACAGCATGATAAGCTGCTGAAGCTTTTCAATGAGCATCGTGCCGAGATTGACCGCGCCTATGAGCTGAAGCCCGACCTGAACGAGTCCTACCTGAGCTATGCAGATGATGCGCTTGCGTACGATATGCTTGCAGCCGTGCTGACGGCACACCGCGGCAGAGACAAACAGGCGGATGAATATGAGAAACGGGCAGCCTTTCAGGTCTCCAAGCGCAGCGATCCGGAAATACAGTTTTTCCCGTTTGTTTTCCAGCTGAACCGGCTGTATGCAACCGGAAAAATGCGGGAGGCGCATGATGCGGAGAACAATCTTCGCGGCGCAATTCTGAACAGCATAATGCCCGGCGGCATTCTGCGTGCGCTGACGCAGTTGATTGACCAGGCGCGGATTTATTCAACATTGCCGGAGGACAAGAGTGAGATTTTAGCCGAGCGGAATCTGCCGCAGCAGAACACTGCCGTACCGGCACCGGCTGCCGCTTCGGGAATTCCCGATCTGCAAGAGCTGTCCTGAGGATAAATAACCGTGAGCCTCTTTGACTACGATCCGCGGAATCATCCGAAAAAAACACAGACCGCTATGGCTGCAATCATGGCAGTCTCATTGATATGGTGTCTGACTGCCAATATGGGCAGCAGCCTGCCGGAACTGATTTTCATTGATATGCCGATTCATCTCGGCATCGCGGCGTTTGCGTGCATTTTGCTGATGACGCTGAACAATCTTATGGCAAAGAGATCGGGAAGGAATGCGGCGGTAAAGCTTGAGAACGCCTTTACGCAGTACGGCTTTTGTACTGAGGTCGCGGATATCCTGAACCGGAAGCTGCCGGAGCCCTCGGAAAGCGACAGGGTGCTGCGGGCGTTTGATCTGGTCATGGCGGAGCAGTATCCGCTTGCAAAGGAACAGATTTCGGAAATCGCTGCCGATATCCTTCCGACGCGGCAAAGGGCAATGCTCCTCACCACGAAAATGCTGCTGCATCTGTATCTCGGTGAGTTTCTGAAGGCGTACAGGCTCTATGAGGAACATCAAAGTGAGCTGGAACGCTGTTACCGGAATGCGCCGGAATATGACGGGCAGTTCTGCGCTTATGCAGATGATCTGCTGGAATACCGGATGGTTTGTGCTGTTTTCTGTGAGCTGATGAAGCAGCCGGAGCAGGCGGCGGAATACCGGGAGCAGGCTTGCCTTCGCGCAGAGAACCGTTCTCCCGGAGAAGCGCTGTTTTACCGCTCTCTCACGGAGCTGCAAAGGCTGTATGCCGCAGGGGAATCCGATGCAGCGAAGGCGCAGGAAGCAGCATTGCAGCAGAAAGCCGCAAGCCTGAACAAACCGGTCACGGCAGGGGCAATCATCAATTTGCAGCGGGCGGTCAGAAGAGCGAAGCTCTGCACGCCGGAGCGCCTCGGCGTGAAGCAGTATATGACTGCCGGGCGCAGTCTGCGGCAGACACATGACGCGCCGAATACGATACCGGGACTGTAAGGAAACGGAGGAATGCGCCTGATGCATCTGAACATTGCTGAAATTATTTTTTTGATTCTGCTCGCGTGTTTTCTCATTCCGCTGATGGTCTGGTTACCCGCAATGATCCTGAAGGAAGCGATTCGGGCGCTGATCGGGCGTCCGTTCGGTCCGGGATGGGTGCGCGTTGAGGCGGAGATCCGTCCGGTCGGAATCCCGCAGGAGATACGCGAACGGGTCAGCGGTCCGATCACGGAGATTCATCAGGCGGTCTATGAGACAGACGGCGCAGAGCATACGGTTCCGATCTTCGATTACCGCGGCGGCAGCCATTGCAGGTTGTATGTCAGGCAGGATGAGCCGGAGATCATCTGGCGCTCCAAATATGACAGCCGTTTTACTGCGCTGGTCGGCGCACTGTGCGTCCTCGCACTCTGGGCGGGGCTGATATGGGGCGGCATTGCGATTGCGCGGAAGATCATCTGACGCATTCCCACTGTAAAGCTGTCCGGCTTGTCCGGATACACAATAATTCAAAAAGGAGTTTTTATCATGAACAAGAATCTGAGAAAGGCGATCATTGCCGGAAACTGGAAAATGAACAAGACCCGTCCGGAGGCAAAAGCGCTTCTGGAGGAAATCAAGCCGCTCGTTGCTAATGCAGAGGGCAAGATCGAGGTGATCGCGTGCGTGCCGTTCACCAATCTGGAGACTGCCGTCAATACGACTGCCGGTTCCAATGTCAAGATCGGTGCGGAGAATGTTCACTTTGAAAAGTCCGGCGCATACACCGGTGAAATCTCTGCGGATATGCTGACCGAGCTGGGTGTGGAGTATGTTGTCATCGGACATTCCGAGCGCCGTCAGTATTTCGGTGAGACCGATGAAACGGTCAACAAGCGCACGAAAGCTGCACTTGCTGCCGGTCTGAAGCCGATTGTCTGTGTCGGTGAGCTGAAGTGGGAGCGTCAGTGCAACATCACCGAGGAGGTTGTCGGCAGACAGATCAAGCTCGACCTCTGGGATGTGACCGAGGAGGAGCTGAAAAACGTCGTAATCGCCTATGAGCCGGTCTGGGCAATCGGAACCGGTCTGACTGCGACACCGGATCAGGCAGAAGAGGTCTGCGCATTCATCCGCGCAACTGTGGCGAAGCTCTACAACCAGGCTGCTGCCGATGCACTGACCATTCAGTACGGCGGCTCTATGAATGCAAAGAATGCTGCCGAGCTGCTCGCAAAACCGAACATTGACGGCGGTCTGATCGGCGGTGCATCGCTGAAAGCAGCTGATTTCAACGTGATTGTTCAGGCTGCGGTTGAGGGCTGATATTACAGAAAAGGAAGGCGGCAGAGACATGCGGGAGACTGCATGATGCTCTGTTCCGTAAAAAGCAGGCGGGGACTGCGTGAGCATCCCCGCCACATGCTGCCGTCCGCAGCGCAGACGGCAATCAGAAGGAGAATAATGATATGAGCAAAGCACCAGCAGCACTGCTGATTATGGACGGCTTCGGCATCAATCCGAGCGAATACGGTAATGCCATCAAAGCCGCAAAGACGCCGAACCTTGACCGGTACTTCGCGGAGTATCCGAATACGATCATCGGCGCCTCCGGACTGGATGTCGGTCTGCCGGACGGTCAGATGGGCAATTCCGAGGTCGGTCATACAAATATCGGCGCCGGCAGAATCGTCTATCAGCAGCTTGTGAAAATCACAAAATCTATTCAGGACGGCGATTTCTTTGAAAATCCCGCACTGAAAGCCGCGATGCAGAACGCAAAAGACAAGGGGACAGCTCTGCATCTGATGGGTCTGCTTTCGCCGGGCGGCGTGCATTCGCATATGACGCATATGTACGGGCTTGTCGAAATGGCGAAGCGCTTCGGGCTGGAAAAGGTTTATATTCACGCCTATCTGGACGGAAGAGATGTTCCGCCGTCTTCGGCTGCCGGATACATGGAGGAAGCCGTTGCAAAGCTTCAGGAAATCGGCATCGGAAAAATCGGCGTGATTTCCGGCAGATTCTATGCGATGGACAGAGACAATGCCTGGGACCGCGTCGAAAAAGCCTATGCCGCTCTGGTTTACGGCGAAGGCGTTCAGGAGAAAGATCCGGTTCAGGCAATCCGGAATTCCTATGCGAACGGCGTCACGGATGAGTTTATGCTGCCGGCTGTTGTCGCAAAGGATGCGAAGATCGCCGAAAACGACAGTGTGATCTTCTTCAATTTCCGTCCCGACCGCGCCCGTCAGCTGACCCGTGCGTTCGTTGATCCGGAGTTCAAGGGCTTTGAGCGCAGAAACGGATATTTCCCGGTGCATTTTGTCTGCATGGCACAGTATGATGCCGCTATGCCGAATGTTTCTGTCGCATTCCCGCCGGAAGAGCTGACCATGACCTTCGGCGAATATCTCGCAAAATGCGGGAAGACACAGCTTCGTATTGCGGAAACACAGAAATATGCACATGTAACCTTCTTCTTCAACGGCGGCGAGGAGCGGCAGTTTGCGGGCGAGGAGCGCATCCTGATTCAGTCTCCGGATGTCGAGACCTTTGATTTGAAGCCGGAAATGAGCGCATATGAAGTGACCGAAGCAGTTCTGAAAGAGATTGCCGAGGATAAGTTCGATGCAATTATTCTGAATTATGCAAACTGTGATATGGTCGGACATACCGGTATTTTTGACGCTGCTGTTCAGGCTGTTGAAGCCGTTGATGACTGTATCGGACAGGTGACGGAGGCTATTCTTGCGAAGGGCGGCAAGGTGATTATCACCGCTGACCACGGAAATGCAGATAAAATGATGGAGGATGACGGTTCTCCGTTTACTGCGCACACCACGAATCCGGTTCCGGCAATTGTCATCGGAACACAGTATAAAAAATTGCGTGAGGGCGGCGTTCTGGCTGATCTTGCACCGACGCTGCTGCAAATGATGGAGCTTCCGCAGCCGGAGGAAATGACCGGTAAATCCCTGATTCTTGAATAATGCAAAAGCGCCTGAGGTTTTTCCTCAGGCGCTTCAGCTTGTAGATAAAATGTCTCCGACGGATTCAAAATGGGGGCTGCTCGCCCCCATCCCCCTCGCTGGGGACATTGTCCCCAGACCCCATTACACAATAAAAATGATGCGTTTGCTTACTTTTCATTGTAAATGGGACGCTGGATTATTTCTTGCGTTTTTTCTTCTTTTTCGGTGCGGATTTGGCAGCGATTTCATCAAGCAGTGCGTCGATTTTCGCATCGTTTTCGGCTTTTGCGGCTGCTGCCGGATCCTCATTTTCGGAAGATTCAGCTTCCGGTTCTTCCTGTTTTTCGGCTTCCGGAGTTTCCGCTTCTTCTTTTATCGGATTGTCTGCGGGCTCCTCTTTTTCGGGTTCGGCATCTTCGGTTTCAGCGGCGGTATCCGCAGCATTTTCATAATCTTCCATATCGAGCAGAACATGTGTGGTTTCTGCTTCTGCCTTCTGTTTTTTGCGCAGATGCTTTTCCTGCCATTCCTGCTCTCTGCGGTCGGATTCTTCAAGCAGACGCTTAGATTCCGCGGTGTCAACATAAAGCTGGTAATCTGTTCCGAGGCGCTTGGTTCTGGAAAACCCGATAATCAGCAGAATCAGACCGACGACAACCGATACCAGTGCAACTGCCTGTGAAATCTTGACTGTGCCGAGATAGAGGCTGTCGGTGCGCAGTCCCTCGATGAAGAATCTGCCGGCGCCGTACCAGACAATATACATCAGGAAAATCTGTCCGTCAAACTTCCGGAACTTTTTGGAAATGAAATGCAGGATAAGAAAACCGAGCAGGCACCATGCGGATTCATAGAGAAAACAGGGGTGAACGGGATAATCCGGATCAAGATTCTGACCGGCGCCGTTGTTGATAATCCAGTTCCGGATGCGCTCGCTGGTCATGCCGAAGATATTGTCGGTATTTTTGCCGAAAGCTTCATGGTTCATAAAGTTTCCCCAGCGGCCGATGCTTTGTCCGATCAGCAGACCGAGTGCGGTCAGGTCGAACATCGGGAGCAGCCGGACCTTTCGCAGCTTGCAGACGACCGAACCGACGAGCAGTGCGCCGATAATGCCGCCGTAAATTGCAAGGCCGCCCTGACGGATGTTGAACATCGACTTCCAGTTGCCGGAGTAGTCTTTCAGGTGGAACAGAACATAATAGGCTCTTGCACCGATAATCGCGCCGATGACGCCGCCGATAACGCCGTCGATTGCGCGGTCGGAGTCAATGCCGAATTTCCGCATCCTCGCAAAGCCGTAGATCATGGCGAGCATCATGCCGATTGTGATGAGCACGCCGTACCATGTGACGGATGCGTTAAAGATATGGAAGGCAGTGCTTTTGACGTTGAACTGAATATTCAGTTTCGGGAAACGGATCAGATCGGGGTTTGTTTCGGCCATCGGGATCGAAAACATCAGACTTCTTCCTTTCTGTTTTCCGGCAGGACGACGGAAAGCGTCATCCGTTCCGGATTAAATCGTTTCAGCAGACAGTTTTGTGCATCTTCCGGCGTCATCTGTGCCAGAAGCTGTATCCGGGCAAACGGACTTTGAATTCCGCTGATGCAGGCATCCGCCATTGCGTCAGCGGCGGCTTCCGGGCTGTTCAGTCCGAGGACGGCATCGCCGTAGGCTGCTTTTTTGCAGACAGCAAAGCGTGCTTTGTCCAGGCCCTCTTTTTTCGTGCGTTCAATTTCGGCACAGATTGCGTTGCAGACGGCATCAGGGTGATCCGACTCCCCTTCTGCGGTCACGGCAAACCAGCCGTCGCCGGCAAGACAGTCCGTTGCAAAAGTATCATTTACCAGCCCTTCGTTCAGAAGCCGCTGATACAGCGGCGAGGTATCGCCTGTAAGCAGCTCAGAGACAATCGAGCAGAGCAAGGTTTCCCGAAGGCGTTCTGTCCCTTCGGCGGGTTCGCTCTTAAAGCCGAGCATGAATTGCGTCTTGCCGACTGCCATGCGGCATTCAGTTCGCCGCGTTACAACCTGCTCCGGCTCCGGCGGGAGAACCGTTTCCGCCGTCATTGGCTCTGCCGGGCGAAGAATTTCATCTGCGGCTTGCAGGACATCCTCCGTCCGGATATTTCCGGCACAGCAAAGCACCATATTATGCAGATTATAAAAGCTTTCCCAGCAGCGGTAGAGCATCTGCGGCGTAATTTGCCGGATGCTTTTCTGTGTGCCGAGCACATGCGTGCGCACGGGATGCCGGTGATACATTCCCTGAAGAAGCTGCATCATCAGGCAGTCTGCGGGATCATCCAGCGCTTCCTGCAGCTCCTGCGCGATAATGCCGCGCTCCATACTGACGCTTTTTTCGGTAAAATGCGGACTCTGTACGAATTGCAGCAGAACCCGCAGCGCTTCGGGGAACGCACGGCTTGTCTGGAAGTAATAAACTGTACGGTCGGTGTCGGTATAGGCATTGTCAAATGCGCCGAGCCTTGAAAACAGCTCTGAGGCATCCTCATCCGCGTTTTCAAAGAGCTTATGTTCCAGATAATGTGCAATGCCGCAGGGCATTTCCGTAACTGGCTCGCCGGGGGCAGTCCGGAAGGCAATGCACTGAGAGCCGAAGCGCGCTGCGAACTGTGCCGCAGCCGTTTTGAATTCCGGCATTTCCATGATCCGGATTTCCAGACCGCTTTTGTGCTGAATGACGGTGCAGGAGTCTCCGGTCCGGTCATCGGTCAGAATCAAGAACGCATCGCCTCCTCTGCATACAGCGTATAAACGGTATCCGGAATCAGCTGATTAGCGGCAGCACTGAGCTGTTCCGGTGTGATCCGTTCCAGTGCCGCTGCAATTTCCTCCGGTGTGCGCGAATCGTCAAAAAGATGATTGTCTGCGATTCTTGCGGCAGTATCCGCATTGGAATTTTCAATGATTGCGGCGCGCCGCCGGTAATCGAGAACTGCTTCGTTCAGCATGGAGCGGGGATACTCTCCTTTCCGCAGAAGTTCGATCTGCATACGGATTGCATGTTCCGCCGCTTCAAGGTCTTCATTCTGTACGCCGCAGTCTACGGTCAGAGTGCCTTTGAGCACGGAGGTATGGCTCTGACAGTAATAGCAGAGACTCTGCTTTTCGCGGACATTCATAAACAGCAGCGACTGATTGATGCCGCCGAGCACGCTGTTCAGGAGGTACATGACATCCCGCGGGACATCGCTGTATTTGTAAATCATCACGAGCTTGCTCTGATTGACCGCCATATGCTCGGTCTCGCGGAGCAGCTTGACCTTCGGCGGGCTGGGGGCAAAAAGTGGTGCGGCTTCGGGGCAGCGGTGCAGTCCGGCGAAGGCGCCGGTCAGAATGCTGCGGACGGGTTTCGGCTCCGGCAGAATGCAGATGACATCTATCGGCGCGGCAGTCAGGAGCTGCTTCCAGATGCGGTAAGCGAGAGCAGGCGTTACGGCTTCGGCATTTTTGCGTGATCCGTAAGGCGGCAGCGCGGCGGGTTCTCCCTGAAAGCAAAGCGATGCGGCGCGCTGCAAAGCATAGGTTCGCTTGTCGTTTCGCTCGCAGTCGATGTCATCCAGAAGATTCTGCCTGCAAATGCGGAATTCCGGTTCACAGAACACACCGTTTTCAGCGTGCGGGCGCATCAGGCAGCCTGTCACCAGTTTCAGCATTTCGCCGGTAATGTTTTCGCCCTCCAGAGCAAAGCGGTCATCCAGCCATGACGCTGTAAAGGAGAGTGACACGGCATCGCCGCAGAGTGAAAGCTTCGCGGAAAAGTCCGCGGCATAAAGGGAATCCAGCCGGAGACTGAGCGCGGAAATGCCGGGATATTCGGCGGAGGATGCGGTCAGCAGGTCGGTCAGCAGCGCGAGCGCCGGCGCCGTTTCCGCGCTGCGCGCCGTATAGAACTGCATCATCAGCAGACAGCTGCGGAATTTCGGATCAATGATTTCCGTATAACGGATGCCGTTTCCGATCATCTGATCCGCCATTGCATCAGGCTCCTTTCGCTTAAAATCGGATATACATAATTATTATACCACGGTGCGCCGGAAAACGCAAACCAAATCTGCATGGCAGCTAAATTCCAGGCGCCCAACCACTCGTTTTTGGTATATCTGCACATGAGAACGTTCTTTTTTCGGCGATTCTGCGAATTGACGGCAGGCGGATTATGGCATATAATAAAAATATGGATATTTCGGATGCAGCGGTTTTTCCGCTGCAAATTTACAGCGCAGTGAGGATTATATGATGAGACAGAAAAGATTATTTGCATGTTTGAGTGCAGCGGTGCTTTGCTGCTGCATGAGTGCCTGCGATGATAACGGTGATAAACGTACAGCGGGAAAAGAATCAGGTGCCGATCATGTATTGAGCAGTGAAACTCAGACTGAAAAACAAACCGAGACTTCGGCAGAAACGACTTCAGAGACAACATCGGCATCTGAAGAATCTTCACAGGCAACCGGAACAGGTTCGTTTATGATCGGTGATATTGATCTGACCGCATCGCCGACATTACAACAGATGCTCGACAGCGGGTGGGAAGTGAAATCGGAGCCGGACCCGACAGCAGGGGTTGCGCACGGAATGACGTATGTCAATATCGGACAATCCGGAAGTTTACCGTGGGTTCGAGTGCCGTGGAGGCTGCATTCAAGTAAAACGGATCTCCCCAATTTTGAAACTTCAACAGTGAGCTGGTATGCTGTCGGCGAAATGGAGGGCAAAGAATGGGAGGAAGATAAAAACGCAACATTCGGATTGATTGAAGTGTTAAATATGCCTATTCTGCCAGCCGGGAGTGAGTATGCCCGCCCAAGTATCAGGCTTCCGAAAGGTATATCAGAAGAATCAACGTATGAGGATTTTAAATCGGCTTACGGCACTCCGGAAAAAAGCCTGCGCGGGAGCGGAATCGTGACAAGTCAGTTTTCCGACGGTATCGTTTCAGCAGCGGCAGAAGTTTTATGTTTGCGTTATACGCTGGAGGACTTTTTTATATCAGCATTTTTTGATGAAAAAGGGCATCATCTGGTAGGAATCTCGATATTACCGTTAAGATAAAAGACCCGCATATGACATAGATTACTGACAGCACAATCCCCCGCACCATTCTGACAGGGCGCGGGGGATGTTTTATTTTTCCGGCGGGTTTTCGTAATCAAAGGTGTATGTCCGGTAGCCGTTGATGACGGTTGTCTGCTGAAACTGCGAAACGCGGGGTGTCCGGAGTCCGTAATTCATATGGACATGCCCGTGCAGGAAAAAGCGAGGCTGATATTCTGTCAGCAGCGGTTCAAATGCGGCAAAGCCCTTGTGGCAGGTGTCTTCGCCGTCGTGAAATCCGAGCATCGGTGCATGGGTTACGAGAATATCGATTCCGCTGCTTTTCTTTAGCTTCCGGTGCATCCTTCTGATGCGGGACTGCATTTCCTGCTCGGTATACTGATGCAGTCCCGGACGGTAGCGCATCGAGCCGCCGAGCCCCAGAATCCGGATGCCCTCGTGAACATAGATTTTGTCGTCGATGCATTCGCAGCCCTCCGGCGGAATGCGGCTGTATTTTTCGTCGTGATTGCCGTGAACGTAGAGCAGCGGCACATTTGCAAATGTTTCCACAAAAGACAGATACTGCGGATTCAGATCGCCGCAGGATATAATCAGATCAATGCCGCGGAACATTCCCGGCTGATAGTGATCCCAGATATAACTTGACTCCACATCTGCCATGACCATAATTTTCATATGACTTCCCCGATTTTTCACATTACATTTTTGCAGGATGAAAGGATTATGTCGTTTCTTCCGGACGCTTAAAGCTATGCCACTTTGCGAATGCACGGTACTGTTCCTGCAATTCGCTGACCTCCGGCAGTCTTCCGACGACATTATCCGGCAGCCAGTCCATGCGGATAATCTCGTCTGCGGTCAGGCTCTGGTTTGCTTCGATCCGGCATTTTCCGTCCTGCCCGTAGACGATTCCGCTGAACGGCTCAAAGGCTCTTTTTGTCATCTGTTCCCGGATCAGCCGGACGAGCTTCTGTGTGCCGCTCGGCAGGCGGCTGGAGCAGGCGACGTCAATCGCGCCGGAGGACATGCCCCAGTAATAGTTCAGCGCCTGTGTTTCATTCCGGTTGCTGTCGTTTTTCCAGGCGCCGATCAGCACCGAGCGGACGAGATCGACATAGAGACTGCCCCAGTTCCAGACAGGTGCCGCAAGCTGAAACTGCACATCTCCGTAAATGCCGTACAGCCCGAAGTATGTATCATCGGAAACCGGCGCACTGATGTCCCGGTCAGAGATCAGGTCAATCTGCTTGGAGCGGAAATAGGCATCCGGGTCATGATTTTCGAGCGTAGACCAGTCCAGATAAACCATTGCCCGCGGGTTGACCAGCTTGACACCCAGTGCGAACGCACTGACGGCAGCGGGTGTGCCGAGAATCGGATAATCCGCAATATAGCCGATGCGTTCGTTTTCGGTCATGGAGCCTGCAATGACGCCGGTGATAAACTTCGCTTCGTAGATGCGGAGATAATAGGTGCGAAGCTGTTTGTATGAAGTATTGACCGAGCAGTTCAGCAGAATGATTTCGGGGTGCGCGACTGCGGCGCGCATACTGACGGCATGATAGACCGGCGATGTGGTAAAGATGAGCTTGCAGCCGTCTGCGATTGCCTGAGAGATTGTTTCCTCCGCCTTCTCTTCCGGACAAATATAAGCTTTTGTCTCAATCTCGCTGCCGAATGTATCTGCCAGATATCTTCTGCCGATTTCGTGGTTATAGCTCCAGCCGGAGCTCTGCGGATCCTTCGGGTACAGAAACGCGATCCGGAGCACGGAGTTTCCGGTCAGCGCCAGTATTTTGGTCAGGGCGACCTTTTTGGAATCCTCTGTCGGATTGAGAATATGGGAGCTTGGATTCTTGTCTGCCAGAACGCGGAATTCTGCCCAGACCCGGTCAATCATCCGGTGAAGCTCAATGGAGGAAAGCCCGTGCAGAGAGCTGTATCCGTAGATTTCAAGGAAATGCAGGAATGCATCACCGGTTGTAATCGGAAAGCGGTGACCGTTCTTGCTGAGATAGTAATTCTCGAAAACGGCATAGAGAAACCGGACATTCCTGCGCAGGCTGTCATCCCAGACTGCCGGTTCATCGACCGTTCCCGTCGTCGGAACTGCACGGAGCAGCCGCGGGAATGCGCCGACCTGACTCATCTGGATTTCGTACATGCCCGAAATTTTATAGAATTCGAGAAATTCGGTGTATACCTTGTATTCGTCCGAATCGGTCGGCTTCGGAATCAGCCGCGTGACCTTTGCGCTGATGCTGACCGCACCGTTATATTTGGAGACACTGACGCGCTTGTTCCCTTCGACAACATAAAAGCGCTGCATGTATTCATAGACGGTAATCGGTTCATTTACCCCGATCTCACTCACAGAATCATAGAGTGCAGACCATTTGCTGCCGAATTCCGTTTCATAGTTCAGCAGCGGCATGAAATTGGATGCAAATGCCGAAGTGCGCTCGGAATTGACTGTTCCCGCAATCATAGAAACCGGGATTTCAAACTGTCCGATCGGAAGCGTACCTTCGGTCTCGCTCTGCCGCAGAATATCCTCCAGAACCGGGAGATACGGGTATTCGCCGCGCGATACCGCCTGCCGGTACTGCTTTTCCGCCAGCTTCTGAGCCTTTGTATAATCCTGAATCGCCATACATACTCCTTTACTGATGAAACACATCATGCCCGGAGAAAAAGAATCCGTGCGGATTCCCTTTCTTTTATAACAGAGGGCACGGGAACGGACGGTAGACGGAAGAACAGGTTTGGGCTACTGAGATGCCTGCTCCGCAGCGGAGATTTCCGACATTGTATTTTGCAGGATTTTTTCCGGATCCGCGCCGTCCAGATCCAGCCCTTCCGCACGGTAATACCGGAATTCCGGAATGCCGTAGAAATTCTGAGCCAGTGCTTTCACATATCCTGCGCCGTATTCTTCCGGCAGACGGCTTCCGCCGGATGTCGTCAGATAATACAGCTTATTTGCGCGGCAAAGCCCTTTCGGGAATCCGTCCGCCGTATAGGTGAAGGTGATGCCGGTTACGGTAATCTGTTCAAGGTACTGCTTTAAGGCTGCCGGAAACGACAGGTCATAATAAGGTGCTGCAATGATAACGGTATCGGCGGCGGCAAACTGATTTGCTGCCTGAAAATCCGGCGCATTCCATTCTTCCGCTGCAATCAGTGCATTTCTGCGCAATAAGAATGCTTCATCGACCTTCGGAAACGTCAGATCGGAAAGTCTGATCTCTTCTGCGGGTTCATCGAGCAGGGAAAGGAGATATTTCGCAAGCCGTTCGGTTCTGGAATTGCATCTGACACAGGCATTGATAAACAGTATCATATTGTCCTCCGTGCATGTTTCTGATAAAATTATTATAACATAACGTCAGCGGAAATACAAGCAGGAATACAGATTATTCTGCGGCCGGTTTCGGCTTGAGCGGAGAATGCTGTCAAAGCGGGGGATCTGTATCCGGCTCAGGTCAAAAAGCGAGCGTGATAAGCGGAGGTTTTTGTGCATATCTCTGATTTGTGTGAAAAGATGAAGAAAAGACTTGATTTTTTTCCGAAACATGGTACAATAGATTTAGCACTCAAAGATATTGAGTGCTAAGAGCCGGACGCGGAGAGTGCTAACCGTTCGCGTGCCGGTATCAGCATAGAACAGGAGGAGTCTATTATGACAATCAAACCCTTGGCTGACAGAGTTGTCATTCGGATGACCGAAGCAGAGGAGACGACAAAGGGCGGCATCATTCTGACCGCATCCGCTCAGGAAAAACCGCAGGTCGCAGAGGTTGTGGCAGTCGGTCCCGGCGGAGTTGTAGAAGGCAAAGAGATTACCATGCACGTGAAGGTCGGAGATAAGGTTCTGCTCAGCAAATATGCGGGAACAGAGGTTAAACTCGACGGAGATACATTTACGATTGTAAAGCAGTCCGATATTCTGGCAATCGTGGAGTAAGCCGTATGCCGGCATTCACTTTCTGAAAGGAGCATATGATTATGGCAAAAGATCTGAAGTACGGAGAAGACGCCAGAAAGGCGCTTCAGGCAGGTATCGACAAGCTTGCGGATACCGTGAAAATCACCCTCGGACCGAAGGGCAGAAATGTTGTTCTGGATAAAAAATTCGGTGCACCGCTGATTACCAACGACGGCGTGACTATTGCAAAGGAAATTGAGCTGAGTGATCCGTTTGAGAATATGGGCGCACAGCTGGTTAAGGAAGTTTCCGTCAAGACCAACGATGCAGCCGGCGACGGCACAACAACCGCGACTTTGCTTGCACAGGCAATTGTCCGCGAGGGTATGAAGAATATTGCAGCGGGCGCAAATCCGATGATTCTGAAAAAGGGTCTGGATAAAGCTGTCGCTGCGGCTATCGAAACCGTTAAGGAGAATTCCAAGGCGGTTGACGGCAGCGCAGATATTGCAAGAGTTGCGACCATTTCCTCTGCCGACGAGAAGATCGGCGAACTGATTGCCGAGGCAATGGAGAAGGTTTCCAAGGACGGCGTCATCACCATTGAGGAATCCAAGACGGCTGAAACTTACAGCGAAGTCGTAGAAGGTATGCAGTTTGACCGCGGCTACGTCAGCCCGTATATGGTCACCGATACCGATAAAATGGAAGCAGTCTATGATGATGCATTCCTGCTCATCACGGATAAGAAAATCTCCAACATTCAGGAGATTCTGCCGCTGCTTGAGCAGATTGTCCAGAGCGGCAAGCGCCTTGTCATCATCGCGGAGGACATCGAGGGCGAGGCTCTGACCACGCTGATTCTGAACAATCTGCGCGGCACATTCAAGTGCGCTGCAGTCAAGGCACCGGGCTTCGGCGACCGCCGCAAGGAAATGCTGAAGGATATCGCAACCCTGACAGGCGGCGAGGTCATTACCGCAGATCTCGGCCTTGAGCTGAAGGATACCCAGTTGACTCAGCTCGGCAGAGCGCGTCAGGTTGTCATTTCTAAGGAAAACACCATTATCGTGGACGGCGCAGGCGATTCTGCTGCAATTCAGGCAAGAGTTGCACAGATTCGTGCAGAGATTGAGAACTCGACCTCTGACTTTGACCGCGAGAAGCTTCAGGAGCGTCTGGCAAAGCTGGTCGGCGGCGTTGCAGTTATCAAGGTAGGCGCACCGACAGAGATTGAGATGAAAGAGAAGAAGCTGCGCGTCGAGGATGCGCTTGCAGCAACCAAGGCAGCCGTTGAGGAAGGCATTGTTGCCGGCGGCGGCGTGGCACTGCTGAATGCAGCACAGTCCGTGCAGAAGCTTGTTGACACACTGGAAGGCGATGAAAAGACAGGCGCAGCAATTATTCTGCGTGCGCTGGAAGAGCCGATCCGTCAGATCGCTGCCAATGCGGGTCTGGAAGGCTCCGTTATCATCGAGAACATTCGCCGCACCGGCAAGAACGGCTACGGCTTCAATGCTTATACCGAAGAGTATGTTGACATGATTCCTGCCGGAATCGTCGATCCGACAAAGGTGACACGTTCCGCACTCGAAAATGCGGCATCTGTCGCGGCAATGGTACTGACGACCGAGAGTCTTGTAACAGACATCAAGGAACCGGCACCGCCTGCACCTCCGATGCCTGCCGGCGGCATGGATTATTGATTCAATGCAAAAAGCCGTACCTGCTGTTTCAGCAGGTACGGCTTTTTTACGGTTATACGGATAGGAACGATGCGGGTTCGGCATTAGAGAGCAGCATTCCGGAATTGTTCTTGATTCTGCGGTAGAACTGCGCAGGCAGGCTGCGCTGAATCAGCCGCATTGCCTCTGTGAAGTGCAGAGGAAGACCGACTGAGCGAGTGCCGGTCGCAACAAAATGCGCATATTGATTTGCAAGCAGATACAGGGAGAGCTTGCGGTTTTCCTGCTGAATGATCCCGTCAATCGAAATCTGGAGCAGCATACCGGTGTGCCGCAGGGTAATCCAGTCTTCCGGCGACCAGAGATTGAAGAGACGGTCGATATCTGCGGCTATCGGAAAGAGTCCGCTGACGATTTGCAGCCGCTTGATTTCCTCGCAAAGCTCTGCGGAAACCTTTTCGTTCGGCAGATCAATCAGCAGATATTCCGAATCTCCCAGTACAAACGGTTTCAGTTCACGCGGATGCTCAATGCAGTATGTAAAAGGCAAAACCGCGCCCTTGACAATCCGCATCGGCACGGACACTTTGCTGAGTGCTTTCAGTTTTTCGTCGCGCAGCGCGAGAAAATCTTCCGGGGAATACTGTTCCGGGTCGAAAAACGGTGCAGCAGCGGCGATTTTGATATTGCTTTCCCGGAAATCAGCGGTACGGGCGGCGGCATTTTCTTCCGAAAGGGTTCCTCCGCCGACGGCGGGCAGTCCGGGCAGCAGATTCGCATGGATATCCACATAGTAATTCATTTGCCCTGTTCACTCCCTTTCTGTTTCATTTCCGGCATTCAATACAATTTTATTGTATCACAAAAATGGTTGCCTGTCAATAATTTATTGATAATTTGTGAACGGCTGTGAATAAATGATGAATAGCATCCGGACGGCTTTTGTCGTGCAAAATGACGAAAAGCCCGGTTTCGGCATTTGCTTTTACAGAATGCATCCGAAGCGCAGGAGGGGGTTTGAGCCGGAGTTTACGGCCATTCCGGCGGAGATGCCTTATGGAAATAAATGATGGCGCTGCAGGGAAATGGCTTTTTTCCCATTGACAAAAGACAGGAATCATGATACAATATCTGTAAATACAAACTGAAGCGGAAAGGAGGAATTTTGTATGCTTTGCGGCAGACATGTATATGCACTCTGTACCTCCCGGATTCACAATCCGGAAGTGCTCGAAAGCGTGACGGCTTTTGTCGGTGAGGCGCAGAAGCGCGGTTATTCCGTTCTTGTGTTCAACTCCAGCCTCGAACGGGATGACGGCGGAAAAAGCGGCAGCTGCTGTTACAGGATCTATGATCTGATCCCCTTTGATATTGTCGATCTGATCGTCATGATGCCGGAGACGTTCCATAACAGCACCGTGACGGCGAACCTCATGCAGCTTGCAAGGACACACAAAATTCCGATATTATCATATGACGGAAAGCTGGAGGATGTTCCTTCGGTTTACTCCTATTCCTATAAAGCGTTCAACAGTCTGCTTGACCATGTGTTCGGGACGCACAAATGTTCAAGGGTGAATCTGATGACCGGCATCCGCGGCAATTACGGCTCGGAATGCATGGTGATGGCGTATCGCGAGGCACTGCGCAAATACGGAATTCCGTTTGACGAGAACCGTGTCGGATACGGCGATTACTGGGAATATCCCGCTGCAAAAGAGGCGGAGCGCTTCCTTGCACTGGATACGCCTGAGGCAATTGTCTGCGTGAATGACGAAATGGCGCTGGCGGTCTGCTCCGTGCTGCGCAGGCACGGACTGCGCGTGCCGGAGGATGTGATTGTGACCGGCTCGGACGGCATTGTCCGAGAGCGCTGTCATTCCCCCCGTCTTACAACCTGCGTGAAGGATTATGTCAAGCTCAGCACTGTCGCACTGGATACTGCCGAGCTGATTCTGGACGGAGAGAACGTCAATCTCGATATCGAAATCAAACCGGTTCTGCGTGTTTCGGAATCCTGCGGATGCTTTGTTACGGAGCAGCAGGATCAGAATGAAGCAATTCAGATGCTGTATCAAAGAGTCAAAATCAGCGTTGAGCAGGAGTCGGAGGAGCATTGGATCCTCGGAGACGTTCTGGAACGGAAACAGCAGACGGTCATGGATTTTCTGGACATCCTCGGCTCCCATATTCCGGAGGAATCCTGCCTTTGTCTGCGGGATTGTCTTTCTCCCGATCTAAGCGGGGAGATTTTGCAGCATTTTGGGGAGGAAACCGAGCTGATCAGCACGGTGACACAATCCGGACGCGAAAAGAAATTTTCCATCATCCAGCGAAAAAAGCTGATTCCGGAACTGGAGCAGATTCTGACGGCAGGGAAGCCGGTGTTCCTGAATGCAGTCTATTTTCAGGATGAAGTATACGGGTATTATGCCTATTTCGGCGGGAATCTGGATGTTGAGTGCTTTAAGCTCCCCAAACGGATTCATACAGCGGGCAATGTCATCGGCTCCAGTCTTGCCATCACAAGACTTCAGGGCGTCAATTCCCGGCTGCTCGCTGCCCGTGTCCGTGATTCCCTGACCGGTATGCTGAATCTCTCCGGTGTGATGAAGGTTCTGGCAGAGCGGATCCGCGCCGAGCGGCATGAAGAGGAAAATCTGACAATGGTCGTGATCGGTCTGAACCGTCTGCGGCAGATTAACAGCATCTTCGGCAGAGATGAGGGGGATCAGGCGCTGCTGAGTCTTGCAAATGCCATTACGGACAGCATCGACAGCGATGTAACGGCTGCAAGGATCGGCGGCGATGAATTCCTGATTGCATTTTTCAGTTCCCATATTCGCATGAATACCGCTGATGCGCTCATCAGTGTTCTGAAAAAGCGTCTGCAAAGCTATAATCAGGTTTCCGGAAAGAGCTATACGATTGAAGTGTCCATCGGCAGAGTGACATCTAAAATTTCTGCGGCGCTCTCTTTAGAGAGTATGCTGAACGAGGCTGTCACGATCAAGGATACCGCGCCGGTGAACAAGCGGCAAATGAACGATACGCACGGCGTAGAGGTGAGCGATGCGGACCGCAAGCTGATGGAGCGCGTGCTGAATGAGAATCTGCTGACTTATAATTTCCAGCCGATTGTCAATGCACAGAACGGTCAGATTTATGCCTATGAGGCGCTGATGCGGATTACGGGCGGCGTGAAAATTCCGCCGCTGATGCTGCTCAGCTATGCGTCCGGTGCAGGACGGCTTTATGAGATCGAATGGCTGACCTATAACAACGTGCTGAAAGCAGTTCGCGCTCAGATCGAGAAATTCCGGGACAAAAAGATTTTTGTGAACAGCATTCCGGGACATTTCCTCTCGGATACGGATTTTGATAAACTGCGTGAGCAGTATGCCGACATTCTTCCGAAGCTTGTGGTTGAATTTACCGAGCAGGCGGAGACGGAAGGCGAGGAGCTGCATAAAATCCAGGCACGCTGCTCCGCGCATCACATGGATATTGCCGTTGACGATTACGGAACGGGATACTCCAATATCTCCAATCTGCTGCGGTATTCCCCGAATTACGTGAAAATCGACCGCAGCCTGATTTCCAATATTCACGAGGAACCCAAAAAGCAGCATTTTGTCACCAATATCATTGATTTTGCGCACGCAAACGGCTTTATGGCACTGGCGGAAGGTGTAGAGACAGCGGAAGAACTGCGCGCTGTAATCCGTTTCGGCGCAGACCTGATACAAGGCAATTATACTGCGGTGCCGTCGGAGAACCCGCAGGAGACGATCTCCGACCGGATTGCCGCCCAGATCAGCAAATTCAGCGCAAGTGCCGCAAAGCAGATTATGCAGAAAACCTATATGCCGGCAGCGGGAGAAATCAGCTTCGAGCTTCCGCATCTGGATGCGGAGCATTATACAGATCTGCTGATTTCTCAGCAGGAAGCAGAAATCATCGGAGAATTCGGTTCATCCTCTGCGGTGCATATTAAAATCAAGGACGATCTCGATACCCATATTGTTCTGCGAAATGTGCATTTCAATGCGCCGCAGCAGGGCGCTGCAATTCAGCTCGGAAGGAACTGCCGCGTCACACTGGAATTTCAGGGCGATAACCGGATGGATGCCGGCGGCATTCTGGTTCCGGAGAGCAGCTCACTGAATCTCACCGGACGCGGGAACCTCAGTATCCGCGCCGATGATACCAAGGCATTTGCAATCGGAAACGATCCGGATTATGCATGCGGAAGCATCAGCATTGATCTTGCGGGATGTCTGAACATTATTTCCAACGGCAGCCAGACCGCCGGAATCGGAGGCGGAATCGGAAAAGGGCAGCGCATCAGTATCTGCGGAACAAAGGTGTTTATGGAGATGTCCGGAAAAGAGGGCGTCGGAATCGGCGTTCTGGACGGCAATGCCGAAATCGAGCTTTCCGGATGCGAAGCGGATTTCGGACTGCGTATCGCAAAGAGCATCGCTGTCGGTTCCTGCGAAGGTGCCCCGAAGGTGCTGTGTACGACGGCAAGTCTGACCGTCCGAAGCTCCGGAAACTTTGTCGGCTGTATCGGCTCTGTGACCGGCGGCGGCAGTATTTCTCTGAAAGATTCGGCACTGGATACCGAGATGACCGGTCAGAATATTCTGGCGGTCGGCTCCGGAGACGGCGCACCTGAGATCAATCTTCGGAAAACGGCGGTGAATATCCGCGCGGAAGGTACCAGAGCTATGGACTTCGGCAGCTACGTATCCGATGCTGCTCTGACAATTGTGGACAGTGATATGGATATTAATATTCAAAGTGCGAAGGCACTGCATTTTGCCGCAGATCCGAATTACCGGATTATCAGCGGCGGCAGTCTTGCGGTTGTGATTAACCAATGAGCAGGCAGGAGGTTTTGTGGTATGCCGGAACCGCACTCTGCGGTTATTTGCTCGGCTGCATCAATACAGCGGCAATTCTGGCACGCGCGAAAGGATTCGATATCCGGAAAAAAGGCTCCGGAAATGCCGGTGCGTCCAATGCACTCCTGACAATGGGGCGCAAAGCGGCGGTCTGCTCGGCAGGCGTGGATATCCTGAAAGCCTTTCTTCCGGTGTTTCTGCTGATGCATGTGATACACGGACCGGTTCCGCATCTGCCGGTGCTTGCCGGCGGCATGGCGATTATGGGGCATATGTTCCCGTTCTGGATGCAGTTCCGCGGCGGCAAGGGCTTTGCTTCCCTGCTCGGTCTGGCGCTTGGGCTGGATTGGCGCTGCTTTCTGGTCTGCATCGGCTTTGTCGGCATCTATCTGCTGACGCTGCGCTATATTGCGCTCGCTTCGATGACCTGTGCCGTGCTGCTTCCGGTCTGGCACTGGATCACAGTCAGAAATCTGCCGGAAACACTGATGCTTGTATTCGTGTCCGCCGTAATTCTGTTCCGGCACAGGGAAAATATCATTGGAATTATCAACGGTACGGAGATTAAATTCCGCGACAAAGGAGGAAAAAAACATGAAAATTCTCGTCGTGATTGATATGCAGAAGGATTTTACAACCGGCGCGCTCGGCAATCCGGAAACGGCTGCCGTTGTCAAGCCGGTCGCAAAAAAAATCCGGGAATTCCGCGCTGCAGAGCCCGACGGTTTAATTGTTGCAACGCTTGACACGCATACAGAAGATTATCTCAATACGCAGGAGGGCAGCTTTTTGCCTGTCCCGCACTGCATCAAGGGCTCTGACGGCTGGCGTCTGGAGGAAGAAGTCGCGGAGGCGCTCGGACCGGATGCTGTGATTACGGAAAAAGGTACATTCGGCGCAATCCGTCTGCCGGAACTGATCGGCACAGGCAGAAACATTGATGAAATTCAGATGATCGGTGTCTGCACGGATATCTGCGTGATTTCCAATGCCATGATTCTGAAAGCCGCATTTCCGGAGGTTCCGCTGCGGATTGTTGCGGACTGCTGCGCCGGCGTCACGCCGGAGAGCCATCAGAATGCGCTTGCTGCCATGCGGATGTGTCAGATGATTGTTTCGGAAACCGAATAAAGCTGAAACCGGCTGCCGGATGAATTTCCGGCAGCCGGTTCTGATGAGAGGAGGGGGATGCAGGCTCAGGCACCGGCATGCGCCGGGGAGCGATCCCGGAACAGGAACGAAATACACCAGACAGCAGAAAGTGCTACCAGAATGTAAATCATTCTGCTAATGATGGATGCGGCACCGCCGAACATCCATGCAACGAGATCCAGCTCGAAAATACCGACAAGCCCCCAGTTGATACCGCCGATTACCAGCAGGATCAATGCCAGCTTATCCCACATTTTGTGTTTCCTCGTTTCGTGAAATTACAGCGCACGGAGCAGAGCGTGCGCTGCGGAAATCTTCCGGAAACCGCGTGCCGTGTCCGTGTCTGCTCCCCTATTATGCGTGCCGTACAGTGAAATATACAGCCGGATCCGAAAAAATTTTTTTCAGCACACAATATGCTCTTGATATCTGAAGCAATTTGTGATATAATAGAGAAGTGCAGAGGCGCCTTTGTCGGAAACCGGCAGGGAATGCTCTGCAAATCCAGCCGGTACCGGCAGAATGGAGCGATGATGTATGAAGCTAGTACTGCGAATTCTGCTTTTGCTTGCAATTGCCTGCATGACAGCAGTTTCGGCAGCTTATGCAGCAAAGCTGTACCGTGAGCGCTATGCACCGCGCTATTTGAAAGGGAATGCCTGCTGAACCGCAGTCAGCCGGTTCGGCATGACATATCAGCAACCAGTAATACTAAACCAGAAAAGAGGAAAAAACAATGGACATTCGTTTCGAGAAAGCAGCAGCCCTCAAGGCAAAGCCCGCCGATGAGACGAAGCTCGGCTTCGGTCATATCTTCACGGACTATATGTTCATCATGGACTATGAGACCGGAAAGGGCTGGCATGATGCAAGAATTGTCCCCTACGGCAATCTCTCGCTCAGCCCGGCAGCACTCTGCCTGCATTACGGTCAGGAGGTCTTTGAAGGTCTGAAGGCATATCGCCGTGCAGACGGCGAAATTCAGCTGTTCCGTCCGGAAGAGAACTTCAAAAGACTGAACAGCTCCAATCACCGCCTTGTCATTCCGGAGCTTCCGATCGAAATGGCAATGGAAGGTCTGATGGAACTGCTGAAGGTGGAAAAAGACTGGGTTCCGTCCGCAGAGGGCGCATCCCTGTATATCCGTCCGTTTATCATCGCCGTTGACCCGTTCCTCGGCGTGAAGCCCGGCGATATGTATCAGTTCATCATCATTCTTTCCCCGTCCGGCGCTTACTATGCATCGGGTCTTGATCCTGTCAAGATCTATGTAGAGCCCAAGTATGTCCGTGCGGTGCGCGGCGGTATGGGCTATACCAAGACCGGCGGCAACTACGCAGCTTCTCTGATCGGACAGGATGAGGCACACAAGGAAGGCTATTCTCAGGTTCTCTGGCTGGACGGTGTTGAGCAGAAGTACATCGAGGAAGTCGGCGCCATGAACATTATGTTTGTGATCGACGGCGAAATCGTTACACCGGAGCTTCAGGGCTCAATTCTTCCGGGCATCACCAGAAAATCCGTTCTGGAGCTGACCAAGAGCTGGGGCATGAAGGTGTCCGAGCGGAGAATCACCATTCAGGAAATTGCCGATGCCTATGACAACGGCAAGCTGGACGAAGTGTTCGGAACCGGTACCGCAGCGGTTATTTCACCGGTCGGTCACCTGAAGTGGGGCGACAAGGTCATGACCATCAATGACAACAAGATCGGCCCGATTTCCCAGAAGATCTACGATACCATGACCGGTATTCAGTGGGGCAAGCTGGAAGATCCGTTTGGCTGGGTCGTTCCGGTAAAATAATAACTCAGAATGCAGAACAGCCGCAGTTGAGGGGGAATTCCCCGCAGCTGCGGCTGTTTTTTTCGTATTATTTTCCGGCGTGCCGAAGCAGGAAACGCTTCATGCGTTTTGCCGCCTCTGTCAGATGCTGAAGAGAGTATGCATAGGAAATACGGATATTGTTCTTTCCGCTCTCGCCGAATGCCGAGCCCGGTACGACCGCGACGTGCTCCTCTTCGAGCAGCTTTTCGCAGAAGGTTTCGCTGTCCATGCCGGTCGGTTCAATGCTCGGAAAGAGATAGAATGCGCCCTGTGCCGGGAAACAGGGAAGTCCCATTTGTGAGAACCGTTCCAGCAGAAATCTTCTGCGGCGGTCATATTCCTCCGCCATATGAGCTGTGTCGCCGTCGCAGTGCTTCAGTGCTTCGACGGCAGCACGCTGGCTGACCATCGGCGCACACATAATCGCATACTGGTGGATTTTCCGCGCCTGTGCAATGATTTCGGGCGGTGCTGCCATCCAGCCGAGCCGCCAGCCGGTCATGGCAAACGCTTTGGAAAAGCCGTTGACAACAACGGTGCGTTCCCGCATTCCGTCAAGTTCGGCAATGGAGACATGCTTGGTTCCGTAGGTCAGCTCCGAATAGATCTCGTCGGAGAGAACCATGATATCGGTTCCGCGCAGAACCTCTGCCAGTTTTTCGTAATCCTCGCGCTCCATGATTGCGCCGGTCGGGTTGTTCGGATAGGAGATCATCAGCAGCTTGGTTTTCGGTGTGATTGCCGCACGCAGTTCCTCCGCTGTCAGCCGGAACTGATTTTCCTCTTTGGTCGGGAGTGAGACAGGTACGCCGTCCGCCATTGAGACAAGCGGTGCATAGCACACAAAGCACGGCTCTGTAATCAGCACTTCGTCGCCCGGATTCAGCAGTGTCCGGAAGGTCAGATCAACCGCCTCCGAGCCGCCGATGGTGACAAGCAGTTCATTTTCCGGACAGTATTCAAGCCGGTATTTGCGGTGCATATATTCGGAGATTTCCTGACGCAGTGCCAGCAGACCGGAGTTTGCGCCGTAGAAGATCGGCTGCCGCTCCAGCGTGGAAATTGCAGCGGAGCGGATTGTCCACGGTGTCCGGAAATCCGGCTCACCGACACCGAGCGAGATCACATTCTCCATGGTTTCCGCCAGATCGAAGAATCTGCGGATCGGGGAGGGTGAGATTGCCTGCGCCCGCTGGGACAGGATTTCACTGTAATTCAAAATGCGACACCTCTTTCATCGTCCGGTTCATCCTGAATCAGAATACCCTTTTCCTTATAGCGTTTCAGGACAAAATGTGTTCTGGTCGAGATGACGCCGTCCAGAGTCGCAAGCCGCTGTGCGACAAAAGTTGCGATATCGCGCAGACCGGTGCCGCTGATTGTAATGCCGAGGTCGTAGCCGCCGGACATCAGCGTAACCGATTCGATTTCGTCAAAAGAAGAAAGCATTTTTGCCAGCTCGTCAAAGCCGCAGTCCGGCTGCGGGGTAACTTTTAGCTCAATATAGGCGGAAACAGTATCGCGGTCAGCCAGTTCGTCATCAACAATCACGCTGTATCCGCGGATGACGCCGGTCTGTTCCAGCTCGGCGATCTGTGCTGCAACGGTTTCTTCGGTTCTGCCCAGCATAGCTGCCAGCTCAGCATTGCTCAGGCGGGCATTCTGCTTCAAAAGTGTAATCAGTTCTTTCACGGAAGGTTCATCCTTTCTGTTGTCAGGTTCGGGTTTTATTTCCCGGCGATTTTATCAATCGCATTGCCGAGAAAATCACAGACCATGTGTTCAGCCTTGCGTTTTCTGCCGGCGGAGGTGGTCGGGATTCCGGTGACGTTTGCGATTTTGCGCTTTAATTTGGTTGTCGGGGACTGTCTGCGTTTTCTGCGCGGGGCAGGTGTGCCCGGAAAGATCACAACGACCGGCGCATCGGTTTTTCTTCTCGGTGCCATAGTGATTTCCTCCTTTTAAGGTGTTATTCTTCGTATGTATACCGGATTTCTCCGCCGGTAATCGTCATCATGACTTTTCCGGTGAAGGTCATGCCCTTGAAAACGGTATTGTGTGACCTGGAATGCAGCTTATCCGGATCGACCGTCCATGTCCGGTTCAGATCAACCAGAATCAGGTCTGCCGGTTCACCGACGCTGAGCGTATTAACCGGCAGATGCAGCAGCCTTTTCGGGTTGTCATGCATCAGGCGGACGATATCCTGTAATTGCAGCTTCCCGGTGTGATAAAATGCGGTCAGCGTCGCGGCAAGAGAGGTTTCGAGCCCGACGACACCGTTCGGCGCCTTGCGGAAATCCGCCTTTTCTTCGGCTGTGTGCGGGGCGTGGTCGGTGATGATGCAGTCGATTGTGCCGTCGAGAATGCCCTCGGTGATCGCCTGCACATCGTCCGGCGTGCGCAGCGGCGGGTTCATGCGGTAATCCGCATCCTGCTTCAGGAGCAGCTCATCGGTCAGCAGGAAATAATGCGGGGCGGTCTCGCAGCTGACATTCCCGCCGGCAGCTTTTGCCCGCCGCACGGCATCGGTACTGCCGCGGGTAGAGACATGGCAGATGTGGAGCTGAGCGCCGGTTTTCAGTGCAGCCTGCAAATCGCGCTCAGTGACGGAATCCTCAGAGAGTCTGTCCATGCCCCTTACGCCGAGCTGTTCCGAGACGGCGCCCTTGTTTATGATGCCGCCGTCAATGATTGCGAGGTCTTCACAGTGTGAAACAACCGGCAGTCCGGCTTTTTTCGCATTCGCAAGAGCCTGTTCCATGAGCTCCGCAGTCGGGACGGGTCTGCCGTCATCGGAAAGCGCCGTAACGCCCGCCGCTTTCAGTGCTTCGTAATCAGCAAGCCGCTCACCCTTAAGCCCGACGGTCAGGGTGCCTGCCTGATGCACGTCCACGCCGGTTTTCTTCGCTCTTTCGAGGAATTCCCGCACCTGCTCCGGATTGTCCATCGGCGGGGTTGTGTTCGGCATGCAGAGCACTCCCGTCACGCCGCCTGCAAGTGCCGCGGCAGAACCGGTATTGACATCCTCCTTGTGCGTCTGTCCGGGGTCGCGGAAATGCACATGCATATCAAACAGCCCCGGCATTGCGGCGAGTCCGCTGCCGTCAATGACACGGAAAGCGGTATCTTCTGCGGCAATATTCTGTCCGATTGCGGCAATTCTGCCGTCCTTCAGCAGAATATCGCATTCTGCGTCCCGCAGGCTGTCAACTGCGCGGACATTGCGAATCAGAATGGTTTCCATGTGTTCATTTCCCCTTTCGGCGCTTCTTTTTTCGGCGGAATACCCGTTTCAGTGCATGGCGCACCAGAACATACTTCCAGATGACATCTATTCCTTTTGCGGCGAAAAGCCGGATGCCCTCCTGAATCGGGATTGCATCGCTCGGCTTCTCGGCGCCGACGGCATCCTGCCGCCCGAAGCCTGCGTGAAAAAAGCGCTTGCCGTCCTTGCTGCTCCGGCGCCATTCCTTTTCCATGGGTCACACCCCTTTATATCATCTGATCGAGTATTTCTTGTTTTTTCTGCGTAAATTCTTCTTTCGTGATTTCGCCGGATTCGAGCTTCCCTTTCAGCTCGCGAAGCTGCTCGGAATAATTGGGCTCCGTTGCTTCCTCCGGATAAAACCAGTCTATTAGTTTTGATAACAGTCCACGGCTTGGCTGCTCGTAGTTTTCATCCTCATCATCGTCATACTCTTCATCTAAATCGTCATCAAAGTCATCTTCGTCAGAACCATCTTCATCATAGTTAGAATAGAGCGGAACATCTATCGGCTGCTCCGGCTCAGGCTGCGATTTTGGCAGATTTGCAAACAATTCGCTGAGGATGCCGTTAAGTGCATTTGTTTGAACCGTTTCCGAGCGGAGCCGTTCAAAAAGCAGTGTACGCTGCTGTCTATCCAGCTCGATATATTCCGAAAGAAAGAGAATCGTATAGGTGTATAGCAATCGTTTCCACGTATTCGTTCCGTTTAGCTCGCGTATCATTTCTCTGAAATAGCCCTTCAAAAGTCGCTGCTTATCCGTATATTGCAGCGGAAAACAGGTGATGATCTTTTTCGGCATCCCAATCAGCTCCTTTAAGCGTTCTGCTCCTTTTTCTCCCTCGTATATGCCGGGACGGGCTTGCCGAAGGCATCTGCGGGCGGTTTTGCGATCAGGAAATGGATTTTTTTGCCCATTTCCGTGAACATATTTTCGTGCTCGGTTCGGATGTTGTCCGCGGGCTCATCTGCGTGCAGATCCTCTGTCAGATGCAGAATCTCCCAGCCCGATTCCCGGAAATAGTCAATCGACTCATGAAACAAATCCGCGTCGTCGGTTTTGAAGTGCAGCTCGCCGCGCAGAATTGCCGCGTACTGACAAAGCTGCCTCGGATGCGTCAGGCGGCGTTTTTTGTGCCCTTCCTTCGGCCACGGGTTGCAGAAATTGATGTAGATGCGGTCTACGCCGTCCTCCGGCGCAAGCACCTCTGAGATTTTCTCAATGTTGATGATCGAGAGCCGGACATTGTCAATCTCTCTGCCGGCTTCCGCAAAAGCTTTTTCGGTCTTGCGCTTTGCCATGCCCAGCATCTCGGATTTGATATCGAATGCAAGATAGTTGATTTCCGGATGCAGCACGCCCGCCTGCGACACCCAGCCGCCCTTTCCGCAGCCCAGCTCGACATAGAGCGGCTGCTCCGGCTTGGCATATGCTGCGCCTTTGCGCCAGCGTCCGTGCAGCGCTCTCGCATCGTCCATGCAGAACGGCGCCGCTGCAATTTCCGGTCTTGCCCATTTTTTGAATCGGATTCTCATAATTCAGCGTCCTTATTGTATAGTTATTTTCATTATACCACATAATGCGAAAAAACGCAACGGCTGAGAAATAAAAATTCCCGCCGGAGGTTCCGGCGGGAGGCACATATTCAATAAAGAAATAAATTATACGCTAAGCCAAGGGTTTATTCCAGCATAGTTATCTCCGAACAAAGAGACGGATAATAAAGCATAGCATAGCAACTATGCCAATGTGTATCGCAACAGCGAAAACTATATCCTTATAGCTGAGATTCTTTTTCCATAGATCAGCGTTCTTCCATAGTTCATTGCGAAGCTGCGCTTTTTCAGTATACGATAGATTGGGATCTTCCATTTGCTCAGTAATGGATTCCGCAACAAAACGATAACAATAATCAGTTCGTGACCCTAGAACCTGCAAGATGTTTGATATACTACCAAAAGCTTGAAAGACTAGTTGGAGTGCGGCAAAACACTCATTCTCAACGGGCTTATCATTCATTACTTGCAAAGCAGCACTTACGTTCTGAAATTTTACCGAAGATGAAGTAGATGTGTTAAGATTATCGGGATTACTCTTAACTTTACTCTTCAATAATTTATACCTCCATAGAATTAAATTTGAAGAATATGTGCCAATTGTATTATATCAAACTGAGTAATGAATGTCAATGCCTTCATCCAATTTCAAAGATTATAAATGTGAAAAAGCAATAAAAAAATGATCAATTGACTATTGTTCCCTGTAACGCTGAGTGAAATTGCATGTGTCGCAATGCCATATGTAGGTCGGCTTTCCGGCGGCACCTGCTAGCAAACCAAGTGGACCGAGAAATACAAATCCGACAGCAGCTTTTCCACCGCTGAATCCTTCGTTCTTCTGACCTGTAAAATGCCATTGTAATCCGGAATGGCAATTAGGACATATTCTTGGCGCTTTCCCTTCGACAATCCTATCCGGATTATACGTCGGTGTATTTGAGTGTAGATTATTCGCAGAAAAGTTTTGCTGAATGACGACATTTGGCGTCACAGGCTGACGCGCTCTGAATTCAAGCTCAGCTTCTCTGCGAATCAGTTCCGCCCGAAACAAATCTTCCCGTCTGGCTCTTTCGTCTTCAAGCCGAATCTTTTCAGATTCCCGCTGATCTTCGCGGCGAATTCTGTCTGCTTCGAGTTGTTCTTCGCGTTTGTTTTTTTCGTCTTTTTCAAGTTTTACATCGTAGTAGTAGAGGGCTTCGTGTAAGCTGTAGTCTGGGTTGCGTGACAATTTATCATAAATGAACCTAAGAGCTTCTACAGTTTGATATTTATCTATCAGAAACGAAATGTGTGTTTGCTTATCAGCAATTTCAAGTTCTTTTCTTGTTTCGGCAATTTTATTAGATAAGGATTCAAGTTCTCTTTCTTTATTTGAAATGAAAAGCTCTCTTTCTGTTTCTGCGTTGACTGTTCTGGCGTGCATATTGGATGTTTCTTCTTTTAATTTGCAGATACAAAGCCGGAAAACAGGAACACATGCAACAGTTAATAAAGCAAAAATCAGAAAAGCAGCTATTTCTTTTCCTGAAATGCAGTAAATTGCAATTAGCCCAAATAAAAAGGGAGAAGAAATACCTGCAATTTCCACCTTGAACGCTTGCTCATTACGCTTGATGACAGGCATTTGATATTCTTTGCGTTTTAATGAAGATTCTTCTTTGCATAATTCATTAAGCTTTTGCAGCATTACAGTTTTTTCCATATGCATATCAAGTGCGTTTTTTATAATCAAACGGTCTTTTTCTTTTTGCAGCATGTCGCGTTGTGAATCGTTCAAATCAGGAATAAATGGTTCTAAACAAAAATCACATTTTATCATTTCTGGTTCTATATCCGATTTGGGTGTTATCTTATATTCAGCATTACAATGGGGGCAGTAAACTTTAATTGCATCCATAAAGATATCCTCCTTTCTTTGGTATGCGTAACAATTCTTTTTCTTTATTATAGGACAATATGTCCAATATGTCAATACTGACAGAAAAGATTCTCCGCTTTTCACAAGTCAGCGGATGGCTGCTTGTGCAATCCTACAAAAAGGACACATTGCCCAATTTCGGGACTTCCTCCCTTTTCCTATATTATAATAGAGAAAAATCCGGGAATATAAAAATGGATTCCGGAAAAAGGGAGGGAGCGGCAATGCCGATGCTGTTCAGCCGAATCCGCGATCTGCGGGAGGACAACGACAAGACACAGAAAGAAATCTGCGAGTACCTGTTCTGCGATCAGTCTCTGTATTCCAAGTATGAGCGCGGCTTGCGAAATGTTCCGGTCGAGGTGATTATCAAGCTCGCGCATTACTACGGCACCAGCACGGACTATATCCTCGGTCTGACCGACAGCAAGCGCGCAAAGCGCTGACGCTTTCACACTGCAAGACTTTAACGCGATAAAATGTTTGTGCATTTTGCCTATTGCAATTCTGCATGATTTATGCTATAATGAGTGCATCCCGAAACAAAAGGAGCGCAAAAGTATGACCGGTCTGTGCAGCAAGACAGCCGAATACCGATTTTACGGCTTTATCTATTATCCGGATAAGGTCAGATTCGGTATGGCTGAAAACACTTGTGCATTGTGCAGCAGCGCGCGTTCCGCGGTTTTCTGATATGCATGCAAAAGCGCTTACAGTCATCCGGCTGTAAGCGCTTTGTTTTATTCCGGAGAACAGAAGGAGAGTATTATGATCGTTGTACTGAAAGAAAACCCCAATCAGGCGCAGCTTGACAGCCTGATCGCATGGCTGAAAGAAAAGCAGATTGACGTACATGAGAGCGTCGGAACCTCCCGCACGATTCTCGGACTGGTCGGCGATACGGCAGCGATTGACGCAGATCTGATTTCCGCGCTGGAAATTGTCGAGGACGTCAAGCGCGTGCAGGAGCCCTATAAGCACGCAAACAAGAAATTTCATCCGGAGCCGACAGTGATTCGGGTCCGGGGCGCACAGATCGGCGGCGGAACGCTGACGCTGATGGCAGGCCCCTGCTCCGTGGAGAGCGAAGAACAGATTGTCGGGATTGCGAAGGCAGTCAAGGCAAGCGGCGCGACTGTCCTGCGCGGCGGCGCATTCAAGCCCCGTACCTCGCCGTACTCGTTTCAGGGCATGGGGCTTGAGGGGCTGGAGCTGCTGAAAATCGCGAGAGAGGAAACCGGTCTCCCGATTGTCACTGAGATTATGGACGCCGAGCATCTTCCTGCGTTCAAGGATGTTGATATCATTCAGGTCGGCGCACGAAATATGCAGAATTTCTCGCTGCTGAAAGAGCTTGGGCATCAGGAGAAGCCTGTGCTCCTGAAGCGCGGACTCTCTGCAACCTACGAGGAATGGCTGATGAGCGCGGAATACATCATGGCGGGCGGCAATCACAATGTGATTCTCTGTGAGCGCGGCATCCGTACCTTTGAAACGTATACGCGGAATATACTTGATCTGGGCGCGGTTACGGTTCTGCGGCATCTGACGCATCTTCCGGTTATTGTCGATCCGAGCCATGCCTGCGGAAAGGCGTGGATGGTGCCGAAGATTGCACCGGCGGCAGTTGCGGCGGGCGCGGACGGTCTGATTGTCGAGGTACACAACGACCCTGAACACGCAGTCTGTGACGGTCCGCAGTCGATCAAGCCGGAGGCATTTGATACGCTCGCAAAGAAGCTGCACGCACTGCACGGATTTTTGCAGGAAGCATGAGCCTGCATATCATCCCGCCGGAGCGGTATCCGGAGGTCATCGGGCGGATTGCTCCGGAGTGCTGCGGTGCAGTATATCCGCTTTCCGTTGCAAAGGGAATTCAGTCCGGCAGCATTTTTGCAGATGATTCGAGAAAAACGGTGCTTGTCCGGCACTGCTGCGGCTTTGCGTTTCTGTTTGGAAATGCCGGAGAAACCGAGCTTTCGGAGATTGCGGAGATGATGAGAAATCCGGCGCCGTTCCGGAGATTTCTGCTGCTGACAGAGGACCGGCAGACGGCAGACCGCTATGCACCGCAGAGAGGTTTTGTGCAGGAAAGACGGCTGTTTTTCCGCTATGACGGAGCCGCAGAGATCCCTGCTCCGCCCGAAGCTGCGGAGATTACGGCAGCGATTCTGCCGCAGCTCGCCGGAAGCATCACACCGGCGTTTTCATGGACGGAAGGCGAACAGTTCCTGAAAAACGGAAAGGGCTACTGTATCATACAGGACGGTCAACCCGCGGCATGGGCGTTTTCGGCTGCGGTCAGTGACCGTGAAATGGATATCGGTGTCGAAACTGCATCCGCATACCGCAGGCGCGGGCTTGCCGCAAAAGCTGTCCGTGCCATGATCGCATACACGCTTGCACAGGGGAAGCAGCCGGTCTGGGCGTGCCATGCCGGCAATACGGCATCGCGCCGACTGGCGGAGGCACTCTGCTTCCGGCAGTGCGGAGAATGTATCACGGTCAGATATGAACGGAGGAAAGCATGACCCAAAAGCAAATCTATGAAACGGCTTTGCGGCAGTCTGCGGCGGAGCTTGGCTGTATGCCGGAGGATTTTTTCCGGAATGAGCCGGTTATCACGGCTGCGGTTTCCCCGCCGGATGCGCGGAAATATCTGAAGCTGCCGTATCCCGCGTATTTTGTCAGCTACGGCAGCAATATTGTTGCATCGGTCAGTGCGCCGCTGCGGGATATCGCCGCAGATTATCTGAATCGCTACCCCGCCGCACACTGCTTTGAGCCGCCGCATCTGCATATGCTGCATGAGGCACTCGCGCCCTTCGGATGCGGGGTCAGCTTCACGGCGGAATACTGGCTGCCCGATCTGAACGCACTGAAGCCGCTGCCCTGCGGTTATGAGCTGCGGGTTCTGACACAGACGGATTTTGCGGAACTCTATCTGCCGGCGTGGTCAAATGCACTCTGCAAAAAGCGTCCAGAGCTGGATGTTCTGGGCGTCGGTGCCTATGACGGCGGCAGGCTGATCGGATTGGCAGGCTGCTCTGCGGACTGTGCGGAGATGTACCAGATCGGGATAGACGTCCTGCCGGAATACCGCAGAAGAGGCATTGCCGCGACACTGACCAGCCGGCTGGCGCTTGAAATACTGAACAAAGACAAGGTTCCGTTTTACTGCTGTGCATGGTGCAATCTGCCCTCTGCACGCAACGCCGTCAGAAGCGGATTTCGACCCGCATGGACGGAGATGCAGGCGGATTCTTTGGAGAATATCGCGGAAATCAACCGCACGGATTCATAAAGGAGCATGACATGAATATTGCAATTATCGGGCTGGGACTGATCGGCGGATCCTATGCCAAAGCGACCAAATCACGGACACTGCACACAGTTTACGGCTTTGATCTCGATCAGGAAGTTATGATGTTTGCGCGGATGACGGGCGCAATTGACAAAGCGCTCACGGACGAGCTGCTCGAATCCTGCGATCTGGTCATCACGGCGCTTCGTCCGGGTGCGGCAATCCGCTGGACAACCGAACACGCAGAGCAGCTCGGCAAGGCGCACTGCATTCTCGTCGATATCTGCGGCGTCAAGCGTGCGGTTGTCGGAAAAATGGCTGAAATTGCGCAAAAAAGCGGTTTCCGCTACATCGGCGGACATCCGATGGCGGGCAAGGAGCAAGGCGGCTTTGTCAATGCAAGCGAATCGCTCTTTGACGGCGCGTCGATGATTCTGACGCCGGATGCAAACACCGATCTTCCGACGCTGGAAATGCTGAAAAACTACTTCACCGATATCGGCTTTGCGCACCTGACCTTCTCGAATCCGGATGAGCATGACCGGATTATCGCTTATACCTCGCAGCTTGCGCATATTGTGTCCGGCGCGTATGTCAAATCGCCGACTGCGCAGAAGCGCCGCGGCTTCTCGGCGGGCAGCTTCCGTGACCTGACGAGAGTTGCACGTCTGGATGAGAATATGTGGACGGAGCTGATGCTCGATAACCGTGAGTATCTGGCGGAGGAGCTGCGGATTCTGATTGACAATCTCAAGCCCTACCTCGAAGCGCTGGAAACCAACGATGCCGAAAAGCTCTGTGCCTGCCTCCGTGAGGGCAGAATTCTCAAAGCCTCCGCCGGAGGAAATTAAAGCATACCGCACAGCAGCACCGATAAAGGAGAAACAAGATGCACAAACATATTCTGACAACGCCTGACGGCGTATCTTATCCGATTCTGACCGGCAGCGGACTGCTGAAAACTGCCGGAGCGGAAACCGCAAAGCTGAAAAAGCCCTGCCGTGTTATGATTGTCAGTGACACCAATGTTGCGCCGCTGTATCTGGAGCAGGCTGCGGAATCCTTTTCCGAAGCGGGCTTTCAGGTCTTTTCCCATATTGTAAATGCCGGCGAGGAAAGCAAATCGGTCGCAGTTTTCGGCGAACTGCTGGAGGCATTCTGCGAAGCGCACATGACCCGTGCAGACCTTGCTGCTGCACTCGGCGGCGGCGTGGTCGGTGATCTGACCGGTTTTGCGGCGGGATGCTATCTGCGCGGTATTCCGTTTGTGCAGCTCCCGACAACGCTGCTCGCGGCGGTGGATGCCTCTGTCGGCGGAAAAACTGCGGTCAATCTCGAACACGGCAAAAATCTTGCCGGACTGTTTCATCAGCCGCTTGCCGTAATCTGCGATACAGACACACTGCAAACGCTCTCCCCGCATGAAATACAGGACGGCTCCGCAGAGGCAATCAAACACGGCATTCTCGACGATCCGGCGCTGTTTGCAATCTACGAAACAGGCAATCCTTCGGAGCACTACGAGGAAATCATCGCACGTTCCGTGATCTATAAATCGAAAATCGTGACGGAAGACCCGACCGAAAAGGGCGTGCGCAAGCTGCTGAATCTCGGACATACCGCAGCACATGCCATTGAACGCCTCAGTAATTTTGAAATATCACACGGACATGCGGTTGCAATCGGAACGGCGATTGTCACGCGGGCTGCCGTCAAACGCGGCATTCTGTCTGCCGGAAACGGCGCACGGATTCTCCGCACGCTGACCCGCAGCGGTCTGCCGACGGTCTGTCCCTTTGCCGCGGAGCCGATGGCGGAAATTGCGGCACTGGATAAAAAAGCTGCGGCATCCGAAATCACCGTGATCCTGCCGGAAACAGTCGGGAAATGCCGCATGGAGCGGATGCCGGTTAATGCGCTCGGCGCACTGTTTGCGGACGGACTGGAGGGACAGGCATGAACGTCACCTGCTTTCCGGGGCGGCTTTCCGGCACAATCCGTGCAATTCCCTCCAAATCCGATGCACACCGCAAGCTGATCTGTGCGGCACTCTCGGAAAACGGCGGTCTGATTCCGCTGTATGCGCCGTTCTGCGATGACATTGCGGCGACCGTCCGCTGCCTGAAGGCGCTCGGCGCGGGTTTTGCAGAAACCGAAACGGGCTTGCAGATTATGCCGGTGCAGCGGCAGGCATATGCGGCGCTGGACTGCGGGGAAAGCGGCTCAACCCTGCGCTTTCTGCTGCCGGCTGCGATGTGCGTCTGCGGGAAAATTTCCGTCACAGGTTCCGGCAGACTGCCGGAACGTCCGATCCGGACTTTGACCGATGCAATGACTGCGCACGGCGTGCGCTTTCACGGAACTTCTCTGCCGCTGACAGCGGAGGGCGAGCTGCACGGCGGCTGTTATGAGATTCCCGGCAATATCAGCTCCCAGTTTCTGAGCGGGCTGCTGATGGCATTGCCGTTCTGTGATACGGACAGCGAAATCCGGCTGACGACACCGCTGCAATCCGCAGCATATGTCGGGATGACGCTGGATACGCTCCGGCTCTTCGGTGCGGAGATTGCGGTTCGTCGGGACGGAGAACGCTTTTCGTATTTCATCAAAGGCAAGCAAAAGCTGCATTTCCCGGATGAAATCAGTATGGACGGAGACTGGTCGAATGCGGCATTCTGGCTGACTGCGGGAGCTTTGCAGCAGGGCGGCGGAGTTTCCGTTTCCGGGCTTTCCCGTGCATCCGTGCAGGGCGACAGGGCAATTCTCCCGCTGCTGTGTGATGCGGGTGCGGGCTGCACCGGACAGGGGGATACCGTCGGCACTTTTGGAAGCGAATTGCGCAGTTTCGATGTATCTATGGAGGAAATCCCTGATCTTCTGCCGATTCTGGCGGTGCGGGCAGCTTGTGCGGCGGAGGGTGTGTCACATTTTGTGCATGCGGAACGGCTGCGGCTCAAAGAGTCCGACCGGCTGACGGCAACCGCAGAGCTGCTGCGCTCGCTCGGCGGAAAAGCGGATGAGCTGCCGGACGGTCTGTCCGTATACGGCGGAACGCTCCGCGGCGGAACGGTCGATGCCAAAAACGATCACCGGCTGGTCATGGCGGCGGCAATTGCCGCGCTGAAATGCGAACTGCCGGTCACAATCCTCGGTGCAGAGGCAGTAAATAAATCTTATCCCGCATTTTTTACGGATTACTGTGCGCTTGGCGGCAGGATTCAGAGAGAAGACTGAACTTCGCCGCATCGGGAGGGGAAAGAAATGAACATACTGGTTACGGGCGGAACGGTTTTTGTCAGCCGGTTTACTGCGGAGTATTTTGCAAAAGCCGGTCATACGGTGTATGTGCTGAACCGCGGCAGCAGACCGCAGCCCGCAGGTGTCCGGCATATCTGCGCCGACCGGCACAGTCTGAGTCAGACTCTGAAGCGGTATTCCTTTGACGCAGTGCTGGATATCACCGCCTACACCGGAAAAGATGTTGCGCTGCTTCTGGATGCACTGAGCGATTTCGGACAATATATTTTGCTCAGTTCAAGTGCGGTCTATCCGGAGACACTGCCGCAGCCCTTTCAGGAGCGGCAGGCGCTGGGCAGAAATGTTTTCTGGGGCGACTACGGAACCAATAAAATCGACGCAGAATCCGAACTGTTCAAGCGTCTGCCGGATGCGTATGTCATTCGCCCGCCGTATCTTTACGGCCCGATGAACAATGTGTACCGCGAGGCGTTTGTATTTGAATGTGCAGAGCGGAATCTGCCGTTTTATCTGCCGGGCGACGGCAGTCTGCCGCTGCAATTCTTCCATGTCGCCGACCTGTGCAGGCTGATCGAGGCAATCTGGGAGCGGCGCCCGCAGCAGCATATTCTGAATGCCGGAAATCCGGAGACATGCACTGCAAAGGAGTGGGTGCGGCTCTGCTATGCCGCGGCGGATAAGGTTCCGGAATTCCGGTATGTTTCCCCGGTGATTCCGCAGAGAAGCTATTTCCCGTTTTACCCCTATGCCTACCGTCTGGACGTCTCCGCGCAGAAGGCGCTGCTGCCGGAAACCGTTCCGCTTGCGGATGGAATCGCGGAATCATACCGCTGGCGGAAGAATCACAGCAGTGACGTGAATCGTAAGCCTTTTTTTGAATTTATTGCAGAGAATCTTCAAAATCAGTTTCAGGAGGGTTAACATGGCATCAAGTTTTGGTGAACGCCTGCGTGTGTCGGTTTTCGGCGAATCGCACGGAACCGGCATCGGCGCGGTGATCGACGGACTGCCGGCGGGCTTTCCGATCGACACGGATCGGCTGATGCGGTTTATGGAGCGGCGGCAGGGCGGCAGAAACGCGCTTTCCACATCGCGGAAGGAGCCGGATGTCCCGCGCTTTATCTCCGGCGTGACCGACGGCAAAACCAACGGCTTTCCGCTCTGCCTTGAGATCGCGAACACGAATACGCGCTCCGGCGACTATAGCAATCTGGCAGACTGCCCCCGCCCCTCGCACGCCGATTATACCGCCGGCGTAAAATGGAACGGCAAAGCGGATATGCGCGGCGGCGGACATTTTTCCGGCAGACTGACCGCGCCGCTTTGTGCGGCGGGCGGAATCGCGAAGCAGATCCTTTCAAGCCGCGGAATTGAGATCGGTGCGCATCTGCGTTCGGTCGGCAGTGTTCAGGACGATCCGTTCCCGCTGTTTCCGGATGCGGCGCTGTTTGCGGAAATTGCGGAGAAAGCGTTTCCCGTAATTTCCGATGTGCAGGGAGAAGCAATGCAGAACGAAATCCTTGCGGCGAAAGAAGCACTGGATTCGGTCGGCGGAACGGTTGAATGCGCCGTAACCGGATTGCCTGCCGGACTGGGTGACCCGATGTTTGACGGCGTTGAGAACCGTCTGGCACGGGTGCTGTTCGGGATTCCGGCAGTCAAGGGCGTGGAATTCGGGGACGGCTTCGCACTCTCGGAAATGCGCGGCTCACAGGCAAATGACCCCTTCTGTATTGACGGCAGCGGCAGAATTCTGACAAAAACAAATCACAGCGGCGGAATTCTCGGCGGTATCACAACCGGTATGCCGCTCAGATTCCGTGTCGGCATCAAGCCGACGCCTTCTATTGCACAGCCGCAGGAAACCGTCTCACTCTCTGAGCGGAAGAATACAGTGCTGGAAATCAAGGGCAGACACGACCCCTGCATCGTACAGCGTGCGGTGCCGGTGATTGAAGCTGCCGCAGCTCTGGTGATACTGGATCTGCTGACGGCAGATGCTCAGCTTGCTGAAAAGGAGAATCATGATGGATTTACAGGATATTCGGACAGAGCTTGATACGGTAGACAAAGAGCTGCTGTCGTTGTTTGTCAGGCGGATGGAGCTGATTGACAAGGTTGTGGACGTCAAACGCCGCGACACCTCCCGTCCGCTCTACGACCCTGTCCGCGAACGTGCGATTCTGATGAAGGTGCGTGAAAATGCCGGCGAATTCGGCAATGCGGCGCATCTTCTGTTCCGGCTGATTCTGGAGCTTTCCCGTGCGCGGCAGGCAGCGCAGCTCATTCCGGCGACCAGCGTTGCCGCAAGAGTTGCCGCGATGTGCAGCCACGAGCAGGCTGTCTTCCCGCAGACCGGACGCATTGCCGTTTCCGGCGTCGAAGGCAGCCATGCGGGCGCTGCCGCCGACAGACTCTTCCCGAAGGGCGATATTATTTTTGTGGACGGCTTCCGTGCCGTGGTACAGGCGGTGCAGGCTGGGCTGTGTCAGTTCGGCATCCTGCCGATTGAAAACAGCGTCAACGGTTCCGTCCGACAGGTGTTCGATCTGCTGCGGGAACCCGATCTCTGCATCGTTCGCAGCGTGCGTCTGCTGATCCGGCATGTGCTGCTGACACAGAAGGATGCAGCGCTCAGCGACATCAAAACAATCTACACGCACGAGCAGGCTGCCGGACAGTGCAGCAGATTTCTCGCGTCCCTCACCGGAGCTGACGTAATTCCCTGCACCAGTACGGCACACGCCGCACAGCGTGCAGCAGAACTGCACGATAAATCGGTCGCGGCAATTGCCGGTGAAGCCTGCGCAAAGCTTTACGGTCTTTCAGTTCTCTCCGACGATATCCAGAACGAATCGAACAATGATACGCGGTTCCTCTGCATCGCAAAGGGTGCGCAGAGCTACGCTGGCGCAGACCGCATGAGCATTCTGGTCAACTGCGCCAATTCTCCGGGTGCGCTGAACCAGATGATCGCAAAGATTTCCGCGCTCGGCATCAATATGTGCAAGCTTGAAAGTATGCCGATTCCGGGCACAAATTTCTCCTACCGCTTCTTTATGGATCTCGAATGCAATCTGCATCAGGAGGGCGTTCTCGGTCTGCTCTGCGAAATGGAGCGCACCTGCGATTCCTTCTCACTGCTCGGAAACTATTCCGAGATGATCGGCTGAGGGAAATGTGTATGGCTTCTGATAAGTGTTATCTGGATTATATTCTCGACCAGCTTCCGCCGGAAGATGTGACATATAAGGCGATGATGGGAGAATATATCATTTATTACCGCGGGAAAATCATCGGCGGAATTTATGACAACCGCTTTCTGGTTAAGCCGGCTGCATCTGCAAAAAAACGGATGCCGGAGGCGGAGGAGGAGCAGCCCTATCCGGGCGCGAAGAAAATGCTGCTTGTTTCGGATCCCGATAACCGGGAATTCCTCAGAGAGCTGCTCGAAGCGATGTACGGGGAACTGCCCGAACCGAAACCGCGGCGTTCCCGCATAAAACAGGAGGATTTATCATGACCGAATTCCGGACACCCTACGGACTGATCGGGCGGAAACTCTCACACAGCATTTCGCCGGAAATCCATAAAGCGCTCGGCAATCCGCATTATTCGCTCTATGAGCTGGAGCCGGAGGAGCTGGGGGATTTTCTCGGTGACACCCGCCTGAAAGCGCTCAATGTCACAATTCCGTACAAGATCGGCGTGATTCCGCTCTGTGCGGAGCTTGACCCGCTTGCGGAGGCAATCGGCAGCGTCAATACGCTTGTCCGACAGGAAAACGGCAAATGGAAAGGATACAATACCGATGCTTACGGGCTGCGCTGCATGATGCGTGCGGGAGGACTGTCCTTTGCGGGACAGAATGTGCTCGTGCTCGGAAACGGCGGTGTCTCCCAGACGATTCAGGCAATCGCAAAGCTTGACGGCTGCCGCACGCTGACCGTTCTCGACCTTTCCGGAACCGAATATACCTATGATGACCTGCCCCGCTTTTTTGAACAGACGACGCTGATCGTCAATGCGACACCGGTCGGTATGTACCCGCACGCAGGAACATCGCTGGCTGACCTGCGCCTGTTCCCGAATCTGCGCGGGGTTGCGGATGTGATTTACAATCCGCAGCGAACGGCACTGCTGCTTCAGGCGGAGGAACTCGGCATTCCGTATGCGGGCGGTCTGACCATGCTGGTTGCGCAGGCAAAGCAGGCAGCGGAATATTTCTTCTCCCGCAGTATTGACGACGCGAAAATCGCGGAAATCGGTGCGGATATGCAGCGTGATGCCGAAAATATCGTGCTGATCGGAATGCCCGGCAGTGGGAAGAGCGTCATCGGCGAAGCGCTCGGCAGGCTGACCGGCAGAACCGTCATTGACCTTGATGCGGAAATCGTAAAGAAAGAGCAGAGAACAATTCCGGAGATTTTTGCTGCGGGCGGAGAAGCGGAATTCCGCAGAATCGAATCTGAGGTGACTGCGGAAAAGAGTGCTGAGCGCGGTGTGATTCTCGTTACGGGCGGCGGCGTTGTTACGCAGGCGCGGAACTATGCGCCCCTGCGCAGCAACGGCAGAATTTATCAGATCTGCCGGCCGACGGAGCAGCTCAGCAGAGAGGGACGCCCGCTCTCTCTCGGCGCAGATCTCGAAAAAATGGCAGAGGTCCGGATGCCGCTGTACCGGAAATTTGCGGATGCGGCAATTGAAAACAACGGCACGCCCGAAGCTGCGGCGGCTGAAATCTGGAGGGATTTTTGTGCATATACTCGTTCTCAATGGTCCGAATTTGAACATGCTGGGAATCCGTGAGCCGGAGCATTACGGAACCGGAACACTCGCGGAGCTGGAGGCAATGATTGCACGGGAGGCGGATGCGCTCGGTGTGACCGTCGAGTTCTTCCAGTCCAATCATGAGGGAACGCTCGTTGACCGGATTCAGGCTGCTTACGGCAGGGCTGACGGCATTCTGATCAACCCCGCCGCCTATACGCACACCAGCGTCGCGCTGCTTGATGCGGTCAAGGCGGTGCAGCTCCCGACGGTGGAGGTGCATATTTCCGACCCCGATTCGCGTGACGAATTCCGGAAAATTTCCTATATCCGGCAGGCGTGCATCGCGACAGTCAAGGGCAAGGGCTTCCCCGGATATCTGGAGGGGCTGCGGATTCTTGTGCAGCATATTTCAAAAGCATAACAGTACCCCCGCACGGATTCACTTCCGGGCGGGGGCGTTTTCAATATTATTGGATTCCGGCTTTTTGGCGGATGATGCCGGCACACTCAGCCGGTTTTTCAATCGGAATGTCCGGAATCACGCGGTTAATGCACTGATAATTATCGTAAAAATGTATTTCAAGCATTCCATTTTCTCCGATCAGAACTTTGTGGATGTTTTTCCAGTCGATTCTGTATATGCTGATCCGGCTTATCAGTTTTTTCTCAACGCAGTAGAGATTGATGCCGTCGGGGAGGATTTCAACACGGATGCTGTCATAGACAGATTTGTTCCGGTAAAACTCGATGATTCCCCAGACATGCATAAACCCTAGTCCTACGGAAACCCAGCAGGCGGCTAAATATCCGCTCCTGTCCTTTAAGGGGGCGTCCTGCGCTTGAATGTAAAAAATGAGTGCGAGTATCAGCCAAAGAACCAGAAGCACAATCCAGCCGACCGGTGCCTGTTTCCTTCCGGCTGCCCATTCCGGATCCAGATAAAAGGTCGGATTTTTCGGCGGTGAAGCAAACCGGGGCTGCGGAGCAGGTGTTGTCCATTGCTGCGGTGCAGCAGGCTGCGGATAAGCGGATAATGGTGCAGCATTCTGAAACGGCAGATTATTTTGTTCCATCGGGGGAAGCTGGGCACCGCAGTGACGGCAGAAATTTTTTCCTGCCGGATACTCCCTGCCGCAGTTTATGCAGAATGGCATAGCGGAACCTCCTTTATCGGCGAAGCCCGGCCTTTTCGCGGATGATATCTGCGCATGTATACGTATTTTCGATTGCAAGACGTGCTGTTTTAATTGTCTGGCTGTACGGATCACGGTATTTAATGATAATATCGCTTAAACTGAAGACGTTCTTAACATCCACAAATACGATATTCTGCCAGACAACCTGGACTGCCCTGAATGAAAAGTATGACTGGTAGTTCAGATTGATGCCGGTGTCAAAGACTTCTATGCGGGATTTTTCAACCCCGTCTTTTTGGACAAAGTACATGATGACAGCATATATTTCCGCAATCATCATAATGATAAAGCAGGTGCGGATAAATTTATAAAAGCTGATGTCATCGGAAACACTGGAATACCAGCGGGCAGAATCCTCCAAATCGCTGATTTTGCTTGAAAAGAAGATAATCAGGATAAAATCAATTATGATATTGATTACCCACATAATTGTTGCTGTTCGTTTTTTATTCAGCAAAACCGGTGAAATCGGGAAAATCATCGGTGTTGACAAATCTGTATTTTTAGGCGATGCGGAACGGTTGTCCGCTTCCCACGGTTTGCTTCCGCCGGGTGCAGGCTGTGAAACCGGCGGCGGTGCAGGCGCATAAGGAACCTGTACTGCCTGCTGCGGAACCGGTGTGGGTGCAGGGGCATAGGTCCTCTGCATTCCCGTCTGTGCATTCTGATACACCGGCTGCTGAACAGGTACAGGATTCATATTCCCGGCAGACGGAGTATATTGTTCCGGCGCAGGCAGTGCTGCGCCGCAGCGGTTGCAGAATTTACTTCCTTCATGATATTCCCGACCGCAATTTTCACAAAAAGCCATATTGCCACTCCCTTTTTCACAAAAATGTTCTGCAACGAGGTGCTTTTATTATATCACAATGACATAATAATGTCAAGAGGAAATGCCTAAGAAGCTGAAAGAGCTGCGCCGCTTGCGGACGGTGACACGGACTTTTTGAAAGGAAGCTGACGTGATGAGTCCCATGCAGTTTCCGGGGAAAACTTTTTTCTTCTGCTCCCATTGCGTTTTGCTCCATAATATGTTATAACCGGGCAGTGCCCGGCGCCAAGACAGGCTTCATGTGGTTCGCGATGAAATCTTTTTTCTCTGCTCCCATTGCGTTTTGCTCCATAATATGTTATAACCGGGCAGTGCCCGGCGCCAAGACAGGCTTCATGTGGTTCACGATGAAATCTTTTTTCTCTGCTCCCATTGCGTTTTGCTCCATAATATGTTATAATGAAAAGGCATTTGACCGGGAAAACCGGAAAAAAACAGGAAACAAAGATGGGAGTGCCGTACATGAACCAGATCAAAACCCTGACCGCACGCGATGCAGCGGCTTATTCGCAGGATATCCTTCATGCTGTGCAGAGTGTTGTGGTCGGTAAAGATATGATTATTCTGAAAGTGCTGCTTGCCATGCTGGCAAGAGGACATGTTCTGCTGGAGGATATGCCCGGCGTCGGAAAAACGACGCTGGCACTTGCGTTTGCGAAGACGCTCGGACTGGATTACCGCAGAATTCAGTTTACGCCGGATGTCCTTCCGAGCGATGTGACCGGTTTTTCGGTTTACCGGAAAGAAACCGGAACCATGCAGTTTAAGGAGGGCGCCGCTTTCTGCAACCTTCTGCTCGCGGACGAAATCAACCGAACCTCTCCGAAATCGCAGTCGGCGCTGCTGGAACTGATGGAAGAGGGTGCAGTGACAGTAGACGGCGTAACATACCGCCTGCCGGAGCCGTACTGTGTTCTTGCTACGGAAAATCCCGCCGGCTCGGTCGGTACGCAGATGCTGCCCGAATCGCAGCTCGACCGCTTTATGCTGCGCCTGCGCATGGGTTATCCCGATCTTGAGAGTGAGGTGCAGATTCTTGCATCGCGGAATGTCTCCAATCCGATTGACACGCTGGAACCGGTGATTACCCGTCAGGAGCTTCTGGTTTTGCAGGATACTGCCGCACAGGTCTATGTCGATCAGGCGATTCTGCGATACATTGCAGAGCTTGCCGGCGCGACCAGATCACATCCGATGCTGCGGCTCGGCGTCAGCCCCCGCGGCTCTCTGGCACTCTGTGCCGCTGCAAAAGCCACTGCGCTGGTGCGCGGCAGAGACTACGTGATTCCGGACGATATCCGTGTGATTGTGCAGGATGCGTTTGCACACAGAGTATTGCTCAGTGCGCGTGCAAAGACCGAAAATATCTATCCGGAACAGATTATTGAGGAAATTGTGGGGTGTGTTCCGGTTCCGCAGCTGAAAAGGTATCAGGGATGATCCGGAATAAGCTGCTGTATGCGGTTCTCCTTGTTGTAATGGTGCTGTTTTTTATTCTGTACCGCGGGAAGCTGTCGCTGGAACTGCTGATTTTTACGGCAGTGTTTCCGGTTTTCCCGCTGATTGCCGTAATCCGGCTCAAGCATTCGGTCCGGGTGGCGCTTCAGCACAGCCAGGATCATGTCCGGCGGGGCGATCCCTTTGACTGGGTGCTTCAGGTACAGAACGGGAGTATTTTTTCCTCTGCGAATGCGACCGCAGATCTGGAATATACCAGCAGCCTTGACGGAGAAACGCGGAAAATGACGGTATCACTGCCGATTCTGCCGCGTAATATGCAGCGGATCCGGCTGAACTTTCATACTGTGACATGCGGTGTGACAACGCTTTGTGTGACCAGACTGGATATTTATGACCCGCTGAGACTGTTTCACCGGAAAAAACGGTTTAACATCTGCGACAGAGTGGTTGTAATGCCGCGTCCGCTGACAGTCTTTCCGCCGGACTGGGCACCGCAGCCGAAGCCGGATGCGGATGCAAACGAATATTCCAAAATCAAACCGGGCGACGATCCTTCCGAGATTTTTGATCTTCACGCATACAGAGAGGGAGATCCGGTTTCCCGGATTCACTGGAAACTCAGCTCCAAGCTTGATACGCTGATGATTAAGGAATACAGTCTTCCGCTTTCGGATGAGTGCATTCTTCTGCCGGAGTACCGGCATACCGGTACCGTGCCTGTTTCGGCATTCCGCATCGACAGGATGCTTTCCTGCCTGACAACCGCCGCAGATCAGCTTGCACAGCGCGGCGTAATTTGCAGAATGGCGCTGTATCATCCGGAATCCGGCATCGGTTTGACCGATCGGATGACGGAACCGGGCGAGTGCTTTGCATGGATTTCCGGCATTGTGCAGACGCAGCCGGAACCGCAGGAGGAAAAAGCCGGTTTTTACAGGGCGCTTACGGAACTGCTCTGCGGCGCCCGCGTACATGACCGTTTTATGCTTTTTGTGCCGCAGATGACCGCGGAACTGCGGGAACTGCTGCTTTCTGTTCCGAATCCGGAGCGGATTACAGTATTTGCCGTTCTGACACAGCAGGAGGCAGACATCATGTTGAAGCCGGATGATGCCTTCCGCCTGATTCCCGCAATGATGGAGCTTCCGGCGGTGCTGGCGAATCCGGAAGAAGATGAACGGTTTGAGGACGATCTCCCGGATGAGGGAGGTGACGGCTATGAGTGAGAAGCGAGGACACCGCTCCGCACAGCCCCGGAACAGCGCAAAAGCTTTTCCGCTCCTGATTCATGACAGCATCTCCATGTCGGTCAAAGAGCGTTATGCGTTCCCGGAACAGCTTGTCCGCATGTGCATTACCATGCTCGGCTGCTTCGGCATGATTTACAGCATTCAGGGTTTCTATGACCTTCCGGTTAATCCGCATTATCTTGCGGTCTTTTCAGCGGTTATTCTGATGCTGCTGCGCGGCTTCCGCATGATCAATCCGAAGCTGGGCTTCGGCTGTATTCTTGTTGTGTTCGCTTCGGTTCCTGCCGCGCTGCTCTATTTCCGCGAGGAGGCAATTCTCGGAACCAGCGGCATTTACAGTATCATGCACAAGAAAATTCTCTGGCAGGAGGTCGTCTATGACGGCTCGATGCAGGTCGGAAAATGGGATGAGACAGACTGTATCCGCCTGATCTGTGATCTGCTGGTGATTGCGCTCTCGGCTTTGCTGGAATATTCCGATGTGCTGCTGGCACATCCGCAGTCCGGCAAAAGCGGCTTCTGGATCCGTTTCCTTGTGACATTTCCGTTTCTGGAATGCGGACTGTATTTCGGACTTGAGACAAGAAGCATCGCAGTCTTCATGCTCGTTTTCTGCTGGATCGGCACGATTGCCATTGAACGGCGGAAGCCTGCGAAAAAGACCGTCAGTGTCTTAAAAAAGAAGAAACAGAAAGAGAGCATTCTGGTCTCCGAAGAACAGCATGACAGTACGGCATACGAGCCCGCGGCGCTGCTTCTGCTTCTTGCGGCGGCGGCTCTCTGTGCCGCTGCACTGACGGGAACCCGGAAATTTTCCCGCAGTGAAGATCTGAACCGGAAACGGAAGCAGATCATGGAGGCGTATGAGAATTTCTCTCTCGAAGAATTATCGGAGATTTTCCGGCATCTCCCCGGGTCCTTCGGAGAAGGCGGCATCTCGGACGAGATTGATCTGAAAAGCAGTGAAAACCCGAACTTTAACGGCAGTACGGTTCTGCGGATTACCGTCGGCGGAGCGGCAACCGCTGACGACTACTATCTCCGCGGAATTGTCCGCTCGGAATATACCGGAAAAGGCTGGGCACTGGCTTCCGGTGCTTATCGGAAACAGCAGAAGCTCTTCCGCCGCCTGACTTCCGAAAACCGGATGCCGCAGACGATTTTTCACTCCGACCATGCCGATGAGCTGCGGACGGAAAGCGGAAAATTTCCCGTCGTGCACTGCGATGTCGAAGCCGTAAACAAGGAATATATCAATTATCTGCCGTATCAGTGTGTGCCGGAGGCGGGAACCAAATACCGCTTCGATACCGAGATCGAACTGGAAAATAAGCAGAAATACAGTTTCTGGCTGATGAACAATGCGGTGACCACATGGGAACAGCTTTCGGAAAACACAGCGCCGTCGCAGAATCCGGCTGTTTCGGATTATGAATCATTTGTCGGAGATCTTTACCTGAATGTGCCGGATAATGAGGCGATGCAGCGGATCCGGGAGGCGTTTGAACCGTATATGCCGGACAGCAGCGCTCCGCTGGATGAGAAACTTGAAACAATCCGTTCGTATATCTGGGACGGAGCGGAATATACAACCGCTGCTCCGCAGACACCGGACAACAATGATTTTGTGGAATACTTCCTGCACGGAAGCCATAAGGGATACTGTGCGCACTATGCCTCTGCTGCTGTGCTGCTCTGCCGCATGAGCGGAATTCCGGCGCGGTACTGCCAGGGATATGTCATGACAACCTCTGATTTTGAGGCGGGCAGAACCGGCGGCGACTACAAGATTCAGATTCCGGATTATCAGGCACATGCATGGGCGGAAATATACGTTGAGGGCTACGGCTGGTATCCGTATGAGTTTACGGAGAATGTGGCGGAAATCTGGCACAGACCTTCCCCGCCTGTCACAACGTCAACTGTGACGCAGACCCTTGCGACCTCCTCCGCCTCCTCAACGACAACCACCACGACCTCAGCAACTTCTGTTTCTGCGACAAGCCGGACTGCGCCCGCTACCTCCGGTTCGGCAGGAACCGGTTCTTCCGGAACAGGCACCATGCGGAAAAACGTCAGGGTTCCGGTCAGACTGATTCTGAACTGGGCACTGATTCTCGCAAGCATCGCACTGGCAGTCCTGCTGTATATCCGCTATCATAAATTTGTGCTGCGCCGGCGGAAACGCATCATGCAGGACAAAAACCCGAATACTGCTGCCGAAGCGTCATACGGCTTTGTTTTACAGCTTCTGGAAATGCTGGACATCGAACAGGGCAGCATGACACATGAGAAATTTGCAGCGGCGGCGGAGAGAAACTGCAAGCTGCTGCCGGCGGGCAGATTGAAACAGATTGTGTCGCTTCAGCAGGAGGCTGTGTTCAGCCGGAACGGTGTCTCTGCGCAGCAGGCGGAGATTATCCGGAAAAATGCGCTTCTGCTTGCAAGAGAAATGTATAAAGAGGCAAAGCCGCTCCGGAAATTCTGGCTGCGGTGGGGCAGGCATATTATCTGAACCGGTACGGCATCACCGCTGTTTCTGTGCAGACAGGGGTGATGCCGTTTTTTACCCTGCGCACAAATTGCAGGGGAAAATACACAAATTTTTTACATGCATATAGAAGTTTGTGAATAGTTTATGAAAGTATAAGAAAAAGCCTTTACAAGCGAGAAAAAAAATGATAAACTATGTGCAGAGCCTGCCTGAGAACACGCTGAGGGTGATTAGGCGTTCAGAAGCACGGCTTCAGAAAACTATCCGAACTGTTTAGAATTGGGAAAAGTGAGGACGGGTAAATGGCTGAAACATTAACAAAAGAGCGCCCCGGACTTCTGTCGAGAATTCGGGGTGTGTTTCGTCGCTTTCAGGACTTTCGGATGCACAATCAGGAAACCTACCGCAGATCCAATGCGCTGCTGGCATGGCTGTTTCCGGTGTTCATCGTCTGCATGGCAGAGTTGAACCAGGATGTGCATATTCTGACATTCCTGCACTTCTGCGTGCGCAGACCGACGGTGATTCTTTTCGATATCCTGTTTACATATCTGCTTTACGGACTGCTGATTATGATAACAAACAGGATTTGGGCGGCGGCAACCATACAGGGGCTTGCCTATATGACGCTCAGTGTGGTTGAACTGTTCAAGTTCAGTACGAACGGCAACCATTTCAAGCTCGTCGATCTTTCGGTCGGCACAGGATTCAAGAGCCTCAAGAATCTTTCGAGCTTTGCGTATATTAAAATCACGGTGCCTCTTGTTGTGTATGTCCTGATCGCACTGTTTATGATCGGATTCATCTTTGTGCGCAATCCTGCATTTACCAAGCCATTGCGCAAGCGTGTGCTTCCAGCGCTGGGTCTGCTGACAACCGGAATCCTGATTGTCTGTGTTCCGGGTGTCTCCCGGACGGTTTATTCGATTTTCGATGTCGATACAACTGTTTCGGCAAACGCATTCTCCACAAATGAGAAATTTGAAAAGAACAGTATGCTTGCTTTTATCGTTGAGACAACTTCGGAGCGGCTGAACAATCTGCTTCAGGAGCCGGAGAATTACACGAAAGAGCATACGCTTGAAACTGTTTCTGAACCGGCAATCGCCGCAAAAAGCGATGTCAGACCGAATGTGATTGTCGTAATGTCTGAGTCCTTTGCGGATTTTCGCAGAGTGGAGTCGCTGCACCTGGAAACGGATGCATATGATGTGTTTGATCAGGTTGCGGCGCAGAGCCACCAAATCAACGTCGCGGTTCCGACGTTTGCATCCTATACTGTCCGGACGGAATTTGAGCTGATGTACGGTCTGCCGGTTCGTTCGCTGCTCGATACCATTACGCCGCAGCGCGAGATCAATGTTGAGAAGCCTTCGTCAATGGTTTCTTACTACAACAGCCTCGGTTATGAAACCGCTTATGTGCATCCGTTTGTCGAGACCTTCTACGGCAGAGACGAGATTTATTCTACCTACGGCTGGGATCAGATGGTCTTCCATGATCAGTTTACGGTTCCGCTTCAGGAGTACGGAAACGGCTATGTTTCGGATGAAACCGTAACCGACCAGATCCTTGCACTGGTTAAGGAGAGCGATGCGCCGCTGTATCTTCACGCAACGACAATGCAGAATCATCAGCCGTATGACTGGATTCCGAACAAGACCGAGCTGGAGGTATATCTGGAGGGCGTCCGTGCAAGCAGCATCGCGCTTCAGCGTCTGGTCAACGAGCTGAATTCGATCGGTGAACCGACGGTTCTGCTCTTTGTCGGGGATCACTTCCCCTCGATGCGCAAGGAAGGAAATATTTACGATGCAGCAGGCATCAACAGCGAGAACTGTGATGTGCTTTATGAGCAGCCGGCGCTGATCTGGAGCAATTTTGAGCTTCAGGAGGATGCGCTGCCGCAGGAAACAGTCTCGGTCTTCTATACAACACCGATTCTGATGCGCGCTGCAGGTCTTCCGATTGATTCCTTCTATGCAACCGTGCTCAAACAGATGGAAACATATCCGGTTTATACTTCCATTTTCCTGGAGCCGGATGACCGCAATGAAACATTTGATCTGCTGACCTACGACCGTGTCGTCGGAAAGGATTATACATCTACCAGAGAAAAATAACAGGCTCAAAAAACCGGCTGCGGATTCCCGCAGCCGGTTTCAGTCTGTCAATATTATTTTATCCGAACAGTTTTTTCAGCAGTGCCGCGCTGAGCTGTTCCGCCGGAGCAAATGCTTCAGACTGCATATACTCTGCAATTGCATGGCTCAGACGGTTCACGGAGAGGTCATCGGGCAGTTCTTCCAGCCGCACAGTGCAGATCAGCAGCTTTCCGCCGGAAACGGCAGTCTCAAAAATCAGACCGAGCCGGTGATTCCGCTCTGTGTTGTCAATCATCTGCACAATCGGCCGGTATCCCTCAGGTGCGGCATCCAGCACGGCACAGTCTGCGTGCGTAACCGGCATATACCACTGCGGCGTGGAATACGGTTCGCTGAACATCGCTGCTGTTACAGGATGCGCCGGATTCATGCAAAGCCCCATCGTCCCGACCGGAACCTTTTTTTTCATGGATTCTGAGATGATTCTGAACATGTGATAATTCCAGAAATCCGTACAGTAAAAGCCCTCGACCGATTCCGCGATATGCTCCGGCAGCAGCAGAACCCGTTCGCCTTTCAGCAGGTGCGGCTCTGCTTCGGTAAAACTGCGCACAACCGATACCGGGAAGCGAACCGGCGTGACCGGCGGCAGAACCGTAATCTGCCACATATTCCGCACCGACTCTCCGGGAATCTCGAAAACCAGCTCTGCCTTCCCGGCGGCATCCTCCGGAACCGGAATTTCCGTTCCTCCGAGCCAAACCAGACCGTGCGGGTTTTCCGGCAGCGTACCCTCCTTTGCAAAGAGACTCCGGCTGCCGCTTTGCAGCGTGATGCGGAAAGGCTGAGCAGCAAGCTGCTCTCTGCTGCACCGCAACGCAAACCGGATTGTTACCGGCTTTCCGGCTTCCCAGACAAAGGAATCGAACACCGCAAGCGGAACCAGATCCCCGCAGAATCCGCGCCAGTATTCCGGTGCAGTCAGTCCTTTGTTTCCCAGCAGGGCATTCATCATGCCGACCAGCGCGGTTCCCTGTCCCGGAAAATCCTGCAAATCCAGAATCTGAAATCCGGCGATATGGGGGGAGCGCATGGCTGCTTCCAGTTCTGCTTTATAACATTCGCGGGAGAATGCGCCGGAACACCGGAAGAATTCCTCCGCCTGATTTGCCATGCCCGCAGCTTCCAGCCGTTCCCGGAAGATTTCCAGATTTCCGGCGCGGGTGACACCGGTATACTTCGGGATTTCCGAATAATCCGGATAGATGTTATACTGTCCGATTTCATGTGTTACGACCGGAATATCCGGAACAAAAATGCCGTTTTGACCGGATGCTTTGACGCGCTTTACGCCGGTTCCGTACTGGATGTCCAGTTCTGCGGGTTCGTTTCCGGTTCCGGCAGCATTCTGCCGGCCGGCTGTGAGATTCGCCTCATAATCCCACGCAGCGGAGGGCGCCGCTGTCTGTATTCTGCCGAGCGGTGCATCGCAGTCTGCAAAGGAGCCGCGGAGCAGTCTGCCTTTTCCTGTCCGGACACCTGTCCAGAAGTCCTCCTGCGGAATCTGAAGCGGCATATGCTGAAAATTGTTGCTGCCCTGTGTATAGAGCGGGCGGGGGTCTGCGTTCCGAAGGCGCTCTATGATTTCTCCGAGACGTTTGGGGTCGCCCCATAGCTCATTGCCGAGCGAAAGCATACAGAAGGACGGGTGGTTGCCGAATGCTTCACAGATGCGAAGCCCCTCGCGAATCAGGTATTCCTGTTCTTGACCGTTGAATTTTTCGCCGTTCGGTGCATCAATTGTTCCCCAGAAGGGAAGCTCCGGCTCCATGTAAATGCCGGCGAGGTCTGCTGCCGCAAAGGCAGCTTCCGGCGGGCAGCAGGTGTGAAAACGGTAGTGATTGATTCCCCATTCCTTCATCAGCCGGAAAATGTGCAGCCAGCTCTCCGTGTCGGCAGGTGCGGCGCCGGTCAGCGGAAAGACCATGCCGTCATGCTTTCCGCGCAGCATGACCGGAATGCCGTTGATTTCAAAATGATCGCCGGCTGCCCGGAAATCACGCAGACCGAAAACAGCAGAAGCACTGTCCGGTTCGCCGGATATCGAGAACGTCAGCGTATAAACCGCCGGATGGTATTCGCTCCAGAAGGAGACAGTATCCGGCAGCGGAATTGTTGCAGAGAATTGACCGCAGCTGTCGGCGGTCAGTGTTCTGTTCCAAACGGGAGCAGCGGTCTTTCCGTCCGAATCTGTCAGCCGGATTTCCGTTTTTGCAGACTGAGCGCCGAACAGAATGCCTTTGACTGTCACGGTTCTGTCGGCAGCGCACGGAAATGTCCGCAAATGCGAAAAATATATGCGGCTGTGAAAAATCAGTTCTGTTTTTCCTGTTATGCCGATCCAGTTGGTCTGTGTGTCCGGAGAGGTCATATGTCCGCCTCTTGTCGGGTAATCCGTATTCCGGATGCAGAGAATCAGCTCCGTTTGTTCGGCGGTCTGTCCGGTCAGGTCGTAAACATGCGGGGTGCATAGGCTGTTTTCTGAGGATATGTATTTTCCGTTGACCCAGAGCTTTGTTATGCGGGTTCGCTCCAGATAAAGGAAGCAGGGTATTCCGAGCTGCTCCTGCTTCAGGCGGATGCATTTTCGCAGCCAGATCTGCCCCGAAAACGGATAGTTTTCCGTCAGGCAGCCGTCTGACCGGTGCGGATTCCGGCTGCCGATCTGCTGCTGCGCGGTTGTGCCCGGAAGCTGCATATGAAGCGGATATTCCGCAGGGGGTTCCGGATACCGGCAGGGTTCCGGATCCGTGCAAAGCTGCCATGTGCCGTCCAGAGAAAGAATTGATGTCATGCGGCTGCTCCTTTTCATACTGTATTCTGTAAAAACCACAATGAATTCAGCGCGGTTAATCTGCAAAAAACGAAATATCTGCGGGGGAAGGTTCGCATACCGTACCTCCGCTAATCCTCTGCAAACAATCCGGCGATGCTCCGCTGCTTTTCGAGCAGCAGCATATCCGTGCTGCCGTCCGGCGCAATCCGAAGCAGAACATTCCGGTCTGTGCAGACTTTCGGCAGGACATCCGCTTCTCCGCCCGGATTCAGCAGAATTTTTGCATCATCGGACACAGCGGCGGTTCCGCCGTACCGTATGACGGCATTTGCCGAATAAACGGTTTCATCCGCAGCGGGACAGGTGGTTACGGAAACATTGCCCTGTTCAGCGGTCAGTACACCGTTTTCGCAGATGAGCCGCAGTTCGCCGAGCCGGAGCGTAAAAGCCCGGTCCTGCGGAGATTTCGGCTCGATGCCGCAGACGGTTTCGTCCTCCCGCCACATTACGCTCTCCCGCAGAATGACCTCCGAAATCTCAACGGACGCCAGTTCTTTTTGATAGGCAGCGGCATTTTTGCCGGAACAGATCAGCACATCCAGACGGTCGATTCCGTATTCTGCGAGATATGTTCGGACATACTGCGGATTTTTTACGGCTCCGCTCAGGTCTGCCGCCGCGGTTTTTCCGCTGCCTGAAATGACCAGAACAGACTCCTGCTTTCTGCCCAGAACTGCAACGCGCAGATTCTCCGAGGTACGGAACTGTTCCGCAGCAGTCATTGCACCGAGCAGAACAATTCCGAACAGCAGTGCCGCAATGAAATGTCTGCCCTTTGCACGGAATCCGGGCAACAGAAGCAATATGCCGGCAAGCAGCAAAACTGCCGCTCTGAGAAACGGGGATGAAGCATTCAGGTGAGAAAACGGGAGCCGTGCAAGGCTTTCCGCCAGTACACGGGATATCCGGCAGAGCAGCCCGGCTGCGGGAAGCAGTCCGGCAGTCAGTCCGCCGGTCAGCAGTACCGAAAACCCGATATACAGCGCAGTGACGGTAAACGGCAGAATCAGCAGATTGCCGAGCGGTGCAATCAGCGAAGATTCTCCGCAGAGCAGAACGGATGCCGGAAAAACCGACAGGGATACCGCCGCAAGCTCTGTCAGGGATGAGGAGCCTTTCGGGATGCCGGCGAGCTCTGAGAAATACGGTGCTGCAATGCTGACGCCGAATACGCCGGAAAATGAAAGCCAGAAGCTGACGGAACCGATGACATAGGGTGTGAAAACCGTACAGGCAAACATTGTGATGCAAAGTGCGCGCAGCGGATCGCCGCGCCGCCCGAAGAGTGCTGCTGCGCGTGTCATCAGCAGCATACACGCCGCACGGTATACCGAAACCGACGAATCCACCAGCAGCACAAACAGAGCAATTGCCGGAAGCAAAAGAAGGAACTGCATACGCTTTGACAGGTGCATCCGGCGGAACAGCCATGTCAGCGCCGTGCAGAAAAACATCAGATGCAGACCCGATACGGCGGTAATATGCCCGATGCCGGAGCGGTAAAGCGACTGCCTTTCTGCCTGATCCATGCCGGTTTTGTCTCCGAAAAGCATCGCACAGAGCAGTGCGGCATCCTCATCCGCCATCGCCGTCTGAATCTTCCTTGTGACAGAATCGCGGTAATTCTGCACCGCCCTGCGCAGGGAGAAGCCGGTATCTTCCTGAAAACGGAGCAGCTCTGCACTGTAAATGCGAAGATAGCGCCCCTGTCCCGCCTGATACTGCTCGGTATGAAAGCGGTAGTCGGGTGCGATCCGTGTCAGAACTGCGGAAAGCGTTACGGTGTCACCTGTCTTCAATTCCGGAACACCGCTGTCCGCATACCAGTCAACCGAAACAGAATGTCCGTTCAGCCGCGTTTGCAGGCGATAGCGGATGCGGTCGCTGCGATAAATCTGTTTTTCCGTGATTTCACCGGTGCAGACGACGGTCTGTCCGTCCATTGCACAGAGCGGCTGACGAATCCGCGCATCATAGAGTTTCCAGGCTGAGATACCGCATACACAGCCCGTCAGAATCAAAAGCAGCTCCGTTCGTTTCCGGAAAATCAGAAGCGTGATGCAGAGCAGGACGGTAATGACGGCGGCAGCGGAAACAAGGTGCAGATAAGCCGACAGCAAGCCTGCTGTCCAGCTCAGTGTCATACATTCGACACCGAACAGGCAGGTTTTGCCGCCGGCTTTTCCGGTCGGTGCGGCAGAGTTCCGCACCGCTTCATTCAGTTTCACGCACCCTGACTTGCAGACCATCCCATTGTCTGACCCGCAAGCAAATGGAAATGCAGATGCGGGACGGTCTGTCCGGCATCCTCGCCGCAGTTTGTGATGACGCGGAATCCGCTGTCAAGCTTCTGCTCTGCGGCATATTTTGCAATTGCCGTAAAGATTTTCCCGACGATTTCCGCATTCTCCTCCGTGACTGCGGAGGCGCCGGAAATATGCTGCTTCGGAATGAACAGCACATGTACCGGTGCGATCGGATTGATGTCCTTGAATGCATAGACAAATTCGTCTTCATAAACTTTCGTGCTCGGAATTTCTCCGGCAATGATCCTGCAGAATAAGCAATCCATATTTCTCCGTCCTTTCTGATTCCGGTTAAGCGTTCAGCTGTGCCGCTGCAATTTCCGCAACCGTAGCAAGTGCCGCATCAATCTTTGCTGCATCGCCGATGCCGCCCATCGCGCTGTCAGGTCTTCCGCCGCCCTTGCCGCCTGTTGCAGAGGCAGTCTGCTGGATGATTTTTCCGGCATGTGCGCCCTTCGCGACAGCGGATTTCGAGCATACACAGTAGAGGTTTCCGCCGTTTCCGCTGATGCCTGCGAGCAGGGCGATGACATTCTCTTCCTTGTCGCGAATCTGATCGCCGAGCTTGCGGAGAGTATCCGGCTTGACGTCTGCGAGTTTTGCCGAGACAATCTTCATGCCGCCGATCTCTTTTGCACCGGTGAAGAGCCCGTCAAGCTGGCTGTTTGCGATTTTCTGATTAAGCTTTTCGATTTCGCGGGTCTTCTCACGCAGTTCATTGGACAGCGTCGCACATTTTTCCGGCAGCTCTGCGGGGTTTGCGAGCTTCAGTGCCTTTGCTGCCTCCGCGAGCGTCTGTTCGTTCTGTGCAATCAGCTTCAGCACATTTGCGCCGGTCAGCAGTTCAATTCTGCGGACGCCTGCCGCGACCGAGCTTTCGGAGACAATCTTGCAGAGTCCGATTTGTGCGGTGTTTGTGACATGCGTACCGCCACAGAATTCGATTGAGCCGGAGCCGGCTGTGACAACGCGCACAACATCGCCGTATTTTTCTCCGAACAGCGCCATTGCGCCGAGCTTTTTGGCTTCTTCGATCGGCATTTCCTGAGTTGTGACAGGCTGTGCCGCCAGAATTTCAGTATTGATGATCTCCCCGACCTTTGCCAGTTCTTCCGCCGAAACACCGGAGAAGTGCGAGAAGTCGAAGCGGCAGCGGTCTGCATCAACAAGCTGACCCGCCTGATGCACATGATCGCCCAGCACGGAGCGGAGCGCCGCCTGAAGCAGATGGGCAGCAGTGTGGTTGCGCATAATTGCGCTGCGGCGTTCTTTGTCGATGGCTGCCGTGACGGTATCGCCGACATGCAGCGTACCCTCCTCCAACGTGCCCATATGCAGGAAATGACCGTCGCCGTCCTTGCGGGTATCCGCAACGGCAAATGAGACCTCGGTCTCGCCCTCCGCATAAACGGCAATTACGCCGGTGTCGCCGACCTGACCGCCGCTTTCGGCATAGAACGGTGTGCGGTCGAGCACAAGAACGGCATCCTTTCCGGCTTCGAGCGTATCAACAGCCAGACCGCCGCAGAGGATTGCCAGAACGGAAGCGGTTTCGGTATCGGCAGAATAACCGGTAAATTCGGTTTTCGCAGTGCCCTTGGGTGCGGTAATATCGCCGCCCCACGAAGTCTTGACTTTGGAGGCGCGGTCTGCACGGGCGCGCTGCTTCTGCTCCTCCATGCAGGCGCGGAAGCCTTCTTCGTCAACGGTGATGCCCTGTTCGCCCGCCATTTCCACGGTCAGGTCGATCGGGAAGCCGTAGGTATCGCTGAGATTGAACGCATCTTTTCCGGCAAGAACGGTTTTGCCTTCCGCTTTCAGAGCGGCAATCATGTCATTCAGGCGGTCGGTGCCGTTGTCAATGGTGCGGGCGAAGCTTTCCTCCTCGTGGCGGATAATGCGGATAATCAGCTCCTGCTTTTCTTTCAGCTCCGGATAAGCGGTTTCGTTTTCGCGGATGACTGTTTCTGCGACCTGATACAGGAACGGCTCTTTGATGCCGAGCAGTCTGCCGTGACGGGCAGCGCGGCGGAGCAGGCGCTTTAAGACATAGCCTCTGCCGTCATTTGCGGGCGTGATGCCGTCGCCGACCATGAACACGGTCGAGCGGATGTGGTCCGTGATGACGCGGAGGGAGACATCGGTCTTTTCATCGGTGTGATATTCGATGCCGGCAATTTTGCAGATGTGCTTCATGATATTCTGCACGGTATCCACTTCAAAGAGATTGTCCACGCCCTGCATGACACATGCCAGCCGCTCCAGACCCATGCCGGTGTCAATATTTTTATGCTTCATTTCGGCATAATTGCCTTTGCCGTCGCTGTCGAACTGCGAGAACACGAGGTTCCAGATTTCAATGATGCGGTCGCAGTCGCTTGCCTGCTCGAAGCTCTCGAAGGGACCGTAAGCCTCGCCGCGGTCGAAGTGAATTTCGGAGCAGGGACCGCAGGGACCGGAGCCGTGCTCCCAGAAGTTATCCGCTTTGCCCAGCCGGATGATTCTGTCGTGCGGAATGCCGATTTCCTTTTCCCAGATCTGCTCTGCCTCGTCGTCGCTCTCAAAAATCGTAATCCAGAGGCGGTCTGCGGGAATTGCAAGTGTACCGGTCAGAAATTCCCATGCCCAGCTGATTGCCTCGCGCTTGAAATATTCGCCGAAGGAGAAGTTGCCGAGCATTTCAAAAAATGTTCCGTGACGCGCGGTTTTGCCGACGCGCTCGATATCCGGTGTACGGATGCATTTCTGACAGGTTGTTACGCGGACATTCGGCGGAACCGCCTGTCCGAGGAAGAATTTTTTCAGCGGTGCCATGCCGGAGTTAATCAGCAGAAGAGAATTGTCGCCTTTCGGTATTAAAGACGCACTGCCCATGCGGGTATGATTTTTGCTCTCAAAGAATGAGAGAAACTGCTCACGAAGCTGATTCAAGCCTGTCCATTCCATAATTTTCAGAAGATCCTTTCATTTCGGATTGATTTACTGTTCTGCGATTACGCATAACCATACAAATTATAGTATAGCGCAATTTGCAGGATTTGTCAAGAGTTCGGGCAACACCCGGCGCGGAGCCCACGCTGGCATGACCGCTTCCCGGCGCGGAGCCCGCGCTGGCATGACCGCTTCCCGTTCTATGATAGAACAGAAAAAGCACAGCCACAGGAATTCTAAAGGATTGCAGGGCATAGAGAGGAGAGGGTAAGGAAAGAGGGAGCGCGCAGGGGGAGAACCTTAGGGAGAGGGGAGACCGGAGCGGCAGCGACGACTTCCCTCTTCCTGTGGTTCTTCCCCTCGCATTCGCGCACCGCGCCCAACAAAAGGAAAGACAGGACAAACGGTAAAGAAAGAATGAAAAAAATAATCTGAATCTATTTCCCTTTCAAAATAGGATCTGCACAGTTCAGACTAGCAAAACTTTGATACGTTCCATACTTCATCAGACCGGGAAGCGGAAACGGCTGTCGGCACTGCCGACCGGGAAGCGGAAACGGCTGTCGGCACTGCCGACAGTTGCTTGACAAATCGCGAAATATGTGCTATAATGCAATTGAAAACTGAATTATTTGCGTACAGTTCCGCAGATTCTGCGGATCAGAGGGAAGCGCGTTGAAAATCCGCCGCAGCCGCCACTGCCGTGAAAGCCGGAATACTCACTGTATGCAGACGGTCAGAGCAGCCGGAAGCCTGCTCACATTTTTGGGTATGAAAAGTGCAGCCGTTTGAAGCCTTTTGCATTTCTGCATCAGGCTCCGGACTGTTGCGCTTTTTTCTGATTTGCAGAAAGAGCGCATTTTGTTTTCTGCGGAGGTGAAACGGATGAAACGTGCCGAGGGTGCGGAATATGCCGCGGAACTGCTCCGGAACAAACATGCCGCACTGGAAGCTCAGGGCTTAGAGCGCCTGCCGCAGCGCAGTGATTTTTCCGCAGAGGAAATTGTGCTGATTAAGGCACATCTGGGTCCGTTTCCCAGAGCGCTGGAGGCTGCCGGTCTGAAACCGCCGCGCGATGACGGCTTCGCGGATAGAAAACTGCAAAAACGTATTGCCGCAAAACGAAAGCGTACAGCGGCAAAAATCGAAAAACAAAAGACGAATAAGCAAAACAGCGAGTGAAAAGGAGTGTATATCATGAAAAAGCAAATCGCATTTCTCAGTACTGCTGCCCTGATGCTCTGTGCCGCAGGTGCAGCCATGCCGGTTTCGGCTGCGGATTCCGCTGAAATCACAGTTACGGTCTCCAATGCCGGCGAACTGGTTGTGAAGCAGGAAACCCTGAAGGTCACCGATGCAGATGGCGACGGCGCACTGACGGTCAATGACGCGCTGATGCTGACACATCATCAGTATTACGGCGACGAGGGATATGTTACCGTGCAGTCTGACTGGGGCATGAGCATCCAGACCCTCTGGGGCGTCACCAACGGCGGCAGCTACGGCTATACCGTCAACGATCGCTTTGCGAACAGCCTGACTGATCCGCTGAAGGACGGCGATGATCTGTATGCATATGTTTATGCAGATGCAGCGGGTTATTCGGATGTGTATACATATTTCGATATCAAGGATGCCGGAACCGTCACGAGCGAGGACACAATTACGCTGACACTGAATTCGATCCGCTATGATGCGAACTGGCAGCCCGTAACCGCGCCGGTCGCCGGTGCAAATCTTGTCATCAACGGCGAAAAAACCGATATCACCACTGATGAAAACGGTCAGGTTATGTTCCGCACCATGCTCAGCGGTGATCTCGTCATCAGCGCCGTTTCCGATCAGCAGACGCTTGTGCCGCCGGTCTGCAAGGTGACCGTCAATGCGGTGACCTCGGAGACCACAACCGAGACCACCGGCACCACAAGCGAGACCACTGCCTCAACCGCCGCACAGCAGAAAGGAAACAATAACAATACCGTCACGGTTACCGGCGCAAAAACCGGTGATACCGATGCGATTCCGGCACTGGCAATTGCAGCGCTGCTTGCCGGCTGCACCGCGTTTATGATGCGCCGCGACAAAGAATAACATGAAAAGAGCACGGAATATTTGCATTCCCGCAGCCGGATTGCTTGCTTCGGAGGTACTCCTGAGCAGCCTCCGGCTGCTTTTCGCTGTTCCGGCATCGGCTGCGGAGACTCCGGCGCAGAAATATGCGGCAGAGATTCTCTCCGCGGAATGCGGCTCACAGTCTGTGCAGGAATGGGCGGATCACACGCTGACATCCCGCATCGGGATGTCGTCGCCGGACTGGTATATCATGGCACTGGCGGCAGATTATAACATGAACCTGACCTGCTATGCCGATGCGCTGAAAACCTATCTGTCACAGAATTCTGTTCCGAGCGCTTCCACGCGGGAACGGCTAGCGCTTGCGCTGGCAGCCTGCGAGCCGGATATTCCGGCTGTCTGCACGGAGTTACTGGACAGCAGCGCCTCCGAAATGGGAATTATGAGCCGGATTTTCGGTCTGCATCTGCTGAATGCGGGTGTACCGTCCGGCAAATATACAAACGCACAGCTTGCGGAAGAACTTATTGCGTTACAGGCGCCCGACGGCGGGTGGTCGCTTCAGGGCGGCAGAGGAGATGCGGATGTCACCGCGATGACTTTGCAGGCGCTTGCTCCGTATCGGAGTGAGCCGGAGGTTTCGGCAGCCGTGCAGAGCGGAATAGATTTTCTTGCAAATACACAGCTTCCGAGCGGTGCATATCAGAGCTACGGCGCGGAGAATCCCGAAAGCACGGCGCAGGTCTGGCTGGCGCTCTGCTGTTTGGATATTGATCCGCTGACGGACAGCCGCTTTCTTCCGGGCGGTCATTCGCTGCTGGACGGCATCCTGCAATTCCGCATTGTGCCGGGACAGTATGCCCATACCGTCGGCGGAAGCGTCAGCAGCATGGCAACCGTTCAGGTTTTCACCGCACTGACAGCGGAAAACATGCTGCAAAAAGGCGCCGGCAGCTTTTATCTGTTCGGGCGGTCTGCTCCGGACTGGCAGAAGCCGCAGCAGGTGCCTCCCGTCACACAGCCGCAGCAGACCGTAACGCAGACACTGCCCTCTTCACAGCAGTCCGCGGCATCTCAGACCGTCAGCAGGATTCCGGATGCAACACAGGTTACTGCCGTATCCGGCGGCCTCACAGGGGAATCCGCAGAAAGCAGCGGGACGGCTGCGGCGGCAGACAGCACCGGAGAAACAAAAGCGGGTTCCGGCAGTTCCGGTATGACGGAACAGGGGACACAGACCGATTTCACAACCGGGACTGCGGCATCTGCACAGCAGAATGCTGTCCGCACGACCGCACCCGCACAGCCTGTGCGTTCCGACCGTGAAAAATATCCCTACCGGATTCCGCTGACGGCGGCTGCGGCGGCAGTCTGCGGCGGCTCGGCACTGATCTTTGTGCTCCGCAGACAGAAAAGCCCCAAAACCTATCTGACAATCGGCGGTGCATTCTGTGTTCTGACGGTGCTGGTCTGGGTGATCCGCGTGGAATCGCCGGAACAGTTCTATACACCGGAGGCGCATACCGGCGGCGGAAATGTGACAATGGAAATCCGCTGCGACGTCATTCTCGGCAAGCCCGGCAGCGAAGCGTATCCGGAGGACGGCGTACTTATGCCGCTGACGGAATTCTCCATAGAGCCGGAAGAAAATGCGCTGACGCTGCTTTATGATGCCGTAAAGACATATCGGATTCAGATAGAAGTAGACGGCGTTTCCGGAGATGCAGTTGAAACGGCATATGTCCGCGGCATCGCCTCTTTGTATGAATTTGATTTCGGCGACCTTTCCGGCTGGACCTATACGGTCAACGGCGAGCGCCCGTCCGTCGGGTGCGGAAGCTGCATTCTGCATGACGGCGACCGGGTCGTTTGGGAATATACCGTGAATCTCTGAGGACTGAAAACCATGAGAACGTATGACGCGATGAATCCGGCAGCGGTTGCCGTTCAGCTTCTGCTGACCGCATGTATTACGGTTTTTTGTATGGAACCGCTGCTGCTCGGCGTTTCCCTTTGCTGTGCAGTCGGCTGCTTCCTGATGCGCAGCGGCGCCGGACACAAAGGATTCCATCTCTTTGCACTGGGCATCCCGCTGCTGTTTGCCCTGCTGAATCCGCTCTGGAATCAGCACGGCACAAGTGTTTTGTTTTTTATCAACGACCGTGCGATAACGAAAGAAGCACTGTTTTTCGGATTTGTGACCGGCCTGCGGCTGGCTGCGGTGCTTTACTGGTTTCGCATTTTCTCCGATCTGATGACGAGCGAAAAGCTGTTTTATCTGCTGCGGTTTCTTTCGCCGAAGCTGGCGCTTGTTTTTTCGATGGCTGTGCGGAATCTGACGCTGTTCCGGCAGCAGATGCGAAAAATTCAGGCAGCGCAGAAAGGTCTGGGGCTTTACCGTGAAAAGCATCTGATTGACGATGTGCGCGGCGGAATCCGCGTGTTCTCGGTGCTGATTACATGGGCGCTGGAAAACGGAATCGTCACCGCTGCGAGCATGACCGCACGCGGCTACGGCACGGGCCGCCGGACAAGCTGCACGAATTTCCGCTGGAAACGGCAGGATGCCGTACTTCTGCTCTGTACGCTGCTGTTTGCGGGGGTTGTCATTGTCTGCATCAGCCGGGGCAGTCTGGACCGGGAGTTTTATCCGGTTTCCGTTCCGCCCGAACACGGCTTTTGCTGGTATACTGCGATTGCGGCATACACGCTGCTGGCGCTGCTGCCTGTGCTGCATGAAGGAAAGGAGTCACTGATATGGTATCGCTTGCGGTCGGGCATCTGACCGTCACATATCCCGAATGTGCGGAGCCGGTGCTGAAGGATGTGAACTTCACGCTGCATGAAGGTGAGTTTGCCGTGATCTGCGGTGCGACCGGCTGCGGCAAGACCACGCTGCTGCGGATGCTGAAGCGGGAACTGACGCCGCTCTGTACGCAATCCGGATCGGTGACCTTCTGCGGCACGCCGCTTCCGGAGCTGGGCGCACGGGAAGCAGCCGCGGAAATCGGCTTTGTCATGCAGCACCCCGAACAGCAGATTGTGACGGACAGAGTGTGGCATGAGCTTGCCTTCGGTCTGGAAAATCTCGGTGTGCCGCAGGATATTATGCGGCGCAGAATTGCGGAAATCGCTTCTTATTTCGGCATGGAGGACTGGCTGGAACAGGATCCTGCCGTACTTTCCGGCGGACAGAAGCAGATACTCAATCTTGCCTCTGTGATGATTATGCAGCCGAAGCTTCTTCTGCTCGATGAGCCGACGGCGCAGCTTGACCCGATTGCGGCTGCCGATTTCTTCACGACTTTGCAACGGCTGAACCGCGATTTTTCCGTGACGATTCTGCTGGCGGAGCACCGTCTGGAGGAAGTGATTCCGCAGGCGGACCGGCTGCTGATTCTGGAGCAGGGAACCGTGACCTGCTGCGGCACACCGGCGGCTGTTCTGCGAAAGCTTGCGCCGGATGCTCCGGTCATGGCGGGAATGCCGGCGGCTGTCCGGCTGTATCATGCCGCAAAGGGGACGGGCGAATGTCCGCTCTCGGTCAATGACGCGAGAACAAAGCTGATGCCGCAGTTTGCACGGCATATTACGGAGCTGCCGGATCCGCCCGCTCCGCCGCAGCGGGATGAAGCACTGCGCTTTCGGGAGGTCTTTTTTCGCTATGAACGCCGCGGAAGAGATATCCTGGCGGGTCTGAGCTTCTCGGTTTCCTGCGGGGAACTGTTCTGTCTGGTCGGCGGAAACGGTGCCGGAAAATCGACGGTGCTGTCTGTCATTGCGGGGCTGCATCGGGCATATGCCGGAAAAATTGAAATTTTCGGGAAAAAGATTCAGGATTATAAAAACCGCACGCTGCACCAGAACTGCGTGACACTGCTGCCGCAGGATGTGCAGACTGTTTTCCTGAAAAACACCGTTGCAGAGGAACTTGCCGAAATCAGCAGAAACTATGCAGAGGAGCTTTCGGATTTTCCGTTTCCGCTTCAGCCGATGCTCGCGCAGCATCCGTATGATCTCAGCGGCGGGCAGCAGCAGATTGCCGCGCTGGCAAAGGTCATGCTGACGCACCCGCGCCTTCTGCTGCTTGATGAACCGACAAAGGGACTGGATGCTCATTCCAGGAGGCAGCTTGCGGAGGTTCTGCACGGGCTGCAAAAAAACGGTGTGACAATCCTGCTGGTGACGCATGACATTGAATTTGCGGCGTGTCATGCAGACCGCTGCGGATTCCTTTCCGCCGGTTCGCTGATTTCTGCCGATATTCCGACAAGGTTTTTTTCTGAAAATGCTTTCTACACAACTGCTGCGAGCCGGATTTCACGCGGGTTTTACAGCCGTGCCGTGACGGTTGAGCAGACTGCCGGGCTCTGCTTGCGAAACGGGCGCGCAGAAGGATGATAACAGGAAAGGAGAGATGGTATGCTGGTTATCCGGTCTGAAAGAATCCGGCATATTCTCGGAACAGCGCTGCCGTTTGCGGTTATGCCGGCTCTGGTGCTGCTGCTGCCGGTCGGCGTGCAGGCAGAATACTATGCGCTGGTCAGCTTCCTGATGGTGGTGCTGGCTCTGCTGCTGTTCCTTTCCGGATTTGAGCGGAAGGAGCTCGGTACACGGCGCATGATTCTGGTTTCGGTAATGACAGCGCTTTCCGTAATCGGACGCCTGCTTCCGCTGCTGAAGCCGATTACGGCTCTGACGGTTCTCTCGGCACTCTATCTCGGAAAAGAGGCGGGCTTTCTGGTCGGTGCGATGTCTGCGGTGCTCTCGAATTTTATTATGGGGCAGGGACCCTGGACACCGTTCCAGATGCTTGCCTGGGGACTGATCGGGCTGTTTGCAGGCATTGTTTCCGCGCCGCTGCGCCGCTCCCGGATATTGCTCTACGGTTACGGACTTCTTTCCGGCGCGGCATATTCCATGCTGCTGGATGTCTGGACAACCGTCTGGACATATAAGGAGTTTACGCTGCATGAATATGCAGGTGTTCTGGTGACGGCGCTGCCGTATACTGTGCTTTATGCCGTTTCCAATCTGCTGTTTCTGATGATTTTTACGAAGCCGGTCGGGGATAAGCTGACCCGGATTCAGAAGAAATACGGGTTATAAACGGAAAAGCTCTGCGGATTTATTCTCCGCAGAGCTTTTTTGCAGTTTGAAATCAGAGCAATATTATTTATTCGGAAAGATAATTCCGTACCAGAACCTGCATCAGTTCATCACGGTCGATATGCCGGATCAGACTGCGCGCGTTTTTATGAACGGTAATGTAAGTCGGATCCTCGGAGAGAATATAGCCGACAATCTGGTTAATCGGATTATACCCCTTTTCATTCAGCGCATCATATACGGTACGGAGGGTTTGCAGCATTTCCTTTTCGCGCTCTTCTGAAATGGAAAAAGTAATTGTTTTATCGGACATAACGAGGCTCCTTTCTGTTTGATCGGTTTTCTGAATAAATGGCACTTCTTTCCATTCCATTATACCGCATACCGCATATTCCTGCAAGGGATTTCTGAAAAAATTGGCACTTTGTCTATTTAACGGCTCGCTTTTTTGTTTTGTATGCACAATCCCGCACCGGCGCAGATAAATTTTTTGACCGTACTCATTCAGAGTACGGTCAAAAAACGGTCTGCGATTCTGTTTCAGCAGCAGCCTGTGCGCTTTTCAAACGAATTGCAGTCCACACATTCCTTTACGGACGGATCCGCTTCATGCGTTCCGATGTCCACTCTGTGCAGCGTGCAGTAAGGCTCGGTGCAGAGGTTGTGGCGGCACTGCTCAACGGTGCAGTGAATGTTCGGGTTCTTCTGTTCGTTCATTGCAATCGCTCCTCTTTTTGAAATTGCGGGTATCTCCGCAGGCATATCTTTTCCCGGAAAACATATTTTTATACAGGAATGCCTCATTCTGAAATATATCGTAATTCCGCGAATTTTGTCAAGGATATGCGGAAGTATGACCACGCACGGAAATGCGAGAAAAACAGAGTATGCGTGAGATCGGAACCGAAAATGCTGCAAAAATCTCGTTACCTGCTCCCGGGGGCTGTTTTTGTATTTTTTTGCCGCTTGCAAATTCCGCCGGATTATGTTAGAATAAATACAGATGACGCCGCAGAAATGCGGAAAACGAAAGGAGGATTACGTATGCATTATCTGATCTTATGGGGCGCTGTGTTTATTTTCGCCGTCATTGCAGAGTGTGCAAGCCTGCAGCTTGTCAGCATCTGGTTTGCCGTCGGAGCAGCAGGAGCATTCACCGCAGCATTTTTCGGAGCCGGCTTTACGCTTCAGTTCGGAATCTTCGTTGCAGTTTCTCTTCTGCTTCTGATTGCCACAAGACCGTTGCTCAAAAAGCTGCGCGTGAAGAAAACGCCTGCCATGAATGCAGACCGTGACATCGGAGACACGGCAGTGGTGATTGAGGAGGTTCATCCGGAGCTCGGCACCGGAAGAGCCAGAAACAACGGCATCGACTGGATCGCTGTTTCGGAGGACGGCTCGGTGATTCCGAAGGATACCGTTGTAACGATTACGTCCGTTGAAGGCGCAAAGCTCATTGTACGTAATCTGAACAAAACGGTGCAGGCGGAGCATGCTCCGGCAGCACACTGAATGACTGAATACTGAAAAACGGAGGGTACTATTATGACAACCGCAGCAATGATGTTTGCAGATCTCAGCTCCGGCTTCGTGGTCGGCGCACTGATTTTTCTGGTCGTTTTAGCAATTATTATTATTTCCAATATCCGCATTGTTCCGCAGGCGAGCGTGTATGTTGTCGAGCGGCTCGGAACTTTCTATCAGGAGTGGCACACCGGCCCGCATTTTCTGGTTCCGTTCTTTGACCGTGTGGTAAAGGTCGTAACCATTAAGGAACAGGTCGTGGACTTCAAACCGCAGCCGGTTATTACAAAGGATAATGTTACCATGCAGATCGACACTGTCGTATTCTTCCAGGTGACAGATGCAAAGCAGTACACCTACGGTGTTGAGCGCCCGATGGCTGCAATTGAGAACCTTTCCGCAACCACGCTCCGTAACATCATCGGTGAAATGGAGCTCGATGCCACGCTGACTTCCCGTGACGTCATCAATACCAAGATCACGGCGATTCTTGACCAGGCTACCGACCGCTGGGGCATCAAGGTCAACCGTGTGGAACTGAAGAACATTCTCCCGCCGCGTGAGATTCAGGATGCAATGGAGAAGCAGATGAAGGCGGAGCGTGAGCGCCGTGAAAAAATTCTTCAGGCAGAGGGCGAAAAGAAATCCGCAATTCTGGTTGCAGAGGGCGAAAAGGAATCGAAAATCCTGCGCGCACAGGCTGAAAAAGAAGCACAGATTCTTGCTGCGGAAGCACAGCAGCAGGCTCTGCTCCTGCGTGCAGAGGCTGTTAAGCAGCAGAAGATGCTGGAGGCACAGGGCGATGCGGAAGCAATTCAGCTCACGCAGCAGGCTGTTGCGGACAGCATCCGCAAGCTGAACGAGGCAGCACCGACCAGTCAGGTTATTCAGCTCAAGTCTCTGGAGGCATTCTCGAAGGCTGCCGACGGAAAGGCAACCAAGATTATTATTCCGAGCGAAATTCAGGGCCTTGCCGGTCTGACATCGGCGCTGAAATCCATTGCTTCGGATTCCGCACCGGAAAGCTGACCGCAGACGGAAATATTGAACTGCCGCCGTTTCGGCGGCAGTTTGGCTTATCGGGGAACCCTGTCTGTGCCTTGTCCAGAACCACTGTCGGAAGTGCCGCCATTTTCGGCGGCAAATTTTTTGAAACAGGCGAAAAAAAGCGGGTGCTGAAACGTCATAGAGACAGAACGTTCTAACAGAAAGGAGGATGCAGCGAATGAAACAGCACGATCTGCAAGCGCTGCTTTGCGGTGTACGGAAGGGCAGTGAATCCGCATTTTCCGAACTATACGATTTGCTCGCCAAGCCCGTTTATGTCATTGCATTCCGTATCACGCAGAGCAGGGAGCTTGCAGAGGATCTGACCCAGGATACGTTTTTGAAGCTGTATCTCTCTCCGCCCGATGAAACCGTGCGGAACCCGCGTGCGTGGATTTTCCGGATGACGCACAATCTGGCGCTGGATGCCTGCCGGAAGCAGCAGCCGGAGGAACTTCCGGAGGAGCTTCCCGATCCGCAGGATGCAGTCGGTCAGACTTTGCTTCGGGCTGCGCTGGAGGATGCCATGCATACACTCTCGCAGGAGGAGCGGGAGGTGCTCTCCCTGCATCTGAACGCAGACCTGACATTTCAGGAAATTGCGAAAATATCTGACCGTTCGCTGCCGTCGGTATACCGCTGCTACAAGCGGGCACTGAAAAGGCTGCGGGCGGCGCTTGAGGAAGGAGAATCTGTATGAAAAAACAATTTGTGATTTCGGTGCTGACAGCCTGTACGGCGGCGGTTTGCCTGCCGGTGCTGAGCGCATCCGCAGAAGAAGCAGCCTATTCCAATGCATACGCACTGGTACAGAGCTGGGCGGAGGATTATCCGGATTATGTCTGCGGCGTCTGGACAGAAACCGGTGATGTCGATCAGATTGTCATCGGTGTTATCCCCGGCGAGGAGGGAGAAGCAGGAAAGCGGCTTATTCTCGATCAGATTCAGAACGATGACAGCGTGAGCTTTGTCACACAGCAGCATACGATGTCGGAACTCCGCGCCATCATGGATAAAATAACTGCGATTATGCAGGAGGGGAAGATTCCGGATCTCTATGCCTGCGGCGTGTATGATGATGAAAACTGCGTCCATGTGTCAGCCGATCTGGAAAACGCTTCGCCGGAACTGAAAGAATTTACGGCTCAGTGTGCGGAGAAATTCGGGGATGCCGTCGTGTTTGAACAGTGCAGCGGAATTGAGGCGGCGGTGGCGACAGATGAGAAAACGGTGTTTGTCCGGGATTATCCGGAGGATATGGATGCACTGCCGCAGGAGCCGATTCTCTGTTACGGTGATGAGGACTCTGAATCCGATATCGTTATGGAAATCGGTGCTGATTCCGCGGTCGTTCAAGAGAAAATTGAATTTTTCGGCGATGAGAATACCGCCAAAGACGACACCATTACAATCGGTGCAATTATGACGGACAAGGACGGCAAGCCGCTGCCCGCAGATGCACAGCACAATCAGCCTGTTCATGCAATGCCGAAGTTTCAGAACACGGAGACAACAAGCTCTTCCGGCCGGATTATCTGGGCGGTCTGCGGATTCGGGCTGCTTCTGGCGGTCGGGATCACAGGCGTGATTCTGCGTCAGCGCCGTACTGCACGGCAGACCAATACCGGTGCGGTGATTACGTCCGGAAGCGGTTCCGCGAAAGCAACAGAGCGTCTGGTGCGGGAAAGCGCACCGGAGCCTCCGAAGGAACTGAAGGACAAAATCATGGAACAGGTAAAACAGGAATCATAAAAAGACAGAGGCATCCGCACAGCGGGTGCCTCTGTCTTTCGAGAAAGGTATCGCGGCGCGATGATTGAGAATGAGCTCCGCCCAAACCCGCCCTGGCGCAGCGGCGGGATACGATCCCTTTGGAATCCCATTATTAGTGAAAAGTGAGCAAATACTTCTTATATTACTATGTGATGGGGTCTGGGGACAATGTCCCCAGCAGGGGCTTGGGGACGGAGTCCCCATTATGGATGCATCGCAGATACTACTTTATCTGCAAGCAGAAGCATCCGCAAAGCGGGTGTCTCTGTCTTTCGGCAAAGCGTCTGCCTGCTTGACAAAAGGGGAAAAATATACTATAATCAATCTGACAATGATCTTGCAGGATATGCACGGAAAGAAAGGATGAACCAACTGAATATGGATACCGACGGCGACCGATTATGGATCAAGATTGCACTGCTCGTGCTGATTGCCCTGCTGCGTGCGTGGTATACGGCATGTGAAACGGCACTGACCGAAATCAACGACACAATGGTTCGCGCACGTGCTGCGGATGATCCGACATGGAAACCGATGGAACGGCTGATCTCCAGACCGGCCAAAATGCGCAGGACATTTGCAGTCAGCCGGATTTTTTCGGCACTGCTGACCGGAATACTGTGCTGCGAACTGATCGGACAGAAAATCGCCCGGCTGCTGAATTTCAGCGGCGGGGGCTTTCTTGCTGCCCTGCTTCTGACTGCGGCGCTGACGATTGTTCTTGCAGTTCTGACGGATTTGTTCCCAAAGCGGCTTGCGATGCGCGGCAGTGAGAAATTTGCAAAAATCTGTGTGCCGTCTGTGCGTGTGCTGACGGCGGTTATGACGCCTTTCCGTGCGGCCGCTTCGGCTGTGACGGCGCTGCTCTGCAAGCTCTGCGGAATTCCTGCTTCGGATGCTGCGGATGTGGTAACGGAGGAGGAAATCCGTCTGCTGGTTGATGCCGGAAATGAAACCGGCGGAATTGAAGAGAGCCAGCGCGAAATGATTAACAATATCTTTCTGTTCGATGATGTTGCCGTGTCGGATGTCATGACGCACCGGAAGGATATCGCTGCCGTTCCGGTTGATGCCACAGCCTCGGAAACTGCAAAGATCGCAATGGAAAAGGGTTATTCACGCATCCCGGTTTATGAAAGCCAGATTGACAGCATTGTCGGCGTGGTTCTGGTGAAGGATTTGCTGCCGCTGGTCGGAAAGGCGGAGGACTGCCCGGTTTCCGGACTGATGCGGGAGGCGCTGTTTGTGCCGGATACCGCCAAGTGCAGGGATGTGTTTCAGCGGATGTGCCGCGAGAAGATGCAGCTTGCAATTGTTTCGGATGAATACGGCGGAACGGCGGGCATGGTGACAATGGAGGATCTGCTGGAGGAAATCGTCGGAAATATTCAGGATGAATATGATGACGAGGAAGCGGAGATCAGTGAAATATCGGAGGGCGTATATTCGATTGCCGGCAGTGCCGATCCGGAGGATATTCTCCCGCGGCTCGGCGTAAAATTCGAGCCGGATGACGAATATGATACCATGAGTGCGTTTGTGGTGCATCTGCTGGGCAGAATCCCGGAGGAAGGAGAAAAGCCCTCTGCGGAACAGGACGGCGTGCGCTATACACTGCTGTCCTATGAGGATAATTGGATCAGCAGGATTCAGGCAGAACTGATTCGGGAATAGGACTGAATCAAAATGGGAAAAAGGGGGTGCCGTATGCAGTCGCTGAAAGGGAAACTGACCGTGATTGCCGGTCTGGCAGCGGTGCTGATTTTGATGATGCTCGGAATCAGCGGACTTGCAAGGAGTGCCCGCGGGGAACATGCACGGTACCGTGAGCCGGATGCGGAATTTGCCGGACAGCGGTATCCGTACCGTCAGCTGGATGAGCGCGGACAGAAGCTTTATACGGCGCTTTATCAGGGAATATCGGATTACAGGACCGTGATTGACCTCCCCGGCACCTATACGGCGGAGGAATACCGGAAGGTGTATCTGTTGCTGACAACGCAGGAGCCGGAGCTGTTCTATCTGGATACGGTTTATGAGACTGCCGATCAGATGCGGCGGACCGAGATGTTTTATACAATGCCGAAGAGTGAAGCAGAGCGGATGCGTTCGCAGATGGCGGCGGCGGCAGACGGGATTATCCGGGAAACAGCGGGAGCCCGCTCGGATATCCAGCGCCTGCTGCTGATACATGACCGGATCTGTGCCGGCTGTTTTTATGAGAAAACGCCGAATGCCGATTCTGCATACGGCTGTCTGGTCGAGGGAATGGCGATGTGTGAGGGGTATGCAAAGGCGTTCCTGTATGTGGCAAGGCGTGCCGGTCTGGATGCCATGTGCGTTCCGGGAAGAACAAACCGCGGGGAAGCGCATATCTGGAATATCGCCGGCGCGGACGGGCACTACTATAATATAGATCTGACATGGGATGACGATGATACCTATGACGGCAGAACTGCGCACACCTGCTTTGCGGTTCCGGATTCTATGTTTCAGGATCATATGCCGGATACTGACCTTATGGAGCCGCCGGCCTGTGCGGACGGGAAGCAGATGTATTATCATATGCGCGGATTTTATCTGACGGAATCCGGCAGGCTTTGCACGGCACTTCAGGACTGGAACGGGGCTGTTCCGGAACGGATTATTGAATTCCGATGCATCAATGAAACGGATTTCCGGCAGGTAAAAGAGGCTTTGCGGACACAGGCAGATGTGCATGCAGTGCTGGCACAGATCTGCGGCGGAGTTATGCCGCGGATTGTCGCGGATGAAAAACGCAGTGTGATTGTTATTTTGACCTAACAAAGCGGAATATTAAATCCAAAATTGTCAGAAACATAAAATGTGTAAATAGCCCTTGACAAATATGAAAAAACGTGATAAAATAAACAAGTCTCCGCTGAGCGGGGAACACGCCGAGGGGCAGCTTGAAAAGCCAAAAAGCTAAAAAAGTTTTGAAAAAGGCTTGACAAACTGATTCGGATGTGCTATAATATTTAAGCTGCTCGAAAGGGCGGCGCCCCCGGCACCTTGAAAATTGAACAATGCAACCAAGAAAGAGAACCCTTGAAGATTCCGAATCTGACGGAAGCGGAGCGCTGGAAAGAGCGCGAAGCGGAAGGAAAGATTCAAGTCAAGGCGAGACTTAAAAACGCGAACAAGAAGTAATTGCGAGTGAATCGTAATGACTAGGATTTAGCGGTACCGGAAGGGGAGACCCGGAGGGCACTGTTATATACAAACTTTATTAAGAGTTTGACATCGACCCGGCAAGCCAAGCAATCATGAGAAATAACAACAC
>JAFWVK010000045.1 GCA_017518255.1 Oscillospiraceae bacterium
AGCTGATACTGACAAAGTTTGTGCAGGAAAAGGGTTGGAATCTCGTTTCTGAGTATGTGGACGATGGGTACAGCGGCATTGACTTCGACAGACCGGGCATACAGAAATTGCTTGCTGATGCTCAGCTCGGAAAGATCAATATCGTGGTGGTGAAAGACCTCTCCCGCTTCGGCAGAAATTACATCGAAGTGGGCCGCTACATCGACTATATTTTTCCGATGAACAATATCCGCTTTATCGCGCTCAACGACAATGTGGATACCGCTGACCGCAGCAGTGCGGCTCTTGACATGATGCCGATCATCAACCTGTTCAACGAATGGCACAGCAGTTCCACAAGCAAAAAGATCAAGGCTGTATTTGAAGCAAGTGCAAAGGCGGGAAAGTACCTTGGCGGTCGTGTACCTTACGGATATGACCGCAGTGATGATCCGAATCATCTGCCTGTTATTGATCCCGAAACTGCACCTGTTGTGAAACACATCTTTGAGTTGCGGTTGCAGGGACTCAGCCAGAGAAAGATCGCTGACCGTCTGAATGAAGAAGGAATACTTTGTCCGTCCGAATATTACTATCAGAGACAGGGCAAGGAGAATCCGGTGGTCAACCGCAAACTGTGGAGCAGACCGATTGTCGATCGTATGCTTCATAATCCCATGTATCTCGGAAACTTGGTTCAGCTTAAAACGACAACCGTGTCGCATAAGAATCACAAACTGGTCAAAAAAGATGAAGCCGAATGGATTGTTGTCCCGAATACTCATGAAGCCATCATCACGCAGGATATATGGGATCGGTGCAGAGAGATAGACGAGGAGCGAGCAATCGGCAGGCGCACGAAAACGGGCGATACCAAACCGCTGTGCGCTTTGATGTACTGTGCTGACTGCGGTTTCAGAATGAAGTTCTCTCGCAATCAGAAAATGCGTGGCACTACAACAGGAAATCCTCATCAGATCGTTGTCGGCTCTTACAACTGCGGTACATATTCACTGTACGGCAAGACAGTCTGCCCCACACACTACATCAGCCAGAGAACCATAGAGGAGATCGTGCTGAATGATATTCGCTCGATGATGCAGCTCGTTGAGGATGATGAAGCAAAGGCGAGAAAACAGTTCCTTGCAAGAAAGCAGAAACAGGAAAGTCAGCAGATTTCCTCGGACAAAGAAAAGCTCCGCAAGGCTAAGGAACGCATTGCAGAGCTTGACGGCTTGATGCAGTCGGTATATGAGGATAAGGTATCGGGCGAGATTCCTGCGAGTATGTGTACGAAGCTACTGACTAAATACGAAGCGGAACAGAATGCACTCTCCGCTGAGGTGCAGGAGATCGAAGCGAGACAGCTCTCGCAGAAGCAGGACGAACATGATGTGGACGAATACATCTCCCGCCTGAAGAAGTTCAGAAATGCAGAATATCTCACTCGGCAGATGTGCCTTGAGCTGATCGACTCCGTTACGGTTGACGAGTTTGAGAGGGGCAAGCCGGAGCGTGAAATTCATATCTATTACAAGTTTATTGATAAGGGCTATACTGGTAAGTCCGATGATTAACAAGTTGGGTTACTTTATGGCTGGTTGACAAAGGAAAATGTCAGGGGAGACTGTGTGTTCACCGTCAGCGGCGATAGCATGGAACCAGAATTCCACAACGGCGACAAGGTTCTGGTGCAGCGGTTCCCCAACTTTCCACAGCTTGAGCCGGGTGATATCGGCGCATTTATTACCGGAAACGAAACCTATATTAAGGAATACCAGA
>JAFWVK010000046.1 GCA_017518255.1 Oscillospiraceae bacterium
ACGCGATTGCTGTCAGCGCTTTGCAGCTGGAGAATGCGCTTTCATGTATGGCTGTGAGGGTATCGGGCAGTGTGACAGACGTCAGGTTCGGACAGCCGGAGAAGCACTGAGCGCCCACATTGGTAATCCCGCTGCCGATGACGACTGTTTTGATATCGCTCTTTTCTTCTTCCCATGATTCAAGAAACTGGGAATAAAGACCGTACATCTCCCCGGTTCCGCTGACGGTGAACGTCCCGTCGCTGCTGAGCTGCCACACGGCATTTTTGCCGCAGGTACCGCTGCTTACAATTTCAGCCGCATTTGCCGTGATGCAGCAGTCCTGCGCAGCGCACGGACCTGCCGCCGTGCCGAGCATGATTGCAAAGCAGAGCGCTGCAATGCTCCGTACCGTTTTCATCCGGAATCATCCTTTCTGTGAACAGTTTGTCTGAAAATATTATAACAGAAATCGGCAGCAGATGCAATCTGTCGGCAGGAAATCGTTTATATAGCACAAAAATGCTTTCTGCCCCTTGTATAGAATCACAAAAGCCCGACTCCCCAGAACCGGGAGCCGGGCTTTGAATCAGTTGTCCGGATGCAGGATTTTGTCCCATGTCGGATTCTTATGCGCGAGGGTTTCGGTGTAGAATTGCAGAATTGCCTGCGCATCGTCAACGGTCACTTCGCCGTCGCCGGTGACATCTGCTGTGGTTTCCTGTTCAGCCGTCAGACCGGAAGGCTTGTGTGCAAGCTGATTCGTGTATGCCGCAAGCGCAAGCTGGGCGTCGTCCAGCTCTATGGCGCCGTTTCCGTCGATGTCGCCTTTGAGCGATACGGAACCGAGCGATTCAAAGGGAATGTCGTTCTCCTGCGCAAAGGATTCCGCACGGGTTCCGGAGTACCCCCTGACCGTCAGATCGCTGTATGTCTGAAAAGCGTTGGGTTCGATTTCCGTCACGCTTGCTGGAACGGTTATGCTTGTCAGATTGTAGCAGCTGTAGAACGCATTGTAACCGATCTTTGTGACGCCCTCCGGGAGGATTACGCCGGTAATGCCGGTGCAGTTTGCAAACATCTCATCCTCGATCACCGTGATGCTTTCGGGAATGGTGATCTCGCCCGTGCAGGCGGTCGCATCGACAAAGATCCCGTTCACGAAGACGAACGGATCCTCCGCCTGTCTCGCTTTCAGCCACGGCGTATTGGTAAACACGTTTCTGCCGATTTTTTCAATGCTCTCCGGGATCGTGATATCCGTCAGGCTGATGCAGCCGTCGAACAAATAGGAGCCGAGCTCCGCAGTACCCTCCCGGATCACCGCCTTCGTCAGCATCTGGCAGTCCTGGAATATGCAGTTATCCAGCTTTGCCAGTCCGGCGGGAAGGGTGACCTCCTGAATGCCGGCCCGGTTGAATGCCAGAGCGCCGATGAATGTCACGCTGTCGGGGATCCGGATTTCGCGCAGATAGCCGCAGCGCTGAAATGCAGAGTATCCGATGCTTGTCAGGCTTTCCGGAAGGGTGACACTGTTCAGAACAGTGCAGCGGAAAAACGCATTCTGCCCGATCTCGGTAACGCCCTCCGGGATGCGGATGCTGCTCAGGCTGCTGCAATCGCTGAACGCATTTTCGCTGATGCTTGTGAGACCTTCCGGCAGAGTGACGGAGTTTAGCTGATTGCAGGATGCAAAGGCGCTCCTGCCGATCTCGGTCACGCCCTTCGGGACGACGATGCTCTTCATGTATTTGCCGTAGAATGCCGTGCTCCCGATCGCCGTGACCGGCAGGCCGCCGATCGTTTTCGGGATGATGACCGCCTCATCGGTGCCGGTGTAGCCGGTGACCGTCACGCTTTCGCCGTCCCCGCCGATCTCATAGGTGAAGTCCTCCTCCGGGGACGCGGTTTCTCCGGCGATTGCTTCAAACGGGATGTTTTTCTCGTTTGCATAGGATTCCGCATAGGAGCCTGCATAGCCGTGGATTGTGATTCTGCCGCAGCCGTTGAACGAATCTCCGCCGATATCCGTAACACTTGCCGGGATCGTGATATCGGTCAGTCCGGAATTCTGAAATGCGGAGCTGTCAATGCGCTCTGCACCGTCCGGTATTGTAATGCTGTTCAGCGAACCGCAATGCGCAAATGCATAAATGCCGATGCGTTCCAGATTTTTCGGCAGGGTAACGCTTGCCAGCGCGCGGCAGTCATAAAACGCACTGTCACTGATATCCGTGACGCCGTCCGGAATCACGATGCTCTTCAGCGCATAGCAGCAATTAAATGCATACTCGCCGAGCTCGGTCAGACCCTTCGGCAGCGTTACCGAGGTCAGACCGGTGCTGTCGAAGGCGCGTTTGCCGATGCTTGTGACGCTTTCCGGGATCGAAACGGATTTCAGGGCACTGCACTTTGCAAACGTCTGGTATTCGATTTGCGTCACGCCGTCCGGAATATTGATCTCCGTCAGGCTCAGACAGCCGTAAAATGCGTTCTTTCCGATTCCGGCAACGGTGCCCGGAAGCGTGATCTTTGTCAGCAGTGCCTGATCCTTGAATGCGCTGCCGCTGATCTCATTGACCGGCAGCCCGTTGATCTCTGACGGAACCACAACGGTTTCGCCGCTGCCGGTCCAGCCCGTGATCTGGATGCCGTCTCCGATATTGGTATACGTAAAGTCGGATTCGGGATTTGCAGTCTCCTCCGCGCCCGCCGTCAGGCAGAACCCCTGCACCGCAGGCAGAGGCAGGCTGCCGATTGCCGCCGAATAAACCAGACTGCCCGCGCACAGCACTGCCAATCCTTTTCTGATTTTCATATCCTTCATCCTTTCTGCAAGTGAACAGTCAAAAACGGAATCAATTATAATATAATAATTATATCAGATAATTTTCGGGATTGCAACAGCCTTCCGCAAAATTGGATACAGCTACAAAACCGCCGCGCTTTCCTTGTATAGAATCACAAAAAGAGGTCTTCCGCCGCCGCAGGCGGGGAGAATGCATATCATGAAAAGACTTCTGTGAAGATTGAAGGCAAATACTGCTGCGCATCATAAAACTTTTTGCTTGCTTTTTCCCGTAAAGTGTGCTATAATATAAAGAAGCGGTTGGCTGCCGCCTCATTTCCAAACAAACATGAAAAAGAGAAAAGATTCAACACATTCCCGAAGTGTCCGGCCGGGCACGGAAACGGAGGGAACAGCATATGCGTTGCAGTGAATGCGACGAGAAAATCAAAAGTTACTATAATTTCTGCAAACGCTGCGGAATGCCGCTTGAGGACGAGGATTTCCGGGAGGACAAAAAAGCAGCGGTCAGGGGCAGACGCAGAGCTGCGTCCGGTATGATTACGGCGGTGTTTCTGCTCTTTCTGATCGGAATCGGCTCGGCAGTCTTTCTGGTTTACCGGATGTCTGTGCGCGCAGAGGGCAGTACGGACAATTCTGCGGCAGAGCTTTCGGGTGAGGATACGCTCCCGCCGATTACCGAAACGACCACAACCGTCACCACAACCGTCACGGTAACGACAACTGCGGAACTCACGACGACAACAGTCACCGAAACCACAGCGGTGACAACTTCTGCGGAGCCGGAGCATATCGTGCTGCCGGAAAGTGTCCTGCGGCAGATCGTCGCGGGGAAGGGCAATATCGCCTTATGGAATTATGCGGATTATGACGGCGACGGGCTGAAAGAGGCGTTCGCGCTGACCGTCATGGGCGAGGTGCTCTTTACCCATACCGTTGACAAGGTCTATTTTATCGACGCCTACGGAACACTCACTCAGCTCTGGAACCCGACAGCGCAGAGCTACAGCAAAAGTGCGGACGGAAACTGCCGGAGCTGTGAGGGAAAATGCTTCTTCTGGTTTGATTATTCCGGCATTACGCTCGTGAATAACACGCTCGTTTACGGGGTGCGGGACGGTCAGCCCTATAAGCTGGATGTCTGCGGCGATCTGAACGGCTTCTATCAGGATGAAAACGGAACTTTTTATACAACCGAGACCGGCTTTAACCTCAGCCGCGGTATACACTCAACCTACTATGAGCTGCTTTACGATCCGGTAGCTCAGCAGTTCCGCAAGGGCGGAAAGCTTTCTGCTTCTGCGGAGCCTTCTTCACAGCCGCAGGATGACCGGCAGGATACGGCGCCGGATCTCACACAGGATATTCCAATGGTTCTGAACTGAAAATCATTGTTATGCCGCAGTATTTCCGGTCTCAGAGCCGGCGGTTCTGCGGCATTTCCATTGATACGGCAGTCCGGCTGCGGTATCATTGGGATTACGGAAAGGCTGGTGGTGCTCATGCCGGAAAGACCTGCGCTCAGCGCAGAAACGGATGCAGAAACATTCCGCGATTATTACTGGCTGAAGGAGGAACTTTCCGCCTTCTGCCGCCGGTACGGTCTGCCCGTATCCGGCAGCAAAATGGAACTGACGGAGCGGATTGCACGGTTTCTGGAAACCGGCAGTACGGAACCTGCATCCGTCAGAAAAGAAAGAAAACAGAAGCGGACTTCGGAAATCACCGCCGAAACTCTCATTGAATCCGGCTTTGTATGCTCGGAACTGCACCGCGAATTTTTCAGAAAAGAAATCGGGAATTCTTTTTCGTTCTGCGTGCCGTTTCAGAAATGGCTCAAAAGCAATGCCGGAAAAACATACCGCGATGCCATTGCAGCTTACCGTGAAATCATTGCTGCAAAAAAGAAAGAAAAGGCACCGATCGGCAGACAGTTTGAGTACAATACCTATATCCGCGACTTTTTTGCGGACAATCCCGGCAGGACGCTGGCAGATGCCGTCGCCTGCTGGAAATACAAAAAGAGCCGGAAAGGACATAACCGGTATGAACAGTCAGATCTCACCGCACTGAATCATTCCGGATCCGGCTGAAGGGAGGATATTGTATGGAGCAGGAGAACCTGCAGCAGGAACAGGAAATTTATCATCTGGATACCAGAACGGCACTCGCGGAGCATCTGTTTACCAAAAGAGAAACAGGATTCCGCCATGCGCCCTTTGAGCGCGAAATCGCATTCTATGAGAGCGTCCGGTCAGGCAATCTCGAAACCGTCAAGACCCTGTTTACGCCGCTCGGCGGAGAGGGCTTCGGTACGCTCAGCCATGACCCGGTGCAGAATCTAAAATATCATCTGGTTGTCAGTATTGCCATGATAACGCGGTTCTGCATCAACGGCGGAATGCAGCCGGAGGATGCTTACAGTCTCAGCGATATCTACATTCTCCGGACAGACGGCTGCACCTCGGAGGATGCGATCCGCGACGTACATTACGAGATGACGGTCACCTTTACCAAGCGGATGCGGCAGATTAACAGCGGCAAGAAATATACCAAAACCATGCTCAGCGTTCTGGACTATATCAGCGACCATCTGCACGAGCGGATTCTGATTGACGATCTCGCGGAATCCGTTTCCCGCACGGCACCCTATCTCTCCCGGATGTTCCGGAAGGAAATGGGGATTCCGCTCAGCGAATACATCATCCGGAAGAAAATCGAAGCAGCGGCGAATATGCTTCAGTTTTCCGATTTCACGGCGCTGGATATCAGCAACTATCTCGGCTTCAGCTCGCAAAGCTATTTTATCAAGCTCTTCCGCAGACAGATCGGTCTGACTCCGAAGGAATACCGGAACCGTTTCTATACAGTCGGTTTTATGAAGCCGAGTTTTATGAAGACGAAATGAGGTCATGAGATTACCGCTATTGAGGGCAAACTGCTAGAATCGCCGTTTTGAATTATGGCATAATGAGTATACAAAGAAAACCCTCCGCAAAGAGAAAGATTTGAAACGTCAACCGAAAACAAGGGGAGATTTTATAATGAAACAGAGAAGATTCATGAAGCGCACGCTGCGTGCAGCCGCCGCAGCTGCCTGCGCTGCCGCAACCGGTATCTGCGCAACGGCAGGTATCAAAACGGATGTCAACAACGACGGCCAATCCAATAAGCAGGACGCTGTAAGCTTACAGGAGTATTTGCTGACCAAGGGCGGCAATGTTACCAACGGCGATGCCAGCGCTGACGGAAAGATCAATGCGGTCGATCTCAGTCTGGTCAAGCATGAGCTGCTCTATCCGAAACAGGAGACCGGCAAAGAGCCGAGGCTCCCGGCAACAATGTATTCCAACTTCCGCTCCGGCGATGCAGGCGACTTCTTTTCGTCCGAGGGCTGGACAAACGGCAGCCCGTTTGACTGCTACTGGGATAAGCAGAATTCCCAGATCAAGGGCGATCATCTTGAGCTCACCATTGATACGAACCGCGACCGCAGCATCGTGGCAAGGGATAATAACGGTAATGTCACATGGACACCGAACTATTCCGGCGGCGAGTTCCGTACTGATAAGTATTACAGCTACGGCTACTATGAGTGCTCGATGAAGGCAATCAAGAATGACGGCGTTGTTTCTTCGTTCTTCACCTACACAGGTCCGTCCGATGTCATCAACGGCAAGGAAAATCCATGGGATGAGATCGACATCGAGATTCTCGGCAAGGACACCACGAAGATGCAGGTCAACTACTATGTCAACGGTCAGGGTAATCACGAGGGCATGGTCGATCTCGGCTTCGATGCTTCGGAAGGCTATCATACCTACGGCTTCGACTGGCAGAAGGATTCGATCAAATGGTATGTAGACGGCAAGCAGGTCTCCTGGACCGACAAGCAGAATCAGTGGCGTGACGGCTATTACAGCAACAGAGACGGCGAGCTGCCGAAGACTGCAAGCAAGATTATGATGAACGCATGGCCGGGACGCGGCGTTGACGACTGGCTCAAGCCGTTTAACGGCAATCTGGGTCTGGTCGCAAGCTATGAGTGGGTCACCTATCATAAGGCAGACGGCGCTGACGATCCGCATACGATGGATGAACTTGTGGAAATCGCAAAGCAGAATCAGGGTCAGAATCCTGACAACCCCGGCAACAACAACGGTATGAACGCAAATGCAACAATGGTTTCCAACTTCTCAGCAGGTCAGGCAGGCGACTTCTTTGCCTCCGACGGATGGACGAACGGTTCCGTTTTCGACTGCTGGTGGTACAAGTCGAATACTGCGATCGGCAACGGCTACCTCGCTCTGACGATTGATCAGGACAAGGGCAACCACAGAAATGATTCAGACCCCAGAAACTACTCCGGCGGCGAGTTCCGCACCAACAATTTCTATCACTACGGCTACTACGAGACCTCGATGAAGGCGATCAAGAATAACGGCGTTGTTTCCTCGTTCTTCACCTACACAGGTCCGTCCGATGTCGTCAACGGTCAGAAGAATCCGTGGGATGAGATCGACATCGAGATTCTCGGCAAGGACACCACAAAGGTTCAGCTCAACTACTACCGCGACAGCAAGGGCGGTCATGAAAAGATGATTGACCTCGGCTTTGATGCCTCTCAGGACTTCCACAGATACGGCTTTGACTGGCAGCCCGACCATATCACATGGTATGTGGACGGCAAGGAAGTCCACACCATGTGGGGCGATGTGCCGAGGACGCCGAGCAAAATCATGATGAATGTCTGGCCGGGCGTCGGCTACCGCGACAAGGACAACGATACCGTTGCATGGCTCAACAATTTCGACGGCAGAACTCCGCTGACCGCTTACTATCAGTGGGTCACCTATGACCAACGCTGATTTGCGTATCTGCTGATTTTATCAGAGCTTGTTTCATGTAAGTTGATGCATTCATAAATATGCCTCCCTTTCGCCCTGCGGTTTTCCCGGACCGCAGGGCTATTTTTCCGGCGAAATGTTCCGATCATGTTCTAAAAAGACTTGCTTTTTTTTGCCGATTATGCTATACTGAATATAGCGGCGGCGCGGACATGCTGCCGGATACAATAAGAAAGGAAGGGATTTCCCAATGCTTTTTTTGCACGAATTTGAAAAGATTGAAGCGGAAGCGTTTCTGACGCTCGCTGCCGATCTGATTGAAGAAGACGGAATCGTAACCGCAAGCGAGGATGAACTGCTGGACGAATATGCCGCTGCACTCGGAGTCATCGGTTTTACTTACGATGCTGCTGCGGTTGCTGCCGCACGCGACACAATGGCTCAGCTCAACGAAGTCAGCAAGCGCAAGGTTTATATGGAACTGTATTCGTTCGCACTGAGCGATGGGATCGAGACACCCGAAGAACGCCGCGCACTCAATGAGCTGGCGGATGCACTGAGCCTGGATTCCGGAATCTGCAAGCAGCTGGAAGCATGTGCGGAGGATCTTTTCAGTGTATATGATGAAATCGAGGAGGTTCTCGGCGCGGAGCCCTCGCCGGTTCTGGTTACCAACGAAATGCCGGTCTCTGACAGCCCGGAAGCTTAATTATGACAGAACACCCCCTGCGTATTCGCAGGGGGTGCAGTTTGTCGGGAAATCCGATTTGTGTCTCGCGGAGACACTTTTTACAGAAAGACGGACAGCCCTCAGAATTATGAGGAACTGTCCGTCTTTTTCCGTTTCTTTTTGGCGTGTTTCGGGCGGTAGCCTGTCCGCTCTGCGGCAGTGTTCCCGTCTTTTTCCGGTTCTTTTTTCTGTTTGGGGAGCGGCTCCGGCATATCATACGGACCCTTTACCGCCTTGCAGCGCGGATCTTCCGGAGCCTCCGGTTTCCGATGCTTTTCCCGCTGCGCATCCACCCATTTTGCCAGATGCGGGGTCAGAACCGTCACAACCGCAACTATCGTAAAAATAGCAAGAAATTTTGCACCGAATTTCAGCAGAACCGGCGTGATATTCGTTTTATCCTCTGTTCCCTCCGTTACAGTCAGAAGCAGCATCAATGCAGACATTCCTGCACCTCCTCCGGCGGTTCGCTGTCTTTTGTGACAAAAACCGCAAAGGGCGGGCAGCCGGTGCGGTTCGGGAAGCTGCATTGCAGAACGGTATAATACCGGCTGTCCAGTGAAGCCAGATAGGCGTTCAGCGCATCGCGCTCAGAAAAGCCGTTTGCACCGCCGTAATAGATGCACAGCACCAGTGCGCCGCCGGTTTTCAAAAGGCGCAGCGAGGCATTCAGCGCCGCAATGCTGGAATCCGCATGTGTATAGATATCATGGTTTCCGCGCGGAAGCCAGCCGAAATTAAACACGATACAGGAAACCGTTCCCCGCTGCGCATACCGCTCCATTTCCGCATGGCTTTCGCAGTGCAGCTCTGCCTGCAAGCCGTTTTCGCGGAGCAGTTCAGCCGTTGAATCCACTGCCTCCTGCTGAATATCGAATCCGATGACTGTTCCGGTTTCTCCGGTCAGCTCACAGAGCAGCTTTGTGTCATTGCCTCTGCCGCAGGTCGCATCTATGCAGAAATCGCCCTGCCGCACATGCTCCCGCAGGAAACGGTGTGCCAGATCCAGAACGCCGAGCTGCCTCTTTGCCGGCTTGTTCATACGTAAAACACTTCCATGTCGTCCAGACGCAGGCAGGCGAGCTTTCCGCCCGCTTCATGAAACACCGCGCCGCAGTCAATATTGATATAGGTATCGGTAAACAGAATCTCCGCTCTGCCGTGCATCTGCGGATAGGTCAAGGTCGGGGTATGTCCGAAAATCAGCTTTTTGTCTGCATAAAACCGGTCGCTCTGCTGCGGGCGGGCATTGATAAGGGCATCCAGCGGATATTCGTCCAGCGGCCGTTCCGGATCAAAATCCTCAATGCCGCTGTGTGTCATGACATACCGTCTGCCGTCCGGCATGGTCAGCTCCTCATAGACACGGAATTCCTGCATATAAGCGAGCAGATCCTTTCTTTTTTCCGGAGAAAGGCCTAAAAACTGCGTCATGGTCACCGAGCCGCCGTTCTGCATCCATGCGGAATATACGGCATAGCCGGCACGGGTGTAAAAATCTGTCACATTGTCGATATTTGCTTCATCCGGCAGACCTGCCACGCATTGCAGCATAATTGCCTCATGGTTGCCGAGCAGCGGATAAACATTGATGCGCTCCATACAGTCCAGCAAAAGCGGAATCGGCGTATCGCCGCGGTCGATGAAATCGCCCAGAATATACAGGTCGTCTGCATCGCTGAACTGAATTTTTTCAATCATTTTCCGGAAAAGCGCGTGACAGCCGTGGATGTCGCTCATGACATAAATCATGGGTAATTCCTCCTGTCAGTTCAGGTTGCCGGTCAGATACATCAGAACGGAGAGCGCCGTCAGGGGAGCGGTTTCGCAGCGCAGAATGCGCCTGCCCAGCCAGACCGGCTGCACGCCGTGCGCCTGAAGCAAACGGATTTCTTCCGGGTCAAAGCCGCCCTCGCTCCCGACACACAGGCTGTAGGAACCGGCATGTGCATTCACCGCAGAAAAGGAGATGCCGCCCTCAGCCTCATACAGTACAAGGGGAACCTCCGCATCCTGCATCCGCTTTGCCGCCTGCTCCAGTGTATGCAGCGGGGCAATTACGGGAATGATGCCCCTGCCCGACTGCTGCGCGGCAGCCTGCGCAATTTTCTGAAAGCGCGGGAGCTTCTTCTGAAAATCTCCTGCGGACATCCGCGAAATACAGCGTCCGGTCAGCACGGGGACAATTTCCGTAACACCGAGCTCAATGGATTTCTGAATAATCATTTCCAGCTTATCCGCTTTCGGCAGCGCCTGAAAGAGCGTCACCGAAACGGTTGGCTCCGCACAGCAGAGTGCGGAGGAAAGAACACGCAGAAACACAGCTTCCTGTGTGATTTCTGCAATCTCGCATTCATAGTCTCTGCCGCAGGAGCAGACTGTCAGGCGTTCCTGCGGGCGCATCCGAAGGGCAAAGCCGATGTGCCGCAGATGCTCTCCTGTCAGAACCGGGTGCTCAGGAGAAAAGGAATCTTCAAAGAATCTCGGCATACATTTGACCGCCTTTCCGATACAATTTGGAATAATCCAATCTATTATAACATATTTTGCCGGAAAATGCAATGGGTGCAGCTGAAAAAGCGGAAAAAACGGAACTTCCCCCTGCCGGCGGCGGGGGGAAGTCACATAAATAATCAAGTTCCTTTGTGCAAATTGCAGGTAAATGCTGCTGCCGTGCTCTGCACGGCGGAGAAAGTTTATTTCCGCTCTGCAATCGGTTTATACGTTTCCCATTCCTTGACGGCACGGTATGCCGGACGGATAATCTTGCTGGCGCCGAGCAGTTCTTCCAGCCGGTGCGCCGACCAACCCGCGATTCGCGAAACCGCAAAAATCGGGGTGAACAGCTCATTGGGCAGATTCAGCATCCGGTAAACCAGTCCGGAATAGAAATCGACATTTGCGCAGACACCCTTGTAAATTCTGCGTTCTTCCGCAATAATTTCCGGTGCGAGCCGTTCGACCAGCGCATAGAGGGCATATTCCTCGGAGCGCCCCTTTTCCTCGGCAAGCTCTTCGACAAATCCGCGCAGGACCGTCGCTCTGGGGTCGCTGTGCGAATAGACCGCGTGCCCCATTCCGTAAATCAGACCGGCATGATCGAATGCATCCTTATGCAGCAGGCGCCGGAGATAGTTCCCGACCTCTTCTTCGTCCTTCCAGTCATGCACGCGCTCTTTCATATCGTCAAACATCTGCACGACCTTGATATTGGCACCGCCGTGCTTGGGGCCTTTCAGTGAACCGAGCGCCGCAGCCATCGTGGAATAAGTATCCGTACCGGAGGAAGAGACAACATGAACGGTGAATGAGGAATTGTTTCCGCCGCCGTGCTCCGCATGAAGCACCATTGCAAGATCGAGAATCTTTGCTTCCAGATGCGTATATTTCTGATCGTTCCGCAGCAGACTCAGCAGATTTTCGGCTGCCGAAAGCGAGGGATCGGGCTGATGCAGGAACAGGCTCTGATCGTTCTTATAATACCGGTATGCCTGATAACCGTAAACCGCGATGGACGGGAACTGCGCAATCAGCTGAATGCACTGGCGCAGGACATTCGGAATCGAGGTGTCATTCGGGTTATGGTCGTAGGAATACAGTGCGAGCACGCTTTTTGCGAGCGTATTCATCATATCCTCGCTGGGCGATTTCATGATGACGTCGCGGGTAAAGGAGGGCGGCAGCGTCCGGCAGCTTCGCAGCAGCGTACTGAATTCCTCAAGCTGATCCGCAGTCGGAAGCTCCCCGAAGAGCAGAAGATAGACTGTCTCTTCATAGCCGAAGCGGTCGTCTGAAATGAAGCCGTTGACGAGATCCTCGATATGATAGCCGCGGAACAGCAGCTGACCGTCTCCGAGCTGTGTTTCTCCGTTGACTTCCTGACCGGGGATGATCTGGCTGATATTGGTCAGTCCTGCGCAGACACCCTTGCCGTTGATGTCGCGGAGACCGCGTTTTACATCATATTTTGTATAGTATTCCGGGTCAATCTTATAATTCTTCCGGCAAAGTGCGGAAAGTTCCTCGACCTTTGCCTGTGTGGTGAAGCGGTTCCATTCTCCCATGCGGGTCACATCTCCTTTCTGTATCTGCTGCATACGCATTCTCAAAACTGTATACGGCAGGCACAAATATGTACTTGTCGTATAGCAAAATGAAATCTATCTGCTCTGTATATTTTTTAGTATACCAGATTTTTCCGATCTTGTCAAGGACAATCCGCAGTGCTTTTGACGGAACAATTGAGTATCCGGTGTTCAGCAAACGCCGGCGCCGGCGATATAAAAGGTTCCGTCAAGGGGTTCCAGCCTGACTGTATGCGTTTCGGGCTGTTCCGAATGAAACACGGTGCAGTGCAGGATATTGCCCCAGCCGTAGATTGAATTGCCGTGCAGAACCGGCTGCTTCATCGGCTCGCCGTCCAGCAGGATCCGGCAGTCTCCGTATTCGGGCAGCGAATGCACCTCGTAATACAGAACCAGAGCCGTTCCGGTATAGGAAAAGGACCATGCGCCGGTTTTCGGATGCAGTGCGAAGGCAGTCGGGAATGCCCAGTTCTCCTTTTTCACGACCGGTGATTCTGTCTGAACCTCTGTCATCATCTCCGGCGTCAGGTAACGCAGCGCGGTAAAGGGGGCGCCAAGCCAAGGCTCCGGGAGTGCCTGCGGCGGTTCATCCGGCAGGTCTTTTGCGCTGTCCAGCAGATGCAGCAGGCATTCTGCCAGCATCAGATGCCCCTCCGGATTCGGGTGGCTCTCCTCATCGGCATAGTCCTGCCATGCAAGCGCACCCTGTTCCAGAAAAGGATTCAGTCCTTTCCGCAGCGTGACGCAGGGGAGACCGTAATGCTCCGCCATCGGCACCATATAGGGCTCGCAGCTGTAACCGGAGGCATTCCGCAGAATCAGCAGGCAGACGACCGGCGGCTGCTCAGCCGTCAGGAGCTTGCGCAGCAGGCTTTCAAAGGCGTGAATGCTCGGCGGAAGCGTTGTTTCGTTTATGGCAAATTCCACGACAACCAGATCGGGTTTTTGTGAGAGAATAAAGCGGTCTGCGAGCAGCGTTCCGACCATGCAGTTCATGCCGGGCGCGGCGCATGCTGCTTCCTTGACGGAATAGCCGCGTTCGCGCAGCAGGTCGCAGAGCAGTGCCGGATACGGCTTTTTGTAGACATCACCGTTTGCGTAGCCCTGTGTGACGGAACCGCCGATAAAGCCGAGCGTCAGTTCCTTTTTGTGCAGCAGAGTCTGCCACGGAATCCCTGCTCCGGTACTTTGCAGGGAATTTTCAGAGACGGTTTTCCGGATTTCCTCAGATATCATAAATCATAGACCTCCGTTTCAGGAGAATTATTTTCTTTCTGCCGAAGCGATTTTCTTTATTGTATCTTCCAGAACAGCCTTTCTCAGTTCTGTGAGCCATTCTGAAAACGCAACGGTATCAAATGCATAGGTTCGGTTCAGCTCATATTCGTTCTCCGACCATGTATCAAGCGGGGACTCATTGTGCTGAATCAGCGCTTCCAGTTTATCCAGCGCCTTGCAGATTTTGGATTCTGCTGTGGTCTGTGCCTCCATTTCGGCATATAAGCCGGAAAAATAATCTGACAGTTCCGGCGGGAGCGAGCGGAGCCACTCCTGCAAACGGGACGCTTCTGCTTTCCTGTCGGCATCTGTTTTCAGGAATGTCGGAATATCGCCGTTAAAGCATTCGCCGAGATCGTGAATCAGGCACATATCGACAAGCCTGCCGATATCGGCATCCGGGAATTCATCCCGCAGCATCATTGCCATCAGGGAAACTCTCCAGCTGTGTTCCGCAACACTTTCGGTTCTTCTTCCGGCAGTGGTGCAGTGCCGGGGCGTATCCTTCAGTTTTTCGGCGGTGTGCAGAATTTCCAGATAATCACGTACATTCATATGAAAGGCAGCTCCTCTGAACCTGTTTTCGCGCTGTGCGGCATTACGGGAAGCCGGGTGCTCCCGTTGTCAGCCCCTGCCCCATGCGCCATGTTCCGACATCGACCAGCTGCCGCAGCAGCAGCGCATATGCCGAAGCAGCCTTGGAAAGATATGCATTCTTTCTGGAAATCAGTGAAATCGGGCAGACGGCGATTTCTTCCGGCAGCGGATAATAATTCGGATGTGCGCGGAAATTGCCGTAATAGATCAGGGAGTCCGGCAGCAGCGCAATGCCCATATTGGCGCAGACGAAGGAGAAAACGGTTTCAATTGTCCGGACGCTGTACGCAATCTGCGGGGTGAATCCGCAGATGCCGCATGCGGCATTCAGGCTTCCCCGGTCATATTCTCCGGCATTTGCTGCAACGAACGGTTCATCTGCAACCAGCGAGAGATCAATCGGCTGCTGCTTGAGGAATCGCAGCGTCGCGCCGGTGATGTCGGAAGCCGTCAGCGGAACAGGCAGCTTTTCGGTCAGGGGATTTGCAGGGGCTGCCGCAAGATAGAGGCGTTCCTCCGCCAGCGTTTCCACATGAAACTGCTTGGCATCGAATTCGCCGGAACCGATTGCAAAATCCAGTTCTCCCGCCGTAAGCATGTCGCGGAGCTGTTTCATTTCGGCTTCCTGAATAATCAGGTGAATCTTCGGATATTTGGCATGAAAGGCTGCGATGCTCCGCGCCAGAAGGCAGCGAACCCGGAAGGAGGATGCACCGATCCGGACCGATCCGGCTTCCAGCCCCATCAGATCGGCAATCGAATTGTTCATGCTTTCTTCCATCGCGAGCAGTTTGCGCGCCCATTCCGCATAGAGTCTGCCGGCATCTGTCAGGCAAAGCGGCGTGACGGAGCGGTCAAAGAGCTGTATGCCGAGCTGCTTCTCAATGCTGTGAATATACTGACTGAGCGAGGGCTGTGTGACATAGAGCTTTTCTGCCGCTTTCGAGATGCTTCTGCATTCCGCGACAGTCAGCACATAGGTGAGCTGCTGCGTTGTCATGATACTCCGTACTCCTTTCGCAAAGAGAATAAAGGTTCAGCCTGAAAGCAGAGCGCTTTCAGGCTGACAGTGTGTACGTGCGAATTCTTTTTTCCCCTTTTTTACATGCTGCTCAGCGTGTTCATTGTATCAGTTGCATCCTTCGCTGCCTGATCCGGCGCATAACCTGTCTTCTCTGCCATGGCTGCGAGTGCGGCAAGATCGCCGCCGATTGCCGGTGCGGGTGCAGGAGCCGGTGCGGGTGCAGGAGCCGGTGCGGGCGCCGGTGCAGGTGCAGGCTTCGGAGCCGGTGCAGCCTGCTTTTGCTCCTCTTCCTTATCTTCCTTTTCGTCATAGTCGCCTTCCAGCCAGCCGACGCGCTGCATCTGCTTGACCGGAATCCGCTTCAGCGGTGAATAGACAAACTTCGGACAGTGATATCCGGAATCAACCATGCCCTTTTTGGTGCAGAGTACTTTATCTCCGTCACTGGAGCGCTTACCGAATTCGCAGTATTCGCATTTTGGCTCAATTGCTTTTCCAAAATACTTACCGCCCTTAGAAAAAACATCAAACAGTCCCATTCTGGTCACCTCATTTATACGGCATCCGGGCATAATCCGAGTGATTTTCCGGTCGTGCCGCTATGTTTTCTCCATTATAGCATATTTTTTTGAGTTTGTCTAGTCTTTTTTTAGAAGAAATGGAAATCCGGTTAAAAAAATCAGAAAAGCGGGCAAAAAAGAACCTGTTTCCGAGGAAACCGCGCGGTTTGCAAAGGCGGAAACGGCTGTTTCCTCCGGCACCGGGAGCAGCGGAATCGCCGCCGCGGTCAGGGATGCGGCAAGCAGCGCCGCAAGCAGACGGACGGCAAGCAGTCTCCCCGAATGCAGACTTCGCACACCGAGGGCAAGGCACTGAAGCTGTACGCAGAAGCCGCCGAAAGAGAGCAGCCCCGCCGCAAGCGGCAGAAGAATTCCGCGCGGCAGACCGCAGACGAACAGCGCAGGAAGCTGTGTGATATCCAGCGCACAGGCGAGCAGCGCCCGCGTGACATGTGCGGGAATTCCGAATGCCGAACCGAATGCGGCTGCTGCGCCGGCTGCCCCTGCACATTCCAGAAAATACTGGAAAATTCCGAACAGCAAAACCGCCGCGCAGATCTGCGCCAGTCCTTTCATCGCCTGTGTAACGGAATCCGTCAGTGTCCGTGCATTCAATTTGTAAGTATATGCGCATACGGCATTGCTTTTTCCGCCGGAACGGTTCCGCAGAAGAAGCCTCGCCAGAATACCGTTTGCCAGCATACAGGAGAGCATCATGCAGATGCCTGCTTCCGTGCTGCCCGAAAGCTGTTTGCCGGCGAATCCGATCAGGAATGCCGGACCGCCGCCGTAACAGACTGCGGAAAGTGCGGCTGCATCTTTCTCCGGGAGTTCCCGGTGATCGGCAGCCTGCCGCAGCAGTGCCGCGCCGACCGGATAACCGGCAAACTGACTGATGAGAAAGATTCCGAATACAGGCGGTTCCATGCGGAAGAAAGCTGCGGTCCGCCGGAACCGGCAGCCCAGAACGGCTCCGGCACCGCTCAGGCAGAGCAGATTGCCGAGAGCCATGCAGCCGTAAAGCGAGGGAATCAGTGCGGTGAGACAGAAGGTGATTCTGCTTTGCAGGATTGCGGATACGGCATCGGCATTTGTGGAGAGCAGAAGCATCGCAGCAATCAGCAGCAGCGGGACAAGCAGTACCGGGCGGCTCCGGAAAAGGGCTGTTTTCATAAGGCACTCTCCTTTCTCTATGTTTGCAGGCGATGAAGCATTTATTTGCTCCGGTCTGTCGAAAAAGGTATCGCACGTTTCGCAAATATGCGCTTTGCGATCAATTTGAATTACACGATCGCCTGATTCATTTTGAAACATATGCAGATGCGGCATAGATGCAGAACACCCGCCATACAATTCACCGAGGTGAGAAAATATGCAGAAACCGGAAATGTTTGCGGACCGCATGGAAATCTGCGGCAACACCGACCTTTACTTTGACAAATGCCGCCGCCTGCTGGAATGCAGCGATATGCTGATTCTGGCGGAATACGGCGGACACCGGATTGCGGTCTGGGGCAGCGGGCTGACGGCATCCGATTTCAGTGCCGGCGGTCTGCATGTTCACGGTCAGATTGCGGCGATTGAATTTGACGGCGGGCTTTGAGCAGAACAGGAGGCGCTTATGGCGTATATTTCATTTTCAGCGGAGGGGGATTCGCTTTCCGTGTTCCGTGATGCGCTCCGGAAAAATCGGATTTCATGCTCTTTGCAGCAGATACGGGGCGGTATATTCTATGCGCGCACTGCCGCAGGCAACCGGCGCCGGATTCTCAGTCTGGCGGAAACGCACCGGGTTCGTCTGGTCATTCTTTCCGAGCACGGGCTGCGATTCCGGCTGATGCCCTACCGGTTCCGCTTCGGCGTGCTCTGCGGGCTGCTGCTCGGTCTGATGTTTCTGTACTGGTGCAATGCAACCGTTCGCAGCATTGAAATTACAGGAAACACGACGATTTCAGATGATGAGATTCTGACTGCGCTGGCTTCGCTCGGTGTCGAGCGCGGTACGCCGGTCCGGAGCATCCCCTTTACCTATGTCGAACAGCGGATGCGGCTGAATGTGCGGGATATCGAATGGATTTCCCTGCGGCATGAGGGCGGCAGGCTGATTGTCGATCTGACCGAGGAACGCAAGCCGCCCGAAATAGACAGAAGCCACATGCCCGCAAATATCATCGCAGCCGTTCCGGCACAGATTACCTCGGTCAATGTACTGGGCGGCCATGCCGTAAAGCAGGCGGGCGATACCGTGAAGGCAGGCGAGCTGCTCATCACCGGCGTTCAGCCCGATCTGCGCGGCACAACGCGCTGGTACCGTGCAAAAGGCACCGTGACCGGAATCTATCAGGAGCAGTTTCGCTGTGAGCAGCCTTTTGTCGCGGAGCTGCCTGTCCGGGGCAATACCGTGACGAAGCCGCTGCTGGAGGTGTTCGGGAAGCGTTTTTCGCTCTCTCTGACCTCGGATGCCCCGGAAAGCGGCGACTGGATCTATGAGGAGAACCGGCAGCCGCTCAAACTGTTTCGCTTCACGCTCCCGCTGACGCTGATCGACTGCCACTATACCGAGCCGGCAACCGCCCTGACGGTTTTTTCGGAGGAGGAAGCGCGTGCGGTTCTGGAAGAATCGGCTGCCCGTTTTGAGCGGAATTTTCATGCAAATGACACCGTTATTTCCAGAAAAGCCGAATTTACGCGCACGGATTTGGGCATATCGCTGAATATCAACTATGTTTTCGAGGGCTCTATCGGGAAAACCAGTGAAATTTTTGTGAAATTATCCTAAAACTATTCCATTTTCTTTTTGTTTGTGGTATAATGGAAATAGTTTTATAAAGGGGTGTTTGCGGCAGGCTGCCGCAGGCGGAAAACAGAGCGGCTTTGTTCCGGTTTCCGTACCCCTGAGCAATCAAACAGGAATCCGATCACAGCAAAGGAGCAGGCGAAAAAAACGAATGGCAGAACGTATTTGGAATGCGGCACATCCCGATCAGATTGCCGCTGTCTTCGGAAATTATGACGCGAATCTCAATATGATTCAGAAACAGTTTCATGTTGTAATCGTCAATCGCGGAACCGGCGTGAAAATCACCGGTACAGAGGAAAATATCGAAAAAGCAGTGCAGGCAATGGATGTCCTGCTGCAAACCGTGCAGAAAGGCGGCAGCCTGACTGACCAGACCGTCCGCTATGTTGTCTCAATGGTCGCGGACGATGCGGCGGAGGAGGTCAAAGAACTGACCGCGGATGCCGTGAGCATTACCGTCACCGGAAAGCCTGTCCGCCCGCGGACGGTCGGGCAGAAGCGGTATCTCTCCGCAATTGCCTCGAATACCATTGTGCTCGGCATCGGCCCTGCCGGAACGGGCAAAACCTATCTCGCGGTGGCAATGGCAGTCAAGGCGCTGCGCGCACATGAGGTCAGCCGCATCATTCTGACAAGACCCGCTGTCGAAGCGGGCGAAAAGCTCGGCTTCCTTCCGGGCGATTTGCAGGATAAGGTTGATCCGTATCTGCGCCCGCTCTACGATGCGCTCTTTGAGATGCTCGGCTCGGAGGCAGTGGAGCGGAATCTGGAGAAAAATGTCATCGAAATTGCACCGCTTGCCTATATGCGCGGGCGGACGCTGGACAATGCCTTCATCATTCTCGACGAAGCCCAGAACACAACCTCGGAACAGATCAAGATGTTCCTGACCCGTCTGGGAGAAGGCAGCAAAATGGTCATCACGGGCGATATCACGCAGATTGATCTGCCCGACCCCAAGCGGTCCGGACTGATCGAGGCTATGCGTGTGCTTAAGTCCGTAGACGATATCGTGATTCATCAGTTCGATGAAAAGGATGTCGTCCGGCATAAACTTGTTCAGGATATCATTACCGCGTATGCGAACTATGACCGCAAATCTACACAATCTCATGAAAGGAAAAAGAATCGAAATGGCTAAGTTGAAGGTTTACATCAAGGACACCCAGCACGAGGTGAAAATCCCGGTCGGAATCCGTCTGCTGATCCGTCGCTGCTGTCAGGCAGTTCTGACAACAGAGGGCTTCGGCCACGACACGGAGGTCAGTGTCTCCTTCGTCAATAACGAGGAGATCCGCAAACTGAATGCGCAGTACCGCAACAAGGATACCGAGACAGATGTGCTCTCTTTCCCGCTCTGCGAGGGCGATCATCTCGAAATCAATGCCGAGAACGGCTATGTTCTGCTCGGCGATATCGTCATTTCTATGGAAATGGCTGTCAAGCAGGCAAAAATGTACGGACATGTTCTGGAGCGCGAGGTTGCATTCCTGACCGTGCATTCTATGCTGCATCTGCTCGGCTACGATCATGAGAAGTCTCCGCTGGAGCAGCGCCAGATGCGCGAAAAGGAGGAGTCCGTCCTCGAAAAGCTCGGATTCTCCCGCGATACCAGCTATATCGTGCCCGAAGAGCAGGAGTAATGCATGGAGCATAACGAGAACACGAAAATTCTGTTCGCTGCAATTGCAGGGCATACCAATGCCGGGAAGTCCTCGCTGCTCAATGCGCTGATCGGAGAGAAGATTGCTTCCGTCAGCCCGAAGCCGCAGACCACGCGCACCCGCATTACCGGAATCCGGAATATCGGGAGCACACAGCTTGTCTTTACCGACACGCCGGGTCTGCACCGCGCACAGACAAAGCTCGGCGACGAGATGCTCAAAGCTGCCCGCAATGCAGTGTCCGATATCGACTGCGTGATTTTTATGCAGGACTGCACAAAACCGCTCGGCGAACAGGAAACAGCTATGCTCGACAATCTGACGAAACAGGGGACACCGCTGATCTTTCTTTATAATAAGATTGATCTGCTCAGCGATAAGTCAAAGCTCGCTCCGCTGCTGGTCGGAGCGGAAAACCGCTGGCATCCGAAGGCGCTGATTCCGGTCAGTGTTCTGAAAAACGACGGTGTGGATACGGTTCTTGACGAGCTGATGCAGCTGGCACAGCCCGGTCCGCATTACTTCCCGGAGGACATGCTGACCGATCAGCCTGAGCGCGTCCTCGCCTCGGAAATCGTGCGGGAGCAGCTTCTCTATCTGCTTCAGGATGAGGTTCCGCACGGAATCGCCGTGGTTACGGAGCAGTTCTCTGAGCGGGATGACAAGGATATTCTGAACATTTCTGTTCTGATCTACTGCGAAAAAGAATCGCACAAACGCATCATCATCGGCAAAAACGGCTCGATGCTGAAAAAGGTCGGTGCCGGTGCGCGGAGGGAACTGGAAAAATTCTTCCGGATTCAGGTCAATCTCCAGACATGGGTCAAGGTCAAGGAGGACTGGCGCAACCGCGGTGCCGTTTTGCAGCAGTTCGGCCTGAACAGCGATGCATAATTTTTCCATGTAAACCGCATCCGGTTCTGCACATGCTATCCTCAAAAGGAGGTGTCTGCATATGCGGAACGAAAATGCATATCTGACAAATCACATGGCAGAAAAGCGTGTGCAGCAGAGCTGGAACGCTTTCTGCGAGAGCGGCAGCGTGCCGGATTATCTGCAATACCGGAGCTGCTGTGCTGCGCTGGAGGGAAAAGAGAATGCCGACACATCTGACCGTCAAGGGGCTTGTCATCCGTGAAACAGCCTACGGAGAAGCGGATAAACTGTTTGATCTGCTGACCGAAAACGGCATCCGGACGGTCAGGGCGCGGAGCGTCAGAAAACCGGGGGCGAAGTATGCCGCCGTGACGCAGCTTTTTGCTTACGGAGAATACTGTCTGCGCCGGAACGGAGAGCGGTTTTTCCTCGACAGCGCGGTTTCGCTGAACCAGTTTTACGGCCTCCGGAGCGACCTGAATGCGCTGGCACTGGCATCGTATTTTTCGGAGCTGATACAAAAAACTGCAACGGAGCAGCCGCAGGCACAGCTTCTGCGGCTGTTCTGCTATGCCCTTCACCATCTCTCCGAGCATGACCGCCCGCCGGCTCAGGTGAAGGCGGTTTTTGAACTGCGGCTGCTGACGGAGCTCGGTATGATGCCGGATATGCTCTGCTGCAAGGTCTGCGGGGCGTATCTGCCGGTGCATCCGGTTCTGCGGATTGCGGAAGCCGATTTTGTCTGTGCGGAATGCTGCGGGGAGTATTTGCCGGATGATATTCCTGCAAAAACCTCCGTCATTCAGGCGGCAAGGCATGTGATTTTCTCGGATTTCGACCGGCTGTTTCAGTTCCGGCTGAAAGATGAGGCGCTGCCGCTTTTTGCGGAATTTACAGAGCGCTTTCTGCTGCATCAGCTCGGTTCATCTTTTCATACACTGAAATTCTATCACGATCTTTCCTGAAATCAGTCGGAGCCTGTACGGGAGATTGTCACGGGATATTCTGACTGATTGCAGAAATACGGTGATACATAAAGGAATAGCAGATGAATACAACATTATCACCAGATTACATCACGCTGGAACTGCACAAGGTGCTGGAAGCCCTGAGCAGAGAGGCGGCAAATGAAAAAACAAAGGAACTGGCGCTTTCGCTGACGCCGGAAACCGATCCGGAGCGCGTGCGGTATCTGCTGCAGCAGACCGAGGATGCCTTTCAGCTCTCGGTACGGTTCGGTGCGCCCGGCTTCGACAGCTTCCGCGAAGTCTGCGCGGCAATCCGTCATACGCAGTCCGGCGCACGGATTTCCCTGAAAGAGCTGCTCGAAATCGCACGCCTGCTGCGGCAGATTTCTTCGCTCTCGGACTGGTATGCACACTGCGAACAGATGCACACGACTCTTTCCGATCTCTTTGAGCGGCTGAGTCCGAATCCCAGTCTCGCAGATTTGCTGGAACGCTCGATTGAGACGGAGGAGCGCCTTGCCGACGCCGCAAGCCCCGCGCTCGGACAAATCCGCCGGAAACTGGCACAGGCGGGCGCAAAGCTGCGCGAAAAACTCGAAAAAATGATAAAATCCCCCTCCATGCAGACCTGTTTGCAGGAGCAGATTGTCACGATACGAGACGGCAGATATGTCATTCCGGTCAAGGCGGAGCACCGCGGCGATGTCGCCGGCCTGATTCACGACACCTCCGCAACCGGACAGACTTATTTCATCGAGCCGATGGCGATTGTCGAGGCGAATAATGACATTCGTCTGCTCGAAACGCAGGAGCAGGAGGAAACCGAACGGATTGTGCAGAAGCTCTGTGCGGCGTGCGGAGAAGCGGCGGAGGATATGCTCTCCGGCTATCAGATTGCCGCCGAGCTGAATCTCTACTTTGCGAAGGCATCGCTCGGCGCGATGCAGAAGGGCATGATTCCGCAGGTGAACGAGGACGGCTGTCTGAATCTGAAAAAAGCGCGGCATCCGCTGCTCGATCCGAAAACCGTCGTGCCGGTCAGCCTGACGCTCGGCACGGATTACCGTGCGCTGATTATTACAGGCCCGAATACCGGCGGTAAGACCGTTGCGCTGAAAACGGTCGGTCTGCTGACGGCAATGGCGATGTGCGGTCTGATGATTCCGGCGGCGGACGGCAGCAGCATTTCCGTATTTGATAAAATCCTCGTCGATATCGGCGACCGGCAAAGTATTGAATACAATCTCTCGACATTCAGTGCGCACACCCTGCAGGATATCGCGATTCTGAATACCGCCGACGACCGCACGCTTGTGCTGATTGACGAGCTCGGCTCCGGAACGGATCCGGTCGAGGGTGCGGCACTGGCAGTCGCGGTGATTGAACGGCTGCGGCAGCAGGGCGCTGTTCTGATTGTCACAACCCACTATCAGGAGCTGAAACGCTATGCACTCGAAACACCCGGTGTCGAAAACGCCTCCTGTGAATTCGATCTCGAAACCCTGAAACCGACCTATAAGCTTGTGATCGGTTCGCCCGGTAAATCAAATGCTTTTGCCATTGCCGGCTCGCTGGGAATGCCGGAGGATGTCATTGCGCAGGCAAAACAGCTTGTCAGCACCGAGAACCGGCGCTTTGAACAGGCGGTCGAACAGCTTGACCGTGCAAGAGCCGAGCATGAAAAGGAGCTTGCAGAGCTGACAAGACTGCGTGAATCTGCCGCAAAGCATGAAAAAGCCGTGCGCGAGCAGGCGGAAATCATGGAGCGCCGCCGGGAGGAGGAAATCTCCCGCATCAAGGAGCAGGCAAGGCGCATTGTCGAGCAGACCGTTTCGGAATCCAATGCGCTGCTGGAGGAGCTGCGTGCGCTGAAAAAAGAAAAGGACAGCGAGGATTTTGCAAAGAAGCTTGCCGCTGCCCGCACGGGGACCAGACAGGCTGTGGATAAACTCTATGAAAACACCGACCGCGACGATCAGAGTACATACATTCTGCCGCGTGCGCTGAAGCCCGGAGATTCGGTACAGGTTGTCTCAATGGGCAGAAGCGGAACTGTCCTTGCAGAACCCGAAGGCGGTATGGTGACCGTGCAGATCGGCTCCATGAAAACGCGCGTGCCGGTCGATCAGATCCGACTGGAGCTGGAGAAGACCAATCAGCAGGCACAGCAGAAAAAGCAGAAGGTTCACGCGACCGTCGTCCGCTCCGAAAAAGGGAAAAGCGGTGTCCGCGGCGGCGCAAACGAACTGGATATCCGCGGTTGTACGGTGGACGAGGGCGTGATGATGACCGAGCAGTTTATTTCCGGCTCGGTGCTGATGGGATTTGAAACCGTCACGATTATTCACGGCAAGGGTACCGGTGCACTGCGCAAGGGCATTCACGAGCATCTGCGCCGTATGAAGCAGGTGAAATCATTCCGGCTCGGCGTCTACGGTGAGGGTGAGGACGGCGTCACCGTCGTGACCCTGAAATAACCGGAAAAAATCAGTGAAAGGAGCGTGCCATGCCAAATCCTGATTATTCGGAAATCTCTCCGGTAGACCTGCAGAATCCGTTCCGGAATCCGACAGAAGAGCCGGATTATTCTCCTGTATATACGGAGATTGTTCCGGAACTGGCAATGCCGGGCAGCAGTCTGCCGCTCTTTCCGGCGCGGGCGGAAAAATCGCGGATCCGGCGCTTTTTCAGTCTGGTTTTTCTGACGCTGATTCTCGGATTTTTTATCAGCACCGGGCTTTATACGGGGCTGCGGATGCTCACGGCGACCGTTCTCAAACAGATTGATCTGCGCAAGCTCGGCACTCTGCCGCAGAATTATATGCTGATTTCGGATCAGTACATGGATGACAGTGCGATTCACAACGGACTTGTGCTGATTTCCGCGCTCTGCGGAAACCTGACCGCGTTTTTTGCAGGATGCCGGCTTACCGGCATCCGGAAGCGGACACTGTTCCGGCTGCGGGATTTCGGTCCGGTCCGTGCGTGCATGTATATCATGATCGGGCTGTGGATTCAGCTCTTGAGCGATCTGCTCTGCGAAAAGCTGATTCCGTTTCTGAAGCAGAACGGTATTCCCGTCCGGACACCGTCTCTGTCACTGGAAGGAAGCAATTCCCGCGTGATGCTGCTGGTTCTGTATGCCTGCCTGATCGCGCCGGTGACGGAGGAACTCCTGCTGCGCGGTGTGGTTCTGAAAAATCTCAGCCGCGTCAGTCAGCGCTTCGGAATATTTCTCTCGGCATTTCTCTTCGCGGTCATGCACGAGAATCTTCCGCAGATGATATTTACGTTTCCGCTCGGCGTTCTGCTGGCTTATATCACAATCCGGCACAATTCCCTGATGCCGGCAATTATGGTGCATATGAGCGTCAACGGCGCTGCCGTGCTGATGACGCTGGCGAAAGCCGAACTGGAGCATTCCGTATACCGGATAGCGGATCTGAGCAGTATGCTCGGCATTCTGCTGCTCGGAACGGCGGCGCTGCTCTATCTGCTGATGACAGAGCATCTGCCGGAAAAAACACCGCATCAGTGTATGCGCGGAATGCGCCTTGCTGCGGCATCACCGCTGTTCTGGGCATTTCTCTGTATGCATGCCGCAATGATGATTTATGCCGTACTGTGACGGCTGAAAAACAGAAAGGATGAAAAACCATGTATCACTTTGATGTAAACCGTGCGATTGAGGACTGCTGCCGCTGGATTCAGGACTGGTTTGCCGAAAACGGAGACGGCTGCCAGGCTGTGCTGGGGATTTCCGGCGGAAAGGACAGTTCCGTCTGTGCGGCTCTGCTCTGCCGGGCAATCGGCGTACACCGGGTTATCGGCGTGCTGATGCCGCGCGGCGAACAGCCGGATATTGACGATGCAAGACTGCTTTGCAGACATCTCGGCATCACAAACGTGACGGTCAATATCGGGGAGGCTGCGGATGCCGTGGAGCGTGCAGTCGCCGCCGTGACACCGCTTTCAAATCAGACCGTCATCAATATCCCGCCGCGTATCCGCATGACAACGGTTTATGCAGTTTCGCAGAGCATCAACGGAAGAGTCGCCAATACCTGCAATCTTTCCGAGGACTGGGTCGGCTATTCGACACGCTGGGGCGACAGTGTCGGCGATTTTGCACCGCTGGCACAGTTTACGGTCACCGAGGTCAAGGCAATCGGCAGGGCGCTCGGTCTGCCGGAGCAGCTGATTGAAAAGGCGCCTTCTGACGGCCTGTGCGGAAAAACCGATGAGGACAATCTCGGCTTTACCTATGCCGAACTGGATGCCTATCTCCGCGAGGGCATTGAGCCGCCGGAGGAACGCAAAAACTTGATTGACCGCAAACATAAGCAGAATCTCTTTAAGCTGAAAATGATGCCCGCATTTCCGTTCAATCCGAACGCGGACTGATGCGATAAAACCGAACATAATCCGAAAGCCGCAGCGATTCTGACTTCCGGCAGGAAGCGCTGCGGCTCGGCTTGTCCGGAAGGATATGCAGAAGCGCTTTTTCTGCATGTTTCAGCCGTTCCTTCGACATGTTCTGCGCTGTTCACGCTGTATAATGGTACATGCCACAGAATCAGAGATACAGGCAAAAGAGAGGAATGGTTGACATGTTGGAATGGATCAAATTGAAAGAGGATCCGCGGATATGGCGCGGCGCAGGGCTGACAGGCTGTGCCGCGCTCTCCTGTCTGCTGACGGCTGCAAGCTTCAACGGACTGCAAATTCCGCTGAGCACGGCACTGTCTGCGGCGCTTTCCCCGACCTGCGGGATTGCCGTTCTGGCAGGAAGTCTGTTTACATATGCACTGACCGGAGAGCTGTCAAACGGTCCGGTTTTTCTCTGTGCGATTGCTCTGACATCGCTGCTCCGCTGGATGTTCGGAATGCAGCACACGCCCCGCACGGCTGCCATGCTGGCTGTCTCCGGAACAGGACTTTCCGCCGTAATTTTCAGCATGGCGCGGCTGATCGGCGGCAGGGAAATGATTTACTGGGCTGCGGCGGCTTTGCTTGCCGGAGTTTTTGCTGCATGTATCCGGAAAACTGCGGAACGGTTTGAAGGCGGCGTGCCGGTCCGGCTGCACACCGGGGATGCGCCGGCTTTTTCCGTTTGTTTCGTCATACTGACCGCCGCACTCTGCTCCGTGCGGGTGCTGATGCTCAGTCTCGGACAGATGTTTGCTGCCTTTGTCCTGCTGACTGCTGCGAAGCGCTACCGCGCATACGGCGGCATGATCTGCGGAACGCTCGCAGCATTTGCGCTGCTGATTACGGACACGCATACAGCGGGCTTTGCCGTGATTCTGCCGGCTGCCGGACTGACGGCGGGCTGCCTTGCCGGAAAGCACGGCGGGCTGCTGTTTTTTGCCGTGCAGTTATTCAGCGCGGCGGCGCTCATGCTTTCGGGCTGGGATGTGTTCACGGCGCGTGTCTGGGTAAACAGCATGATCGGCGGAATGCTGTTTTTATTTTTGCCTGCCTGCCAGATTGCCGATGCACTGATTCTCTGGAGCGATGCCGATGCGGATCTGTCAGCGCTGACGGATACCCGGATGCGCTTTCTTTCGGATTCGATTGCCGGTGTGCGCGAATCGGCGGAACGGATCGCCGATATGCTGGCGAAAACGGAGACCGCCTGTTCTCCGGCGGAACGGGTTCGGGAAACGGTTTGCGCCAGATGCAGCTACCGGGAGACCTGCTGGGAGCACGGGGACAGGGAGGCGGCAGACTGTTTCCGCAGACTTTCGGATGCCGGACTGACCGAGCAGGCGGAGGCTCCGTTCAACTGTCTGAAGCCTGATCTGGTAACCGCAGAATTCAAACGCGCAAAGAGACAGAATGCGGAGGCAAAAGCGCTTGCCGTCCGGCTGCGCAATATTCAGACGCTTTTGTTCTCGCAGATGAGGATTACGGAGGAACTGCTTTCCGGCGACGGTTCGCGCTTCCGCCTGACCTATCACCGCGAGCTGACCCGGTATGTTTCGGATGTACTGGGAAAATATCAGATATCTTTGCTGGCGGCAGCCGTTTCGGAAACAGACAGCCGCCGTCTGCTGATTGAACTTTATGTTCCGGCTGATACCGATCCGGATACGGCGTTTGCTGCGGAGATTCTGGGGGAGGCGCTGCAAAAGCCGCTGGAATGCTGCGGAACGGAAACTGCCGGCAGCGGGAAACGGATTCTGCTGCAAAGCACCGGCGGCTTTTCCGTTACAACGGCAGCCGCACAGTGCGCCGCTCATGACGATGAGCCCTGCGGGGACTGCTGGGATACTTTTTCCGACCGGAACGGCACGGTTTATCTTGCCGTTTCCGACGGCATGGGAACCGGAAAAAATGCGGCGCTGGATGCGCGGATTGTTCTGAGCAACTTCCGGCAGCTTGTGCAGTCTGGAATGAACTGCAAAGCCGCCGCCGAGATGATAAACGCAATCATGCTGACCAAATCGGGCGACGAGCGTTTTGCAACGCTGGATATTGCACAGATCAATACGGATAACGCTTCCGTCACGCTGTATAAATACGGAGCAGGTCCGACCTTTGTGCGGCACGGTGAGCATATCACACTCTGTCAGGCGCCGACAGACCCGATCGGGATTCAGCCGAGAACAGCTCCTTACAGCACGGTTTTGCAGCTGGAGCGCGGGGACATGCTGTTTCTGCTGACAGACGGAATGGATGATTCCGTTTTCCCGGTCATCCGGCAGAAAATTTTGCAGGGCGGCGACCTGCAGTCGCTGGTGCATACGGTCTGTGCGCGGGCTCCGCGAAAGGCGGACGGGACGCCGGCAGACGATGTCACCGTTCTTGCAGCGGTAATTTCCGGTAACACAATTGATGAATAAGCAGTTATTCACGGTTTTCCACAGGATAATACAGTTTGTAATGGGCAAACTGCACAAACAAAGACAAAAAAAGCTGTTTGAAATTCCGAAATTTCGGTAAAAACAGAAAAAAGCTTGCATGTTTTCCGCGAATATGGTAAAATGTATATAAGGCGCAGTGTCTGCGTTCTCATTTGTGTGCTGAAAACGCATCTGACCAATATACAATGAAAGGACAGTGCTGCCCGCATGTTCTGTATGCGGCAGCTCGGAAGAAACATATGAAAACACAGCAATCGAATCCGATGAAAAAACAGAATCCGAACGATTATCCGCTGCATCTGTTTTATCAGGGCAAAAATTATGATGCACAGCGCTTTTTCGGTGCGCATACCGAAATCCGGGACGGCGCCGAAAAGACCGTGTTCCGTGTCTGGGCTCCGAATGCAGTCAATGTGTCTGTTGTCGGCGATTTCAATGACTGGAACCGCAATGCCAATACAATGCTGCCCGTTGCGGACGGCATCTGGGAAATGGCAATTGACAAGCTGCCGGAATATACCCTTTACAAATACAGCATTCTGACCAAAAGCGGCGATGTCAAGCTGAAAAACGATCCCTACGGCACACATTTTGAAACAGCGCCTCAGAATGCCACAAAGCTGTATGAATCCCGCTATGTCTGGCATGACAAAAAGTGGGCGGAGAAGAAAGCAAAAACCAATATCTATAAATCTCCGATGAATATTTATGAGGTGCATTATGCCTCATGGCGCACCTACGAGGACGGCAATCCGCTGAATTATGCCGAGTTTGCAAAGCAGATTATTCCCTATATGAAGGAACTGTCCTATACCCATATCGAGTTCATGCCGCTGACGGAATTCCCGTATGACGGCTCATGGGGCTATCAGGTTACGGGATATTTTGCCCCGACCTCCCGGTTCGGTACGCCGGACGATTTCCGGAAGATGATTGATCTGTTCCATCAGGCGGGCATCGGCGTGATTCTGGACTGGGTTCCCGCACACTTCCCCAAGGATGAGCAGGGGCTCTATGAGTTTGACGGCACATGCCTCTATGAGTATACCGATCCGCTCAAGCGGGAGCATAAGGGCTGGGGAACCAGAGTCTTTGACTACGGCAGACCTGAAGTCTGCTCGTTCCTGATTTCCTCCGCCTGCTACTGGCTCGATGAATACCACATCGACGGTCTGCGCGTGGATGCCGTTGCGTCTATGCTCTATCTTGACTACGACCGCAGAGGCGGCGAGTGGAGGCCGAATGTCAACGGCGGCAGAGAAAACCTCGAAGCAGTTGCATTTCTCCGGCAGCTCAATGAAACCGTGTTCGGCAGGCATCCTGATGTCCTGATGATTGCAGAGGAATCCACCGCATGGCCGCTCGTCACCAAGCCGACCGATATCGGCGGCTTAGGCTTCAATTTCAAGTGGAATATGGGCTGGATGAATGACATGCTCTCCTATATGTCGATGGATCCGCTTTACCGCGCATTCAATCACGACAAACTGACCTTCTCGTTCTTCTACTGCTTCTCCGAAAACTATGTCCTGCCGATTTCCCACGATGAAATCGTTCACGGCAAATGCTCGATGATTGAGAAGATGCCGGGTCTGGACGGCGATAAATTCGCCTCCTACCGTGCATTCCTCGCCTATATGTTCGCGCATCCGGGCAAGAAGCTGCTCTTTATGGGGCAGGAATTCGGTCAGAGAAGAGAATGGGATTTCAAGTCTCAGCTCGAATGGTTCATGCTGGATTACCCGAATCATAAAAATCTGCTGGAATTCTCCAAGGCACTGAATAAATTTTACCGCGAGACACCGGCAATGTGGGAGAATGACGATTCGTGGAAGGGATTCAGCTGGATCTCGAACGATGACTACCGCCAGAGCGTCATTGCGTTCCGCCGTATTGACGACAGCGGCGACGAGATCGTTGCAGTCTGCAATTTCGTTCCGGTCAAGCGCGAAGATTACAAGATCGGCGTGCCGTATGCCGGTTCGTATACACTGGTATTCGATACCGATGCCGCCGAATTCGGCGGAAGCGGCGAAGCATTGAAACAGGTCGATTCGGATGAGTATGGTATGCATGGCTTTGACCAGTCTGTTGCACTGACCCTGCCGCCGCTCTCCGTACAGTATTATAAGCTTACTCCGAAAAAGAAACGCGCCGTCAAAAAGACGGACGGTCAGCCGGCGGAGGAAAAACCGAAGCGCACCCGCGCCAAAAAAGCCGCAGCAGATGCTCCCGCTGTGACCGAAGAGAAGCCTAAGCGTACCCGGACAAGAAAGAAAACCGCAGAAGACAAAGCATAAACCGAAGGAGGCGTTATACTTTATGAACACAAAAAAAGAAGTTGTAGCCATGCTGCTTGCGGGCGGACAGGGAAGCAGACTGTATGCACTGACACATGACATGGCAAAGCCTGCCGTGCCGTTCGGCGGAAAGTACCGCCTGATTGATTTTCCGCTCTCCAACTGCACGAATTCCGGTATTGATACCGTCGGTGTCCTGACGCAGTATCAGCCGCTGGTTCTCAATGAATACATCGGAAACGGTGAGCCGTGGGACCTCGATAAGATGAACGGCGGTGTCCATGTACTCCCGCCCTATGAATCCAATTCCGGCGCATCGTGGTATGAGGGAACCGCAAACGCAATCTACCAGAATATCAGTTTCATTGAGCGCTATGATCCGGAATATGTCGTCGTGCTCGGCGGCGACCATATCTACAAAATGGATTATGCCAAGATGGTCGATTTCCACAAGAAGCAGAAGGCAGACCTCACAATTGCCGTTCTGGATGTTCCGCGCTCGGAGGCATCCCGTCTGGGTATCATGATCTGCGACGAAAACATGCGCATCACGGATTTTGAGGAAAAACCCGCAGAACCGAGATCAACGCTTGCTTCGATGGGTATTTACGTCTTTACATGGTCAAAGCTGAAAAAGTATCTGATCGAAAATGAAAACGCCAATACCGGCTCCAAGGACTTCGGCAAGGACATTATCCCGGCGATGCTGCGCGACGGCGAGCGCCTGTTTGCCTATACCTTTGAGGGCTACTGGAAGGATGTCGGAACGCTCGGCTCCCTCTGGGATGCCAATATGGACTTGCTCGCTCCGGCAGAGCAGCTCAATCTCTACGATAAATCATGGCGCATCTATTCGCGTCACAGCAATCTTCCGCCGCAGTATATCGGCGCAAATGCCGAAATTGAGAATTCGATGATTACAGAAGGCTCCGTAATCGGCGGAAAGGTGGACTTCTCCGTGATCTTCGGCGGCGTGACAATTGAAGAAGGCGCAAAGGTTCAGTACAGCGTGGTCATGCCGGGAACGGTCATCAAAGCCGGAGCGGTTGTCGAATATGCAATTGTCGGTGAAAACTGCGTGGTCGGGGAGAATGCCCATATCGGCAGAAGCCCGGAGGAATACGGCGGAGAGGACCGCGAAAAATGGGGCATTGCCGTGACAGGACATAATATTACAGTCAGCGAAGGCAAGGAAGTCGCGCCGAAGCAGATTCTTTCGGAATCTGTCTGACGCCCTTAGCTGGAAACGGAGGTTTATCAATGGGAACTAATCAGAATGTACTGGGTCTGGTTTTTGCCAGTATCCACGATGAAGCAATTTTCGATCTCACCAAGAACCGTACAATGGGTTCTGTTCCGTTCGGCGGCAGATACCGCCTCATCGACTTCCCGCTGTCGAATTTCGTCAATTCCGGCATCTCTCAGGTCGGTGTCATTACCAAGAGCAATTACGGCTCTCTGCTCGATCATGTCGGCTCCGGCAGAGAATGGGATCTCGCACGCAAAAAAGGCGGTCTGCACCTGCTCCCGCCTTACAGCCACACCAGTTCGACCGTTTATCACGGCAAGCTCGATGCACTGGGCAATATCTGGAGCTTTGTCGAGCATTCTTCAGCGGAATATGTGATCCTGACAGACTGCAATGTAGTGACAAATATTGATTACAGACCCGCTGTTGAGGCACATATCGCGGCAGGCGCCGATATCACCGCAATCTATGCAAAGGGCTATTACGATCAGGCAACGGAAGCTTCCGTTACCATCTTCGGCATCGGCGGAGACGGCTTTGTTAATGATGTGATGATTAACCCGCCGATGACCGGAAGCTGTAATCTCGGTCTGGATATGTATGTCATGAGCAAGGATTTCCTGCGCAGAATCGTCAAGGAATCCATGAGCCGCAACCGTTTCAGCCTGCGGAAGGATATCCTGCTTGACCGGAACGCCAATTACAAAATCCTCGCTTATGAGCACAAGAGCTATTATTCCAAAATTGATTCGCTGGCAAGCTATTTTGCTGCGAATCTTGATCTGCTGGATTCCGAAAAGCGCGCGGCGCTCTTTGCAAAGAATGCGCCGATTTATACCAAGACCAAGGATAATGCACCGGTTCATTTCGGACTGGAATCGCACATCAAGAATTCACTGATCGCAGACGGCTGCATCATTGAGGGTAAGGTCGAAAACTGCGTGCTCTTCCGCGGCGTCAGGGTCGGAAAAGGCTCTGTTATCCGCGACAGCATTATCACACAGGCAGGCACGATCGGCGAGCGCTGCTCAATCCGCAATGTTATTACCGATAAAAATGTGATGATTGCCGATGAGCGCCAGCTGACCGGCTCCGCAGGATATCCGCTGTTTATCGGAAAAGGCGCACAGATCTGAACGAGGAAAGAAAGCGCTGTAAAGGAGGCTGCACCGTGGATCTCGATGATATCTGGATGATAGAACTGACCATTTTTTCATTGCGTTTCTCGTGAAACTCGGACTGGCAGCAATACCGGCTTCGATAGCGAAGAAAAAGGGGTACAGCGGTGCGGCATTCTATTTTTTCGGACTTTTCATGTTTGCAGCCGCTGTGATTGTGGCAGCAGTGCTTCAGGATAAAAGACAGCAGTTCTACGGCTATCCGCAGTACTTTTATCCGCCGAACGGGTATCCGCAGTATTATTATCCGCAGAACGGCTATCCTCAGAACGGCTATCCTCAGAACGGCTATCCTCAGAACGGCTACCCGCAGAATTACAACGCGCAGAACGGCTATCCGCCGCAGTACCATCATACGAAACAGGATACGGATTTTCAATAAAATCTGATGATCGGAGGCAAGATTATGAATATTTTATATGCAGCAAGTGAAGCAAGACCCTATGTCGCTTCGGGCGGGCTCGCAGACGTTGCGGGTGCGCTTCCGCTCGCGCTCAATGCGAAAGGAAATGACTGCCGGGTTGTCATTCCGCTCTATAAGTGCATCGGCGAGGACATGAGAAAGGATATGACCTTTATCACATCCATTACCGTTGACGTTGCATGGAGAAAGCAGTATTGCGGCATCTTCTCCGCTGTCCGGCAGGGCGTGACGTATTATTTCATCGACAATGAGTATTATTTCAAGCGCGACGGAATCTACGGATTCTACGATGACTGTGAGCGCTTTGTGTTCTTCAGCCGTGCGATTCTCGAAATGCTGCGCGTGATTGATTTCAAGCCGACTGTCATCAACTGCAACGACTGGCAGACCGCGCTGACACCGGTTTATTATCAGATTTTCTATAAATATCAGGAAGGCTTTGACAATATCCGCACCGTATTTACCATTCACAACATTGCCTATCAGGGCAAATACGGCAAAGAGGTTCTGAATGAACTCATGGGCATTCCGATGTATCATGCAAATCTGCTGGAATATGACGGAAATGTCAATATGATGAAGGGCGCAATCGAAACCGCAGATAAGATCACGACGGTTTCTCCGAGCTATGCATGGGAGATTCTGGATCCGTGGTATTCGCACGGACTTGACAGAGCGCTGACCAATAAGCAGTATAAGCTGACCGGCTTCCTCAACGGCATTGATGAAGAAAGCTATAACCCGGCAACCGATGAAGCTCTTTCGGAGCCGTATCAGCATTATAGCATCGACGATATGAGCGGAAAGCTCGCCTGCAAGCGCGCACTTCAAAAGGAGCTCGGACTGCCGGAGGACGATCAGCCGCTGATCGGTATCTGCACGCGGTTTGTGGCGCATAAGGGCATTGACCTGATCCGCTATGTCTTTGAAGAAATGGTTCATGACGGTTTCCATTTTGCGATTCTCGGAAGCGGCGAACGTGTCTACGAGGACTTCTTTAAGGAAATGGCATGGCGGTATCCGCAGGCTGTGAGTGTAACGCTCGGTTTCTATCCGCAGCTTTCCCGCAGAATTTACGCGGGCTGTGATATGTTCCTGATGCCTTCGCAGAGTGAACCCTGCGGTCTGGCACAAATGTATGCAATGCGCTACGGTACGATGCCGATTGTCCGGGAAACCGGCGGTCTCCGCGATTCGGTCAAGGATGCTGGCGGCGAGAACGGTACCGGATTTACCTTCAAAACCTACAATGCGCACGATATGCTCGGCGCCTGCCGGAGAGCAAAGGGCGCATATGAAAACAAGCCTTTCTGGGAGAAGATTCAGAAGCAGGCAATGGCAGCAGATTTCAGCTGGGCACAGTCTGCGGAACTGTATCTCGGCCTCTACAAAGAACTCGAAAGCTGGAACCAGTAACACATTCAGATGGCGCACAGGATTTATCCTGTGCGCCTCAGCATGCAGATAAAGCGGAGATTGATGCTGGCAGGCGCCCTGCGCTGCGAAGTTCCGTTTTGTGAAATATGCGATGCCTTTTACGACAGACGGTGAGCCCGGTATTCCGAGACGGAATACCGGGCTCTGCATTTGCTTCGCAGATTACTGCATCTTATAGGCGTCGATCATTTTCTTGCTGATGCCGCCGGAACGTCGCGCATAACGCGCACCGGTACGCAGATACATGATTTCCGAATAGAGGTCTGTTTTAAGCTTGACTTCCAGCTTCATCGTTTTCTCGTTCGCCGGCACAACATCAATCCGGTCGATGATCGCCTTTGTCATCTCATCGACTTCTTCCTTTGTCATCTGCCGGTCGGGGTGATACATCGTGCGGAAATAGGTCTCGATTTTTTCCATTTCCTTTGCACAGTCAGCGGTATCCTCCGCCTTCTGTTCCAGCGCGTGAATTTCCTCCTCAAGCTGCGAGATCAGCACATTTGCGCCATCATTTCGCTTGCGAAATTCTTCTTTTGAAATAATGCCGTCCGTGCAGAGGTCAAGCAGCTTTTCACGCTTGGCTGTTTCCTTTGTCAGCCGGGCTTTCAGCTCATTGATTTGCTTTTGCATCCCCGCCTCACGGTTGCTTTCGCGGTAAATGCGCATGAAATCAGAGACATACTGCTCGATATTGCCCGCAACCGACTGAAAATGCTCTGACAGCATCCTGTAAAGGTCTGCCTCCGTGACGGAAAAGGAAGCACAGGATTTCGCACCGAACCGCTTTTTCTCGCTGCATATCCACTGATAGACCGTTTCGCCCTTTGCAGCACTGTTGGAATAGCTCGTCCGCCAGTAGGGCTTGTCATGCGCCTTGCACCAGATTTTTCCTGTGAATACGCTCTTATCCTTAAATGAATGCTCCCGCGACTTGATTGCTTCGCTGCGCTCCCGAAAAATCTCGTTGCATTTTGCCCACAGTTCTTCACTGACGATGGCGGGAACGGTCTCACCGGTTTCATCTTTATACAGCACCCATTCTTCTTCCGGCAGGAAACGCTGTTCACGGGTACGGTGATCGACAATTCTGACTTTGTTGCCGCAGTAGCAGCCCTTGTATTTCGGATTCTGGATGATACCGGTAATCGTGTTATGGTGAATTCGTGTACCGTTTCGCCCGCGGTAGCCTTTCTCAAAGAGAATGCGTTCAATCTTCCGGCTGCTGTAATCGCCGGTGCTGTAAAGCTGAAAAATCATGCGTACCATTTCGGCTTCTGATTCGTTGATAACTAAGCGGCAATTTTGTTTGTCATAGCCAAAAATGCGGTTATTTCCCATGACATGACCGTTTTCAATTGCGCGTTTATGTCCCCATCGAACACGCTCAGAAAGCTTCCGCACTTCATCCGCTGCAATGCTCGACATAATTGTCAGCCGGAGTTCGCTGTCTGTGTCGATCGTGCAGATGTTATCATTCTGGAAGAACACGCCGACACCGGCACGGAGCAGGTCGCGGGTATAGGTCAAGCTGTCCACAGTGTTGCGGGCAAAACGGCTGACCTCTTTTGTAAGAATCAGATCGAATGCGCCTGCCTTGCCGTCCTCGATCATGCGCATGAAGCTCGTGCGGTTTTCCGCAGATTCGCCGCGTACACGGTCAACATATCCTTCCACATACGTCCAGTTTTCGTTTTTCTGAATCATATTCGTGAAGAACGAAATCTGATTCTCAATGGAATTTTCTTGCTCCTCGCGGGTCGTCGAAACACGGGCGTAGAAGGTCACGCGCATCGGAATATCAAAAATGGTCTTTCGCTCCATCTTCATCTGATTTGCCGTACTGTAAATATCCATTTGTTCCATCTTCCTTTCTGTCACGGTATCATTACAGTAATTATATCATGGCAAACACTGTTTGTCAAGCGAATTCTGAATGATTCTGAAAAAACAGACAGTCGCAGGGACTGCCTGTTGATGACAACAATACTGAAAAAGAAATAAACTGCGGTTCATCCGCTTTTTCCGGCGGACTTTTTCATTCCGGATTCGGTCATCTGTCCGATCATCGTGATCATGCGTCCGAGCCGTGCACTGTCAATCAGACCGCGGCGGTTCAGAATCCGTGCCCATGCCGTCAGCGTCTGTTTTTTCAGCTGTAATGCCGGTGAATCCTGTTTCTTCATGGTGATCCCTCCGTATTTAGTTTGACGCATATGATCGTTTCTATTCACTTATCTTCTCCGTGTCTCCAATTGATGATACCCGTCCGGCACGATCAGCAGCAGGATTGGCTGCACTGTTCTCTTTGCCTGAAAAAGAGTGCGAATGAGGTCAGCAATCTCTATATGACCGACGGACTGCACCCGAACCGCGCCGGCGCGACTCGGCTTGCGGAGCTGATGTATCAGGCGATTCAGCCGCTGACGCCGCAGCAGATTGAACCTCCCGTGACAGATCCGGTTATTACGGAACCTGCCGGTGATCCGCTGCCGCAGGGCGATCTTAACAATGACGGCAGAATCAACGCGGTTGATCTGACACTCGCAAAAAGAACCGTTCTGAACGGCGGAGCCTATCAGTATCAGCAGGCGGCAGATTTGAACGGCGATCTGAAAACCGACGCGGAAGACATCCGGCTGCTGACTGCCTATCTGACCGGACAGGCAACAGAATTTGCCGATGCGAAATATGCAGCCGCCGAGCAGCAGTTTGAAAAAGGCGTGCATGAATCCACCAATGCCGGATTCACATACAAGGATTACATCAATCTCGATAACAGCACGGAAAGCAGCATTACATATGCAGTCAATGTGCGGCAGGCGGGCAATTATCTCTGCACTTTCAATATCGCAAACGGCAGCGCAAATGACCGCAGCATGATGATTACTGTCAACGGCGGAAATGACAAATGGAAACAGAGTTTTCTCACGACCGGTGCGTGGACAGTATGGGAGGAACGTGCGATCGTTCTGCCGCTGACTGCGGGCATCAACCGCATCAGATTGCAGTCCAACACCGCAGAGGGCGGCCCGAATTTCGATTATCTCCGTCTGACGCTGACAGATGAGCCTGTTCCGGAAACCTATGACCCTGCGCAGGAACAGACCGTGCAGCAGCTAGTCAGCGACAAACCGACGCTCTATGTCGCATCGGATTCGACCGCGCAGAGCTACTCCGCAAGCAAGGCGCCGCAGCAGGGCTGGGGTTATTATCTCAAGGATGATTTCTCGGCAAATGTGACTGTCGATAACCGTGCAATCGCCGGACGCAGCTCCAAGAGCTTTTACGATAACGGCAGGCTGCAATCCATTCTGGATGTCATTAAGCCGGGCGATTATCTGCTGGTTGATTTCGGCATCAATGACGGCGGCGCATCCAATCCGGAGCGTTATGCACCGACCTGCGGCAATGCGGACAATCCGACAACCGGTTCATTTGAATATTACATGACGTTCTACATCAAGGGCGCACTCGACAAGGGTGCAACGCCGATTCTCATGAGTCCGACGCTTTCCATCAAGAATCAGACGCAGCCGTTCAAAGCCGGCTACCGCAACATTGATTCCGCGTGTCAGGCGCTTGCGAAGAAATACAATATTCCGTATTTTGATCTCGGCGCGGCGATGGTCAATGACTTCAACAAGCGCGATTACAACACCGTCAAGGGCTATTACATGGGCGGCGCGACCGGCGGCACGGACTTCACACATTTCACTGAATCCGGCGCAAAGATCACGGCAGGCATCATTTGCAGCGGCATCAAAGCCATGAACATTCCGCTTGCAAATGAAGTCAGATAATACAGAAAAATCCCTCTGTTCCGCGATGAACAGAGGGATTCGTTTATTCTGTGATGCCGTCGGGGAAATACTGCTTTGTCAGCCGGAGAAATTCATCTGTATCCACATAGTTGCATATTTGCGCCGCTTCCTCGGCAGTCAGGTCATCGTTCTGCATCCGCATCAGACCGTACCGCAGAATGCTGCGCGTGATGTCATCTGTAAAGGATATGCCGATTTCTTTC
>JAFWVK010000047.1 GCA_017518255.1 Oscillospiraceae bacterium
GGATTTGGTTGAGGACTACCGTCACACTCCTGAAAATCAGGCGATATATGCGCAGCGAAAAGAAACGGTTGAGCGTGTCTTTGCAGATGCCAAAGAAAAGCATGGGATGCGTTATACGCCGTACAGAGGCTTGGCTCAGGTTACGAAATGGGTCAGGCTTAAATTTGCTGCCCTCAACTTAAAAAAACTGGCGATCCACCTCAGAAAGGATCGTCAGCCTTCGTTGTTTTATGCTGTATATATCCGATTTTTGCTTTCTGATCTTGTTTTTGCCTGATATTCTGTGTAATTAGCCCCTCTGCATTGCTCGTAGAGGGGCTTTGGGGACAGGCTGAAAGCCCGGCAGTGCCGGGCTTTCTGACTATGGAGATGTTTTGTATCGACAATTTTGTGCCGGAAGAACAGGAAAAAACGAGTAAAACTTTTGTTATGGGGACTTCTTTCAGATGTTCAGTACCGCTCTTTTCATCAGTGTAAAGTCAACCGCATTGATCACATTGTCTTTGTTCCAGTCCGCGGCCTGATTCATTGCCGTTTCCCCTGTCAGCATCTTGCTCACTTCCTGCACATCCGCTTTGTCTACCTTTCCGTCACCGTCTACATCACCCTTTTTTACGGGCGGAGCTGCGTGTATCCCATCGCCGATTCCGAAATGCAGTTCAATTGTGCCATTGTAATAGCCGATGCCCTCAACGATGACTGTCGCAATGCCGCGCGCGGTGTTGTTCTGATAGAGCAGCCGATAATCAACATCTTTCTGAAGCACACGGCCTTTCGATGTCGTGACGTTGACCAACGGTTCGACTGCTTCGCCCGTGTATGCCGTATTGCCCGAATTGCGCAGATTTGCGTCCGCAAAGACTGCATCATAATTTGAAATATCGATAAGCGGGACTTCATACTCGTCGCCGATACCGATCGTATAATTCGGAGATTTTGCTGCAAAAGAGAACGAAACGCTCGTCATGCGCAAACGGTCCTCATCCCAGCGGAACATACCCTTCGGATAGTAGTCGTTCTCCTCCAGAATATACCCCTGCTTATCGCGGATGACAAACTGCGGTCTGACATAAGAATAAATATCAGTTTCGGGCGCATGGGGGTCATATGTACTGGGCAGATATGTCACCGTACCGCCGGACAGATCCTGCGGCTCTATGGTGAACTCCGCAACGAAATCGCCCTTGAATTTTACGTCATTCGGTGTATGTGTCTGCGGCGTGATGATCAGATTTGCTGTTCCTGCATTAACATTATTGGTGTAATAATAATTATAGTCGATCTCAGGCAGAAGGAGTGTACGTTCACCCGTTACCTCGTTCGTTAGATAAAACCTGAAATTCGGTTTATGTGCGCTGTGGTCAAATTCAAACGTATCCTGAGAAAAGACCACTTCCCCTTTGATGTCTCCCGCCACTTCGAAGGGTTCAAAGACGGTTTGTGTCTCATAGCCGCACTTGCTGCACGTCCATGTCACAGTCCCTTTTGTCGTATAGACGGGCAGGGTGAAATCCGTGATTTCCAGCGTATGCTTGTTCGTGCAGGGGGTGACGTCCTCCTGAGTACGAGGCAGAATGGTATACGGCACGGTCAGAATGCCCTTGAACATCGGAGATGGGTTTTCCGACAAGGGCGCAATGACCAGATAAGCCGTTCCAACCTCAGTATTATGAATTGACGAAGCCACGAAATCGACACCCCGCTCCATTTTCTTCGTTTCGCCTGTCTGAGGATCTTTCAATGTGAACGTAAAGTCGGGAAAATGACTCTTTCCGTTATAAACAAAGGTATCCTGCGAGAGCGTGACATCCGGAATCATACCATTGTCTGCTGAAAACGGTTCGTACAAGATGTCCTTTGTATAGTTACAGTCGGAACATTTCCAGACGACCAGACCTTTGTGGTCCTCAGTCGGCGCTACGGAATCCTTGATATACTCATAATGACTGATTGAAAAAGTGATCGTTTTCGTAAGGCTCGGATTGTATTTCGGATAGACGGCGATTTTGACCAGGATCGAATCCCCATCAAAGTTTTGAACAGTGTATACGGGAAAGTCGCCGTGGTAGTAATCGGGCGCTTCTTGAACATACTCCGCGCCTTGAATGACCTTGCCGCAGAACAGTCTGTCCTCTGCATTATCAGACTGCGGCCAACCCGTTGCTTCAAAGCTGATGGCTGAATCGCAGAAGAGTTCATCACGCCCGATATTATATCTCCCCCATCTGAATGTACCGCCGCCGCCATCGATGACCACACTCGGCAGGAGCTTATTCGGAGTGACGGTGAAATCCGTCGGCGGGGTGTGTACGATCACATTGCCGCATTTTTTGCAGGTCTCATATGCGTGCGGGTCAGAATTAGTGGGATAGGTGATCTCATAGTCGTGTTTGCTGCAGAAAACAACTTTACCGGTCGATTCCGGTTGATTCACGTCGATTGAATAGAACGTGACCTCCGCATCTTTCCATGTATACCAGTAGACCGCATCGTCCTTTAAGACGGGTTCACAGTCCGAAAGTGCGCCCTCCATTTCGTATATTTCACTGTCAACCGCACCCGTATGGTCGAGGAACGTATAGTTGACCTTGTCGTTTTCCCTCTGCCACATCAGAATAAAACGGTCATTGCCGATCGGCGTCAGGTGCGGACACTGTGCGGCACCTTCTTCGTCTTTATAATGCGTGACCTGGTACTGCGCGACCTGCTGTTCGATGTTTTCTTTGTATGCATTAGCAGTTTCTTTATTGTAATTGTACATCGTGTCATATTCATCGTTCAGAGCATCTTTCGGAAGAGCAGAAACCATGACGTTGCGCGGGTCATTGAACTTATGGCTTTCGGGATAGTTGTCTTTGATATGGAGTATCCATTCCGCCTGATCTATGGAACTGTAGGCTGCGATATAGTGCGTACTGCTCTGCACAAATCCGCCGAGCGTGACACCAGTATAGTTGATCGCGGAATTCTGCGAGAATCCGCTCGGGACCCATGACGGTCTGTAGCTGCCATTATAGAGGTTGATATCATATAAATCGTAAGTATCGGCACTGCGGTCGTTTCTCAACCCTTCACGGTTGATAAACTTGCCTGTGGTGTAATCGGTGAAATAGGAGGTCAGTGCGATCGAGCGCGGGTGCGCGTCGCCGTGGTCAAGTTCGATCAGTTTTCCGTCGTCGATCAGCACAAACTGATTGAGCGAATGGCTGACCACGCCGTAATCCATCGACTCATTATTAAAACCATCGAACACATCCGTAAACTCGACCTTGTCCATGTCCACTTCCATCGTGATGCTTGCCTGATGTCCCTGATCCGTACCATTGCCGTACAGTTCATGACAAGTGTGAATGATGAGGTGTTCACCGTCGTCCGCACAGCGTGCCGAACCGGCTTCGAACGGCTTTGCGGTATTCACGCCGCAGAGCGTGTCGTCCGAGATCAACTCCCAGTCTGGTGAATATTTTGCGATATCAAAGACTGCTGTTGTATCATCTTCAGCCTCATTGTCCTGTCCGCTCAGCAGATAATAATACCCGTCAGAGCCTATATAAAAACAGCCGTATTTAGGAAGTTGGAGCTCGAGGGTCTTGCGTTTTATCAGCATAAACGAGGCATCATAATACTCGATCAGCACATGGCCTGGCATCATCCCGAGTTCCCCCTGCACTTTCATCCATGTGCCGTCAGAAAGCGGTACGAGTGTGGATGCGACCGGCATGGCAAAATTCAGTGCACCTGTCGGCGTGTAATTATGCCTCTCCATGTTTGTGCCCTCATAAAAGAAGCAGGAAAGGCCGCTGGCATCTTCCACCGCAGAGACAGGCAGCAAGCTGATCCCGCCGCTTCCAGTGATGCAGTTGCTCAACAGGACAGCTGCAAGAATCGCGGTGACGTGTTTGTATTTCATCATAATTCCTCCTGAAACGAAAAATCCTTTATTTTTTTAATCCGATCGTGTTTGGAACAACGACAATGCTGACAGGATCGGCCGTGTTCTCTGCAAAGGCCGAATCGTCTGCCGCAGTCGCCGTGAGGATGCCGTCGAATAGGCACGCAAGCATCCTGCCGGTTCTTGTTTTCATGGAAACCCCCTCCGTTTTCTGTTTTTTTATAGCTTGTTTTTGTTTGAATGTCGATGTTCGTGCTGTCTTTCCCATGCTGTCGATCATGTTGTTCTTCCGGAGACCGCCTTCTCCGTGATAAAGATGATTTATGCAAAAGTCTGCATGAACATTTCATGATCTGTCTGTCACACAGACTTTTCCCAGAATGATAATTTTCAATTATTATATAATATTGCTGCATCAAAAGTCAATAGGATACAAGTAAGTTGTATTTTCAGAGGGGTAAGCTGTCGTTTTGGGGCAGTAAGTTGCAAAAAACAGGGGGTAAGCTGCATTGACACGGGGTCAAATCTGTGTTATCATATAGAATACATAAGCTGCACATTCTATAATACAGCTTTCTGCCGGTTGATTTATAGACTGTATTATGATATAATAAACAGAGCAAGCATCAAAGGAGCTGGTTGTCTATGCAGGAACACATGATTCGGGTCACATGGTACGGAACCGCCGCTGTGCGGATCACCGCCGGAAGTTCTCAACTCCTGTTCGATCCGTTCTTTCCGCTTTCGGACAGCAAAATCAGGCTGCCGGAGAATGCATTTGACGGCTGCAGCAAGATTCTGATCACGCACGGGCATTATGATCATATCGGCAGTATCCGGAACATCGTCCGCCCCGGCACAGTCGTTTACTGCACAAAAGCCCCGTACCGCAGCCTCAGAAGAAAAGGCGTCCGGAAAGAGAATCTGCATCTGATCGAAGCGGGTTTTACTCTGTCCGCTGGCGATATCAGGGTCACAGCATTTCGGGGAAGCCACATTAAATTAAGTGTATTGGACGGGCTGAAAGCAATTTTCTGCAAGCGCGTCTGGAAGAACCGGAAAGGTGTGATCCGGAAGATCCTGAAATTTACTTCCTGCCGCGAAAAAAAAGAATCCCTGTGCTATCTTGCGGAGGCATACGGCAAACGGATCATGATCATCGGAAGCCTTGCACTTGCCCCGGATACTGCTTATCCGGAAGGTGTCGATCTGGCACTGTTCCCGTATCAGGGGTCTGAGCAGCTTTGCAGCATCGCAGAAGGTATTTATCATACACTGGATCCTCAAGCAGTTTTGCTGACACATTTTGACGATTCATTCCCGCCGTTCAGCACCGAGGTGGACACTTCGGATTTTGAATCGTTTTTGAAAGACCGTGCAGAAGTGTATAAACTCGGGCACGGCGGATCCGTCGAAATATAACAGAGACCATTTATCAGAATCACCGCAGCGGAGGCCGATCATGAGAATTATTATTGAATCCCCTCAGCCCAATGACGAAGATGTTGTGATTGTCAGGTGCGCCGTACCGGACCAGCGGCTCATTTCGATGCTGCTCGCATTTCAGACTGCCAATACAGAGCTGATGGGATATCAGGATGAAAAAATCGTCCGTCTGAACTATCAGGATGTATTCTATTTTGAAGCGAATGAAAACCGCGTTTTTGCATATTGCAGATCAGAGGTCTACGAAGTAAAGTATAAGCTGTACGAGCTGGAAGAACTGTATACGCCGCTGGACTTTGTGCGTTGTTCCAAGTCTCTGATCGTCAACATGGAAAAGATCGAATCGCTCTCGCCGCTTTTCAGCGGAAAACTGGAGGCGCATCTGAAAAACAACGAAAAGATTGTGATCTCACGGCAGTATGTTCACAGTCTGAAAGAAAAACTCGGGATTCAGGAGGGTGAATGATGATAAAAGAATTTTTTGTTTCACTGCTGCATTATTTTGTTGATATCACGACGGCAGTCCTGATCGCAGCTGCGATTTTTATGACACTCTCCGGGAAGCAGGTGACCGGTACGATCCTTTGGCAGATCCTTCTCTGCGGGTTCATCACTGCTCTGCCGACAGCGTTTTTCCTTTGTCTTGATACAAAAAGCGTCCGGCTTTCCAGAGTGCTGTGGTGTGCGCATGCGCTGATGATGTACTTCATGACGCTGCTGCTGCTCAATGTATTCGGCTGGTGCAGAATCACGCCGCTGTCCGCTGCGCTGACGCTGCTTGCTACCGGGTTCATCTATACCTTCACCGGTTCTGTGCATTACCTTGTTGACCGGAAACATACCACACTGATGAACGAGAAGCTGAAAAAACGCTATGCGCCGAACGCGCAGATACAGAAAACGGAACATCAATAAAATGCAAACAGACCCGCACGGCATGACACTGTGCGGGCATGTTTTTTTATCTGATCGCTGCCACAGCTCAGGCAAACGGTGTGGATACAGAGCAGTATCTAACAGAGCTGTTCTCACATCCGGCAGGAACAATTCTCCTTCCATTCACTATATCCTGATTCCGCAAAACTCAAAACGCTTCAGCGATTCTGAGGAAAGTACAAATCCAGCCGTTAGAGTGACCGAGCGTAAGTCGTAATTTACGTGCGTGATCAGTCAGATGTCCTGCGAGCAGAATCAGATTGTCGATCACAGTCCGAATTCTTCTGCGTTTGATCGTGCTGTGACGAACGGGAATATCATTACCTTTCATTGCTTACAACATACTCAATTTTCCGCATTTTCAAATTCACCCTCCGGGTGCTGTTCGTACAGCGTTTTCTATGCTTCTATTTTACCACTTTTACGCTGTTTTGTACAGTGGCGGATGTTTCAGTTTTGCGGAATCAGGTATCAGAGAAACAGGCTGTCGAAAAAGAGGGGATTGAAAAGTCTTGACATTGTATGATATGAACGATATAATAGTAATATAGATCACATAATCAAAATGCTGCTGAACATCATGGATCAAAATGATGTATTCGCAAAGAGATCGAAGATCATTGAAAAGTCCGGTGGACGTTCCGCATATTTTCAAATATGCCGATGAGGAGGAGAAATGATGAAAAAAAGATTATGGAGCATACTGTGGTCTGCTGCATTCGTTTGCCTGAACTTCACGCCGGTCTCTGCTGAGGAAACTGTGTGGATGACAGACGGCGAAACAGAGAATGGATACTGTTATGCGGAGTTTGCAGCGAATCAGCAGGGAACGCATCAGTTTACGCTCGGAAACAATGGCACATTTTCCTGTGAATGGGACGGAGTTTACAACTACCGCGCTGAGGTCGGACAGCGGTTTTCGCAGTTTGATTCGTTTGCCGGGGTAGAAAATCTGGCATTTAGCTATTCGGCAAATATAAATATCAGAGGCAACAGCTACTACGGCGTACACGGCAGCTTCGGTTCGGACATGCCGGAAATCTTTGTGATAGAAGGCTGGGGCACATCTAGACCGCCGGGGGCACAGAACTTTATCGGAAAGGGCTTTGCACGCAATAAAATCTATGACTATTATGAGGGAACCTGTAATGCCGACCCTGCCGCGGACAACAGCGAGAGCGTGAAAGCGATTTATGCTGTTGTAACGACCTCTGATATTCCACAGATGAGGGACTACTACGTCAACCAAACGACCGACTTTACGCGCCATATCCGGAATCTTGCAATATTAGACAGCGATTACAGCGGATTGTTCAATGAACTGTTCAATGCAAAACTGGAATATGCGGCACTGTTTGCAGAGGGCTACGGCGGGTATAGCCGCGGTTCTTCCTGCAAAATCACGGTTGATCGAATTAATATCTGGAGAGAGCCGGGTCCGGGTCCCATTTCCTCGGACAAATGGAACGCTGATAGAAATGGTGTGTTCTTCCTGGATGATTATGAAAACGGCATCGGAAATGCGTGTGAGTATGGGGGGAGGGGAACGACAACGCTTGACATCACGCCGCAGTATCATATTGACGGAACGCATTCGCTTGCGGTGATAGAACGCTCGGATGACTGGACCTGGCCCTGGCCGAGTGTTGCCTATCAGCTGGATGATTATACGATCATGCCGAACACATCCTACAGCTTTCAAATGGCAGTGATGCAAGAGAGGTGTGCTGAAGCCACATGGTGCCTGATGCTGATGTATTCGGATGACCGCGGATGGCTTGAATATAAAGAACTGGCAAAGGTCGATGCAAAGTGCGGCGAATGGGTCATCCTGCGCTGCTCGGACTTTCAGATTCCGTCAGACAGCTCAGAAAAAAACTATGTGAGCGGCGCCAGACTTTTCATTGATTTGATGGACACAACAGAGGGTTATTACGTGGACAACAATGCGTATTATTACGTGGACAGTACTTGCCTTTCCGAGGCAGGTGCGCTGCCGGAGATCAGCCTTGCGGACTGTGTTCCGCCGCTACCGGAATCGGCTCAGGAGAAGCCTGAGATGGTTGCCTGCACCGGCGATGCAAACTGTGACGGCGTTGTCGATGTATCAGATGCGGTACTTGTCATGCGGTATGCGGTCGCAGATAGAGAGGCAGTCATCACGGAGCAGGGCATCAATAATGCTGATGTGGATAAAAACGGCAATATCGATTCCGAGGACGGCGTAAATATCCTGAAGTATATCGCAAAGAAAATCACACTTCCGGTAACAAAACCAGAGACGGGGTATTGAAAATTGTTCCTTCCTCGTTGATAACTTTAAGGCCGTAAGAGAAGTAAGTAAAGATAGTGCTACACACACTTTCACCGCATACGATGATGGAGTTCCGTGTGTAAAGGAATGGAAAACAAGTAACATGTTGCTTTCCTTTGATGTCTATGAGACAACCATAGATCAGAATGGAACCGATAAACGCAGTGCAACAATTTCTTTGGCGGATAGTAATACAACCCGCTTGAATGAATTGATTACGATCGATTTTAAGTCCCCGAAGATTACGGGTTGTACAAATGCGGCACTTGTATCCAAGGGCAATGGCTGGTATACTGTTCAAATTCCGCTTAAACATGTCTCTGTGAATAAGGAAAAAGCAAATGGAACGGAAACTCTAACTAAAGTATCTTTCATAGCAGGCAATATAATAAATTGTTCTTTCCTTGTGGACAATTTCAGGTTAGAAACTGCCGTAGGCAATGGTGACCTCAATGGTGATGGCGTGCCAGACAAATCAGACGTCAAATCGCTTCAAGATTCCCTTACACTAAAAGGCGCACCGCCTCAAAACGTATGGGAAGCAGATCTTGATCACAATGGCCGTCTCGATGCTATTGATCAGACGCTACTGAAACGGAGACTCCTGACGCAGTAACCTCGACAGCGTATAATACTGGATCCCTAACTGCTGAGCAGCCTTTTTCACCCCGATTTCATCGGAGAGTTTTAACGCTTCTTCTTTGAATTCTTTGCTGTACTTCATTGCTTTTACCCTTTCTGGTTTGATTAGTTCTATTATACCAGATCTTTGGGTGTTTGTCGACTGCTCTGTCAGTATAACACTTCATAAAGCTGACAGCCGAATGATACCGGGTTTTTCTTTTAGCAACACGATCAGGTCTGACAGGACACTTGCTTCTGATGATCAGTTCTTCCAGGACAGATGGATTTGCATGATCCGAACGATAGAATTTCACACAGGCGTATATAGCAGCTGCATAATTGGTTTTATAGCGGTAA
>JAFWVK010000003.1 GCA_017518255.1 Oscillospiraceae bacterium
AGATTTGAACTGGTGATCACGGTGTTGCAGACCATTGCCTTACCACTTGGCTATCGCGCCGTGATAAGCGGATTACGGGGCTCGAACCCGCTACCTCCACCTTGGCAAGGTGGCGCTCTACCAGATGAGCTAAATCCGCATAAGCGACCTGGATGGGACTCGAACCCACGACCTCCGCCGTGACAGGGCGGCGTTCTAAACCAACTGAACTACCAGGCCATCATGGGAACAACAGGGCTCGAACCTGTGACCCTCTGCTTGTAAGGCAGATGCTCTCCCAGCTGAGCTATGCTCCCAAATCACGCACCGCAATTGCAGTGCCTTATTATTATACCCGATTCAAAAGGATTTGTCAAGGGGTATTTTTTATTTTTCTGTATTATTTTTATTTTTAATTATATGTTGTTCCTTTTCGTCTGCCATTGCTGCGATTTCCTGCGGCGTAAAGACGTATCTGTTCGTGCAGAAATGACAGCAAACCTCGATTTCCGGCATTTCCTCCGCCATTTCCCGCAGCGTTTTGACATCAAGTGCGCGGAGCATTTTTTCGGTGCGCTCCCGCGAACAATCGCAGGCATAGGCAGGTTCGGATTCATCCAGAAGCTCCGCACGCAGCCCGTTCATCAGCTTTTCAGCGATATCCTCGGCAGAGAGTCCCTTTTGCAGCAATTCGGTAACGCTCGTGATCTCCTTCAGATTCTCCTCAAGCTGTGCAATATCCTCTTCGGGCGCAAAGGGCAGAAGCTGCACGAGATATCCGCCGGCAAATGCAACCGTCAGGTCGGGATTCACCAGAACGCCGAGTCCGCAGGCGGTCGGAATCTGCTCGCTCTCCGCAAAATACTGAGTCACATCCTCTGCGATCTCGCCGGAAACCAGCGCGGTCTGACCGGAATACGGTTCTTTCATGCCGAGATCCTTGATTACGAACAGAGTTCCGTCTGTTCCGACTGCCCCCGCAACGTCGAGCTTTCCCTTACCGTTCAGAGGCAGTTCCAGAATCGGGTGGTCGATATAGGACTTCACATTGCCGAGATGATCGGCAACTGCAAGAAGAATGCCGGCAGGTCCGCCGCCGTCGAGACGCACAGTGACGGAATCTCCTTCATTTTTCAGGGTATAGCCGATCAGTGAGGCTGCCATGGACAGTCTGCCGAGTGCTGCCGAGCAGACGGCTGATGTTTTATGAATCCGTTCCATCTCACGGCACATTTCCGTACCGTCCAGGACCGAGCAGACAACTGCACCGTCCTGTGAAAGATAGCGTTTCAGCTTTCCTCTCATCGCTTGTCACTCCTTTTATCCGTCTGTTTTCTGTCCGCCTTCCGCACGGGCAATAAAGAGAAGCCGCTGCGACTGCGCATCCGGTTCCGCAAACGTATCGCCGTCGCAGATTTCCAGAAGCGTAAAGCCGGTTTCAAGCAGCAGGTTTCTCAGAATTTCTTCGGAATAAAACCGCTCCGTAAAAATCTCGGTCGATCTGGCATAGCAGTTTCCTGATGTATGCGAAAAAAAGTCCAGCTGAATTGTGACCGGAAGATCAGGAGCGGAGAGATCGGTGTGATTCTGCCAGATGCAGACCGCCTCCGGCAGTTCATACACAAAGCACTGCTCCGCAAGAACACAGCGGTGCTTATATTCTGTATTGACATCGAATAAAAACAGCGCGCCCGGATTGGAAAAGAGATTGATGCGTCCGAACGTGCGCCGGAGATCCTGTTCGCTTTGCAGATGATTCAGGCTGTCGAGCGCACAGACGGTTACACTGATTGTACCGAACAGATCAAGCCTGCGCATATCCTGCTTCAGATACTGAACCGGCAGACCGCTGTCATATTTCTTGTCCAGTGCTTCACTGAGCATATCCTCCGAGCTGTCAATGCCGATGACATCCCAGTCAAGCTTTGCGAATTCCTCCGAAAGCGAACCGGTTCCGCAGGCAAGATCGAGCAGAATCCGGTCAGGCATATCCGGGTTCTGCCATTTTTCAATGATACTGTCCAGTGCTGCCGCCCGTTCCCGATAGCAGACATTTTCGGTCAGCGCATCGTAATACTCCGCAAATACGCTGTATCCACTGCCCGCTGCCGCTTCGCCCTGCATCATTTTTCCGCAGCTCCGTCCTTCTGATTCTTCAGGCGGTCAAATACAATTGCATAGCCGCCGGAGCTGACCATGCTCAGCGAACGGTTCACGCGGCTGATTGTCGCGGTGCTGGTTCCGGTTTTCTCAACGATTTCCGCATAGCGGTAATCCTCGGAGAGCAGCTTGGCAATCTGGTATCTCTGGGCGATTGCAACAAGCTCCTGCGGTGTGCAGAGATCCTGCATAAACATAGATATTTCTTCGGGTGTCTGCAAAACGGCGAACGCCTCGTATAAATCCCTGAGATTCGCTTCATCCATCGGTTTGAACATTGTTCTGCCTCCTTCATTGCTGCAAAGGGTGCAGCATCCTGTGATATTTATATTTTAACACATTAGTCTGTAAAAGTAAAGGGCTTTTTCAAATTTTTCACCCTTCTGCATGTTTTTTCACAGCAAAATCGGCACCGCCCGCCAATTGTTCACAGTTTGTTCACAATATCATGCTATAATATTATTACAAATATATTCGGCGTGTGATAGAAAAACTGTACCGATTATCATTTTTGCGCCGAGGAGAGGGGTTTTTTATGCAAATGACCGCCAAAATCCGGAGAGTTGTCTCCGCTGCCGTCTGCGCCGCAATTACGGCGACCGTGGCAGCGTTTCCGGCAGCGAATGTCGCTGCGCAGACAATCAACCAAAAGATCGCTGAAGAGGAAAAATATCTCGGCTATACAGCCGACTACGCAACCAGCGGTCTGGAATCTCTGACATTCTATGTCACGTCATCCACAGCCGGTTCATTCTCATACGGCTTCGGAATCGGCACTGCCGACAAACCCTACTGGATTGAAATGGATAACGGAAAGCTCGTTACGGGGGAGGGTTCCGGAACTTCCGTAAAGCTGAACGCAAACGAATCCACGCCGATTACCATTGACCTTTCCAAATTCACCCTGAGCTATGCCCCCAAGAGTGACCAGTATCCCGGAAAATTTGAATTTCGGAACTACTATTCGGACGGCACAATCACGCTTGACAAGATCGTCGCAAACGATTCCGGCGACTCTCCTTCCCCCGGCGGCGACAACACTTCTAAGAACACCAAAAGCGGTTCCTATTCTTTCAAAGACAACAAGGACGGCACCGCGACCATTACCTCTACGCTCACCGGAACCATTGACGACATCGACGCGGTTCTGACCAGAGGCTATGACGAGGAAACCTATTACGATCCGGAAACCGGAAAATCCACATGGACCGAATCCGATCCGATCAACTCCCGCAAGCTGACCTATGAGGATTTCGGTCTTCCGGTTGCTTCCGAGAACGAAAAAATCACGCTCGAATCCTTCACATTCTCAATCGCATCGGATGTCAACATGGATACCTTTATGTTCGGCTGCGGTCTGAATGTGCAGTATAAATCGCCGGCGGATTCCGAATACTGGATTGAACAGCAGAAAGACGATCCGGATAAGCACAAGGGCTACTGGTACAATGAACACGGTGCAGACGAAGACGGCGAATACGGCTTCGATCCGGATGAACTGGAAATCGTGCCGACAGAGGGCACCACGCTCGAAGACTGCGGACAGTGGGTCGATGCCGTCTGGGATGTCCCGGCAGAAATTCAGGAATATACCACTGTGAAGCCCTCCGATTCCGTTTCCGTTCAGTTCTGGTACGGCGCCAACAAAGAGAACGGCTATGAGGAATATGATGAGGTAACGCTGAAATCCGCAACCTGCACCTATACACTCGAAAAGACCGTTCCGTTCACCGGCAAGACTGCCATTGACGGCATGAGCTACTCCCTGACACAGGGCAACGACAAAACAAACTCCGCTTCTGTTTCGCTCTCCAAGCTTGGTCTGACAGAAAATGACAAGCCCGTCGCGTTTCTGTTCTCGCTGGCGAATCCGTCCGAGATTAAAAAGCTCGTCTTCGGCGTCGGCGTCTCCGACAAGAGTGTCGAATCGCAGTACACCGACTTCCAGTATGCCGTTCTGGATGCGGCAAAAGATCAGCAGATCATGTGGATTCTGCCCGATGGTATTGATGTGGATTCCGCATACGGCAGCGTAACCTTCGGCTACTACTACGGCGCAGACAAGAGCGATGAGCTCGTCGATACGATCAAGCTTGTTGACATCATGGTCTACTATGTGACGGAAGGACCCGAAACGACCACCACAACAACCGAAACCACAAATCCGCAGAATCAGAATATCCGCTGGGGCGATACCGACTGCAACGATGAAGTCAATGTTATGGACGCGGTTCTGCTGGCAAGAGTGGCAGCAGAGGATACAAAGTGCGGCGTGACGGAACAGGGCAAGCTGAATGCGGATGTGGAATATGACGGCAAGATCAAAACCGATGATCTGACCAAGCTCCTGAAATATCTGGCAGGTCTTGTTGATTATTCCAAGCTCGGCAATCAGTAACCTGATTACAGACCATAAATATGTATCATTCAAAAGAGCCGCCCGTTTTCGGGCGGCTCAGCTTGTCGGGAAACCCGCTCTGCGGATTATAAAAGTTTCGGTCAAGCCTTTTCAAAGGCTTGCGGGTGTCCAGAGGGCGGCGCCCTCTGGTCGCCGTCCGCAGACGGCGAAACGTCCTGTTTGCATCAAAAAAGCG
>JAFWVK010000048.1 GCA_017518255.1 Oscillospiraceae bacterium
GAGGCTCCGCCTCTGGACTCCGCGACCATTTTGAAAAAAGGTCGATCAAAAACTTCAATGATAATCCTATCGAGGTTTCTCGACAGACTGAGAGCCGCAGTATAATACTGCGGCTCTTTGCGTAAGAATTCATATGTTGAGGAGGTATCTGAAGGTTTTACATTCTGCCGGAGGACTGAGAAATCTGTGAACCGCCGGAGGCTGAACCGCCGAGAATGACGCTGCCGGAGCAGATTTCCGTTCCGCCGGAAACAGTCGCACCGGAATAAACGGTGGAATTATCCTTTGTGGAGATACCGGGGGAACCGCCTGCCGAATAAACAGTTCCGATGACATTGCCGCTTGCATCCTTAAAGGTGTACTTCGTCGAAAGATTGGTATTGCCGCCTCTGCTCAGGCTGATATAGGTTCCGCCGCTCTGCGTGATGCTGTATCCGCCGTCTCCGCAGTCAATCGGTTCCTGACCGTTGCAGACGTAGTAGCCGCCGGTAATGTTGATATTGCCGTTGGAATCCATGCCGTCATGGTCGCCGCTGGCAGAGTTTACAATGACCAGACCGCCGCGCAGCGCAAGATCGCCGAAGGTCGAGCTCATACCGCCCGGACCGCCGGGGAATCCCCAGCCGCCCTGTGACCACGGGTCATTTGTGCTGCCGGAGCCGTCTGCGCCGCCTGCTGCATTGTAGCCGTCGTCGCCGGAAACGATATAGACCGTACCGCTGTTCTGATAGATGTAGACGCCCTCGATGCCTTCGTAGCAGTAGGGGGCATAAATCTGTACGTCATCGTATCTGCCGGAATTCTCCGTGCCGATGGTCAGCTTGTTGTCCGAATGGAATGCATCGTCAGCACTCTTGACTGTGAACACGCCGCCGGTCAGCGTCATATCGCCGCCGCAGTGGATACCGTCGTCAGTGCTGTCAACAGTAATCCTGCCGCCGGTCACGGTGATATTGCCCATGCTCTGATAGGTTTCGCCGTCATAAAGACCGACTGCCTTGATGCCTTTGAAAGAACCGTCATAATTCTTTCTGGAATTTCCGTCGCCGCTGTTGCCGTAGCCGTAGGCGCTGCCCTGATAGGTATAGACACTGATTTCGCCGCCGTTGATTTCAACAGCCTGCTCTCCCTGAATACCGTCGCCGGACTTCGCCGTTACGGAAACGGTGCCGCCGTTGATGCGGACAAAGCCCTTGTCGGAATCGGAATCGTTTGTGGAGCGGATGCCGTCGCCGGCAGCAGAAGTAACCGTAACGCTCAGACCGGAATAATCGGTATCGTCCGGGTCGCCGATCCGGACGGAATCCTTTCCGCGGATGCCGTCATCTGCGGCATTGACAATGAGATTGCCATTCCAGATTTTCAGGTCGTCCTTCGAGACAATTCCGTCGCCCGCATTGCCGTTGACGGTCAGTGTTCCCTTGCCTTTGAATTTCAGGTCATCGCAGGAATAGATTGCACCCTGACTGCCGTCTGCATTGGTGTAGTTCGTGCCGTCTGAGATCGTGTTGACCGTATCCTTTTTGACGGCAATGATGCATTCATCGCCGCAGGCTGCTACATAGAGCGGAGAATCGCTGCTGTTGGAGAGCGTCAGTCCGCGCAGATTGATGACAACCTCTGCTTCGGCATAAGCGGTTTTATCAACATCAACTTTCAGCTGACCGTTTTCGCAGTTTCCGTCCACATTGATATCGTGATTCGTCGTGCCGTCAGTTGTCGGTCTGGTAATTGTGACGTATGTGCCGTTGCTGACCGTGACATTTTCCGCATTTGCGGGATCAACAACCTCATTCGCGTCATTATACAGCGTGACAGAGGATGCCGCATAGGTAATCGCCGAGACATAATTGTCACCGGATGAAGGGGTATCGCTGCCTGCCGTGAACTTTTTCCGTTTTAAGAGCGTCAGGTCTACTGCGTTCAGCGTGCCGTTTCCATCCAGATCGGCGGCGGAGCCGTCAGTCAGAGTGCTGTCTCCGGTCAGATACGATGCGAGCAGCTTCGCATCGTCTGCACTGACCGTGCCGTCACTGTTCAGATCGCCGGAGCCTGCTGCAAAAATCTGTCCTGCGAGCAGGGCGGTCATGGCTGCCGCCGTAACGGCTGCCGCGCTGCGTTTTATCTGTTTTTTCATAACCTCTTCCTTTCTGCTGTAAAAGCGGTTCCGCGGTGAAGGGGACACCGTGTTTCCGTCCTTTGAACATAATTTATCATCCTAACATTAAAATTATCTGAAAGCATCCGAAAAAAACAACGGATCAGCATATAAAACACATTTCGGCGATGTTCGGACAAAGAAAATGACAAAAAGACAGTGCCGCGCGGACTGTTCGCGGCACTGTCTTTTTTTGTGTGTGATTATTCGGCAAAGGTACTGAAACAGGGCTTCATGCAGCGATAATACTGCTTGACAACCGCATTGTCAAAGTGCTGCTGAAGCGCGTTGTGAAATTCTGTTTTGCTTTTGCTGCAAAGCAGGCAGCGCAGAATTTCCGACGCAGTATCCGGGCTGACCGGCGGCTTCAGCAGAGCCATTACGGTCTCAACATTGAAGGATTCCGGTTCAGGAGCGGCTGCCGTCTGAACCGGCTGCACCTGAATCACAGTTGCTTTCTTGCGCAGGCTGACGGAAGCAGGCTTGCCTTTTTTCGTCTGCTGTTCGCCGCCTGTTTTCTGCTTTTTGACGGCGGGCTTTGCCGCGGCAGCCGGAACAGTCTCCGGAATTGCCGTGATTTTCTCCGCTGCTTTCTGTTTTTTCAGGTTGCCGAGCGCCGCTTTCATCGAAGGCTTCAGATGCACCTTGACGCCGAAGTATTCCTGACAGAATGCAATGGCTGCCTGATAGCCTGTATCGCGGCTGATGATGTAATAAGCGTCTGCCTTGTCCTTTGCAATCAGGTATCCCAGAAATGTGACAAGCTGGAAATCCAGCGCATTCTTGCCTGCCTGCTCTAAGCAGACCCGTTCCGGCATAATTCCGGAGCTGAGCATTTCGTCCATGATTTCAAAGGAAAGCGTATTTGCGGAACGGCTGTAAAACAGGATGATGCGGTCATCCTTTGCTGTCTGCCCGATTCCGCTGAGTCCTGCCGAATTCACATTTTCGTAGTCAATCAGAAAGAGTCGCATAAAGTTTCCGTGAGCAAAGCCTCTTTGCGCAGGCTGTCTGTTCACGCCTCCTTTTATTTTCCGGATGCCTCTGATTCTTCCGGCAGAAGCAGTTCCTGCTGCTCCGTATCGTTATGGGGTGCATCACTCCCGACCCAGAATGTCACGGCACGGTTGCAGATTCCGATTTCCGTTTCACAAAATGCGCCGCCGAATTCGCCGTCCAGCGTCCATTCGACCTCCTCATTGGAAACGAAGTGTATCTTTTTTGCACGGAAATACTTGACGTATTTTTTGTCAATCTCCTCATTGATATCCAGAATCTGCGCTATAATTTTGCTGAGCTGAATGACATTGGAGGGCTTGCGGATCAGCATGACTTCAAACATTCCGTCATCCAGACGGAAATTTTTGAGCTTCAGCATTCCGGCGACCGAAGCGGTATTGCTGACCATGCCGTACAGAAAGTCGTCTTCAACCGTATTCCCGTCGAATTCAACCTTCATGTGATAGGCGTGAATTGAGGGAATCAGCGTCATGGCATGCAGCACATACGCCAGATGCCCGATGACGTTTTTGACGTTCTGGGGGGTATCGTAAACCGTTTCGATGAATGCGCCGAAGGCTGCGACATAAAGGAAATTTCTGTTATTGAACAAACCGATATCACAGTGATACGGATGACCTTCTGTGATCTGCTTTGCGGCGGCTTCAATATCGCCGGGAATGTTCAGGGATCTTCCGAAATCGTTTGTTGATCCGCACGGAATATAACCGACCGGAACCGGGTTTCGGCTGTACATCAGTCCCTGCACAACCTCATTGAGGGTTCCGTCGCCGCCTGAACAGACGATCAGGTCATATTCCCCGCTCAGGCAGGCAAATTCCGCGGCAGCTGTCGCATCGCGCCGCCCCTGTGTCGGGCGGACGGTTACCTGATAGCCGGCAGCCGTGAAGATATTCAGAACTGCCGGAAGCTTGCTGCGCATGGCGCTCTTGCCTGAGTGCAGATTGGTAATGAAATACATCTTCTTCATCTGTTTCTTTCCTTTATGTCAAAATCAGGGATGCTGAACCGAAAGACGGCATCCTGCACTGATGGGAAAGATAATTCCCATGCATTTTATTATAACATATTATAGAGAGAATTTCAATGGGTACCAGTGAAAAAAGGTTTGATAAAACATCTATGATGCCGGCACTGCCGGCTTATATCATATTGCAGAGAAAGCATCAATGCATAATAGTAAAAAAGATTTTGCCACGGCTCGAATGTGTTTTTTCAAAAAACACTTGACAAACTTTCTGTTCTATGATATAATATCTCTTGCAGTGCTGAACTGAACGGTCGGTTCTGCTGAAATGCGAGTGTAGTTCAATGGTAGAATTCCAGCCTTCCAAGCTGGTTACGTGGGTTCGATTCCCATCACTCGCTTTCCTTTTGCGCCTTTAACTCAGCTGGATAGAGTAACTGCCTTCTAAGCAGTAAGTCAAAGGTTCGAATCCTTTAAGGCGCGTCCATTGCAGTCTCAGAGAAAAAGTTTCTTTGTCTCTTTAATATATGGTGGGTATAGCTTAGTTGGTTAAAGCGTCGGATTGTGGTCCCGAAGACCGAGGGTTCGAATCCCTCTACCCACCCTTTGTGAAAATGTCCTAGATGCACGAAAATCAAGCATCTAGGACGTTTTCGTTATCTATGTCTCTGAATAATTTTTCCAGAATTTGCATCAAAATTCCGTATTTTGAGCCTGTTTTCAAGGGTAGTTCCCACGAAAGTTCCCGCAAAATAGTTCCCACAAAACGCATACACTAGCCCTCAATCACGCGGAAACAATCGTAGATACGATATTTTCAACTTGATTTGCTGCGGGAACTCATTTTTACTCATTTTCAGCTGGTTCCCGCTAATCTGACTAGCTCATTCGTTTGTGCAACATGACAATAACTATCGATTCGGCAATTGAATATTTCTCTATCCGCCCGGTCTTTTTCTAACCTGAAAAACACCGGGCTTTTTTTTACCCTTTTGACGGAGGTGATGCCAATGTAGATGAATACAGAACCATCCACTCCCTGCTGTGACCGCAGGCAATCCAAAACCGGCACCCGTTCCGGTTCCCTAAAATAATCAGGAGGAATGATTATGAAACAGATGACTTTGACGCTCCTTTCTATGTATGCAGCCGCAAACAAGCTCGGCTACAGCCTGCCCTTTATGAACGAGATCTGCAAGAGAGCGTTTTGGAGCGGTCGCCCATTCCATGTGCTCAAGGACGCGAACAACAAGTATTTCGTAGAGGATAACAGCTTGCAGCGCTACATCGACACCTGCCCGGACTTCAACCCGTATGAGATTCCTGGCGTGTTTGAGCCCGACAATTATGATGAGGACGCACCGATGGACGAATCCGTGTTCATTCTGACCGAGGATATGCTCCCGCAGGTCTGCGGAGTGATGGTCGATGACGAGTGTGCGCCGCTCATCAGTTACAACCGCCATGAGCCCCAGCTTCTTGTGCTGACTGTTGTGGAGGCGGACGAATCGGAAAAGCTGTTCTATCCGTCCGAAAATGACTGATCGCAGACCGCTATCGGCAAAAGCATTCCAGAAATCAGCTCCGATTTTTGCCGATAAAAGCACCTTGACAACTGAATACTCTTTTTTAAGCCCGGTATTATGATTCGCAATTCCTATCTACTATTATAATACCGGGCTATTTTTATGCCCATTTGAAGGAGGGATGAAGATTGAACATGAGCGAAGATGTGACTGCCGTCTCGATGCAGGTATCGGAAAAGGCAGCAGAAGCGGCACTTTCCGCTTTCAAGTCCGTGCTGGATTCGGTCGGTCGCCTGTTCCGCGAGCTGCTCGGCATGGAGCATGACCGCGCCAGAGCGAGAGCACAGATGCAGGCGGCAAAAAGCGGCGTACAGACTCCGGAAAAGACCAAGCCGCCGAATGTATCGGCAACAAACCTGACCGGCATCAAACCCGGCGAAGTATCCCTGAAAGACCTTGCCGAAAATGCCCGCAACACCGGCGAAGCCCTGTCGGTTGCGCAGAACGGCTTTTCACAGGAGGACCGCAAGGCCATCGCCCGCACCGCGAAAAAGTACGGCATTCCGGTGGCTTTTTCCAATACGAAAGGCAAGAACAATCTCTATGCCAATGTCCGCAGCGGTGATCTGCCGATCTTCAAGCAAATCTGCACGGAGTGCGTCAAGGAAAAGATTGCTGCGCAGCCGGAAACAATCGGCAATTTCAAAGTGCAGCCGTGGGAAGTCCCTCACCTGACTGCGATGCTGAAAGCCCATGACCTTCCGGCGGTGTTCGTGGAGACTAAAAGCGGTGACCAGTACTGCCTGCACGATGTGAAGCATCAGGATGCGGTACGCATTGTCCGCGAGGAGTTTGTCGCCAAGTGCAAGGAGATTGAGAAGCAGTTTTCCTTTGACAAGGACGAAAACGGCTTCTATACGCTGAAAGATCTGCATTCCGGCAGAGAAATCTCTTTCGCTGAGATTCCGGATAAGACAACGGTTTCACAGCAAATCCAGACGCAGTTCGGCTACGATCCGGTCAAAGCTGATCTCGCTGCGGCGAAGTTCGGTGAGGAAGCACTCAAAGGCAAGCAAAAGGAGCGGTATTTCAGCAACAGCGCACAAAATGAGTTCTCCCGCATTGAGGGCAATGTCACGCTGGAGGGCGAAAGCCTGCACGCCAAGCCGTTCGGCTGCTGGTATGTCCAGCCGAAAAAGGACGAAAAGCCGCGTGTCATATTTCGCGATCAGTCCGGCAAGTATGCTGTGCTGGAGCCGCAGAGCATGACGCGGGCAAAGATGCGCAGTCTGCTGACCGAACAGCTCGGCATCACCGACCGCAAAACGCTCGATGCCCTGACAGACAAAGCAGATCGTGTGACAGACTTCTACGCAAGGCAGGATACGGATTTGCTGTCCGTTGACCGGACATTCAAGATGGAGGATTTTGAGCCGGACAAGATCATTGAGCACAAGTACACCGGCGCAAGCGGTATAGAGTATGTCACGAAGCAGAAGCCCTTGGATTCCGTGGAGAACAGCATTCAGCGAACCGGCAAGGACAGCTTCACAGTCAATACCGTATTCCGCTCCACTGAGATCACGGACAAGGGCGAATCCATTCCGCATGAGCAGACCGAAAAGCTGGATTTCACGCTGTCGGACAAGAAGCGCACGCTGCATTCCCTTTCCGCAATGTATATGGACGCGGGCATGAACGAGGCGGATGCAAAATCTATGGCAAAGGAGGTTTACAGCAAGGCGGAGGCGCAGAGTCCGGAGACCGTTCTCCGGATTGAGGAAGTCCGGCAAAACTCGATGACAGTCGCCTACGGCAAGGCGTCTGTGGTTCTCTCCACCACTGACCGTCAGGAAGCGGCTGAGAAGATCGCAGGGCTCGGCGTATCTACGCAGACAGCAGAATCGCTGGTTGAGAAAGCGCAGGAAATCCGCGTAAATGCGGTAAAGGAGCGCGTCACAGCGGTGCAGGCACAGCAGACCGATTTCAATACTGCAATGAATCACCTCACAGACCGCGAGGAACGCGCAATCGACACAATGATCGTGTGCAGCGCAGCAGAACCGCAGAAACATATTGTGGTGGAAGGAGGACACAATGGCGCGCGTGTGGTTCATGATTATACTGTGCGCGATGGCGACAAGCAGCTCGCAGCGTTCACGGACGCGGAAACAACGGACGAGAACGGCAAGCCTGTACGCGGAGAGGACGGCAAAACCGCATGGTCGGCACTCAAAGCAGAAATGCTCGAAGCGTCCGGCATGGACAAGGACGCGGTGCTGACTTTCCGTTCTCAGGAGGAATATGAGCAGTATCTCGCAGATACGGAGATGCTCAGAGAAGCCAATGAAATGCCGGAAGCAGAAGACATTGCAGCACCCGGCAATGGTCACGAGCTGCATCCGGACGGCAATGTACTGGATGAACTGCACAAGGAGGCATCGCTGCCTGAAGCCAAGCCCGATGTGCCTGTACCCGATGCTCCTGAGATTCCGGATATGCCGAAGCCCGCGTCGAGAGGGGCGAGAAGATGAGCCAAAAGCTGAGCGTCCCGCATCCCAAAAAGAAAATAGACAAAACAACCCTGATCGTGTTTTGCGTGATCGGGGTTGTGCTGTTGATCGGTTGTGTTGTGCTCGGCGCTGCATTTGACTACGCCCTCGGCGCGGACGGCTCAATTGACGGCAGCAAGATCAGACCCGCGCTGCATTATGTCCTGTCGCATCCGGCGGTGATCTTTTCAGCAATTACGAATAAGGACGGTTATGCGCCGAAAATGCTGTTTGTCGGTGTCTGTGTAATCGGCATCTTTGCGCTCTACAAGTACAGCGAAGAACCGAAGCGCCTGCACCGTCGCGGTACGGAGCATGGCTCAGCAAAGTGGGCGGATGAAAAGGAAGTCCGTGCGCTCGCGGAGAAGGAGAAAAAGCCGTATCAGCTGGCGCTGCGGGATGAAAACGGCGGGTATCTCTATGACGACAGGGGCGAATTCATATGCGCTGAGGTTGATTACAACATCGTGCTGGCGAAAGATGTGTACCTTGCTCTGAACACGAAACAGCACCGCCTGAACCTGAATACCCTTGTGATTGGCGGTTCCGGCTCCGGAAAAACGTTGTTCTGGGTTATTACGAATATTTTACAGCTCAACACTTCGTTCGTCATTACCGATCCGAAAGGCGAAATTTATCAGGCGACCGCAAAGCTGCTGAAAGAGGCGGGCTATGAAGTCCGTGTGTTCAACACGATCCAGATGGAGCATTCCAACAACTACAATCCGTTCCATTACATCTACGATCATAACGGCGATCTCTGCGAGGACAATGTCAAGAAAATGGCGGATGTGCTGTTTCAGGCAACAAAGGGCGACGGCGACAAGGACGATTTCTGGAGTCAAAAGGGACAGACTGTGATTCTGGCGCTCATGTTTCTGCTGATCGAACAGTCGGAATATGACGCGCTGTTTGATGAAAACGGCAAGATCATCCCCGGTACGCGCGATGAGACAAATCTCAATTTCTACGCACTCACGGGGAAAATGCGTGACTTACAGTATCCGCCGCAGGGTTCGCAGAAGCCTGACGGGTTCTTCCTGACGCAGAATCCCAGCGAGAGTGATGCGGAGTTTGCGACTCGTCAGGAAAAAGGATTTCTCTGCCCGCTCGACCGTGAGTTTTTGGAATTACAGCGGCGAAAGCCGGATACGCTGGCATATCGGCTGTATAAGGAAATCCGCAACGCACCGGAGGAAACCGGTCAGTCGTTTGTATCAAGCGCGAATGTCAAGACCTTCTGGTTCAATCTGCGGAATCTCAAAAACCTGACCTGCTGCGACAATGTGCATCTGGAAACGCTCGGCGATAAGAAGACGGCGCTGTTTATCATCATTTCCGCGACAAACAGCACCTACAATTTTCTCGCTTCCATGATGTATACGCAGTTGTTCGACACTCTGTCGAACAGAGCGAATTTCAAGTATCACGGCATTCTGCCGTGTCATGTGCGATGCATCATGGACGAATTTTCGAATTTAGGACAGGTTCCGGACTTTGACAAGGTCATTGCGTTTGTCCGTTCAATGGGCATGAGCCTGAATGTCATCATCCAGAACCTCGCGCAGCTCAAGGCACGGTATGAAAAGACATGGGAGGTTATCACCGGAAACTGCGATTCGACGATCTTTCTGGGCGGAAAGGAGGAAACCACACTCAAATCCATTTCGGAACAGCTCGGAAAAGAAACGATCGACGTCAAGGGACAGAACCGCACAAAGGGCAAGCAAAGCAGCACCTCAGAAAACAACAGTATTCTGGGGCGTGAACTGATGCAGCAGAACGAGCTTGCGACCATGCCGATCAGCGATTGTATCGTCATGATACGATCCAAAGATCCGGTCTATGCAGCCAAGTATCCGGCGTTCGATCACCCGAATTTCCGCTTTTCCGGTCTGTCTGATGATGATAACCGTGCAGATATCCGGCAGATCCATTCCGTGACGGTTGCGGAGTTTGAAGCGGAACAGAA
>JAFWVK010000049.1 GCA_017518255.1 Oscillospiraceae bacterium
CTCATCTGGTAGAGCGCCACCTTGCCAAGGTGGAGGTAGCGGGTTCGAGCCCCGTAATCCGCTTATCACGGCGCGATAGCCAAGTGGTAAGGCAATGGTCTGCAACACCGTGATCACCAGTTCAAATCTGGTTCGCGCCTTTACAAAAGCACTTCCCGGTTTCGGGAGGTGCTTTTTTCATGCTGTGACGCCGGATGCAAATTCAGTCTTGACTTTCCGGAATGCTTATGCTATACTGTTTATATCAAACTTGTTCACCGGAGTGAGAAGGGAGAATGTGCCATGGGCTTTCTGGATAAACTGTTCAACGCCAAAAACAATGCGCTGATTGATGCGCTGAAAGATCTGACGGGCAAGGAGCAAGCCGCGCAGCAATCTGCTCCGCAGCCGCAGCCGCAGCAGGCACCTGCCGCACAGCCGGTGTATACGGAAGATGAACCGTCGCCGTCCGGCTGGTCGTGGGGCGAAAAAATGCCAGATGAAGATAATCAGTATAATTTCAGCGGAACTTACGATCAGTACTTTGACAGTGTTCTGCGCGATGCATTTCCGGAGTATGAAATCACGTTCGAGGAAACAGGCCGTCAGGGACGGTACGGGTACATTGCACTTCCGGGCAAAAAGATTACCTTCCGGAAGGACGGGGCAACTGCGCTGATTATTGAGCTGATTTCCGAAAAGAGCAGCAAGAAAAAGCTGCGGGAGGACTGCAAGGCAGCCGGCATCCCGTATCTGCGCTATTACTATGATTATCACGGCTGGTGGAATACCCGCTCCTATGTGGTTGAACGTACCCGCAAGGCGCTGAACCTCTGATTCACCGGCATCAAAACTGAAAAAAACAGAAAGAGAACGCTGTGCGCCAAAAGCGCATGCGCCTGCGGCGAACCCGGCACGCGCCCGCGAAACGGCTTCGCAGGCAGCCGGTGCGTGTACGGTTTGGTACATTACGGTAATTTTACCGTACTTTAACGTTTTCTCTTTCTGTTTTTTTATGTGTATAAATGAAAAGAGCCACCCGTTTTCGGGCGGCTCAGCTTGTCGGGAAACCTGCTTTTCGGATTATTAAGGTTTTGATCCAACTTTTTCAAAAGTTGGCGGGTATCCAGAGGGCGGCGCCCTCTGGTCGCCGTCCGCAGACGGCGAAACTCCCTATTTGTGTGGAAAAGCGCTAAAGATAGGGGCTTGGAGGAAGGAAAACAAGAGTTTTCCTTCCTCCATTATCAATCTTTCGTACCTCTCTTGACAGGAACAAATTGCAGAATAAGGTGACTTTATCTGCAATCTGAAAGAGCCGCCCGAATCGGGCGGCTCTCTGTTCAGGGTTTGTTTATTTGGCCGGGAGGTCTGCAAAGCTGTCACCTTCCGGAAGAATAGACGTTGTAATGACATCTTCGGAATCAAAGGAGATGATTTCCAGCTCCGGTACGGTATAATCCTGTTTCATAATGATTCTCCTTTCAGCGTCAGTTTATTCCACGACTTTGCACGGAACATAAGTAATGGATTCCTGAGGGTTTTCTGTGAGTGTAATGACTTGGGTTGTTTTGACTGTGCAGCTGGTTCCGTAAATATCCGTAACAGTAAAGGTATAGATGCCGTTATCACCTGTTCCAATGTTATTGGCGATATAATAGTTTATAAACTGGTTTGATGGATTTCTATCGCGATTCAATGTTGTCCCATTCAATTGAATTGATTCGATAGGATATTTGAAATTCTGAATCTGAATATCAGCCCAGTAAATCTTAGCGCCTTCCTTGAGTTTCAGTGTCAGATCGTCAGCCGAATAATACGGATTTGCAATCGGCTTCCAGGTAATATCAAACTTGCCAGTTGAAGCGCCGGTCAGTTCCTTGAAATGAGGGAAATCCATATCCACATCGCCGGCAACAACGCCGTTCTCCTGCTGAACCGGATCATCCAGCGGCATAATATCTGCGACCAGTGCCTTCATTGTCTTAGTGCCGTAGGTGACTTCAATCCAGCCGCCTGCATATGTTTCGTAATCTTCATCTGTCAGCGCAACAACAGCGCACTGTTTTTCGTCGGCATAATCATCCAGATTTGCGCATCCGACGGAATGGTCATATCCGGTCAGATGTGCTTCGCGGACTTCCTCTTCCGGTTCATCCTCATCGCCTGCCAGCGGGTCGCTTTCCGGAGATTCTCCGGTCAGCTTTTTGGCTTCGCTTCCGTATGCATAAAGTGCTTTGCAGATCGTGACAAGCTTTTCATCGGAATCCGCAGCTGCTGCCGCAAGATACTGTGAGGGGCTGAAATTCATTGAGATTGCGCCGAGCGACAGCGCGTAATCCGCGGCCATTTCGGATGCAGGGACATATGTACTGAGACGGACAAAGTTCTGATCCCGATTCAGGGAGGCGGTGCCATCTGAACCGAAAGAAGCCGTCTCAAGATACTCCAGCGCCTTGTTTACGGTTGTTCCGTCTGTCGGCTTAAAGAACAGATTGAACTGAAGTTTGCCGTTCAGCGTCAGATTCATGCCGGCATATCTGACCGGTGCGCTCATGCTGTTCAGCTTGGTATTCAGTTCTTTTTTATCCGCCGCAGAGAATGCAGTTCCGGAAACTGTTACATCGGAGCAGTCCGGCAGGTTTCCGCCGTTCCAGTATGCCTCTGCTGCTTCACTGTACCGCAGCATGCTTTTCGCCAGCGGGAAGAATTTCTCGTTTGCATCATTATCCAGAAGCGTTTCCAGATACTGATCAACGGAAATTGTCTTTCCTTTACCGACTTGTGTTCCGTTTTTCATGATTACAAGGGTAAACGGATCATCCATATACTGCGCGTACTGTGCGCGGACGGTGCATTTGCCGTTGCTGTCCGGCGTCTGGCTGGTGCCGTCCACACTGAGCGAATAGCCGTTAAGCGATTCCCCCTCCGGCGGAACCAGCTGAAATACAATTCCGAGGTCTGCGCCGCCGGCAATCAGCTGCATAAACAACTGCGGTTGGGCAGCAGCCTGAGAACTCATAGTCAGCGTGCTGCCGGCAAATGCCCCTGCGGCGAGAACAAGAGAAGTTCCTGCCGAACAGATTTTTTTTGTGAGCCTGTGCAGATTCATAGTATCATCCTTTCTGTTTAGATTGACTGTCTGAAAATACCGGAGCGTTCCCGGCACTTCTGATGTTCATTATACCATATTTTTTATAAAAATGCAATAGATTTTCCTTGTTTTTTACTAAAATCAATCATTGCTTTTTGAGAGAGAATTTGCTGTACCGCGCCGAACACGGCTCCGGAATAACTTCTATACGGGCTCCGAAAAAACTTTTTCTCTGGCCCCATTGCGTTTTTCTGCATAATATGCTATACTTTTCTTATCAAGAAGAAGGAGAACCGACATGATTACGGAAAGATACCGGTTTGCGGACAAAACTGTCGCCGTAACATCGCTTTATCCCGCCGTCCACGAGTACTGTAAGGCATACCGGACAGACGGAACACCGGATTTCGCCGTCACGGTTACGCAGGATGACATTGCATTTGAAAGACAGAAAACCGTTTCGGAATATCTCTGCGAAAAACGCCGTGTCCCGGATTTTCCCGATCCGGAACTGGAAACCACCGCTGTCTACCGGAAAATCGCGGAAAAGCTGCCGGATTACGGTTCCTTTGTGTTTCACGGCTCCGCTGTTGCCGCGGACGGACAGGGCTTTTTATTTACGGCAAAATCCGGTACCGGAAAATCTACCCATACGGCACTCTGGCGAAAGCTGCTCGGCGAAAGAGCCGTCATGGTCAATGACGACAAGCCGGTTCTTCAGGTATCGGACAGCGGCGTGACCGTCTACGGCACACCCTATAACGGCAAGCACAGGCTCGGAACGGATATTGCCGTTCCGCTGAAGGCGCTGTGCATTCTCACGCGCGGTGCGGAAAACAGCATTGAACGCATTTCGGCACAGCAGGCATATCCGATGCTTTTGCAGCAGGTTTACCGCCCGCAGAATCCCCTGCAAATGATGAAAACGCTGAAGCTCATCGACGGGCTCGCGGCCCGGACCGCGCTGTATCAGCTCGCCTGCAATATGGAGCTTTCAGCGGCTGAAACCGCATATCAGGCAATGAAAGGATAATAATGATATGAAACTGAACAACGGATTTATTGCACACAGTGACGGAGAGGACAAGCTTCTTGTTTCAACCGGCGCCGCAAAATTTTCCGGTCTGGTCCGCAGCAATCAGACTGCCGGATTCATCATCGAGTGTCTGGAAAAAGAGACAACGGAGGAAGAAATCGTTGCAAAGATGACGGAAAAATGGGATGTTTCCGCCGAAACCGCCGGACGGGATGTGCGGAAAATTGTGGAGCAGCTCCGGAAAATCGGTGCGATAGATGACTAAATCGTCTTTTGAAGAACAGCTCCGTACAAACGGTAAGCTGATTTACACCAATCAGGGGGACAGCATGATGCCGCTGATTCAGCAGGACAGGGATCTGCTGGTCATCGTGCCTGTTCAGGGAAGACTGAAAAAATATGATGTTCCGCTTTACCGGCGGGACAGCGGACAGTATGTGCTGCACCGGATCCTCAAGGTCCGGAAGGATGATTACGTGATCTGCGGGGATAACCGCTGGAAAAAAGAATACGGTATTTCCGACCGGCATATCATCGGTGTGCTTTCGGCTGTGATCCGGGACGGAAAGGAAGTTCCTGTCAGCTCTCTGAAATACCGGATCTATGTGCATATCTGGTGTGATCTGTTTCCGGTCAGAGCATTGATTGTCCGTGTGCTGAATAAACTGAAACGGATGAAAGCGGCAAAATAACGCCGCTTTCGTATTTCCGGAAAGAGAGATTTTTGGGTTACTGATTTATGAAAAGCAATGCAATCAAATGGCTGTATTCCGTTACCGGAAGAAAAAAATGGAATATTCTCTGGCTGATGCTTGTGCAGGCGCTGCACGGCGGAAGCGGTGTGCTGTATGCGCTGCTGCTCCGGAATACGGTTGACTGTGCCGCAGGAAGAAACCGCAGCGGATTCCGGCTCAATGTGCTGCTGATTATCCTGCTTGTGCTGGTGCAGATTCTGCTTCGCGCCGTGATTCGCTGGCTGGAGGAGCTTTCCCGCGCCTCGCTGGAAAACCGGTTTAAGCAGCGGCTGCTCGGCAATATTCTGACGAAGGATTTCGGAACGGTCAGTGCGGTGCATTCGGGCGAATGGATGAACCGCCTGACAAACGATGCGGTCGTGGTCGCGCAGAACAGTGTGGAGATTCTGCCCGGACTTGCCGGTATGAGCGTGAAGATGCTCAGCGCCGTGATCATGATGGTCGTGCTGGATTACCGCTTTGCACTGTGTATGCTGCCTGCCGGAATTGTTCTGGTTTTTGCAACATACGGCTTCCGGCGGGTTCTGAAAAGGCTTCATAAGAATATTCAGGAAAACGACGGAGATCTCCGTGTTTTCCTTCAGGAGCGAATCGGCAGCCTGATGATGATTCGTTCCTTTGCAGCAGAAGAGCAGACGCAGAATGAAGCGAACGTGAAAATGGATGCGCATAAAAAGGCAAGAATGCGGCGGATCCGTTTCTCTAATTTCTGCAATATCGGCTTTCAGACAGGTATGCACGGCATGTATATCGCCGGCGTGATTTATTGCAGCTACGGAATCCTGCACGGATTTATCAGCTTCGGCACACTTACCGCCATCACGCAGCTGATTACGCAGATTCAGGCTCCGTTTGCGAATATTACGGGGTATCTGCCGAAGTTTTATGCGATGACGGCAAGTGCGGAACGCCTGATGGAAATTGAGGAGTTCGAGGAGGATGCTTCCGAGCAGCCGATGGAGATTTCCGGTATTCTCGCATATTATTGGCAGCATTTTTCTGCAATGGGGCTTTCGCACGCGGATTTTGCATATTATCCTTCCGGCGAAAGCGTGCGCAGACTGAGCAAGGAGTCTATGCCGGTTGTTCTGAAAGATATCAGTACGGAAATCCGGAAAGGGGAATATACGGCATTTACCGGTCACAGCGGCTGCGGAAAGTCCACTGTCCTGAAACTTCTGATGTGTATTTACAAACTCGACGGCGGAACGCGCTATATTACGGACAATGCCGGTCAGACAGAAGAACTGTCCGCAAAATATCACAGGCTGTTCGCATATGTTCCGCAGGGAAATCAGCTGATGAGCGGAACGATCCGCGAAGTGGTCTGCTTTGCCGATCCGTCGGGTCTGCATGACGATGCGCGTATTCAGGAAGCACTCCGTATTTCCTGTGCAGAGGATTTTGTCGGAGAACTGGACAACGGACTGGATACGCTGCTCGGTGAGCGCGGCACAGGTCTTTCCGAAGGTCAGATGCAGCGTCTTGCCGTTGCAAGGGCAATCTATTCGCGCAGTCCGGTTCTGCTGCTGGATGAAGCCACCAGCGCGCTTGACGAAGCAACCGAACGGCAGCTTCTCGAAAATCTCAGAAGCATGACCGACAAAACCGTTGTGATTGTGACGCACCGCCCGGCTGCGCTCGAAATCTGCGACAGAATTCTGGAATTTACGGAATCCGGTATTACCGAGCAAAATAATTGAAAGAATCAGGGAGGTGCTGTTGTTGATTGAACAGATTTCAGATCCGGAAATGAAAAAAGCAATTGCAAGAAACGTGCTTGAAGCGCTTACGGATTGGTTTGAGGTAGAAGAAAGCAGAGAAAACTATATTGAGGAGAGTGCCGGTCAGATGTTCTTTGCGGCGAAGGAGGCCGGCAGCTATGCCGGGTTTCTGTGCCTGAAACGGACTGGCAATGCGACCGTCGAACTTGCCGTAATGGGCGTATTGAAGGAATATCACCGGAAAGGCATCGGAAGAAGCCTGTTTGAAGCAGCCAGAGCGGCAGCGGTCAGAGAGGGGTATTCCTTTATGCAGGTCAAGACCGTCAGAATGGGCGTGTATGAAGATTATGACAGAACCAATCTGTTTTATCTTTCCTGCGGCTTTCAGGAATTTGAGGTGATAGAGGAGCTTTGGGGCAAAGAGAATCCCTGTCAGATCTATGTGATGTCTCTTGTACGCTGAAAATGACGGAAATACTTCTGAATCAATAAAAGGCTGCCCGGAAAACGGCTTTCCGGGCGGTCTTATTTTTTATGGGTAATGTCTTATTTTTTACGGATTTTTATTGACACGGCACTGCTGCCTGTGCTACAATAAATGAAGGCGGATGCATTGTATTCTGTCTGCCGATCCAGCCCGGACTGCGGGCAAGAAACGGAGGATTTGCCATGGAATGCCGATGTCAGGCAGCAAAGAGCGACCTTGCGCTTTTAGCGCCGGTGCTCAGCGAATATGCTGCCGTTCCCGGAAGCCTTATTACGATTTTGCAGCATGCACAGGAAATATACGGTTATCTGCCGACCGATGTGATCTATCATATCGCAGAGCAGACCGGTAATACGCCTGCCCGTGTCATGGGTGTCGCGACATTTTATACGCAGTTTCGCTTTCAGCCGGTCGGAAAATATCTGATTATGCTGTGCGACGGAACCGCCTGCCATGTCAACGGAAGCTCTCGCATTGCAGCTGCCGTACAGGAATATCTAAAAATTGAAAACGGCGGAACCACCGCAGACGGACTGTTTTCGTTCAGCATTGTTGCCTGTCTGGGCTGCTGCTCGCTCTCACCGGTCATGATGATTAACGGGGATACCTACGGTTCCCTGACTCCTGCAAAGGTTCTGGATATTTTGAAAGAGATTCGGGAAAAGGAGGGCGTGAAATGAGCATTCGCATTGCAGTCGGAAAAGGAAGCTGCGGCATTGCGGCGGGAGCGGCAAAAGTATCGGATGCACTCGCGCCTTTTCTGAAAGGCAGCGGAATTCCGCTGGAAACCGTCGGGTGTATCGGTATGTGCTGGCTGGAGCCGATTGTCGATCTTTATGACGGAAACCGCCTCATCACAAGACTGGTGCAGGTTCAGCCCGAACATGCGGAGCTGATTGCAGATGCTGCGAAAAGCGGGAATTATTCCGCGCTTGCAGAGCTTGCGATTACAGATGAGGACGCCGCTTTTCTGACGAAGCAGACCCGCATTGCGCTCCGCAACTGCGGCCTGATTGACCCCGATTCCATTGAAAGTGCCAAAGCGGCGGGGGGGTATTCCGCAATTGCGCATATTCTCCGTGACGGCATTACGCCGGAGGCGGTCATCGAATGCATCAAAACCTCCGGACTCGCCGGACGGGGCGGCGCGGGCTTTCCAACTTGGTTCAAATGGAACGCTGCGCGGCAGTCTCCGGGAGAGGAAAAATATCTGATTTGTAATGCGGACGAGGGAGACCCCGGTGCGTTCATGGACAGAGCGGTGATCGAATCCGACCCGCATACGCTGATTGAGGGTATGCTGATCGGTGCCTATGCAATCGGTGCAAAGGAAGCAATTGTGTATGTCCGCGCGGAATATCCGCTCGCAATCAGGCGGCTGGAACATGCTATTTCTGAGGCAAAGGCTGCGGGATTGATCGGAGAAAACATCCTCGGCAGCGCATTTTCCTGCGATTTCCGCATCAAAGCGGGCGCGGGCGCGTTCGTCTGCGGAGAGGAGACCGCGCTGATTGAATCGCTTCAGGGGCAGCGCGGAATGCCGCGCCTGAAACCGCCGTTTCCGGCGGAGGCAGGCTATTGGAATAAGCCCTCAAACATCAACAATGTCGAAACCTTTGCCAATGTTGCGTGGATTATCGGCAACGGCGGAGAAGCCTTTGCGGCAATGGGAACCGAAGATTCCAAGGGTACAAAGGTTTTTGCGCTGACCGGTAAAATCCGGCGCGGCGGGCTGGTGGAAATCCCGATGGGTATGACGCTCCGTGATGTGATTTTCGGCATCGGCGGCGGTATCCGCGGCGGAAAGGCGTTCAAAGCCGTGCAGATGGGCGGTCCCTCCGGCGGCTGCATCCCCGCAGAGCTGCTCGATACCGTGATCGACTATAAAAAACTCGCCGCGACCGGCGCAATCATGGGTTCCGGCGGTATGGTCGTTATGGACGAGGACACCTGCATGGTCGGTATGGCAAAATTCTTCCTTGATTTTACCGCAAAGGAATCCTGCGGCAAATGTGTTCACTGCCGCATCGGAACCAAGCGGCTGCAGGAAATCCTGACGCGGATTACGGAGGGCAGCGGAAAAGAGGGCGATATTGAACTGCTGGAGGAGCTTTGCAATGCCGTGCGCGACGGCGCACTCTGCGGACTCGGACAGACTGCGCCGAATCCGGTTCTTTCGACTTTGCGGTATTTCCGCGATGAATTCGAGGCACATATCCGAGAAAAACGATGTCCGGCACACACCTGCAATGCTCTGCTGCATTATAATATTCACACGGATGTGTGCAAGGGCTGTACGGTATGTGCGAGAAAATGCCCGGTTCAGGCAATCAGCGGAAGCGTGAAGCAGCCGCATGTCATTGACCCGGACAAATGCATTCGCTGCGGACAGTGTATGGCGTCCTGCAAATTCGGTGCAATTTCAGTGGAATAAAGGGGGGAGAGAGATGTCACAGATTCATTTTACAATCAACGGAATTCCCTGCACCTGTGAAGCGGGCATGAGCATCTTGCAGGCGGCAAAGGAAAACGGCATCGAGATCCCGAATCTCTGCAATGACGAAAACGTCCGTGTCTACGGCGCCTGCGGACTCTGCGCGGTCGAGGTCACCGACGACGGCAGAGGTAAGCCGGTGCCGAAGCTGCTGCGCGCCTGCTCGGCAAAGGCTGCGGAAGGCTATGCAATCCGGATCGACACGGCGCGTGTTCAGCAATCGCGCAAAATTGCACTGGAGCTGCTGATGAGCGACCACACCGGCGACTGCCGCGGTCCGTGTCAGCTCAACTGTCCCGCCGGTACCGACTGCCAGGGCTATGTGAAGAAAATCGCAGAGGGCGATTTTCGCGGAGCAGTGGAGATCATCAAGCAGAAGATTCCGCTTCCCGCTGCAATCGGCAGAGTATGTCCGCATCCCTGTGAGCAGAATTGCCGCAGAGGACTGGTCGAATCGCCGATTTCGATTGCCTTCCTGAAGGCACATGCAGCAGACCGGGATCTCGCAGGCGACACCTATCGCCCTGAAGCCGCACCGCGCTCCGGCAAAAAGGTTGCTGTGATCGGCGGCGGACCGGGCGGCCTGACGGCAGCATACTATTTATATATAAAAGGGCATGATGTCACGGTTTACGATGCCGCTGCGAAAATGGGCGGTATGCTCCGCTACGGCATTCCCGCCTACCGTCTGCCGAAAGACCTGCTCGACCGGGAAATTGCGGAGATTGAGCAGCTCGGCATCACCATGAAAAACAATATCCGGCTTGGCAGGGATATCACGCTGGACGCGCTCCGTGCGGAATACGATGCAGTCATTCTCGCGACGGGTGCGTGGAACAGCATGAAAATGCGCTGCCCCGGCGAAGAACTGAAGGGCGTTACCGGCGGCATTCAGTTCTTGCATGATATCAGTTCCGGTGAAGGGGAGATTCCCGATCTGCGCGGAAAGAATATCGCAGTCTGCGGCGGCGGCAATACCGCAATGGACGCCTGCCGCACGGCAATCCGCTGCGGTGCCGAGGCGGTCTATGTCATCTACCGCAGAACGCGCGGCGAAATGCCTGCCGAAGATATTGAAATTGAGGAGTCGATTGAGGAGGGTGTCACTTACAAATTCTTGACGAATCCCGCCGAGATCATCGGCGAAAACGGGTGCGTGAAGCAGATCAAGCTGCAAATTATGGAGCTCGGCGAACCGGATGCCTCCGGCAGACGCGCACCGCAGCCGGTCAAAGGGGAATTTGAGTATCTTGATGTCGATCTCGTCATCATGGCAATCGGCCAGCGGCTTGATCCGGCGGGGCTTGACGGCATTGAGCTGACGAAAAAAGGCACAATTGCAGCGGATGAGCACACCTATCTCACGAATCTCGAAAACGTCTATGCGGTCGGTGATGCGACAAACCGCGGCGCTTCCATCGCGATTGAAGCCATCGGCGAAGCCGGCCGCTGTGCGGCAGTTGTGGATTCCGCACTGCGCGGGGCGCTGCAGCCGTACCGTGCGCCGTTTTATTCCAGAAAGAATGTAACGGCGGAGGATCTTGCAGACCGCGAAAAGCAGCCGCGCTGTCAGATGCCGGTGCGCCCGGCGGCGGAGCGTGCAAAGGATTTTGCGCCGGTCAATCTCGGACTCGACGACGAAACCGCGCAGCGGGAGGCAAAGCGCTGCCTCGAATGCGGCTGTCACGACTATGCGGACTGCAAGCTGATCCGATATGCCCGTATGCAGGAAATTCATCCCGAACGCTTCGGCGGCGTGATGCATAAAGCAGAAAAGGAACGCAGGCTTGTCTGTATCGAGCGCGATAACGGCAAGTGTATTCTCTGCGGGCTCTGTGTCCGTGTCTGTGAGGAGGATGCGAAGCAGGGCATTCTGGGGCTCGTCGGGAGAGGTTTCCCGACTGCGGTCAAGCCCGAATTTCAGAATCCGGAGACCGTCAGTTTTTGCCGGAATTGCAGAAAATGTGTCAAGCTTTGCCCAACCGGCGCTCTGAAATGGTTGAAATGACGAAAATCACCGCCGGAAGAGCCCGTGTTCCGGTTGATTCGTTACGGATTTGTTATTCTTTTTGTGCATGTTGACAAAGACGATATCAAAAAAACGGCAAAAAAAACGGCTTTCGTAAAAGTTTGTTCACATTCTCGTAAAATTGCGGAAAAGACTTGACATTTTCTTTTGGATATGCTATACTAAGACCATGGAAAGCAACTACTGCGTATGACGTCTACGGGGTATTGCATATCCGTTCTCTTGAAAGCAGAAAAACTGCTAAATTTTTGAGGAGGTTATTTATCATGAAAAAGAAAGGTTTTACACTTATTGAGCTGATCGTTGTTATCGCGATCATCGGCGTTCTCGCAGCTATCCTGGTTCCGGCTATGATGGGCTATGTTAAGAAGTCCAAGATCACATCCGCGAACTCTGCTGCAAAGTCCATCTACACCGGTGCACAGTCTGCTATCACTGATATGAACGCAGAAGATGCTGCAATGTCCGGTCTGACCACCGGTTCCGGTATTGATGTCGGCGGCAACAGCGTTGTTACCACCGCTCCGAACTCCGGCGATTCCGCTCTCAACAAGTTCAAGTACAGAGTTTATGTGTACTTCACCGATGCAAAGAAGCTCTCCGCAGCTCAGGTTCAGCTGAACTCCAACTACGAAGTTCAGGGCGTCGGCGTTCAGGATAAGAACAACTACTGCGGTTCTCATCCGAAGCAGATGACTGTTGATTCCTATGAGAAGCTCACTGCTAAGACTGCTGCTGCTGCTCTTTCATATGCTATCAGCTAATTGAATGATACTTAGATTATCAGACAATTGAATCGGAAAAGCCCCCTTTTGGGGGCTTTTCTTCTAAACGTTGATGCACGGGTCCCGGATAAGGGAGGTAGAGAGATGAAGAAAAAAGGCTTTACACTGATTGAGTTGATTGTTGTCATCGCGATCATCGGTGTTCTGGCTGCTATTCTGGTTCCTGCAATGATGGGGTATATTTCAAAATCCAAGCTCCAGTCGGCAAATGCCGCTGCCAAGAACCTGAGAAACGGTGCGCAGATTGCCAATGTTGAGATGATGGCATATGATGTTCCGCCGAGAGTCCTTGACGGAACCATCAGTACAACCGGCGCTGATGTGTATGCAGCACGCACGGTAAGTGCGAATGATGCCGGCTTTGATCTTTCCAACCAGTCAGATTTGCAGAACCTCTTTTTTGCAAAGGTTTATACTTATTTTACGGATGTAAGAAAGCTGGAAGATATTGCTTTTTATATCAAGGATGATGAGATTCCGGCAGTTGCTTGTATGCTGAAAGGTTATCCCGGCACCAGCCCCATTAAAATTACCGTTGCAGATTTTAACGATTATCAGGAGAACAACGGAACATGGAATGCTGACAATGCCCTGACCTTCACGCTCGGCAAGCTCGGAATTGATCCTTCCGGAGGTTAATCAAAACCCGCTCTTTCAAAAGAGCGGGTTTCTTCGTGCTTTTATTTGGATGCGAGATCATTTTTCGTAATCAGTCCGGCGAGAAATTTCAGCAGTTTCGTGAGGTCATCTGTTTTCACAGTGCCGTCATGCGTCACATCTGCATTGATCTTGCCCTGTTCGGTAATGCCGCATTTTGTGTCCTCTGCTGCAACTCTTGCCAGCAGAACTGCATCCAGAACATCAACTTGCTTGTTGCAATCCGCATCGCCCCAGAAGGTATTGTCCGTCTTCGGCGTTGTGGAGGTTGTTGTTGTCGTTGTGGTCGTGGTGTCGTCCGGCGCTGTCGTGTAGTCAACATGAGAACCGTGATGACTGCCGATTGTGCCGCCGTCGAGGTTGCTGCCCTCGGTATTGGCGTAGCTCGCGTAGAATTCGTTGAGCGAGAGACCGTTTTTGCCGAGCGGTGTCTGATGATCCAGACCGATGTACTTGCCGCTCTGCTGTGTCTGCCAGAGTGACTTCTCAAACAGCGCGTACTTTGCCTCATCCCAGTTCTTGAACTGCGTATCCAGCAGGCCCTCGGTATCGCCGGAATTTGGATTCAGACACCAGAAGGTGTGGTTGATGTGGTTGTTAATCATATAGTCACGCAGAAGCTCCATCCACTTTTTGTTCTGCGTTTCCATTTTGCCGCCCCACTCGCCGATCAGCAGCGGTGCGATATCATCTTCGTTGATATATGCCCATGTATCGCGCCAGTAGTCATCAAGCAGTGTATCGGTTGTGAAGTTCTTGTCGAACCATGTCTGCGCATACACGGAGGGACCGTAGTCATGCGGCGAATAAACAATCTGAGTGGAATTCGGAAGCACCGGCAGATTCTTGACGCCGCGGAGATTGCCGCCCCACCATGCGCCGTACCACTTCGGCTTGTCTGTCGGCTGCGAAATCCACTGATCCGGCGTATCCCAGTCATAGCCCATATCGAACATCGGAGACTGTTCAATGCCCTCAATCAGAATCAGCGCATGCGGATTAACCTTGAGGATCGACTTTGCGCATTCCTCTGCGGAATACTTCCAGTTGTTTTTATCCGTTGAATCGTCCCACTTTGCAATCGTATTCGGGCATTCATTGCCGGAATAACCCCGCTTGCCGTGCGGCTCGTTTTTCAGGTCATAGGCAACGATCGTGTCGTCGTTCGCGTATTTCTTCGCCAGCCATGTGATCGAATCCTTCCAGTCATCCCATGTGATCTGCTTTTTGCTGAAATGGCCGACCGCCATATTGCCGGCGTCCTCGGCGCCTTCCTGATAATACCAGAGTGTGTAATTGTGTCCGGAATTGTGCGAAGCCGGGCTGTGGACGTCAATCAGCGCCTTGATACCGTACTGCTTGCACTTTTTCATGATGACATCGAAAATGTCCATCGAATTCTTCAGTGTTTTGCCGTCAGATTCTACAAGATCGCGATTGGTGTCGCCGTAGGTGCCCGCCTTTGTAACGGTTCCGTCCTCACCGATTACATCCTGCGGCGGATTGTAGCTTGCCGTCACCGAGCTGACCGGCAGCGGGTTGCCGTCCATCCACGAAAGCAGCAGTTCCGTCGAAATCGGGAAGCGGATGATATTGATGCCGTGGCTGGACACATTGTCGAGCATATAGTCCAGATCGACCGCATAGAGACCGTGCGGTGCATTTTCCGTACAGTTCATTCCGAACCAGTTTGCGCCGGTCAGCCAGACCTCATTGCCGTTCATGTCAAAGATGCGGCTGCCTTCGCAGTGCAGCCAGTCGTCGTTGGTGTCATCGGCAGCAGCAGCTTTCAGCGTGCGCGCGCCGCAAACATCGCTTGCCGGCATCATCGTTCCGCCTGCTGTGATGACAGCTGCCAGCATCAGTGACAGCATTGCCTTGGTTTTTTTCATGGTAAAAAGCCCCCTCTGAAATTTTCCGTGCGGTACACACGGGTTGTATATGCAGGCAGCACCCTCTATGCCGCCGTACATTCCGATGCATGATGATTCAGATACATGTGAAGCCCTCCTTCCGGTAAAAAGGGGGGCTTCACGTTCAGTCCTTACGGCTTCAGGTCCGGAATCAGACCTGCAAGGTATTTCAGCAGTTTTGTCAGATCATTAGTTTTCACTTTTCCGTCGCCGGTTACCTCGGCATTCAGTTTTCCTTCTTCCGAGATGCCCGATGACGTATCCTCAGCAGCAACACGAGCGAGCAGCACAGCATCAAGCACGTCAACAGAACCGTTACAATCCGTGTCACCGTAAACGATGTTTGGCCTGGCACCGCCCGACGATGTCGTCGAGCTGGTAGTTTCTGTAATGGTTGTTGTGGTTGTTGTGGTTGTGGTCTGATCCTCCGGACCGGTTGTTACGTCGATAATATTTCCGTGGCTTCCGCCGACGGTTCCGCCGTCGAGATTGCTTCCTTCGGAATTTGCATAATTTGCATAGAAGTCATTCAGAGAGATGCCGTTTTCGCCGAGCGCTTTCTGATGATCCAGACCGATATATTTGCCGGTTTTCTGGGTTTGCCAGAGCGCTTTTTCAAAGATTCCGTATTTCACGGTATCCCAGTCGATGACCGTTCCGGTTGTCGCACCGAACTGGACGCCTTTCCAGAGACCGCCGGTATCGCCGGAGTCATCGTTCAGACACCAGAACGTGTGGTTGATGTGATGCTTAATCATGTAATTGCGGAGCAGAATCAGCCACCTTGCGTTTTGCTCGTTTTTATCCAGAGTTGTTGCATCCGCAGAGAGGAGCTTTTGCTCATCCACGGTTGCCGGAAGCAGAGCACCCCATTCACCGATCAGCAGCGGATACATATCCTTGTCATTGAGATATGCCCATGTATCGTACCAGTAATCGTCAAGCAGCGTCTGCTCGGTGAAGTTTTTCTCGAACCATGTCTGCTGGCTGACGACAGGACCGTAATCGTGCGGCGAATACACGATCTGGCTTGTGCCGGATTTCGGCATGACCGGATATTTCTGAACGCCGCGGAGATTGCCGCCCCACCATGCGCCGTGTCCCTCAAAGCCCTCGTTGCCTTCAATCAGAATCAGTGCATAGGGATTTTTTGCAAGGATTGCATCCGCGCAGTCCTGTGCAGCTTTCTGCCAGTTGTTCGGTGCATCGGAACCGTCCCAGATTGCATCGACGGGAGCGCCGCCGTAGGTGCTGTGCGGCTCATTCTTCAGGTCAAAGCCGATCAGGGTGTCATCATTTTTGTAGTGGTCGGCGGTCCATGCCAGTGTTTCGATCCAGACATCGGTTGTGACATTCACGGTTTTACCGTTGTTTGCGGTAAAGCTCTTTCCGTACCACAGACCGTAGTTGTGACCGGAGTTGTTGGATTCGGGGCTGTGGATGTCGATAAAGACCTTGATGCCGTTCTCCTTGCATTTTTTCAGGAGCACATCGAAAACGCCCTGGCTGTCCTTGATTGAGCCGTCCGGATTGATGAGATCGACATTGATGGAATATGCCGGGTCATTGTTCGGATTGACGCTCTTAATGGGGTCGGGGTCGCCGATCATCCAGTTGTAGAGCAGCTCCGTCGAGACCGGAATGCGAAGCACATTGATGCCGTGATCGGCGATGGATTTGACCATATCGCTGATATCACCGCTCCAGAGATAGTGCAGCACATTCTCGGTGCAGTTGAAGCCGAACCAGTTTGCACCGGTCAGCCAAACTTCATTGCCGTCTTTGTCATAAAGGCGGCTTCCTTTTGCGTGCAGCCAGTCGTCATTGGTATCCGAGGCTGCATTTGCAGTGATCGCCTTCGGGGTCACACTGCCCGGTCCTGCTGTTCCGTTGACAGCCAGAACCGCTGCCAGCAGCAAAGCCGGCACTGCCTTTTTTTTCATGGTAATTCCCCCTCTTTGATTTCCCGCGCGATCCGGCGCAGGAAAACCGTTGAATGTATGAAAAACAGCGCCCTCTAATGCTGCTTTCATCCATAATCCGTTTGCCTGCCGATCCGTATCAGAAGAATCCGAAGCGCTTCTTTTCGTAGAAGGGCTTTTCCTCTGCGACAAGCTCCTTTGCGCGGATAGAATCCGCCTTAATGAAATCAAACGGAAGATCGGTATAATCCTTGCAGTCATCTCTGACCGCAATGCCGATTTCTTCCAGTTCGGAATCGGAGGCATCCGATTCCAGCGCAACAAGCAGGAATCGCTCACCGTTATCCTGATCCGCCTTGATATATGCTTTTTTAACAGTCTTCTGCTTTTTCAGAGCGCCCTTCATTGCGTTCAGCAGATCGTCTGTCAGCGGGTCGGCGGTTTCCTCATGCTCCTCGTCGGAAGATTTTTTCGCTTCCATATCCGCCATTGCCTGACGGATCATATCTGCGCGGGCCTTGCTGTCATCCTCCGGAGCGCCGAGCACATTTGCCGGCTTGGGCTGTGCGGTTGTCAGATCAATGACCTGCTGCTTAGGCTGTGCAACGACAATTTTGAAGTCATTGTCGCCGATTGCGATCATCTGCTGACGGATGAGGCACAGTGCGCTGCCGAACGGATTGATGACAACGCCCTTGATCTCTTCATTGGATTTCACAAAATTATAGAGTGCGCGGAAATCGACCACTGCAATTTGCAGGGGTTCGTTTTCCATTCCCTTCCTGTTTTTCTTCAGTTCAATCTCATCCGTGAAAGCGGGCATAAACTTGTCGCCGTTCGGATTTGTCAGAACGGAAAAAGCAACGCGGGTCGGAACCTGACCGTCATCTGTTTTCTGATCCTGCAGCTGTTCGATTTTTGCGGGAAGCAGATATTTTGCATCAATTGCTGCCTCAAGAAATGCTTTTTCATGCTCGCGGTTTGTGAGGTCGAGCTTAAAGGTTGCCATAGCATCCACAAGGACAGGATTTGTGACCGGTTCCATTCTGCGATTCGGCTCTGCCATTGAAAGTCCTCCAGTATTTACGAAACTCGCCGTCATTCGGCGGTTACTATTATTCTATCATATATCCCGCAAAAAAGCAAGTGATTTTTCATAATTCGTTTGCGATATACAAAAATAAAGGAGGCTTTCTGTTCAAAGCCTCCCCTTATTTTTTATTCAGTTGTAATGGTATAGATTTATGTCAATGTATTCCGTTAAACAGAATCACATGTTAAGGGAGACCTAATCGCATGAACGCCATACGCCTCTCTGATCTCCAGCGTATCCGCAGTCACTCGTGCATTGAAAGCGGCCGCACAGAGGATGGATTCCTTCCCGTTCTGTCATTGACGCTGATACCATTCATTCGGCGGACAGCCAACCGCAGTACATCACCCATGCATTCATGCGGTTCCCGCCGGCAACTGCACCGTTTGCAGTTATATTAAACACCTTCTGCTGAATTGCGGCTGTGCGCCGGTATACAGTCTCGCAGCTCCGTCGAGCAGCGGCTTTCTGTGCCGGCTTCCATATCGGAAATGCACCCGCATTGCCGGTTCTTCACGGTGTCCGCAGACACATAACCGGCGGCATAGAGTGCGAAAATGTCACACAGAAAACGCTGTAAAACCTTTGCACGAGCCTACGTCAATAACCGGGACAAACTCCGTCATTTCCATTGGACTCACGCACCTTTCGGAATCAGATTCTGCGGCAGATCCCATTGAGGGGAAACCTACAATGTTCCGTTAGCAAAGAATTGCCGGAAAAGCCGCACGATTCATATCATCTATAAAGAACAGACATTTGGCTGAAAAAGAAGCATTGCCGGTACTTTTTTGATATCAATCTGACCATTTTCGCTTCGGAACGGTCCGTACTGTTCTCTATGGTCTTATTATAGCACATTCTTTATCGTTTGTCAATAGTTTTCTAAAACTTTTTTTGAAATTTTTAGATTTTTTTAGAGGATTTCTGTTCCGGCAGCCGAAAACCCCCGGAAACAGATGCCGGAACAGGCGGGAAAGCCGCAGGATTCCCTGCCTGTGGAATAGGGTCTTGACAAACCTGATAAAAACTGGTAAAATAGGAACATGCAGGAGACCTGCAAATACGTTGTCGGGATTGATCCGGCGGAACGGGAGTATAATATGCTTGATCAGAATACACCAAACGAACTGGATGAAATGATGGATTCGCCGGAGCTTTACACGCTTGTCGATGAGGAAGGCAACGAAAAGCTTTTTGAATTGATTGATGTGCTTGAGGAGGAAGGCAAGGTTTATTTCGCACTGATTCCGCATGTTGAGGATCCGGCGGAACTGCTGGAAGGTGAGTGCGAACTGGTTGTGCTTTCTGTTTCCGAGAGTGAGGACGGCGAGGATATTCTGGAGCCGATTGAGAGCGACGAGGAATATGAGCGCATTGCACAGATCTTTATTGACCGTCTTGATGCAGATGAGGATGAAGATGAAGACGACGAAGAGGAAGATGCAGCAGAATAAGTAAAAGTATCTAAAAATCGACATAAATTTTAGTTGAATTTACCAGTTGATTTTTCATCCTTTTCATGATATACTAATAGCAGAAAGAACATATTCTGCCTTGTGCGAGCAAGCCTGATTTGATATAATCCAACATTTGTAACCAGGGAATTGTGCTCTGTGTCCAGAATTGCAGGCCTCCCGCTTCGGCGGTAGCAGGGAGCATGAGCGGCGCAGGCAGATACCCACCTGCTTTCAGCGGGTTTTATTCTTCAGGCGACGGCAAGGCGGAGCCATGCAGATAACAGGCGAATTCCTAAAGGAATCCGCCTGTTTTTTTCTTCTCAAAAAATATTCTGTTTTTTGTGACGCAGACATTGCGGTTTCTGTCGTAATAGATAGAGTGTGCACTTAACCGAAAGGAGAACCGTATGCAGAACCTGACAGACGAACAAATTGTTGATCTGTTTTTTTGCCGCGATCAGCAGGCACTCGCTGCCGCGCAGAAAAAATACGGAAAACTGTGTCACAGTATTGCATATGGCATTCTCGGCAGCCGCGAGGATGCTGAAGAATGCCTGAATGATGCACTCCTGAAAATGTGGGAATCCATTCCGCCGAATAAGCCGGAGCGGCTTGCGGCATTTCTCTCCGTGACGGTACGGAATCTTGCGTGCAACCGGAGAGAGGCTCAGCGTGCGGAAAAGCGAGGCGGCGGAGCTTTCTGTGAAGCGCTGTCTGAATTTGAAAATACGCTGGCAAATCCGGAAAACCCGGAGCATGTGATTGAAACGGTTGTGCTCACCGAGGCGCTCAACCGGTTTCTCGGCAGTCTGCCCGCAGAAACGCGCGTCATGTTTGTGCTTCGCTATTGGAGCAATTTCAGTATTCAGGAGATTGCGGAAAAATGCTGCGTCAGTCAGAGTAAGGTGAAAATGACTTTGTTCAGAACCAGAAAAGCGCTGAGAAAGCTGCTTGAGAAGGAGGAGATTTTATGAAGGAAACCGATTATCTGAACAGCGTAAAGGGAATCCGGGAAGAATATGTCGAGGAAGCTATGACCTGGGACGGCAATGAAAAGCGCAGAAAGCGCGATATCCGCCGCATGTCGCTCGGCATCGGCGCAATCGCTGCTTCGATTGCGGTGGTTGCAGGATGCATGGTTTACAGCGTGAAAAATAAACCGCCGAGAGCGAAATCTGCCCCGGCACTCAGCGCGGATGAGGTCAACTTCCTCGGCGGACACGGTGAAATTACACCGTACCGCGGCACAAACGATGCCGCGATTCTGCGTGATGCGGATTATTTTTACAGTATGCCGCAGTACGGCGACGGTGTCCATTTTTCGTGCCGATGGAATCCTTCCGGCAATGAAAATGAAACGAAGCTGGAAGTTATGGACACAAATTACTGTATTCTGACAGACGGGGAGCGTATGTATCAGCCGCAGGGACTGCAGCTTTCTGTGATCGACAGCAGCGGCAGCCGCACGGAATTTTTTCGGCTGACAACAGACTGCCCCGGCTTTGAACTGGTTGCGGGCGAGGATCTTGATTATTACGGGATCCGGCATCTTTCCGGCGATTACTACGCAATTCAGTACGACGTTCCGGCGATGAACCGCTATACCGTCATCTACAATGCAAAAGAGAAACAAATCGTAACATACGAGAATCCGTATCTGATGCCGATTTGTGCAGCTGCCGACGGCTCCGGATTCTATGCGCTGGACGGCACGGAGGGCTATCTTTGCAGGCACAGTTTTTCCGAGCCGACACAGGTCGAGAAGCTCATGCAGATTCCGGACGGCACCATAGACATGACCGGCTCCGGCGATATGATCTATTATACCGTCGAGGACGAGGGCGGCTGGTACTATTCTTATAACGCAAAAACCGGCGAGACAAAAGACCTGAATTACAGCACCAGCGGCCATTATTATCTCGGCGATTATGTCTATCAGGTTTTCTCTGATAACGACAATTATCATGTGTACCGCAGCAACCTTGATATGACCGATAAGCGCGAAATTTTCTGCGAATCGCTGGACAGCCTGTTCGGAGACGTTTCTGAGACTGCAGCATTTTCTGTAGTAAATGAGACAAAAGCTGAATATAATGCCGGCGCGGAGGCGTTCACTGCTTACAGCGAATTGACCGGAACAGCCGAAAAGCATGATGTTCTGCTCGAAAACATTCCTTACGCGGGAGCGGAGATGCTCTCCGAATATGCGGAAATGATGAACTTTGCTGAAGCAGGCGATTATGTGATCTTCAACTTTGAGGAACCCACGAAAAAGAACATCGCATTTGTTCAGGCAAATCTCAGCACCGATCCGGTCAGCGTGATACTGGTCACGCAGGGAGAGGAGATCATGGGAGACCACTCTTACGGATATGTCACCGACGACGACACCTTCCCCTTCGCCCACTTCTATATTCCGCAGGAGCACACCGCCGAGCGCACCGATGAGATCGAGTGCTACCGGATGCTTCCCTTCCGGAATGCATGGGAATCTGCACTCGACCCGTCTGTCTTTCTCGGCTACAACGAAAACAGAGGAGATGCACCCCGTCTGACGAAAGAGCGTGCAAAGGAAATCTGCGACACGAACGATGATTACGGGAAAGCGATGACGCAGCTCATGGAGGAAGGCGGCTGGGATGTCGAATGGACTTCCGGCGTCACATGCGAGGAAATCTGGCTGGATGACCGCGGCAAGGAACTGATTCTCGTTCACGATTTCAGCGGCATCACCTATTTCCGGTACGACGAGGAGCAGCGCCAGTATTATTTCGAGCGGTGGAAGGCAGCTGCTTTCGCGTCAAACCCCGATTCCGGAACAGTCACGAATCTTCCGAAGGAATATGAGTTCAAGGCGCATTATATCCGCACCGACTCCACAAATGCCGGTACGGAGTACCCGCAGTACAGCATCATCCGGAGCCGCGGGGAACTGGATGACTATATCGCAAAGTACAAAGAGTGGTATGACCTCGGTTCGGCAGACAGCACAGATGCGAACTTCATGACCGTCACCGGACAGTACACCGATGAGTGGTTCGAGACACATCAGCTGATTCTGGTTTTGCTCGAAGAGAGCAGCGGCAGCGTCACTCATCAGGTCACAGAACTGACGGAATCCGATGTGACGATTCAAAGAATCGTGCCGGAGGTCGGTACCGCCGACATGGCAGAATGGCATATTGTGATTGAGGCGGACAAAGACTGCGTATTCATGGACCCTGACTTTGATGTATTCATTGAAGATGAGGACGACCAGGATACTGACGATGAGATGATTGACGATTTTGAGGCGCATATCGTCCGCACCGACGGATACCATGAAGGCACAAAGTATCCGCAGGTCAGCTTTATCCGGAGCCGTGCAGAGCTGGAAGATTATATCACCCGGAACAAAGAACAGTATAATTTCGGTTCGGCAGATGGAACCGCGCCGAGCTTCATGACCGTCACCGGACAGTACACCGATGAGTGGTTCAAGACGCATCAGCTGATTCTGGTTCTGCTCGAAGAGGGCAGCGGCAGCATCCGGCATGAGGTCACAGAACTGACGGAATCCGATGTGACGATTCAGAGAATTGTTCCGGAGGGCGGAACCGAAGATATGGCAGAATGGCATATTCTGATTGAGGCCGGAAAAGACTGCAAATTTGCTGAACCCGATGCATTCGGTGTGTTCATTGAGGATGAAACCGATAAACCCGTTGGTTATCAGGAATCCGGTGAGAGCATAAAAATGGGGAAGTAAAGCAGGAAGGCTGATGCTTCGGCATATGGAAAGGCTCCGCAGATTTTATGTCTGCGGAGCTTTACTGTGCGGAAAAACAGGTTTGAGCGAAATGCACAGCCGGATTGTTTGACAGTATGCCGCAAAAACGGCGAAAAAAGAATGCGGATTTCCCCGTATTTTGTGTAATCGGCAGAAAATTCCCGGATGCTTGACAAATAGACCGAAAAACATTATAATAATATGAGTGCGCGGTATCGCCGCGCACAAAATATCTATTATGTAAAGAAGGAGGAAAATCATGCCAACATTCAATCAGCTCGTTCGTAAGGGCAGAAAGACTCTGGCGGAGAAATCGACCGCTCCGGCACTTCAGAAAGGCTACAACGCTCAGAAGAAGTCCCAGATTGATCTCAGCTCTCCCCAGAAGCGCGGTGTCTGCACCGCCGTCAAGACTGCTACCCCGAAAAAGCCGAATTCCGCAATGCGGAAGATCGCGAGAGTGCGCCTGACCAACGGCTATGAGGTGACTGCCTACATTCCCGGTATCGGTCACAATCTGCAGGAGCACAGCGTCGTTCTGATCCGCGGCGGACGTGTCAAGGATCTGCCTGGTGTGCGTTATCACATCATCCGCGGAACCCTCGATGCGCAGGGCGTGAACGGCCGTCTCCAGGCACGTTCCAAGTACGGCGCAAAGCGCCCGAAGGCAGGCAAGAAGTAAGACTTCCTGCAATGGGGGCGTTTTCGCACAACCCCACAAGGCACTTGTGGATTTGATTGATGGCATTATTTTCTGATACAATAACTGCTGTCTCTTTTCTGCAACGGCGCCTACACCGCGTTCTCCGCGCGAAACGGAGAAACAGGTGAGTACCTGTGAATTCATCTTTTATGAAGGAGGGAAGCGAGTATGCCAAGAAGAGGCAGTATCGCAAAGCGTGATGTTCTGGCAGACCCGATGTACGGCTCTAAGCTGGTAACCCGTCTGATCAACAATATCATGCTCGACGGCAAGAAGGGTGTCGCACAGAAAATTGTGTACGACGCATTCGAGATCGTTAAAACCAAGACCGACCGCGATCCGCTTGAGGTCTTTGAACAGGCTATGGAGAACATCATGCCGGTTCTGGAGGTTAAGGCACGCCGTATGGGCGGTGCAACCTATCAGGTTCCGATGGAGGTTCGTCCGGACCGCCGTCAGACACTGGGTCTGCGCTGGATTACCAAGTATTCCAGACTCCGTTCTGAGAAAACCATGAAAGAACGCCTCGCCGGCGAGATCGTTGACGCAATCAACGGCACCGGCGGCTCTGTCAAGAAGCGTGAGGATACACACAAGATGGCAGAGGCAAACAAGGCTTTTGCACACTATCGCTGGTAATCTGCGGTTTCTTTTTTCCGCAGATGTCTGCCCGGCTTTTTACGGCAGACGAGATTATTTAGGAGGAACCCGGAATGCCTAGAGATTGTAGTCTCGAACAAACAAGAAATATTGGCATCATGGCGCATATCGACGCAGGCAAAACCACGACGACCGAGCGTATTCTGTTCTATACCGGCATCAACCACAAAATCGGCGAAACCCACGACGGTTCCGCTACGATGGACTGGATGGAGCAGGAGCAGGAGAGAGGCATCACAATTACCTCTGCTGCAACAACCGCTTACTGGAAACAGCACAGAATCAATATCATTGATACCCCCGGTCACGTGGACTTTACTGTTGAGGTTGAGCGTTCCCTTCGCGTTCTGGACGGCTCTGTAACCGTTTTCTGCGCAAAGGGCGGCGTGGAGCCGCAGTCTGAAACCGTCTGGCGTCAGGCGGATAAGTACAAGGTTCCGCGTATGGCTTATGTCAATAAAATGGATATCATGGGCGCGGATTTCTACCGTGTCGTTGAGATGATGAAGGATCGTCTGAAGTGTAATGCCGTTCCGATCCAGCTCCCGATCGGCTGCGAAAGCGATTTCAAAGGCCTGATTGATCTGCTCGAAATGAAGGCTTATATCTATAATGACGACCTCGGCAAAGATATTCAGATTACAGACATTCCTGCTGATATGCAGGATAAGGCGGAAGAGTACCGCATGGAAATGATCGAGCATATTGTCGAAACCGACGAGGCGCTCATGGAAAAGTACCTCAACGAAGAGGAACTGACCATTGAAGAGCTCAAGCGCGGCATCCGCAAGGGCACGATCGCAAATACAATCGTTCCGGTTGTGTGCGGCACATCCTACCGCAATAAGGGCGTGCAGAAGCTGCTCGATGCAATCGTCGATTATATGCCTTCTCCGCTCGATGTTCCGGCAATCACCGGAATCAACCCGAAAACCGATGAGGAGGAGGAGCGTCCGTCCGATGACAACGCGCCCTTCGCCGCACTCGCCTTTAAGATCGCAACCGACCCGTTCGTCGGAAAGCTCTGCTTCTTCCGCGTGTATTCCGGTAAGATCGAAAAGGGTACGACCGTTCTGAATTCCTGCAAGAAGCAGAATGAGCGTATGGGACGTATTTTGCAGATGCACTCGAATCACAGAAAGGATATCGAGGTTGTCTATGCGGGCGATATCGCTGCCGTCATCGGTGTCAAGAACACCACGACCGGCGACACGCTCTGCGACGAGAATCACCCGATTATCCTCGAATCCATGGAATTCCCGGATCCGGTTATCAACCTCGCAATCGAGCCGAAGACCAAAGCCGGTCAGGAGAAAATGGGTATCGCCCTCTCCAAGCTCGCTGAGGAAGATCCGACCTTCCGGACATGGACCGATTCCGAAACCGGTCAGACCATTATCGCCGGTATGGGTGAGCTGCACCTCGAAATCATCGTTGACCGTCTCCTCCGTGAGTTTAAGGTCGAGGCAAATGTCGGTGCGCCGCAGGTTTCCTATAAGGAGACCATCCGCAAGACCGTCAATGAGGATTACAAGCACAAAAAGCAGACGGGCGGTACCGGTCAGTACGGTCATGTCAAAATTACTGTTGAGCCGAATGAACCGGGCAAGGGCTACGAGTTCATCAACAATATCGTCGGCGGCGCGATCCCGAAGGAGTATATCCCTGCTGTCGATGCCGGTATCAAGTCTGCTATGCAGGCGGGCGTCGTCGCAGGCTATCAGGTCGTTGACGTAAAGGTCACGCTGTACGACGGCTCTTATCACGAGGTTGACTCCTCGGAAATGGCATTCAAGATCGCCGGCTCTATGGCGTTCAAGAATGCAATGCGCAAGGCAGATCCTGTTCTGCTCGAACCGCTCATGAAGGTTTCCGTCTTTGTGCCAGAGCAGTATATGGGCGATGTCTTCGGCGATCTGAACGGCCGCCGCGGACAGATTCAGGGTCAGGAAGTCCACAACGGCGTCAGCCAGATCGACGCACTCGTTCCGCTGAGCAATATGTTCGGCTATGCGAGTGATCTGCGCTCCCGCTCTCAGGGCCGCGGCAACTACACCATGGAGCCGCACAGCTTCGCAGAAGTGCCCAAGAGCATCGCAGATAAGATCAAGAGCGAACGCGGTCACGGCGACGAAGACTGATTCCTGTAAATGAAGCGATTGCTTTCGCTGATTTCACCCCATTCCGGAGCGGTTTGCCGCTTCGGAACAGGGGATGATACTGCCGGATGAAAAAAATCACTGTCTTTTTGGAATTTTTTTCTAAAAAGGCTTGCATTTTTCTTTCAAATCTGGTAGAATATAGGGTGTCAGGTCCTTGTCGTATCCAGATGATGACCGAACCCTATTTATTCCAAATTCTTTATTAGGAGGAGATTCCAATGGCAAAGGAACATTTTGAACGTACAAAACCCCATGTCAACATCGGTACCATCGGCCACGTTGACCACGGCAAGACCACTCTGACTGCTGCGATCACCAAGACGCTGGCAATGAAGGGTCAGGC
>JAFWVK010000050.1 GCA_017518255.1 Oscillospiraceae bacterium
CAGCCCATTGTTCAGCAGAGCGCGGTAACGGTCAGCGCCGCGGAACAGACCGCTGCTGCAAATCCGGTCATCAGCCGCGGTGTACCGGCATATTCCGGCGGCGGCACGGCATCAAACGGCAATGATGACGCTTACTGGACAGAATGGCAGTCGGATGCGCCGGATTATCTCGCATACGACCTTTCCGGTGTCCCGGCATCACAGCGGAAGCAGGTCATTGCGGTCTGGTACAACGGCAGCACCTATGACAATATCGGCTCCTATGTTAACAAGAGCGCAGAGCCGGTGGATTATGTCATCGAGATCAACAAGGCGGCAGGCGGAACCTATCCGGAATCCGGCTGGGAAACCGCGGTCACGGTCAGCGGAAACGGCCTGAGTTCCAGGCAGCATCTTGTCGAGCTGAACGGTGCAAACTGGATCCGCATTCGTGTGACAAAAGCAGAGGGCGGCAAGGTCAAATTCAATTTTGATATTCACGATGCATCGCAGGGCGTTTATGACAGCTGGATCTTCCTCGGCGATTCAATCACGGCAGGCGGCATGGTCAACCAGTGGGGAACGAGCTATGCCGCGCATATCCATCAGCTTGATTCCCGTTTCTATCCGGTCGCGCAGAACGGCGGCATCGGCGGCATTTCCAGTCCGCACGGCAAGGCGGCGATCGACGGCTGGCTGAAAGACAGCCCTGTGAAATATGTCAGCATTGCATACGGTACAAACGATTGCTGGGGCAATCCGAATAATGCCGATAATTACTATAACAATACCAAGTATATGATCGACGCGGTGCTGAAGCTCGGCAAGATTCCGGTTCTGCCGATGATTCCCGCATCGACAAACAAGGATGTTCAGCCGAATGCAAAGCTGTTCAACAAAAAGGTGCAGCAGCTTTACGATGAATACGGCGATAAGCTCGTTCACGGCCCTGATTTTGAGGCACTCTTCGAGGCGCATCCGGAGCTGCTCAGCGGCGACGGCGTGCATCCGAATGACGAAGGCTATGAAGCAATGCGAACGCTCTGGGCGGAGACAATGTATGAAACGGTATACAAAAACATGACCGTTTCGGATGTTCCGCCCGAATCCGATGTGTTAAAAGGCGATGTCGATCTTGACGGCAGCGTGACAAAAAAAGACGCTGTTCAGCTGTCACAATACCTGATCTGTTCCGCTGATTTGACAACTGAACAGGCAGCAAATGCGGATATCAATTCAGACGGAAAGCTGAATGCGATTGACCTGACATTGCTGAAACGGATTCTGATCAGCGGCAGCAGTCAGCCGGATGAACCGCAGGCACAGTTCGTAAAGGTGTATGAAGCGGAAAATGCAAAGCTGAACGGCGCAAACACTGCACAGAATGATTCTGATGCATCGGGCAGCAAGGCAGTCGGAAATTTCGGTGATGATGCAGATACCGTTGTTTTTACGGTCGAAGTACCTGCGGACGGTTTCTATAAGCTGACGCTGACCGCAAAGGGAATCGGCGGTACGAAGACCAACAATGTGTATGCGGACGGCAATTCTGTCGGGACATTTGAGAGCGGAACAAGCTATACAGATACCGCGCTGAAAGGTGTCATGCTGGCAGCCGGAAAGCATGAGATCAGCGTGAAAAAATCATGGGGATGGATCATGCTGGATAAACTGACTGTTGAAACTGATGAAGGGATTTCCAAATCGGTGTACGAAGTATCCGATCAGCTCATCAATCCGAATGCTGACGCGGCAGCGAAAAAGCTGTTCCGTTATCTCTGCGATTCCTACGGCAAATATACGCTGGCAGGTCAGGTCTGCGATAACGGCATGGACGGTCCGGAATTCAAGGCAATCTATGAAGTCACCGGCAAATATCCTGCAATCTGCGGGCTGGATTTCATGGACTATGCGCCGTCCCGCGCTGCACGCGGCGCAAAGTCAACGGCAGTCGATACCGCGATCAAATTCCACAATCAGGGCGGCATCGTGACATTCTGCTGGCATTGGAACGCACCGGACAAATATCTCAAAGACGGAAATGATGCAAACGGCAATCCGCGCTGGTGGCAGGGCTTTTCTACTTCAAATGTTACCTTTGATATTGACGCTGTCATGAACGGAAAGGATTCCGAAGGCAAAGCATTGATCGACGCTGACATTGCAGCGATCGCAAAGCTCATCAATCAGATGGGTGATGCCGGTGTGCCGATCCTTTGGCGTCCGCTGCATGAGGCATCCGGCGGCTGGTTCTGGTGGGGTGCAAAGGGCGAAGAGCCGTATAAGCAATTCTGGAAATACCTTTACGAGCAGCTTACAAATGTCTATCACTGCAACAATCTGATATGGGTCTGGAACGGACAGAACAAGGACTGGTATCCGGGCGATGAATATGTTGACGTCATCGGCGAGGACATTTATGCAGATGCACATTCATACGGCGCACAGAATGCGAAATTTGCGGAGCTGCTGGAATATCCGCAGACGAACAAGATCACTGCACTGACAGAAAACGGCGTGATATTCGACATTGATCATGTAGTTGCATCCGGCGCAAGATGGTCGTGGTTCGGTACATGGTGCGGCGGCTTTGTAGTAAATAACAGCAGCTATTCGGAAGCATACACCGAAAAGGCTGTTCTGAAAAAGACCTATCAGAGTGAATATGTGATTACGCTCGACGAACTGCCGAAGTGGTAAATCAACCGTATAATACAAAACCAGCCGCTGCGTTTCTATGAAACGCAGCGGCTTTGCTGTTCAATGAATAATGCAGGCACGATAAGAAAAGCTTTTTTTACTTTGCAGGCGCAAATGGCAGCGATACATCTCACGGGCATATTCATCCTATGTAACCTCTCCCGGCGAGCTCCTGCATCCCGGAGCAAATGCGAATTCCTGTGTCAATGTTTTTCGTGAGGGGTTGCTTTCATTTTGTGCCTCCAGTTTTGGTTTCGCTATTTTGGGATAGCTTCGCTTTTTCAAAGCTACCGGTATTGTTTGCCGTCTGCGGAAGATTATGCATGATTTATAGATCGGGTGACTTTTCCATCATGACTTTGTTTGCCAACAAGCTTGCAATTCATTGTCTTTTTTCGCAAAGCATACGCTCATTTCTGATGCATTGGGCATTGTTCACAATAACAAATTGCACATTCAAACCATGTTAATAGATGCACCCCCATCAAAACAAATCATTCTGATCGGGGGTATCATCGCAATGTTTGATATTCACCTAATCATTGTACTCCAGCCGGCTGATGCTCTCAATTCAGATCGTTGTGTTGATTCTTATGCCGGCAAATTCCAGAGCCAGCCCTCAGAGAAAACACCCAGTTTCAGATCTTTCGGAAGGATGCCTGCTTCATCAGTAGTAAAATCTTGTTTCGATGCCGCGCTTTCATAATAGCCGGACGTACTACGAAACGACCACATCCACATCCGTTTCCAGCAGCAGCACGGGCAGCGGGAATAACCTCACAGACGACGGTCTGTACAGGACGCCGCTCGATCCTGTCAGATGACGGTACCCTGTTCCGAGTGTCACGATTCAGAAACAAAACTGTTACAAACCGGAAAATGGCCTTGACAATTATCAGCAAACCATATATAATGAGCTAAAATCTATGAAAGGCAGGTGAACCCCATGAAATATCCAAAGGATACCGTCACAATTCAATATTCAAATTATTACTGCACATGGAGTTTGCCCGTATGCACAGTCTGACTGCGCAATTCTGTCAGAAGGCAAGCATCTCTGCATTCGCAGGGATGCTTTTTTTACGGGCGCTCCGGAAAGGAACCGTTATGTTTGAAATACACGGAAAATACGCATCTGCGAAGATATTTGCAGATATTGCCGAGGAGAGCGCCGTTTCGCAGATCATGACACTGTGCAATCAGCCCATCACTCAGGGTGCGAAGATCCGCATTATGCCGGACGTACATACCGGTGCCGGCTGCACAATCGGCACAACAATGACCATAACCGATACGGCGATCCCGAATCTGGTCGGCGTCGATATCGGCTGCGGCATGGAGACTGTCAAGCTCCGTGAAACCCATATCGAACTGCAAAAGCTCGACAAGCTGATCTACCGCTGCATCCCTTCCGGATTCGATGTTCGGGAAACGCCGCACCGTTTCGCGGAACAGTTTGCACGTGAAAACCTCTACTGTGCCGAAAAAATCCATGTCCGGCGCCTGATGCACAGCATCGGCACGCTCGGCGGCGGCAATCACTTCATTGAAGCAGATCAGGGAGAGGACGGCAGCATCTATCTCGTGATCCACTCCGGATCGCGGCATCTCGGCGTTGAGGTCGCACGGTACTATCAGGAGGAGGCTTACCGTCAGCTCAACCGCGCTTCCGCGGGGGAGGTCGAGGCTTTGATTGCGTCGCTGAAAGCACAGGGAAAGGAAAAGCAGATTCAGAAGGCGCTGAAGCAGCTGCATTCGGAAAAGCATACCGATGTTCCGAAGCACCTTGCTTATACTGCCGGAACGCTGTTTCAGCAGTATATCCACGATATGAAGCTGACGCAGGAATTCGCAGCGCTAAACCGCAAAGCGATGACCGATGTGATTATCCGCGGGATGGGGCTGCATATCGCGGAACAGTTTACGACGATCCACAATTACATCGACACGGAGCATCTGATCCTGAGAAAGGGCGCCGTTTCGGCGCGGCTCGGCGAAAAGCTGCTGATTCCGATAAATATGCGCGACGGGAGTCTGATCTGCACGGGCAAGGGCTGCGATGACTGGAACCAGTCGGCGCCGCACGGTGCGGGCAGACTGATGTCCCGCGCAGATGCAAAGGCATCGTTTACCGTATCGGAATTCAAAAAGCAGATGACTGGCATCTTTACCACGTCGGTCAGCAGCGGAACTCTCGACGAATGCCCGATGGCATACAAGCCGATGGAGGCAATCACCGGATGCATCGGCGACACCGCAGAGATACGTGAGATTATCCGCCCGATCTACAATTTCAAGGCAGGTGCAGCGGAATGAAAGATTTTGTGCCGTATGAAAAAATGAACAAAAAACAAAAGCGCGAATTTGACCGGAAGCGTCGGGGAACATGGAATTGTTCTCCTGTCACGCGCATCGCGCAGACAGACGCAAAGCACTATTCCCGCAAAATCAAGCACAAAAACAACGGCAGGGATGATTCCCTACCGTTTTAGCTTGTCCACAAAGCCCCACTGACTGAGTCGTCAGTGGGGCGAATTTTAAGCATAATCAGGCAAAACGGAATTTCGGAACAGAAAATGAATAAAAGAGGACGAAGCGTACACTTCTTTTCCTCCGGAATATTGCGATGTCGGCACTTACACTGTTTACTATAAGATCACGATGGAGAACTACAATGAGGTGACCGGATTTGAAACGGTCGAGATCACGAAGGCTCCTATTGAGGATCTCGAAATCTGGTTAGATCGCGACAGCTGGAATGAGGGTGAAGAATCCGCAATACCTTTTTATATATAACTACTCATTCTTTTTAGATTCCACGGTAAATTGTTTTTTGATGTTTACTCCGGCAGCTGATCCCTGCCCGGCTCCGGTCATTCGGTTTGTACGGTGATTCTCCGGCTTTTTCAGCCGTTTATTTTCGCTTCAAAGCTCCCGAAACGACAAGCCGCTGTGATCCGTCATCGGTACAGGTGATTATCGTGATCCGGTCATCGCCTGCGTCATCCAGCACCCATGTCTCATTCGGTTCAACGACAAAGCTTTCTGTGACAGAATAGTCATAGCGATTTTTCTCCGCATCATACAGTGAGATCTGCATACCGTTCTCTATGTTTTTCAAACGGTTGAAATACTCTTTGTAGATCGTGCTGCTGTGACCGGCAATACAGTAATTGCCGCTGCCGAAATCTCCGGTTCCGGTAAAATGTCCTACGGCTTTCCGAAGTGTCTGCTGATCGGTGCCCTCTAAAACAGGTGCTTTGATGTCCAAAGCGGCAATCTCCAGAACTGGATTTTCCCGCATCAGCATCTGCTCCTGATAAATCCGGTACAGCTTCCTTCCGCCGAAATAAAGCAGAATGCTGCATCCTGCGATGATCGCAATGGATCCCGTGAAAAACAGGATCCATTGTTTTTTTGTTTTCTTCTGTTTCATTTCAAATAAATTACTGTTCTTCTCTGCGCCGGAGTTTGCCGGACTGTCTGACCGTGAAAACACCGAAGACAGTCATCAGCAATGCGCCGGCCATAATCAGCAGGTTTTTCAGGGAGTTATTGCCGGTCTGCGGCAGATTAACAGGCTCGGAAGCGCTGTTTGTCCCGACACCCGTATCTGCGTTCACGGTGTAATAATCGAGATCGGAACCGTTTTCGTCGCTGAGAACAATCACGGCTTCGTCCTCCGGTACGGGAATGCCGTCGAGGACTGTGACGACGCTTGCGGAATCCGGACGGATGCCGTGCTTTGCCTCGTAATCGTTCAGTGCCATATCCATAAGCTGGTCATCGGAATATGTGTATGCTTGCGGTGCATCCGCGATGCGTTCAAAACGGATGTCCATATTGGAAAGCTGAAGCTCATTCCGCGGCAGTTCATCGTCTGCGGAAAGTGTCATCAGAATCTGATTGAATTCGCCCTGCTCATCTGCGACATACAATGCATAGAGATACGCTCTTTCGCCGCTCAGGGTGTAGAAATACTGGAGCTTTGCAAGACCTTCGGATACGCTTTCCACACTGCCGTCCGCATAGGTTATGAGAACAAAGCGCGCGTTTGTATCTGCACTGTGCGTGAATCTGAGGATTGTCTCAGTCTCGCAGTCAGTCTGCTGCCATTCGCCTGCCAGATTCTGCGTGCTGAGACCTGCCGGTGCGACGACTGCGTCATAGAGCTGCAAATTATCGTCGGCATCATACGGTGCATCCTGCCGTGTAAAAATCAGCGGATCCTCACCGGCTGTTCTGATCTCATCCAGCGGAAGATCACCGTTCACATCGAACATGAGGAAGACCTCTTCGCCCGCATAGAGAACATAGTAGTAGGTACGGCTGCCGTCCCCGTCAAGCTGATACTGCAGTCTGACAGAGCCGAAGGCCGTCAAATCCTGCATATCATTTTCAGAAACCGTCATCGTAAAGCTGCCTGCATACGGACAATAGCTGTCGAAGAGGAAAGACACTGCGCAGCCTTCCCAGTTGCCGAACAGTACATACGGATTGATCCATTCGCCGTTCAGTGCTGTAACGCCGGCGCCGGATTCCGGCACATCTTCCGCATCGTAGAAGCCGTAATCGTTCGGCACAGCCTCCGCGTGCGTCAGAATCTGCTCACCCGTCTGCCCGACGGTCAGCGTATTCCGGTTGTCTGCGCTTGATTCCTGTGCGCCGATCCAGAATTCCCCGTTGCTGTCATAGAAGCAGTACCAGATCTGTACACTGCAGTCCGGGAACATCTGATAGGACGCGGTGACTTTACCGGTCTGCACCGAATCAGAATTGCTGCCGCGGCAGGTGTAGACCGCACAGCCCGTTTCTTCATCATAGCTGACGGTCACAGTACCGGCTTCCTCATATTCTCCCGTCATACCCCATTCCGGCATGATGATCTGATTTTTGAGAATCCATTCACCGCAGATGTCCGTGCCTTCTGCCCTGCGCACGGAATCGTCACGAACCAGTCTGCCGCCGTCTTCCAATGCGATCGTGTCTTCCTTATAAAGCGTGCCGGTCAGGAACACTGTATCCGTCTCGGTGTTACGGAACAGAAACAAAGGAGCTTCCGTGCTGCCCTGATCGCTTTCATCAATCACACTGACCGTTCCGACCGTGTTGACCATATTTCCGTTCTCATAGCTGCCGGTGATGCAGATAAAGCTGCCGTTTTCATCTACGGTCAGCGCACCTTCGGTCTGTCCGCCGCTGTTTTTCACGAGCCATTTGCCGGTCAGCGCAGCAGGCGCTGTCATTTCAGCAACAGGTACTGCCGCATCGGAAACCAGTCTGACTGCACCGTCCTGCCCGCTGATGAATACGCCGACGTCATCAGAAGCACAGCAGTTTGCGAAGCAGCCGCCGGATGCCGTGTCGCGGAATGTGTACCAGATATTTGTACTGCCGTCAGGATACACATCATAAGAAACCGTGATTGTTCCCACTGAACTGACGCTGCCCTTCGCATCGGTATAGGTGTAGGTGCCGTCCTCCGAAACTGTCACAGTGCCGTCTGCTTCGTATTCGCCGCTCTGCTCGCTGAGCACCTGATAAGAGTAGCTGCCTGCGATATCGGCTGCACATGCCGTCTCATAGTCCGCAGTATCCTTTACAAGCATCGCGGAACCGTCCTGTCCGATCGGCAGCACATCACTGCCTGTATCCGGCTTCCGGCAGCCGAACCGGAATTCACCGCTGTTATCATAGAAGCTGTAGATCTCCGATGCGGTTCCGTCCGGATGCTCGTCGTATTCGATCGTGACCGTACCGCCGTATGCGGTGTTTTTCGCATAGCTGTAATAAGAATATGTCCCGTCCTCATACACCATCACATAGCCGGTGCTTTCACCGCCTTCCTGAAGGAACCATCTGCCTGTGAGATCGGCAGGCGATGCAGCCTGTACCGTTTCTGCGGCGGCGGCAGGCGCCTTTTTTTCTGCGGCTTCCGCCTGCACGGCTGCTGCCGGAACCGAAGCAAGGATCATGCTGAGAACTGTAAGACAGGTAATGAGCTTTTTCATAATAATGACCTCCGTTTTATTGATTGTGTTGCGAAGTTCCCTTCGTCTGACTGTATCATATCATAAAGCGGTGAGAAACTGTGCGAAATTACAGAATTGTAATTTGAGGATGAATTCTGATAAACGCTGCGCGCCCTGCCTTTTCCGGCAGGGCGCGTTGATTTGTAAATAAAGCGGTATCTGTGATACATCCATAATGGGCAGCGCCCCATTATAATCATCGCGAAGCGATACCTTATTCGGCAGAACGGCGTGTCCTGTGTTATTTGTCCGCATCCGTCACACTGCGTTCAAATGCCGGATCTTCTTCATGATCCGGCAGCAGCTCCGCCATACCGTTCTCAACGTTTTTCCGGAATCTGCCCCAAAGCGCCTGTTCCTCGTCATAAAAGCAGTACCGTATTTCGCCGTCTGCGGTCTCCGCGGTGACCGTGCCGTACATGGAACCGCCGCCGCGGTAATCGAGCTGGAAGCTGCCGTCCTCCGAAACAACCAGAGTTCTCGCGAACATTACCCCGGACTCAAACCACATACCGACAATCGGTTCCAGCGCCTTTTTTTCTGCATCGCTGACGGACGGTGTCGTTTCTTCGTTTTTTCTTGCGTATTTCGCCTCTACATAGCCGTCACGGCCGTTGAAATGCACGAAATACCAGCCGTCATTTCCGCTGTCGCAGAATTCTACATAGGTTCCGTTCGGGATCATGCCGATCGTTGTGGAACCGGCTTTCGGTTCCCGGAGCAGTTCAACGCCTGCCTCGCCGCCGTCAGCAAAGCCTGCAAACAAGAGCTTCGGCTTTGTCGTTTCTGTCTGAACAGTCTGCGCTGTTTGTGCTGTCGTCTGAGCGGGTGTGTCACCGTCCCCGATCTCTCTGATGTATTTTGCGCTGACATATCCGGTTTTTCCGTCATAGGAAACCTTGTACCAGCCGTTCACACCGCTTGCATAAATATTCAGCTGCGTACCGGCAGGAATGGCAGCAAGCTGCTCCGAACTGTCGTTCGGCTCGCTCCGCAGTCTCAGGGAACCGGAGCTGACTGCGACATATCCGGCAAACATCAGTTCCGAAGGCGATGCAGCGGCGGTCTGTGTCTCCGTGCTTTCCGTCCGCCCGGAGGTAACAGTTTGTGCTGCCGATGTGCCGTTCTGCGTTTCTGTTCCGGTCTCTTCTGCTGCATCAAAAGAATCTGACTGTTCAGCGCCGGGCTTTGAGCCGGTCATCGGGGAAGAGCCGACAGCATCGGCTCCGCATCCGCTGAGGCAGATCACAGCGCTGAGCAGCGCACATATCATCACTTTTCTTTTCATTGTGATACTCCTTTCAGTTTTTCAGTCGAATGGTCTGTACTGACATTCATATTGTATCACACAGCCTCAGAAAGCGGCGCAAAATTTCAGAATTGTAATCCGTCATCAGAACAGCACCCGCCGAAGAACATATTCGCCCTCGGAGGTCGATGCAATCTCGTATGTGCTCATATCATCCATCGAAAGATGCTTTTTCAGGCGGGAAATATTCACACGGATCGTATTTTTGCTGTCCTCCACATCGCAGCCGTAGATCGTCCGGTAGATCTCATGGTAACTGACGCGGGAGCCGAGCCGGGATGCCAGCAGATATAGAATTTGCAGTTCCCGCTGCGGCAGGGGGCATTCATTGCCGTCAAGGACCGCATTGCCCGCAAACAGGTCGATCGTCAGATACGGCAGCTCAACGCGCGGATGCTGCGTGTCACGGCTGCTGCTGTGCCGGAGCTGCGCATCAATGCGTGCCTTCAGAACATTGAGGTCATAGGGCTTTGTGATATAGTCGTCCCCGCCGCTTTGAAAGCCCATGACAACGCTGTCGTTTTCATCGCGTGCGGTCAGAAAAATCACCGGCGCCTGCGTCTTCTGACGGAGAATCCTGCAGAAATCCATTCCGTCTCCGTCCGGCAGCATGACATCAAGCAGCACCAGATCCGGCACACATTCCTCAAGCTGAAACGCCGCCTGCTGCACAGATTCCGCACAATGGACAGTGTATCCCGCATTCTCCAGAAACGTGCGGTTGATGCGCATGATATCCGAATCGTCCTCGACCAGTAAGATATGTGCCATAAAAAACCTCCGTGCATATTACAATCTTGAAATTCCGATTGAATCAGGACAGAAAATGTGATATAATGACATTGAGCCTGAAAGGAGGCCCGCAGAATGAAGAAACAAAAATCAACGCCGTTCAGGCGCAGGCTGTTTTTGCTGATATTCAGTTCCATGCTCGTGCTGCTGCTGTGCATCAGCGGTATCTTCATGTATCTGACGCAGAAAAACCGACAGCAAAGTACAAGATTGCTGACAGATTATTCCGATGAGATGATCTCCGTTTACAAAGAGAATGAAAAAAGCAGGCGCGTGAACGACACCGGCGAGACGGCGCGTTCGTTTCTCTTCATCTGTCAGCAGTTCATCTCAGCGCCTGTGACGCATACGCGGTTCAGCGCGGAATGTGATCTCGCGTATTATTATTATCTGGATATTCTGAACAGCATGGGAGAAGCGCCGGATGAAACACTTTTTGTGTATTACAAGGATTTTTTCTACTCTCCGAACGGCAAAACGCAGGACGAGACCGAGCAGAAGCTGAATGCGGTCTATGCGGATGAGCACCGGCAGTGCGAAGTGGAATTTGAAGATCCGGACGGCGTGCAGTGGGTTCTGAACAATCAGTCCGGCGATTCGTATATCGAAACGGACAACGGTCTGATCACGGTCGCCTTTGCAGGGGCATCCAGCTTCCGAGAGGATCAGCCGATCAAGATCGGCATCATCCGCGAATGGGATGACAAATCCGTGATCGTTTCCGAGGCGCAGCGTCTTGTGGCGAAGCAAACCGAAACAGCGGAAAGAAGCCGCCGGGAAACCTTCCGGAAGGGAATGTTGTTTCTGCTTGCAGCAATGCTTGCAGCCGCGCTTCTGAGCCTGCTGTATACGCGCAGATTAGCCGGAATGATCGCCGATCCGATCGAGCTGGAGCAGAAACGCGCACAGCAGGAAAAGGAAGCGCTTGAAGAAGCAAACCGCATGAAAACGACCTTTCTCTCAGATGCTTCCCATGAACTGAAAACACCGCTTGCTGCGATGTCCGGCTATGCACAGAACGCAGAATACGATATCCTGAACGGCGGCGAGAAAGCCATCATCATCGAAACACTGCGGCGCATCTCCTCCGAAGCGAACCGTATGGCGCTGATGGTCACACAGATTCTGGATGCTACGCGCATCGAAGAAGGCAGAATGGTGCTGGAAAAAGCCCCCTGCGATCTGGACAGTCTGGTGCGCAGGACTGTCGAGACCTATTTCGCCGTGCTCAATAAAAACAACAACCGGTTGGCAATCCGTATTCCGCTGGAGCTTCCTCCCGTCGAGGCGGACAGCGCGAGACTTCAGCGCGTTCTGGTCAATCTGATCTCCAATGCACTGAAGCATACGCATAACGGCACTATTCTCATCAAAGCGGAAGCGGAGAATGACAGCGTCAGAGTTACGGTCAGAGACACCGGCTGCGGTATCTCCGAGGAGGATATGCCGCATATCTGGGAGCGGTATTACAAGGGAAAACAGTCCGAGACGGGTACGGGACTCGGTCTGTTCATCTGCAAATTTATCGTGGAATCACACGGCGGCAGTATTTTCGCGGAAAGTGAACGCGGAAAAGGAACCGCGTTCCATTTTACGCTGCCGGTCGCCGGACAGCCTGAACCAGCGCCGTGAACCGAAATACCCGATACAAATGAAACCGTCTGCGGAGAAACCAATTTGCAGACGGTTTTATTATACCACATTTTACAGAGGATTGCAATGAGCACTCCGTTATTTCTATCGGTTATATCTCTGCCGCTGCCTGCTCAGGAATTCCCTGAATCCCGCTTTGTTTCAGCAGAGATCACAAGCATATTATTGCTGCACTCTATGCACAGGCGCTCTATTCAGACAGCGGCGCAGCCATGCAGTCCGCGATTTCCTCTGCCCGCTTTCTGACTGCTTCCGTAAATGCGGCATGATGCTGTGCAAGATAATCCGTATCACCGGCTTTGGCAGCATTTTCCAGCTCCTGTGCTGCGGCGGGCAGCTCAGGAATGCCCAGCGTGCGCATTACGCTTTTCAGGGCGTGAACAGAGATCGCATAGTCACCTTTGCTCTCCGATGCAAGCGCACTGTCCAGCTCTCCGCAGCGTTTCTCCGCGCTGCCGAGGAAATCCTGTATCATTTTCAGATAGAACGCCGCATCGTTTCCGCAGTACCGGATGCCGTCCTCTGTGCAGATGCCTGCGCGTTCAAGCGCACGCAGCGCCGCTGCCGGATCCTGTGCTGCACCGGTATGATCGGGCATGAATTCGATCACGCCGTCCGGATCGCTGAATTCCTCCGCATTGCCGTCCTCATCCACAAGCTCAATCAGCCCCTCCGGCGCCTGCGGTCCGCACACCGGCGGCTGCTCCGAAAGCTCCTGCGGCAGATGCTTTTTCAGGATCTTCTCCAGCTTTTCCAGTTCAATCGGCTTGGAGAGATAATCGTGAAAGCCCATACTGAAATACGATTCTCTCGCGCCTGAGATCGCATTGGCTGTCAGCGCGACAACTGTGGTATGTTCGGTCAGAGAAGCAGCCTGCAGCTGCCGCAGCGTTTCCGCGCCGTCCATGCCCGGCATCATATGGTCAAGGAACAGGATATGATAGTTCTTTTTCCGCATCAGCTCGATGGTTTCTTCGCCGGATGCCGCAAGATCCGGCTTGATGCCAAAGAGCCGGAGCAGATTTTCCGCGACCCTGAGATTCATGTCATTGTCATCGGTCACGAGCACTCTGGCACCGTGCCATTTCTCAGTGATTTCCGGCATGGTCTGCTGTCTGGCGCGGGTAAACCGCTCATTGAAATCGCCGAGCAGCTCATTGCCGGACACCTGCTGCTGCAGAGTGAAGGAGAATGTGGAGCCCTTTCCGTATTCACTTTCGAGATGCAGCTCGCTGCCCATCATCGAAAGCAGCGCAGTCACGATTGACATGCCGAGCCCGGTGCCTTCAATATGGTGATTGATCTGCTGATCGAGCCGCGAGAAGGATTCAAACAGCTTTTCTCTGTCCTCATCGCGAATGCCGATTCCGGTGTCCCTGACCTCGACATACAGGCTGACGCTGCTTTCGGTTTTATCCTTCGGCTTCATCGTCAGCGTGACAGTGCCGTGCTCTGTGTATTTGACCGCGTTTGTGAGCAGGTTGGTGATGATCTGCGTCAACCGGATGTCGTCGCCGATCATGACGGCCGGGAGGTTCTCATCTATTTCCGTGTTGAACGCAAGCCCTTTGTCCGCAGCACGCTGCGCAATGGTATTAACCAGATTGTCAATCAGTGAGGCAGTGTCATACTGCACGGGAATAATCTCCATCTTCCCGTCCTCAATCTTGGAAAAATCGAGGATGCTGTTGATAATGGACAGCAAATTCCTGCCGGCAGTGCGGATATGATCTGAGTATTCCGCGATATGGGGGTCTGTCGTTTCGCGCAGGATCATCTCGTTCATGCCGAGCACAGCATTGATCGGCGTTCGGATTTCATGGGACATCTGCGCCAGGAATTCACCCTTTGCCTTATTGGCAGAATCCGCAGCAGTCTTCTCCAGCCGCAGGATCTCCGCTTCATATTCCTTTTGCTGCTCTCTGATCTTCAGCGTTTCCGCTTCGCGGCTGCTCTTCTGCTCGTTACGGTATGCGATCGAATAGAACAGTGCGATCAGCACAAACACGATTGTGTTGGTGATAATATTGACTGCAAGCTGGGAATAGACATCACGGAACAGCTCGTCGTTCCCGACGACGATCACGACATACCACTGATCCATGATCGAATCTGCAAACACGGTGCACTGCCTGTCTGAGAGCGCAGTTTCAAAGCGATTATCCGTGCCGCTCGTCAGCTTGTCCATGAATTCCGCACCGCCGCTGACGGTATGGAAATCAATCCCGTTGAGCGCCGGATCGGAATGCGCGATGACCGTGCCGTTTTTGTCAACGATAAAGCTGTAGCCCTTTCCGTTGATGTCCGTTGTCTCAATAATATCCTGAATATGCGTTGTATACACATCCAGTGCGACCACATTCTCCGGATCGGTCAGCCGCTTGCAGACGGAGATCACCATTTCGCCGGTCTGCGCATCAAGATACGGAGGTACGATGACCAGCCCGCCTTCCTTTGTTGTGATCCGGTACCAGTCTCTCTGCTTTGGATCGTAGTCTGCCGGCGGCACCCACCCGAGCCCGTCATAGTAAGATTCTCCGATAAAACCGTACAGACCGGTATAGTTGTCATCGAACTGGCTTTTGTGCTTCTGCGTCTCGACAACGAGGAAATCCTGTATCGTTTCGCCGGAGGCGCCGTTTCTGACCATGTAATCCACGGAATCCGCTGTGACCCACAGCACGCTTTTCGTCGTGTCGAGATAATTTCCGAGATTTGCCGAGAGACCTGTGATCTTGTCCTGACCGACCTCATACACATTGGATACCGAGATTCTGTAAAACAGTGCGGAAGTATAGATGACGACCAGAACCATCAGGATAAATGTGATTGCAAGCGGAAACGTGAGGTTCAGCCTGCTTTTTTTCATACGATTCCCTCCCGCCAAATGAAATATACCCGCAGAGCAGGCGCGTTATCTGCGCTTCTCCTACGGATTCTGCATAAGCTCCGTCTCATATACAACCGGATGATCGGGGCAGCGCCTGTTCCATACGGACGCAACACGCTCTGCCGCCGCGGCAGGGTTCCCCGCCCCGACAACAGGCAGCAGCACAAAATACTGCAGCTTTCCGGCACGCATCATCAGATCGCTTTTACGCAGGGTATTCTTCAGGAATTCGCCGAATTCCTCCGCGGTCTCATCTGCGCGGGCGTCCTCTGCGGAGACCGTGAACAGGAGCTTGCATCCGGTGATGCGGTATCGACTGAGAAAGCGCATCACAAAGCGGTAAACATACATAAAGTTCTCTCGTTCAAGATACAGGGCGCAGTCAGGAATATTGCGCTCATCCAGCAGTCTGGAGAAAGCCGCGATCCCCATGCGCTGATCCGGCGCATCGGTGTAATTTCCGAACACTGAATAGCCGTGCTTTCCGTTCTGCTTGACATGATAAAGCGCCTTGTCCGCCATCTTGAACAGGGATGCGTATTCCGTGCCGTGCTCCGGCGTCATCACGATCCCGACCGAGGCGCCGAGCGGGATCTCCATATCCTCGCCCATCAGCTCTTTTGCCCGTCTGAGCAGACTGCGGTTCAGCGCCGCAGTGAAATCGGCGGCATCGCTCTCGCGCGTCATTCCCTGCGCAAAGGAAAGAAATTCATCGCCGCCGATCCTGCCGTGGACGCCGTTCGGCAGTCCTTCGCGGATGCAGTCGGCAAAGGCAGCCAGCACCCTGTCGCCCATCTCGTGCCCGTAGAGATCATTGACCAGCTTGAAGGAATCCAGATCAATCATCATCATCGCGCCGCGCTTTTCATTGCAGAGCACGGCGAACCGCTCTTCGGCAGCAGCCTTGTTCAGAAAACCGGTCAGCTTGTCGCGTGTGGCATCTGCTTCAAATTTGTTGATCTGTGCCTGCTGCGCAACGGTATTTCCGATTCGCTTCAGCAAAATCTCAGGCACGAACGGCTTCCGGATAAAATCGGAAACGCCCATTTCAAAGCCGCGGCTTTCCGTTGCGGTATCCTGATCGGCAGTCAGAAAGATCACGGGCGTCTTGCTGCGCCCGATTGTTTCCTCCTGCACGCGGAGCCGCCGCAGCGTCTCGAAGCCGTCCATGACCGGCATGGCGATGTCCAGCAGGATCAGATCCGGGCTGTTTGTCTGCATGAATTTCAGAAGTGCAGTGCCGGATTTCATGATGCTGACGCGCATCTGATTTTTGCTTAGTATCTGTCCGGCAATGTTCAGATTGGTCATATCATCGTCTACGATCGCGATCCATTTCATATTCTGCCTCCCATGCGGCTGACGGGCTTATCCGGTTTTACATTCAGGTATTTGTTTTTATTATACCTTTCCTGCATAGAAAAGTCAACCCCTGCCGCAGAATCTGCCGCCGTGCAGGCGCCTGCTCAAGCTTCTGCAAGACACACATCGGCACGCGCTTCCCGCAGTCGAGATGCCATTTCGATGGTTATTGAAAAGCTGCTCGATGAATCAGGTTCTGATTAATTATATTTAAGAACGAAACAGTCTGCTGCAATACACTTCTATTTGAAACTATCGCTCTTGCTTCATTTATAAAACGCACGAAAAAAATTTTTCAAAATCCCTTGACAAACTGTAACACGTTTGCTATAATTGTATACATAGAGGTTATACAATTTAGACTTTTACGGTAGTTGCAAATGCTGTGAATGCCTTGACCTCGAAGGAGTGTACACGAATTATGAATATCAACATCAGCAACGCATCCGGTGAGCCGATCTATTTGCAGATCGCAAACCAGATTAAGACGATGATACTGGAGGGAAAACTGAAAGAGGGCGAAGCGCTGCCCTCTATGCGTATTCTGGCGACAGAACTCCGTATCAGCTTCATGACAACGAAGCGCGCCTATGAGGAGCTTGAACGTGACGGCTTTATTGAAAGTTACACAGGAAAAGGCTCATTCGTCAAGGCGCAGAATTTGGAGCTTTACCGTGAGGAGCAGATCAAGCGCATCGAAGCCTTGCTCACAGAGGCAGGCGACACGGCGCGTAAGGCCGGCATCACGATGGAGGAACTTCACGAGCTGCTTGATCTTGTGATTGGAGGAGAATGACAATGACCGAATACGAAAATGCCATTGAAATAAAGGGCGTGACCAAGTACTATGACGGCTTTACGCTCGACAACATCAGCTTTGATGTGCCGAAGGGCTGTATCATGGGCTTTATCGGGCAGAACGGTGCAGGCAAGACCACAACAATCCGCAGTCTGCTGCGTATCACGGATATCAACAGCGGCGAAATCCGGCTGCTCGGTCTTGACCATATCAAAGACGAGACAGCGATCAAAAAACGCATCGCCGTGGTATTTGACGAGCTGCCGTTCCATGATGTGTTCAATGCAAGGGATATGGCACGCATCTTCGAGGGGATGTACCCCGAATGGGACAATGCCGCATATATGCAGTATATCGAGCGTTTTCAGCTTCCTGTGAAAAAGAAGATCGGGCAGTTTTCCAAGGGCATGAAAATGAAATTGCAGATTGCCTGTGCGCTGTCGCACAATGCGGAGCTGCTCGTCATGGACGAAGCAACAACAGGTCTTGACCCCGTTGTGCGTGACGAGATCCTGCACATTTTCATGGAGTATCTGCAAAACGGCGAGCGCTCGATCCTGATGTCCTCGCATATCACCTCTGACCTTGAAAAGATTGCCGATATGGTGACATTTATCGACAAGGGAAAGATTCTGCTGACGGGCTATAAGGACGAAATCATCGAGCAGCACGGGATTATCAAATGCAACAAAGAAAAGCTGCAAGAGATCGACAGCGGGGATATTGTCAGCATCCGAACCAACAATTTCGGGGCGGAGGTCATGGTAAATGACCGTGAGAATGCTTCCTACAAGTACCGTGACTGCGTGATCGACCCTGCAAGCCTTGATGATATCATGCTCTACTATGTTCACAGAGATATGAAGGAGTGGTCATGATGGATGCGCTGAACCGTTCGCTGCGTTTTCGGGATTTTTCGTTGATCAAGCGGAATCTGAAACTGCGGACGATTTTGCTGGGGTGCTTTCTGCTGATGATGTGCCTGATTGCGCCGCTGATGAGCGCAGGCGGTTTCCTCTCCGATGATGATTTAAGCGGTATGTTCTTTGGAATCGTGATTGCAGCCTTTCTGGCAGCATTTCTCACAAATGTCGAATATGATGCAGACAAGGCAGATGAAGATGCCGGCTGGAAACGCTGCCGGCTGGCGTTTCCCTATTCCGGTACAGATCATGCAGCCGCACGCTATCAGATCAAAACTGTCATCATGTTCATTTACGGCGGATTGCTCTTTCTGTGCAGCGTCGTCATATCTGCACTATGCCGTTTTTCATTTACCGGTACGGCAATAAATTGCTATCTGCTTTTTCTTTGTTTGCTGGAGCTTTCATGCATTGTGCGGCGATCTGCCGGAATGCTGCTGCATGAACATCGGCAGCTAAAGCGGATACTGATTGTACCTGCTTCTTTGCTGCTTTTGCTTTGGGTTCCGTCCCTGCTGAGAGGATTGCTGCAAAATGAACCTGCGCTGCCGGACAATACGGACCCGATCACGTATCTTGCAGAGCATATCGGCGCACTTTATATAACACTGCTGACATTTGTTATTCTTTGCGGTCTGCTGTATGTTGGCAGAAAAGTCACTGCGCTGGAATTTGACAGGAGGGATTCATAATGAAGCTATACACGTCGCTGATATATCGTGAATTAAAGCTTACGCGCAAGCGCTTTTTTCTGATGCTGCTGATGTTTCTTCTGTTATCGCTGATGATGATGACTCCACTTATTCTCGTCTTTATCTCCAAACCTGCCGAAGGTGAGGAATCGCCTTTAGAAATGATACCTCTTTTTGTGGGAATAGTAGCCCTGACAGGCGGTTTTCTGGCTGGCACAAACAACGGCTTGCAGAAAGCGGATATCAGCACAGGCTGGAAGCGGTATTCCTTTGTCCTGCCGCCGACAGCAAAACAGCAGGCACTGTCCGATCTGCTGATCAAGCTATGCTATATTCTGTTCTTCGGACTGTTATCAGCTGCTTTTGAATTGGTATACACCGCCGCCGCAGATTATAACAAATTCGGTAATAAGCTGTATATTTATATGCTGAATATTTATCTCGGCGCTGTCTGTGCTGTGATGCTGGTCGATATCGCTTACAGCTATATCCTGATGTTTGCAAAGGATAAAAACCAATTAAAGGTAATAGGTGTAATTGCATTTCTCGGTGCAGGTGTCATACTGAAAGTTTTCGGCTTGTTTGCAGACGTAAAAAATGAGATGCCTGCTGACAGCGATTCTTTGATTTCGGAGACGGCATTCAATAGGTTAGAAGCAGTGTTATTATCGGGTAAAACAACGCTTTGCATTTTCGCTGCATTTGCTTTGATATGCGCATTATTCTTCCTTGCTATGTGGCGGTCGCACGAAAGGAGAGAGCCGTAATGACGGGATTTGTTTTCAAGGAATGGAAGCAGAACCGCTGGTTCATTCTTTCCATGATCCTATGCGGCGCTTTGCCGGCAGTATTCTTTTTGGAAAAAGATATTTTCAACGATATCAATGTGCTGCGTATTTTCGGAATGATAAGCGCATTTCTGGTTGCAGGCGGACTGCAAACAATGGTGCTGATGGGCGATGACCGCAGGCTGTGGGGCTACTGGGTCACTTCAACCTCTGAAGGATACAAAGGCTTTCTCCGTGTAAAATATGAGATGGTTTTCGGTATGGTGCTGCTGTTTCTGTTCAGCCTGCAAACAGTTGACAGCCTGATCTGTGCTGCCGCTGCCGATATCGGTATCACAGAGATCCGGGATATCAGCATCATCATGATTCCGCTTGCTTTTTTGCAGATTCTTCTGCGTGCCGTAGATATCCCGTTCACGCTGCGTTACGGCAACAAAAAAGGCAGCCTGATTAAGCTGATCTATTCCCTTGTATTTGCAATCATTCTATCTGTAATAATACTGACGAATATCTGCAATTCCAGCGTAATCTTATTTGACGCATTCAAAAAGCTGTTTACCGGCGATCATCTTTCTCTGCTGTTCGGTGTTTTTGCCGTTTCGGTGCTTGTGATCTATTACCTGTCATACCGCATTTCGTGCAGAATCTATCTGAAAGGGGTGGAGCAGTATGACCGCTAAAAAAGAAAACGCGAAGCGGCTCGGCATTTATCTTCTGACCGTTTCCCTGTTCGTATTGCTTTTCTTCGTTTTCAGAAAGCCGATGAACAAATCGAGCACGGTATTTTTCATCCTGTATTACTGTTTATTCTCATTCTCACCTGCAATCGCCAGCCTCATCACAAGGGCTGTTACCAAAGAGGGCTTCCGTGATATGAAGCTGCACCTGAATCTCGATGGAAATTTCAAATGGTATCTGCTGGCATTCGGGCTTCCGCTGACAGTCTTTTCGGCACGGATTCTGCTACCGGTTCTCATCAGCGGACACAGCGACTGGCTCGGCGGATTCACGTTTCAGAACGTGCTGGCAAGTGTGTTCATACTTGCGGCATTATCGGCAGTGCAGTCGATCGGGCTGCTCGGCGAGGAGCTTGGCTGGCGCGGATATATGAACCGCAAAATGGAGCCGTTGTTCGGCACAGTCGGAACCTGCCTGATCGGCGGTATCATGTGGAGTTTATGGCATCTTCCGATGGATTTGGGCGGCTGGCTTGACGGTGAAGGCACATTTTCCGATGTCTTGCAGATATGCGGCGAAAGAATGCTTCTGCTGACGTGCTTCGGAACATTCCTGATGTGGCTGACGAAAAAGACAGACAGCGTATTTCCTGCGGCGGCGGCGCATTTCATGTTTAATCAGAGTCAAGAAGCTTTGGGCGGACTTCTCTCGCAGGGCAATATCCCCGAAAACGCTGATCTCGGAGCGATTGCAACTGTATTCGAGTATGTTCCGGTGGTTTTGCTGGCAGCCGTTTTTATGGGCTTGCTGCTGCGTGAAAAGAAGAAATCTCCTAAAACAGCATAAAACAAAAACTGAACCCGCCTGATCAGGCGGGTTCTTCATTCGTGATACGTCAATCGCACAGGCGATGCACGGCGGTTTCATTGAACCTGTGTTTTTTCAGCACTCACTTTGATGCCTTTCCATCCAGCAACGCTGCTTCCGGTGGAAACGATGATTCCGTCAGCATTTACTGCGGCCATTTCGCGAGCTTCGATCTCTACAATGTTTTCCCATTCGGACAGTTCCGCTTTCAGAGATTCATCATAACCTGTCGTAACAACAGTACCGTCTGCTTTCAATCCGACCGTATACTCCCTACCGGCTGATACAGCAACCATATCTTTCCATTCGGAAACTTCGCACTCTTTAAAGCCGTTTGATCCGACGGCAACAACCGTACCGTCAGCTTTCAGTCCGACCGTATAATTCCAGCCGGCTGATACTGCTACAATATCCCGCCATTCTGCTGTTGCGCACTGACCGTCATTCGTGTCTCCGACAGCCAGAACGGTACCGTCTGCTTTGATCGCGACGAAATGAGAACCACCTGCACAGATCGTATCAGACGGGAGTCCGGAGCGCAGAATTTCCAGAGATTCCAAATACTTTTGTTCGGGATCCTTATAGCTTCCCAAATCGGAAAAACAACTGATTGCATCAGCATACTGCGCCTCATCCATGAGATGAACCGCCTTTTGGTAGCTGCATTCCCGAAGCAATTCCGCACTGTCATTATAATCATCCAGTTCGGCAAACTTGTCCAGTGCTTTGTCATACTCTCCTTGATCCATGCAGGAAACCGCCAGCAGATATTTACATTCCAGATAAAGGTCACGGCTCTCAAGGTAGTCTCCGAGCTGCTCCGCCTCCTGTTTCGGAATGATTACCGGAGCAGTTTCCGCCGTTCCACGTTTCGGAGAGTTGTTCCTGAGCGTGGGAGCGGTATTCTGCCGGACTGTTTCCGGTTTTATCTCAGGCTTCGGTTTTGGGGCTGTCCCTCGAACCGGAACATTCTGCGGACTCAGCCAAAGAATGGGCATGACATATCCGCAGGATTTGCAGCGGACAGTTCTGGCTGTGCTGTCTGATTCAATCGTAATCATTGCGCCGCAGGATTTGCATTTTCCTTGTATTGTACTCATGTTTTACCTCATTACCAGTCGCTGTGGCCGGCAACACCGATGTAGTCTGCGCTGACATAACCATACTTGCCTTTATAATATGTGATATACCAGCCGTAGCAGGTCGATTCATATATATCCAGTTCCGTATCTTTTGGAATCTTTGCAAGCGCTGCTGATTCCGTAAACGGATAACTGCGCAAAACCAGATCGGATTTCTTTGTTGCAACGTATCCGGTGAATATAAACGGGTTATATTCGTCATATAGAATCAGTTCGATATCCTTTTTGTTCCATTTGACGGAAACCGGTTTGCCGGGCGTTCCGTTCTCATCATACGGCGTTACGGTAGCGCTCAGCTCATCAATTACGCTGCCGCCGGTAATATATGAACCATCACCTAAATCATAACTGTATTCTGTATGAGAATAAATATCTCCCAGATCATCTTTTTCTTTAACCTCTGCAGTCCAGTAATCAAAGTTTCCGCTCACGTCAAATCGGAACATATATCCATCCCCGATATCATTGTATTCGCCGACAATTTTCGCCTTGGTAACGGATGCAGCGGACTGATTCGTTTGCGTTTGGGTTTCGGCAGAACTATTCTCCGTTTTCGATGCTTCCGTTCCAGAGGGCTGTGCTGCATTTCCGACATAGGTATCACCGACATATGCCCAGCCATCAGGCGATTTCGGGAAATTGTACTGTCTGCCGATTAAAGTCAGATTTCCGTTTCCCTCGAATTGGGATTTATATGAATTAAATTCTGCTTCATCCGTGCCCCATCCGGCTGTTCCCATTCCGATACCGTATCCGCCCTGCGTATCATACATCAGATCGGCAAGCCAGTGAAGGTATCCGTCGCTTTGGTATTCATAATAGGAGTCCCGGTAACCGTTCGCATATTCGCCGCCGTAGGAGGTATCATGACTTTTCAGAATGCCGGAGCCTGAACGGGCATACAAAACGCCGTTAAATCCGATCATATAAGCGTATTCTTCCCGTCCTGTTGGCGCTTCATCATTTACAACAGATGCAGTCAGTTCTCTGACTCTTCCGTCAGCATAAGTATAGACCTTTACCATATCTTCTGTTTCCGTGCTTTTATCACTCACGGAAAGAAACAGCTCCGGAATACCGTCCTGCGTGATATAGCACTCCATTCGGAATATGTCAATAGAAACTATTGTGATTCAATTAGATTTTTAGAGAAAAGTTATAAATAAGATCACAGCGGAATGTTATTCACAAAAAAAGACAAGAACGATAAAAGAAATTTTTATTCGCGCATGTTATTTCGATGACGTGTTGCAGCAGCAGGGATCGTTCACTATACCTTATGAACATTAAAGCAGTATACAATACATAAACCCTTTTCGTCATTCAGACATTGAACGTGGAACTCCCGCCGGCATAATGATCAGACTCCCCTATTAGCTGAAAACAAAACAGCATGACAGACGCCTGTGCCCGCCATACTGTTTTCCGATTATTTCATTTTCCGGTAGGCAGTCGGCGTGATGCCGGTTTTATCCTTGAACTGCCGCATAAAATGTGTCTCATTGTTGTAACCGCATGCCTCTGCAATCTCGCCGATGCGGAGATCAGTTGCAGTCAGAAGTTCCTTTGCCATACGGATGCGCGCACCGATCAGATCTTCCAGATAACTGATGCCGAAATGCTCCTGATAGAGCTTTTGCAGATAGCTTTTGCTGATGTTCAGGCGTTTTGCAAGCTCGCTGAGATTCCAGTTTAATTCTGGTGCTCTGTGTATTTCACGCCTCAGCTTTTTCAGTTCATGGATTCCGATGAAACCGCTCTCCTTCGGACGGCTGCTGCTGAGTGTCTCCCACAAGCCGGAGAGGCATGTTTCCGCAGGCGCTTCGCAGATTCCGCAGACATAATAAGGCTCCGGAAGGAACGCAGCCGCCGTGCCCTCCTGCATTTTGCGGATCAGCACCTCAAGTTGTATCATCATTTCCTCGGCACGCTGTTCCGGCGTATCCGTCTCCGCGAGCGGAAATGCGACTGCAAATGTTTTCTTATCGAGCCGTGCCGTCTGGAGTCCCTGTCCGGAGAGCAGCCGGATTGCACTGGCAAGCAGCAGCTCTGTCTGTATCACCTTGTCCGAAAGCTGCGCATGGCTGTGCGCGTTTGCGTTTCCGATCAGCTTTTCGATCGTGACAAGCATGATTCCTGTTCTCGCTGATAGCTGCATTTGCTTCTCCAGCCAGAGCAGAAAGCCCTTTTTGCTGAGCATATCGGTCATTTTGTCATAGAGAGATGCCTCCTCCAGCTTCTGCTGCAAATATTCCGCATATTGCTTATGGCGCAGCATCCGCAGACCGTTTGCAATGGCACACATCATATTGAACAGCATGACCGTTACGGTATAATCGGCAGCATTCGCATAGGCAAGTCCGCAATAGCCGAACATCTGCGCAGAGGCGTGAAGCGAAAGCACAAACAGCAGCACAGGTTCATGCGGCTGTGAGAGCATCGGTACAATCTCAGAGGTCGGAAACAGACAGCCTTTTCTGCCGTCCTGCCAGGCATCCTTAGCAAGCACACAAAGCATCTGCTTCGGGAATGTTTTTTTTCGGATGATATCCGGCTGCTCCGGCGAAGCGTCCCAGTCCGGATACAGGCACCAGAACATCGACTGATAGCCTTTCAGAGTATGTGCGCTCCGGTCAATCAGTTCTGTCAGTTCTTCGAGCGTTTCTACATCGGATGCCTTGGCAATCAGCTCTGAGTGAATACGCATATCGAGCATTTCGGTGCTTTCGGCTTCGTGGCGGAAATGCTCCTGCACCAGCAGAGCAGCTTCTTCATAGACTTTCAGCCGTTCGACACACCCGCAGGTTGAGCCGTAGAGAATATGCATACCTGTATCCGTGCTGTAAGCGGGTGTGCAACCGATCCGTGTGAGCAGTTTTTCTGCTGCGCATTTGCCAAGCGCCTGCATGGCTCCGCTTACGGTCGTAACGGAAGGAAAGTGCGATAATGCGAAGAGATGCCCGTCAAAGCCTGTCACGATCACATCGTCCGGGACGGAGATACCGCCGCGCTGAAGCGTATTGCAGAGCGAAACTGCCATAATATCATTGGCACAGATGACCGCATCGGGCAGCGCCCTTTTGCGCTGAACCAGCTCTTCGCCCAGCTCTGCCGCCTTTGCCTTCCAAAAATCGCCGCAGACGATTTCGTATGCGCAGTCATGTGCCCTTGCTGCGCGCAGAAAACCCTGCATCCGCTGCTCGGAATCGGAATTTCCCGCAAATCCTGCAAGGAACATCAGATTCCTGCATCCGTGCTGCACGATGACATGATTTGTCAGTTCACAGACGATATCGTCCTGCGGAATCGTGACAGTTTCAAAGCCGAGTGCTGTGCCGCCCGTGTCAATGCAGGGGATGCCGGCTTTCCGGATAATCTCCGAGAGCTTCTGACGCACCGGCTCCTTGATGAAATACTGTGAAACAAGCAGAATGCCGTCAAGCCTTGCCCGTTCCAGCAGTGCAAAGATGCTCTCCTCACACTCCATGATTTCACTCTGCACATGGTATTCCAAGCCTGTTGTTGCAGTAGTCAGAACGATCACATCGCACCCTGCGGCAGAAGCTGTCCTGTAAATGCTTTCGAGCAGCTCATTTTGCAGATTATCCGTAACTGCCGGTATAATGACGCCGATGCGCTTCATGAAATCCCCCCTTTTTTATAATCAGTATACAGTATTTCCGGACAGCTGTCAAGCAAAAGTCTGTATTTCATCAGTTTTATGATGCAAAATGTAATTGCATTCAAAAAGGGGCTATGCTATATTGATAGCAAAAGCAGCGTATTCTGATATACGCTCTGCATAGATACGGGGGGAATATGAAATGAAAAAAACCAAACTGTCAGCCGCATTGCTTGCGTCTGCGGTGTGCCTGGTGACGGTACCGCAGAAACCCATGCCGGAGAAAATGATCACGGCATCTGCTGCTTCGATCTCCGATCTGCCGGCGGACTTTCAGTATGCAGCTGACTGGATCTGGCAGAACCGCATTGAGCGCGAGCAGTCTACCGCCCGCCGCAATACGATATTCGATCAGATCGTCGCGGGCAAGGGCACGATCAACTACGTAGTGAAATGGCAGTCCTACCGCACAGTCACATATGAACAGCGGCAGCAGTTTGAAATTATGCTTTCGGACTGCATCAACGCATGGAACGACTGGCTCGCCGGTTATGAAAACTGGCCCTATGAGCATATTGATGTGAAAATCACAGGCTGGGCAGTGATTGACAGGAACAGCCTGCTTGATCTGCATGATGACGAGGTCGTTTACACGGACACAAAATACTATGATGCGCAGTACGACACTTCAAACGGCAGGGATACGATTCCGGACAAAGAGCCCTATGCACCGGCGGAGCTTTCCCGTTTTGAGCATTTTACGGATGCAAACTATCAATATCCGGGCGGGCTGGATAAGCGATTCGATATGTATATGTGGGCGACGCAGGGATTTCCGGACATCGGCGGCTGCGGCGGCGACTGGGGACAGCGTCTCTCCGATACCGCATATCTGAGCATGATCAACAGCTCCGGCATTCATGTTCTGGAGCATGAGATCGGACACGGCTTCGGCATGACCGATTTCTACGGCGGCGAGGGCGAATCGGACGGCTTTCCGCCCGGCGGCTTTCCCGGCGGTGAGAATTCCATTATGATGGCAGGTTCATCTGCAAAGATCACACAGTTTGACGGCTGGATGCTCCGCTATATGTGGACGAAGATCAAGGACGAAGCCGGCAGATTCGATCTTGCAAATGCACTGCCTGAACAGCCGGAGCAGCCGGAAAACAATTCCCTGCGCGGCGATATCGACCGCAGCGGCACCGTGGATAAAACCGATGTGAATCTGCTGCAAAAATGGCTGCTTGCCGAACCGAATACTTACCTTGCCGACTGGAACGCAGGCGATCTCAATACGGACAACACGCTGAATGCGGTTGATCTGACAATTCTGAAGCGGCTGCTTCACACAGAAGAAGAGATCTATGTGCCGCCTGTCGTCACGGAGGAGCAGACCGCCTTTATCACGGCGAATATGGCAAAGCACGGCGCATCGCTCCCGACGCAGGGCAAGGCGAAGCTGGTCGTATTCTATGTCGATTTCCCGGACTGCAAATATGACTATGCGCCGAGCGAGGCAGAACTGAACCAGATCTCCTTCGGCGCGGCAAATGCATCCAATCCCTGCTATCCGTTCGAGAGCTTCTCCGCATTCTACGGCAGAGCCTCCAAGGGCGCAATGCAGCTTGACGGTCAGGTTTTCCGCTATACGACAAAACAGAATCAGTCGGCTTACGACGATAACAAGGTGTTGATCGCGGAAGAATGCTATGACGCATTCAAAGATCAGGTCGATTTCTCGCAGTTTGACGGCAACGGCGACGGCAGGATCGACGCCACGCTCTTTACAACGCCGAACAAGGCAGGCGACGCCCACTGGTGGCCGTGCGCGGGTGCATTCGGCGATCCGAATTACCGCGTAGACGGCGTTGCGGTCGGACATATCATCACCGGAAATGCGCAGATCGGTTCGACAACTGATTACATCAATTTCATCAGCTCCTACTGCCACGAAATGGGACACTGCACCGGTCTCCCGGACTATTACCTGTTCACGAATCCGAACGACAGCGAGGGAATGCACGGCACAGCCGGCATCGAGCTGATGGATACGGATGCAGGATCGGACTTCGGCGCATTCTCAAAGCTCATGGAGGGCTGGTACCGTCAGGATCAGGTTCAGGTTTACGATGCGTCAAAGGGCACGCAGAGCTTCACGCTCAGCAATGCACAGACAGATGCCGGAAACTGCATCATCATCCCGAACGGACAGCTTGCAGACGATTATTTCTCGGAATATTTCATCATTGAGTATGCGACAAAGGCCGGCAACAACAGCGGTGTCGGAAGCAAAACGGCATGGTGGGTCAGCTCCGGCGAGGGCGTCCGCATTTATCACATTGACGCGACAACGGAATACGGCTGGAATACCTATTTCCGTTATGCAAGCGGCAGCGAATTCACGAACAAGGATCAGGGCAGACGGCTTATCCGCATCATTGATGACACCAATACGGATAATTTCTATCACACCGGCGATACCGTAAACGGCAGCATCTCCGGCTTCCACTGGTACGATGCAAACGGCGGACAGACGGTCGATACCGGTCTGACTGTCAGCATCGGCAGTCTTTCCGACGGGAAATATACCGTGACTGTCAGCAGACAGTAACCGGTACAGCTGCTCTGATGAGCGAAACCAGAACCGGCAATTCTGATATTCAAACTGCCGCCTGAGTACATCACTCAGACGGCGGTTTCTCTATATCCCCTACTCGGTGTACCCTCGCCCCGCAAGTTTCTGCTTACCGGAACAGAATGTTATTTTTGTAACCAACGAACGCATTGCAATTGATTCCGGCAAAACGTCATCCTAAACAGGGGTGTCAATGCAAACGGCACAAAAAGCAGCAAGCAGTCATAAAAAGAGCAGAATTGTGCATTGTACGCGGCCTGTTTTCATGATATAATGGATACAGGCGCTGCCGGATAACTGCGCCGTCAGACAGAAACAGAATCACACAGGGAGGAATCCATATGAAAAAAGGGATACACTGCCGCATCAGGGCATCACTGACAGCCCTGCTGATGGCAGCCGCTGCCATTCCGTTCGCGCCTGCTGTCAGCACGGCATCTGCGGCGGGAAAGCTTCTTGCCTTTCCGGGCGCATCCGGAGCCGGAAGATATGCAACCGGCGGACGCGGCGGCGAGGTCTATCATGTCACGAATCTGAATGATTCCGGCGCTGGCTCGCTCCGCGATGCCGTCAGCAAGCCGAACCGCATTGTCGTATTTGATGTCAGCGGTACGATTGAACTGGCGGGAAATATCATCTGCTCGGACAACATTACCGTCGCCGGACAGACCGCGCCCGGCGGCAGCGGCATTACGCTGAAAAACTATAAATTCGGCATGGGCGGCGACAATATCATCGTGCGCTATCTGAGCTCCCGGCCGGGACCCGACAAATGTACCAGCTCCGGCAACGACGGCTGGGGCGGCGCAAAGGGCTCCTATTCGATCATAGATCACTGCTCACTCGGCTGGACAACGGACGAACAGTGGGGACTGTATTCCAACAACGAGTATTATACCGTGCAGTATTCCGTCATCGGCCCCGCAAATTCATGGGGCGGTCATGTGAAAGGCGTTCACGGCTTCGGCATCATGATGGGCAAAGGGTATCTCAGCTTTGACCATAACCTCATCATTCATAATGTGTCCCGCAATTTCCGCGGCAAGACGCAGGGCACGGAAACGGCGGACTTCACGAACAATATCATCTATGACTGGGGGTATCAGACCGCATACGGTACGATCGGGCATCTCAATTATGTCAACAATACGCTGAAAGCCGGCAATTCCACGACAGGCGGCTATCACTGGATGTATGTGGACAGCTCGACCAGTCCGCAGAATTTCAAGGTCTACTGCGCAGGCAACCGGATGATCAACAAGGACGGCTCCTTTCATTCCATTACCAATGACAACTGGGCCGGTGTGACCGTCAAGGAAAGCATCGGCATCTCAAAAAATGATCTTTACAGCGCATCGCCTTTTTCGACCATGCTGGACGGTGAAAATGTCTCGACCGCAGCCTCCTGCGAAAGCGCTGCCGCCGCATACGATCATGTCATCAGCTTTGCGGGCAACGGCATCAGTCCGGAAAAGCGCACCGCCATCGACCGGCAGTGTGCCGAGGAAACCCAAAACGGTACAGGTCAGTGCAGCGGCACCGAGAACTATGACGGCTCTGTTGCGGAGCTTGGCAAATACAACATCAAGTGCGGCGTCACCTATCAGTATCCTGCTGCCGTGACGCAGAAGGAAATTACCGACGCGGACAACGACGGCATGGACGATGCATGGGAGCTTGCACGCGGTCTCAACCCCGATGATCCCTCTGACTATCAGGATGACTACTGCGGACAGGGCTACATGAACATTGAGTATTACATCAATGACCTGACCGTGGATTCATTCCCGGAGGGTGTTGTGCAGCCTTCGCCGGAGGACGGCAGTTCATCCGGTATCAGGCACGGCGCGGTTATGGACACAGATGCGAAATATGAAATTGTCAACGCAGCAACCGGCTCACTGCTTGAAAATGCGGAGCGGTATACGCTGAAAAGCGGCGATTCCGGTTATTATCAGATCATCCATGCAGAAACCGGTGAGGCGCTCTCAGACGGCGAACAGTTTAAATTCAGCCGCTCCGGCAGCGGATATGTGATTTATACGAAATCCTCCGGAGATACGGAATGTCTCGGCGGAGCGGGAACCGTCTGGCTGGTGACGCCGAAGCTCGATGCAATCAAAGGAACGCTGGTTTCCGTTGATGTGCTGGATGCGGATTATTACGGCAGCTGGAAAATTGACGGCGCAGCCGAAGCCGGCGATGCGCTCTTCGGAGACAGAACGACGGAACAGTGCGCCGCGGTTTCCCTGCCGGAATCCGTGAAGGGTGCAGAGCTGATTCTGACACCGTGCAACTCGAAAAACTCGTCAGCGGAGCAGGCTGCACTCACTGCGCTCCGGAATCTCACGCTGTATGTCGGGCTGGATTCCCGCGTGGAGAATATTCCGGCATGGCTCACGGACTTTTCCAAAACAGGTGACGCGGTCACGACAAGCAACGATGTGACGTTCAATCTCTATGCCAAAACAATGCGCACCGGTGAAACCGTCACGCTCGGCGCAAACGGGCAGGCATCCTACTGCATGAATTATATTGTGCTGGCAGCGGCAGCGGACGAAACGCTGCGCGGCGATGTCAATGCCGACGGCAAATGCGACATTGCGGATGCGGTACTGCTGCAAAAATATCTGCTGACAATTGAAACTGCGCTGCCGGACTGGAATGCCGGCGATCCGGACGGAAACGGGAAGCTCAATGCAGCCGACCTCACACTGCTGAAACGTATGCTGATGCAATAATCATACAGAAACCGCCGCCTGATTAGAATTTCAGACGGCGGTTTTTCTTTATCCTCTGCCCGATGCAGCTTTTCTCCGCGAGCTCCTGTATTCCGGAACAAAATGCGATTGATTCCGGCAAAAATTCCATTCTCAACAGGGTGTGTCAATGCAACCGAAAAAAATGCAGCAGGCAGTATTTTTCAATGAAGCGGGCGGCGAAAAGGATGTATTTCTGCGCAGCGTTTTCCTAGAACTGTTTTTTTCTGTTTAACGTAAATCCCGCCGCGAGGAACACAGCTCCGTATACAACGGACAGTATGACGGCAACAATCAGCTTTCCGGATGCCGCAGAGGTGTCCGAGGCGATCTGCATAAATTTGTCAATCCAGTAATTGCTGAATTTGAATCCTTTCAGTTTCAGCAGCGTATCGCCGAGCGCCAGCACAAGACTTATCATCATAGGTCCTACTATGCTGACAGCAATCGCGCTGCCTGTTTTTCCGAGAATGATCGAAACGGCATAGAAAAACGCATGATAGCCCATCAGAACCAATAGCTGTGTGAATATGATCCTGATATATCCGTCTGCTTCTCCGCTGCCCCATAATGCCGTGCCGACCGCAAATGCAGTTATAATATCGGCAGCGTACATTATGACAGCCGAGATGAACGATGTAATGTATTTCCCTATATATATGCTCTCTCTTCCGTAGCCTTTGGAGATAATGTTTTTCATGGTATTCTGATCGAAGTCTTCACAGATAAAAAGTGCCGTAAATATAGATATCATAAGCTGAAACTGACCGTTGCCGGGTGCGTTTGCCGCAAATTTCCAGCCTGCCGTGTCAAAGCCTTCTGTTCCGGAGAGCGTGTTGGTGCTCAGTGCCGAAATGAATATCAGCGCCGCTGTAATGACAGTGCATACATAAAAGCTCTTCTGGCGAAAAAGCTTGTAAAGCTCAAATTTCAGAATCCTGTTCATTATCTGCCTATCCTTTCTATAAAGTAATCCTCCATATCGGCATTGGTGATATGAAGATCATATACGCCTGTGCCTGCATCTACAAGCGCTTTGTTTATTTCTTCGGCGCGGTCGAGTCCGCTGAATAGTTCCAATACGCCGTCGGTCTCATCAAAGCGGTCAATGCCGAGGCTTTCTTTGAGAACTGCACCCGCCCTGCGGCTGTCCCGGCATTTTATCACAAGGCTCTGCTGACATTTCGTATTGAGCTCCTCGGCAGTTACCTCCTCAATGAGCACGCCGCTGTTGATAATCCCGTATTTGGTCGATATTTTTGCAAGCTCACCGAGCAGGTGGCTTGATATGAGCACTGTCACGCCTCTTTCGCGGTTGATGTTGATGATCGCGTCACGCACACGCTTGATCGCGGCAGGGTCAAGTCCGTTGACAGGCTCATCGAGCACGAGAAGGTCGGGATTTCCGAGCAGCGCTATGCCGATACCGAGACGCTGACGCATACCGAGAGAAAATTCCCCCGCTTTCTTTTTGCCCGTGTCGGCAAGATTCACGATTTCCAGAATCTCGGAAATATTCTTCTCGCCGCCGCCGTAAAGCAAAGAGAAACGGTGCAGATTCTCATAGGCAGTCAGGTTTTTGTAAAGCCCCGGCGCTTCAATCAGCGAGCCGATCCTGCGTCTGCCTGCGTTGTCGATCGGTTTCCCGAACAGTTCAATCTCACCGTCGTTCCGGAATATCATACCGAGGATCATTTTCATGGTAGTCGTTTTGCCTGCACCGTTTTTTCCGATAAAGCCGTAAATATCGCCCTTGCGGATATTCATGCTTATCTTGTCCGCCACGGTTTTCTGACCGTAAATTTTGGTCAGATCTTTTGTCCTTAATACATATTCCAAATTTCATTCCTCCCTGCGTGTTGACTTTCTTGGATTATTATGCTATGATAAATATGGTTCACTTGTATCATCAGTATAGCATAATAAATGCCGGAAAGTCAATAACACCGTGCAATTTGATACACTTAGGGAGGTTTTGTATCATTTATGAAACGTATAAAAAACAAACGCCCGGTGACGGTCAAAGACCGCATTGCAGGAGCGTTCATCAGGCTTCTGAAAAAACGTGATTATCATGAAATAACCGTTGTAGACATCATCACCGAAGCACAGTCGGGACGGGTATCATTCTACCGCAATTTCACAGACAAGGACGATGTCCTGCGATACTATATCACAAGCGTCACGGATGACTGGCTCTCGCAGAGCGAAGATAATTACCTCACGCTGACGAAAGAAAGCCTCAGTCCGTATATCGTATGGCTGTTTGAGCATATGTATGAGCATCGGGATTTTACCGGTATTCTTATGAAAACGGACAAGCTGTATCTGCTCGAAGAAGAATTTGACAAGCGGCTGTTCGCACGTCTGTCCGATACCGCTTCCCCGTGGGAGATCGTCTATAAGATCGGCGGTGTGTATAAGCTGTTTGTATATTGGGCAAAGAACGGATATCGGGAAACGCCGCAGGAAATTACTTTGACCCTCAGCAAGCTGCCGACCATGTCCGCAGCCTCAACAGGCAAGCGGCAGTAGATTCAGACATCCGGGGCGGCTGCACATTCCTTTTGTTTGATTAAGTCCGGCATTATTTTTGGAAAAAAGTGTTATATTCTTCGTTTGAATTCCGTCAGTACTTACAGAGAGGGAGGTGAAGCAGTGTGGACGATGCAGAAATCATCAAACTGTATCAGCAGCGTGACGAACGGGCATTACAGAACACAAAAGCCCGTTACGAAGCGCTTTGCATGACAGTCGCATACAACATGCTCGGCAGCCGCGAGGACGCGGAGGAATGCATGAACGATGCAATGATGTGTCTGTGGCAGGCGATTCCGCCTGCTGAACCGGAATCCCTCGGTGCATATCTCATCACCGCAGTCCGGAATGCGGCAAGGGACAAACTGGCATATCGGAACGCGCAGCGGCGCGGCGGCGGACAACTCTCTGTCGCAATCGACGAACTGACAGAATGCCTGCCCTCGGCAGAACAGCCGGAACAGGTACTGAACAGCATTGCACTGCGGGATGCATTCCGCAGATTTCTGCCCACACTGAAACCCGCTGCCCGCATGATCTTCCTGCGGCGTTACTGGCTCTGCCTGACAGCGCAGGAGGTTGCGGAAGAGACAGGATGCTCTGTCAGCCGCGTGAACATGTCTCTGATGCGCACACGCAAAAAACTGAAAACATTTCTGGAAAAGGAGGAATTGCTGTGAAACCGGAGGATTATTTCAAAATCATGGACTGCGCTTCTGAGAAAGACATCACGGAAATGATGCAGCACCGCCGCTTCCGGCAGATTCCGTCCGGTGAGGTGAATGCAATGAAACAGTCCGGCCATAAGGAGAAGAAAGAGATCCGCATGACCCGCCGCGGAATTGCGACGGGTACGGCAGTCGCAGCGGCTCTGCTGGTGCTGAATATCGGGTTCGGCGGATTTATGCTGCACAAGGCTGCAGATGATCCCGTCAGCAGCGCAGATATCGAGGTCGTTGAGGTGTCAGAAGCTGCAACGGAAACAACAGCCGCGATAACAGGGACAGAGGAAAACGTTACGACAGCAGAACAGATAACTGCTTTCACACAGACTGTTTCAGATGAAACAGCACCGAATCAGACTGTCGCAGAAACCACGGCATTGCCGGCAAAGCAGACACCTGCAGCGGCTGATAAAACCGAAGCGCCCAAGAGCGGCAAACTGACATATTCGCTGGTTCCGGCAGACAGAGCCTATGAATCCGCAGGAACGAACAAAAAAGCACCGGTTGTCTTCCATGCAAAGGCGGGCGAACAGATCAAAATGCAGCTCAAAGTTCAGAATGATCCGGGCGTGGCATTTTTCGGTGCTCTGTATGATATGACAAATTTCAATCTTCTGTCGCAGACGAATTTGCATTATTACGAGGGCATTGTCAACTGCATATATTACGGCGGTGAGCAGAACAGTGAGAGATGTGTTCTTTCGATCGGCGGAAACGGGAACGGCAGCACAAAGGCGCCGGACGGTGCGGCGCTGGCGGAATGCACACTGATTGCACCGACTCAGCCCGGACGCTATGTCGTTCAGGAATATGTGCCCACAGTAAATTCATTTGTGGTGAATCCGGACGGTACGGAGACCAAGATCACCGATTATTACTATAATGCTTATGCAGATGCCGGGCAGACAATCCATATTGACTGCGAGATTCTCGGTGCTGAGATCATCGTGGATGAGGCAGAGGGTACACAGAAATCCGGAATTGATCCGGAAACAGCGGAAGGACCGACTGTTTATATCGGGGCGGTGACCGCACATGCCGGTCAGAAGAATGTTCCGGTCAATGTGTATGTCAGAGGCTGTGATCCGTTTGTATCCGGTACTCTGAGATTCGGGTATGATTCCGCGCTGAAATCGCTGCTGTATGACTGCTATGCAGAATACGATTCAGATGTGACAGAAGACAGCCGGCTTGGTATCAGTGTTGACGGCACTCTGCTGGAAAATGTAATGACGCTGAGGAGCTCTTCGATTCACGGAAATACGATTATGGTATCTTTCAACAATTACCGCGCATTCGGATATGACAGCAAAGGTATCCCGACTGTCTTCCGCAACGGCGAAACGCAGGCGGATGCTGCAATCACAGAGGACGGTGTCCTGTTTACAATGTATTTCGATATGCCGGAAGAATGCGGACAGTACCGGATTTTTGCGAGCGAGGGAACCCTCGGCGGCGGCGCACAGGATGAACCGGGCTGCCTTCCCAATCAGACAGTTCAGAACTTCATTCCGTGTGATATCACGGTTATTCCCTGAACACATACCCGAACAGAGTTCAGAAATTGAACCATATCCATTTTGATAGAATACAATGAATGCCCGGCGTCAGCCGGGCATTCAGCTTGTAGATAAAGTGGTATCTGCGTTGCACATATAACCTGCGGGCTTATCCGTATACATTTTGCTCACGCGAGCTTTACGGTACCTCCGGCAAAAGGATATCTCCGTTATCATGAACCGTGATATCATCGTTCCGGTCAGGGATGTCTGACCTGCCGCAATGCGGGCGGCATTTTTGTACCGGCTTTTGAAATCTCGGTGCAATTCAGCCTGAAGAATGTATAATTATTCAGCGAAAACTATTGCATCTCAGAGGAAAATATGCTATACTGTTAGACAGATATATTTTATGGGGAAACACATCGGCGGATAGCCAGAAGCTGTCCGCCGATATTCGTAAAATCAGGGTGCATCCTCCGGACAGAAAAAATTAAAAAATTCAGGATGATTACCCCGTTTTCTGCACATCGCGTGCGTAAACTAAAATAAATAGGGGAGGGTGGGCATATGAATCCCGATGCAAAGCAGCTCATTTCCCGTGTGATGACAGCAAAGAAAGACAATGATGCCGCGGATGCACTGATTGCCGATTATATGCCGTTCATCCGCTCCGAGGCCGCGAAATACCTGAAACGGCAGCCGGAGCAGGAGGATGATGAGCTGAGCATTGCAATGTTTGCCTTCTATGAAGCGATCGGCAGCTATTCCAGACTTCGCGGCGCATTTCTCAAATATGCAGCACTCCAGATCCGCAGCAGACTGATTGATTATTACAGACGGGAAAAAAAGCACAGCGGACAGATTTCTCTCAATTCCGCCGCTGACGACGACCAGACAGAACTGATCGGAACACTCGCCGATCCGCATGACGACTATGAGGAACACGATATCCGGGAAGCAACAAAGGAAGAAATCCGGGAGCTTTCCGAACAGATGAAAGAATTCGGTGTGTCCATGACCGATATTGCTGAGAATGCACCGAAACAGAACAGAACGCTTGAAATCTGCAAAAAAGCGATCTGCTATGCACGGCACAATCCGGATGTGCTGGAGGACTTCCTGCGCACCAAGCGCGTGCCGCTCGCCAGACTTGCCGAGGGCGCCGATGTCGAACGAAAACCGCTGGAACGCCACAGGAAGTATCTGGTTGCCGTGCTGCTGATCTGCACAAACGGCTACGAAATTCTTCGCAGCCATATCATGCAGGTCCTGAAAAGGGGGGAAGAATCATGAAGTATCTGGTAACGGAATGTCATCCCGGCTATGCCATGCTGATGGATGAGGAATCACGCTTCGTGCGCGCAGCCAATCTGCACTATGAAGTCGGACAGACCGTAACGGAACCCGTGCTGATGAACGATCTGAAGCCGAAGCACCGGATTTCGTTGCGGACGGTGACGGGAATCGCCGCAGCAGCAGCCTGCCTTCTGGTTCTCAGCGCCGTCGGGCTGAAACAGCATATGCGCAGGAAAAAGCCGGAAACGGAATCCGTTGTCATCATGGTCGAGGAAAAGCGCTATGAGGTGGCACTGAACCGCAGCGGTGAGGTAATCGAGGCAATCCAGATTCAGCCGGAAAATGCCGATCAGAGCTCCGTGATTGATATGTCAGAAAATCAGCACATGTCTCTCTCTGCGTTTCTCGGCTCTATGCTAAAGGACTCGCTCGATCAGGGTGATATTGACAATGAAAATCCGGTTCAGATCTATCTCTATACCGAAAATGAGAATTCCTATCAGGAATATAAGGCAGAGATTGAGGAAGAGACCGCAAAGCTCAGCCTGAAAGCAGAGGTTCAAGAGCTAGAAAAACAGAAGGGTGCGCATGAGCCGCCCGAACCTCCGAAGCCTGCCGATCCGCCGAAGCCGGATGCCGATCCGCCCAAGCCCGGCAACGAACCGCCGGTGCCGGATCCAGCAAAAGACGAGAAACCGCCGCTTCCGTCTGAGCAGATTGCGCCGCCTGCCGCGCCGGATCCTGCAAAGGATGAAAAACCGCAGCCGGAACTGCCGACACCGCCGGAAACACCGGAGCACCCGGATGCACCTGTTCCGCCTTCTGCACCCGCTGCACCGGATCAGCATGATCCGGTACGCGCTCCCCTGCCCGATCCGGCAGCCGAGTTGCCACCGGCAGACAAAGCGGCACCTTCGCCCGGTGTGCCGGATCGAGCCGGTCTGATTCTCTGAACGTTTTGATTCACACACAATGCAGCCGTGCAGGATGAAGGTTCATCCTGCACGGCTTTTCACTGATATCCGTGCGAAAAAAACTCCGCAAAAAATTTTTTCAAAAAAATTTTTCCGGATACCCCGTTTTCCGATCCGCTTTTCCGTATCCTAAGAATAGAAGCCAGACAAACGGGCTTCGGCTCCAATGCACGGGGCAAAAAAAATTTTTTGAAAAAAGGAGTTCAGTATCATGAAAAACAAGAAGATCGTATCCTTTGTTGCATCGCTGACTATGCTGGCGACTGCATCCGGACTGACCGCATTCGCGAGCAGCCTTCTCAGTGAGAAGGCAGAAACACCGGAGATCGTGACCGAAGAAGAGACCGCAGAAGACGTTGCAGAGGAAACCGAGGAAGAAACCGAAGCAGCAGAAGAGGCTGCCGAAGAAGAAGCTGTGAACGAAGAAGCAGCTGAGGTTCTTGAGGAAATCGCAGACGAAGTTCCGGACGTAATCGCCGAGACTCTGGAAGAGCTCCAGCCGGTCAAACCGATCAGCAAGGGCGAGATTCTTGCTAAAATCGACGAAGTTTTTGATTTTGACGCACAGGATTTCAAGGATGACGATGCAAAGGCAGCATGGTTTGCTTTCTGTGAAGAGCTGAAGGCTTCCGAGCCGAAGAAAGCAGAGCCGCCGGTCGCTCCGGTTGAGGGTGAAGAGCCGATCGCACCGCCTGCTCCGGTTGAGGGCGAAGCACCGATCGCACCGCCTGCTCCGGTTGAGGGTGAAGCACCGATCGCACCGCCTGCTCCGGTTGAGGGCGAAGCACCGATCGCACCGCCTGCTCCGATCGAGGGTGAAGCACCGATCGCACCGCCTGCTCCGATCGAGGGTGAAGCACCGATCGCACCGCCTGCTCCGATCCATGATGACAAAAAGCCGGAACCGCCCGCCGGTCCGGCAGCACCCCACGCAGCAGTTGAAGCGGAGACTGTAACGGAATCCGCTGAGGCAGAAGCCGAATAATCATGTTTAACTTCCCCCCAATTCCCTACATTTCCTATTTTCCCGAATCTGCATTTATACCGTGCAGATAACCACTTTATTCAACCCCGCTGAATCGGACAGCGGGGTCTTTTTTTGCTATGAACTATATCGTTCTCTGACCCGTCCGATTATCCGATTCGTAAAAAAGTGAAGACTGTTTTTGTAGAATCCGCAGAAAAGCCGAAAAACACTTGTACTCCTGCCGGAACCCTGATATACTGTAATCAAAGACACCGCAGAAGGAGGAACAATATCATGAAAACACGAACAAGTGCTGCGCTCATCCTGAGCATTCTGCTTTCTGCTGCCGTTTTGCCGGTACAGCAGGTTTCAGCCGGAAATGCAGAGGAAACCCCGGATTATCAGCTGCAAACCATTCTGATCGACAACGACGGCAAAAATCTCTGGACGACCGAAAACTGGGGCGGCATTGATTACCGCGAACGGAAGTAAATGCATCCTTGATTTTTTCGAGGCGCTCTTTGCGAATGACTGCTATCTGGTGGCTTCGCGCAGTGCGGGCAAGGCAGCACAAATCAAGGAAGTGTATGACGCACATTAGCGAATGCCCGCCGATCGGCGGGCATCTATTTATTTGGCAAGAAAACCGCTCCCCGAACGGAGAGCGGTTTTACGATGATATATATGACTAAATAAAGACATCCCAGATCATGCATACATCATCAATTGCTTCATCAATGTCAGATCGGCGGCATTGATTCTGCCGTTTCCGTCCATATCGCCTGCTCCCCAGTCGGTCAGTGTACCGGCGGTCAGCAAAAACTGCTGCATCATGATGATATCCGCACGCTCAAATTTTCCGTTTGCATCGACATCGCCGCGAATCTTCTGCGGATCGCTGTCATCGGCATCCTCTTTGCCGCTGTATGTGAGGTTGGGCTCGGCGGTCTGCCGGAAGTAGAAATTGACGTAATCGACTGCGCCCTTAAAGCTTCCGCCGATGCTGCACAGATCGCTTTTCGCGGCACACATCACATCAAGCGGCGTGAGCGAAACCGCCTTGCTGTCTGCATGCTGCCCGTTGATGAGCAAAGTTCCCTTTCCGCCGATAAGCTGCACGGTGATCTTGCTCCATTCGCCCTTTGCGAGCGGTACAGAGGCGGTCAGCGTTTCCGTAGTTTTGCCGTCGGTGACGGTCAGCTCGGCAACACCGTTTGCATTGCTCGGCGTGAATGAGAGATATGCTGTATCATCGCCGAAATGAAACAGCTCCTGCTGTGCCTTGCCGCCCTTCCAGAGTGCTGCAAGGCTGATTTGCAGATCATGCGTCTGCATAAACGAATCATCAAGCAGCAGCTCTGTTCCGTTTCCGTCAAAGCTGAGAACGCCCTTTGCGGAGGTGCGTTCCGCCTGCCATTGTGCGCCGTCGATCCGGGCATCGGTTGCCGTATGCTTATCTGCTGTCCATACGTTGCTTTCATTCGCAAAATCATAGCCGAGCAGCATGCCGTCGGTATAGCTGCGGGATACCGTATCGTCAAGCCAGCCGAAGGAGATGCCGCTGCTGCGGGTCTCGGAGTTTGCATAATCTCCGTCGAGAATCGCCTGACCGGAATAATTGCTTGTGCCGTAGCAGTAGCTCAAGCCCTTGACGGTCGCTTCGTCTGTTACGGTAATATTCTCGGTCAGATACGCTTTTTGGAGGACTCTAGCGTTGACGGAGATGCTGCACAGTCCGCTGACAACAGCGCTGTCACCGATAACCGCATTGCCGCTGACCGTCACGCTGCCGAACTTCCAGCCGTTATCATACACCATGCCGCCGCCGTCTACGATCGCGTGCCCGGAAATCACGGCATTGTCCTTCACGGTCGCGCTGCCAGCGACGATCGCATAATCCTCAATGCGGACATTGCCCGAAACATTTGCCGAGCCGAGCACCATCGCATTCGGCGCGACATACACAGAATCAGCAACGGCTGCACTATTTGCGACCCAGCCGCCGCCGTTCGGGTGTGCGTGTCCGGTACCTTTTGCGTAGGTCTCCGCCTGCTGGATGACCGATGCGCCGGAAAGCTGCACCGCATACGGATATCTGCGGCGCTCCGCTCCGGATTTATAGGAGGATACATTATCCTTGTGGAAGGCGTTGACGGCATTGAATTTCTTGGGTGTGCCGGCAACGGTCAGATATGCAGTCTTTGCAGCCGACGCCGGAACCGTCATGCTTTCACCGTCCCCGAACAGATCGGAGTAGGTCTCATTGCCTGATGCATCGACAGTGACGATACACGCCTTCCAGCCGGCATTGGAGTCGTCAGAAAGTCCCTTGAACTGCACGGAAATGCTGTCTCCGGTGACGTTCAGCGGTATGATGTTGATACCGGTCTGCATCGGTGCCTCTGCCTGCGGGACTGTGAGCCAGCCGTCTCCGTGATTCTCCGGAACCGTATAAAACAGATTCCAGTAATATTTGGATTCCGAAAGCTTGCGATTGAATTCGGAGAGATAGGCTTCCTGTGCACCGAAATCAAACGTCGCCATCCGCTTTGCGTAATGCCCGAAAACGGTCTGCGCGTCTGTACCGAACAGGCGCGTGATCGTGTCCATCGGATATTCATTCGGCTTTGCCTCAGAGATGATGCGCTTAACCGAATTGATCCCCAGTCCCGGCAGATTATCCGGATTGTAGGACAGATACACGAGGAACGGCCAGACCTCATAATAGTTGCGCCCGTGCGGAAGCGTCAGGCTCATATTGCGGATATACGGCTCAAACCAGCAGGTTTTGGTGCTTCCGGTATAATAGTCGCTGTATAGATACATCTCGCGGAACCAGTTTGCAAGGGGCTCCCACCATGCACCTGTGATATCCTGATCGACCCACGCCTTCTGCTGCATCGTAACGACATGACCGAATTCATGCGCGATCGTCAGATCGTCGAGCATCGCCTCCGGACTGATGATCTCGATGCCGTAGCCGTCCTCAGCGCTCATGAACGCCCAGCCGTCAGGATACTGATCGAGTCCTGTATAGGTCAGATAGATGCAGGTTTTGTATTTCTGCGTGCTTTTGCCGTAGATATCGACATTCATATTCTCCATGCCGAGATATTCGCCGTAGCATTTCCAGAGCTTTTCGTAATCCTCCAGATTCCGCTTCAGGAATGCATCATTGACTTTACCGGTCGTGTCGTTATTGCCGTAAAAGATTACAAAATGTTCTGATTCGGCATAATGCGCAGTCGTACAGTAACCCCATTTGTCGCGGATGAGGTATTCATCCGCTGCGGCTGTTTTGAGCGGCGGCATCTGCAGCACGGATGCCGCGGATGCGCCCACTGTCAGCAGCGTCAAAAGCCTCTTTTTCATTTCTGTGTTTCCCCCGAAGTAACCATTTGTATTTTCATCAGGCATATGCTTTCGGCTGTCCGGCGCGGCACCCGGAAGGGGTCGAATGCCATACGCACGGCAGCGAAAAGCATATGCTGAATGAATGCATAATATTATATTTCTTGTATAAGCAGCCGTTTTCTTCGCATCGCAATCACCTGTAATTATCTTTCGGCTTATAACTGATTCTGTTTTATGATACCACATCGGATGATGAAATACAATGATATTTTGCTTTCAATTACTAACCGAATGCGGAGTGTATCCGGATATGAGAGCAATGGTAACCCGGTATCAACTTTTCCGCGGTGATACCGGAAAGGATGAAAAAACACGTTCTGCAATAGAAAGGATGCAATCAGGCATTGACATCCAGAGTGAATTCCCGTATAATGAAAAAAAGCCGGTCAAAGGAATACCGGCAATGCAAATACGGGGGACTTACTATGAAAAAAGGAAATATTTTGAAGCGAACTGCCTCCCTGCTGCTGAGTGCCTCTTTTCTCACAGGTACTCCGGTAAACGTGACTGCTGCGGGAGAGGCGCATCCTGCTGCGGAGAATATCTCAGATCAGATCGGACTTGCGGCAAATCTCTATACAATTGCAGACAGCGGGTATGCCGACCATGCCGCGCTGCAATGGGCAACGACGCTTGATGCTGCGAATTATACGCTCTACCGCTCGGAAAATACGGACACTGACTTTGTTCCGGTCTATTCCGGCACGGGCAATTCATGGTCGGACAGTGACATGGAGACCGGAACGGTGTATTACTATCAGCTTGCTGTGACCGGAAAGAACGGCACACAGTATTCATCCGTGAAATCGCTGACACCCTGCGCACTGCCGTCCGGTCTGGATTCCTACGACAACCAGAAGGGCAGCAGCCTGCGCTATGAAACAAGCGGATATAAAGTCGGCAATACCTATTACAGCTATGCGCTGCGCTCCCACAGCGGCACGCAGGACATCTATCTCGAAGAAACCGTATCCTCTGACGGCGTGCATTTCGGAAATGCGCGCAATGCTGCGGATTCGTCGCAGAACAGCGCACTCGCAAGCTGCAAGATAGAATCGGTGCATATTGAGTATCTCCCGCACGCAAACAAGGTTGTTGTCTGGGCGCACTGGGAACAGCCATCCGGCTATGCAGACGGAAAGGCGCTTGTCATCACCGGAACACCCGGCGGACAGTTCACGGTGCATCATGTGTATAATCCGCTGAATATCCAGGTACGCGATATGGCAATTTTCTTTGATGACGATGCTGCTCATACCGGTTATCTGATCGCAGCGGCAAACAAGGAAGGACAGGGCGCAAATGCAACGCTCTACATCTTCAGAATGAACAGCGATTACAGCGACGTGACGGAGATTGTTCAGACACTTTTTGAAGACCAGTACCGCGAATTTCCAAATCTCGTCAAACGCGGCGGCTATTATTTCCTTTTCACCTCGCAGGCGGCAGGCTGGTATCCGAGCAGCGGCGCATACGCAGTCACGGATAACATTGCAGGATCATGGAGCGGTCTGCGCAGCATCGGCAACAGCTCGACCTTTTCCTCACAGTCCGGCTGGATTGTCAATTTACAGGACAAAAACTACCTGATGCATGCCTACCGCTGGCTTCGAGCAGACTCAACCAGCGGCACGACGCTCTGCCCGCTGTATTTCGACAACAGCTTCGCATTCTACGATTATTATCCGTCTTTCCGGTACAGCACAAAAACCGGAGATCTCTATCCGGTGCAGGCGGGAGAGCTGCTCTCACAGGACAGACCGGCGTCCGCTTCGCTTGGCGCAAAGGCGGAAAATGCGCCGGAAAAGGCGGTTGACGGCTCGTATCAGTCATCCTTCACTGCAATCAGCGACTACAAAAAATGGCCGTTCTATCTGCAAATTGATCTCGAACAGGTCTGTTCACTTGCCAATATTCAGACCTCATGGTATATCTGCAAGGGCTCAGAGGGCTATTATACCTACAAGGTAGAGGGCAGCACGGACGGCGTGAACTGGAAAACGCTGCTCGATCACACCGACAAAAACAGTGATGTTGTCAGTAAAACCTATGGCTTCAACAGTGATATGCTCTCCGGAGAAGCACGGTATGTGCGGCTCAATGTGCAAAACGCGACCTTGCAGAACAATCCGAACAACAACTGGTATACCCCGACCGTCTATGAGGTCAAGGTATTCGGAACGCCGCTCCGCGATGCGGAAATGCCGACACCTGCTGTTATGTATGACTTTGATGAACAAATTGACGGTCCGACTGTTCCGGATATCAGCGGGAACGGCGGCGGTCTGACACTTTCGTCAAGCACATCCTTTGCTGCGGATGCAAACGGCGGATTCCTGCGGCTTTCCGGCAATCCGGCGGACTACGCAGAGCTTCCGGCAGGTCTGCTCGACGGCATCCGCGAATATACTGTGGTTATGGATGCGAGATCGGATTCAGAGGGCGATTTCTTCACCTTTGCGACCGGTCAGAACCGCGACAAATACGCATTTTTCAAAATCGCAAAGGATCATTTCCGCTTCCAGACGACGACTGACACATGGCGCGGCGAGAGCGGCCTGCGATTTGATGATCTCGACGGCACGCAGTGGCACAGATATGTATTTGCAGTCAGCGGCGGCAGCGCAAGGTTGTATATCGACGGTGTTCTTGCTGCGGAAACGACCGACCTGACAACCGGACCTGCGGATATGGGCAGCGGACAAAAGTGCTGGCTCGGACGCTCTTTTTATGAGGAGGATGCAGGCTTTCAGGGAGAGATCGACAATGTCGCTGTTTACAGACAGGCATTGAACAAATCGGAGATCATGCAGCTTTTCGGCGGACAAACCATTCCGGGAGATGTCAATGCAGACGGCAAATGCGACATTGCAGATGCAGTGCTTCTGCAAAAATGTCTGCTGACAATTGAGACAATGCTGCCGAACTGGAATGCGGGCGATATGGACGGAAACGGAAAGCTCAATGCAAAAGACCTCACACTGCTGAAACATCTGCTCATGAAATAATACAGAACCCGCCGCCTGACTTCCAATCAGGCGGCGGTTCCTCTATATCCTATACCAAATGCACCCTCCCACGTCATGTTCCTGCATCCCGGAGCAGAACGCAAATTCCTGTGTCAATGATTTCACTTTCGCTATTTTTTGATCGCTCACCGGTATTGTTTGCTGCGTGTGGGCATTTATGCACAAATATGCTGGGCTTTTTTTCTGTTCAATGCGCCGCAAACACTTTTCGCAAGGAATGCAGTTCATCATCGGACAAAGAAGCAGGAAAGCACAAATGCTCCAAAGCAAAATGATCTTTGCCGGTATATACCCATATGTTTTCTTGTGAAACGATGCTTCGGCAGTCAGAAAGATTTTACAGGGAGTGCTGAAAACATCGGAAATATGCGAGTGAATGTTAAATGATAAAAAAATATCCAATCCGCTTGACAAGTTATTTCTTTCGTGTTATTATCATAATAGGAATAACACAAAAGGCGGTCACATGGAAAGCGAAAAGGATTTTCAGGAAAGCAACGCACTGAAAGAAAGGGGTATCTTATGAACTGCAAAGAAATCTATGAAACAGGTCTGCTTTATCACCACTACGCCAACACGGCGTATCCGCTGACACCGCATTCCTTCATGGCATACCGCATTGGCGATCCCGGCGAGATTCCGAGCTTCCTGTGTGCAGAATGGCAGAAGGCTGACAGTCTTTCGCTTTATGTCCATGTGCCGTTCTGCAAGGCACGGTGCAAATTCTGCGAATATGTTGTGCTCGAAAATCCCTCCGACGAGGCCGAAAATGAATATGTCGATTTGCTGCTGCAGGAAATGCGGATGTATGCGGAAGTCCTCAAAGGCAAAAAGATCGTCGGTTATGACCTCGGCGGCGGCACGCCGACCAAGCTTTCGGTCGAAAACCTGACCCGCATCACCGAAGCGGTGCGGACACTGTTCGATCTTGCGGAAGGTGTGGTGTTCAGCGTCGAAACCACGCCGGTCATCGCCGCAAACGAGCCCGAAAAGATCAGAGCACTCTATGAACTGGGCTACCGCAGAATCAGCATGGGCGTACAGACCGTCTCGGAGCGGCTGCTCAGCGAGCTTGGTCGCGAGGGCTCGGCATCGGTCTATGAAAGAGCTGTTGCCAATATCCGCGCAGCAGGCTTTCAAAGCTTCAATATCGACCTGATGTTCGGCTTTCTCTATCAAACTGACGCCGATTTCCGCAGCACACTCCGCTATGCGATCGGGCTTGCGCCGGAGCATATCACGCTCTACCGCAACCGCTACAAAGGCACGAAACTCGAACACGAGGCAGGCGGTGTGTCGATCTACAAGGCGGTATATCAGTACCGGCTGGCATACGATCTGCTGACTGAATGCGGCTATCAGGCAAACATCGGAAAAAACACCTTCAGCCGCGTGCCCGGCGACTACGGCACCAGCGACTACCTGACAAAGCGTGTGATCAACGGCACGCCGTATGTCGGCATGGGGCTCGGCGCGCAGTCCCTCGGCATGGATTATCTTGCCTACAATCTCGGCGCGGCAGAAAAGCGCATGGAGCGCTACCGCAAGGCGATTACCGAGGGTAGATTCCCGATTCAGGATATCTACCGGCTGCCGAAGGAGGAAAGCATCGCAAAAATGGTCTCGGTCGCGTTCTATTTCGCGTTCGTCGATCTGGCAGCGTTCAAAGCACGCTTCGGGCTTGATTTCCGCGAATACTTCCGAGATGAGGTTGCATTCGTGCTCGAAAACAAGCTCATGGAGCTGCGCGACGGCAGACTCTGGCTCACCCTGCGCGGCGCAGATCACATCAACGGCGTCATTCCGCTGTTCTATTCGCAGCGCTCGAAGGAGGAGCTGAAAACCGCCTTCGCCGCCAAATCACTCGGCGAGGAGAACGACGAGCAGCTGTTCCTCGGCGCTTACAATATCGACAGTTATTTCCGTCCGTCGGTCGCCGTGGATATGGCAGTTTTCGGCAGGCGCGCAGGCGAAATCCGTGATCTGCTGCTGATCCGTCGCGGCGAGCATCCGTACATGAATCACTGGGCGCTGGCGGGCGGCTTCCTGAAAAACGACGAAACGCTTGAACAGGCAGCGGTGCGCGAGCTGAAGGAGGAGACCGGCGTGACTGCGGAGACTCTTATTCCGGTCGGCAATTACAGCGCTGTTGCCCGCGATCCGCGCGGCAGAGTCATCAGCTGCGCCTACACCGCGGCGGTCGATGAAGAGATCTGCACAGTGCTGAGCGGCGACGATGCACTCGATGCACAGTGGTTTGCACTCGATGTGCAGCAGAGCGGTGATGTTTTTACGCTGACGCTGAAAAGCAGCGACATTATACTGACGGCAGTGCTCCGCAAAACCGCACAGGGCTTTGATATCATTGCCAACAGCGGAATCGCCTTCGATCACGCGAAAATTATTCTCGACGCCTATCTGAAAATACAGTGAGGAGAAAACACAATGAAGCACTTTCGGATCGGCGTGATCTGAACGTGAAACAGAAGAATCAAGACATGATGATACCGAAAAAAGGCAGTCATAATGTTTACGTTCCGATGTACGGTTCCTTCTCTGCCTCTATCCCTAAACAGAACACCCAATCCGGTGTCGATGTTTTCAGCGAGCGGTTGCTTTCATTTTCTGCCGCCTGTTTTGGGTTCGCTATTTGGGGATAGCTCCGCTTTTTCAAAGCTACCGGTATTGTTTGCAATGCGAGGGAATATATCCATTGGCATGTTTTCAAAACATCGCTTAAAGCGAAAAGCAAAGCGCCCGGCATTGCCGGGTGCTTTCAATGTATTGATTGTTCCGATCAAACCCACTCATGATTGAACTTCATATAGATACGCTTCAGAATCTGCGCAAGGACAGTATAAACAATCATCAGCCCGGCAAGCCATGCCAGATAAGACGGCACCATGACAGGCAGATCAAACAGCGCGGCAATACCGGTAAATCCAATCAAAAGTGTTGCAATCACAACAAGCAGCGTGGAAATGCTGAGCTGCACCGACGCCCGGTCTTTGATAAACGGAATCTTCGGTGTGCGGATTGTGTGAATGACAACCGTCTGCGAGATCACGCCGAACATAAACCAGCCGTTCTGGAAGAAGCCTGCCAGCGATTCGCTGTTATATTTGTAAACGAACCAGAGCACAAGGAAGCAAAGCACATCAAGCACGGTACTGAGCAGGCCGAAAATCACCATGAACTTTTTGATGCCGGGGATGTTCCACTTCTTCGGCAGGCGGATGCTCTCGTCCTCCACATGGTCAAACGGCATACCGAGCTGCGCAAAATCATTCAGAATATTCTGCACAAGAATGTGAATCGGGAGCAGCGGAAGGAACGGCAGGAAAATGCTGGCGATCAGCACCGAGAACATATTGCCGAAGTTGCCGCTGACCGACATTTTCAGGTATTTGGACATATTCGCAAATGTTCGTCTGCCCTCAATGACGCCTTCATCCAGCACATTGAGGTCTTTTTCCAGCAGAATAATATCCGCGACTTCCTTTGCAATATCGACCGCGGTATCAACGGAAATGCCGACATCCGCCTGTTTCAGCGGCAGGCTGTCATTGATGCCGTCGCCCATATAGCCGACTGTGTGTCCGTTCGTCTGGAATGCCTTGACGACACGCTGCTTCTGATACGGTGACAGCTTGGAATAGATGTGACATTTTTCGCAGGCGGCAAGCAGTTCTTCATCGGACATAGCCTCAACCTGTGATCCGGTCAGCGTATATTCCGTCGGGATGCCGAGCCGTCCGCAGATGTTGATTGCAACGCCCTCCGTGTCGCCGGTCAGGACGACTGTACGCACGCCGTTCTTCTGAAGCGCTTTGACTGCGGATTCCGCAGAGGGCTTCGGCGGATCAAGAAATCCGACAAAGCCGATCAGAACCATATCGCTTTCATCATCCACGCCGAAATGTTCAATGTCGTGGATGTTGTTTTTTTGTGCAACGGCAATGACGCGGATGCCCTCAAGATTGTTTTCGGTTGCAATCTTCTGTGCATTTTCGATCAGCTCCGGCGTAATGGCTTTGACTTCACCGTCAATCTCGATATGCCCGCAGATCGAAAGAATTTCCTCAACTGCGCCCTTTGTCACAAGCTGACGCTTGCCGTTTTTATCGCGCAGCACCACGCTCATGCGGCGGCGGCTGAAATCAAACGGTATCTCATCTTCACGCACATAGGTTTCTTTCAGATAGGAAAGCTCCTCTTTTTCAGCACGGTTGATGATTGCCACGTCCATGAGGTTTTTGAGTCCGGTCTGGAAATAGCTGTTCAGGAATGCGTGGCGCAGCACACGCTTGTCCTCTCTGCCCAGCACATCCATGTACTTTTCCAGAACGATCTCGTCCTGCGTCAGCGTACCGGTTTTATCTGTGCAGAGAATGTCCATTTCGCCGAAAGTCTGAATCGAGCCGAGACGCTTCACAATCGTCTGCTTCTTCGACATGTTGACAGCGCCCTTTGCCAAAGATGAGGTCATAATGACCGGCAGCATTTCCGGCATCAGACCGACGGCGATCGTGATGCCGAACATCAGCGAATCGAGCCAGCTCCCCTTTGTGATAAAGTTTGCAATGAAAATGACCGGAACCATAACAACCATGAACTTGATGAGCAGGCTGCTGATGGAATTGATATTGCGTTCAAAGCTGCTCTTGTTCTGATAGGTGTTCAGACTTTTTGCCATGCTGCCGAGATAGGTACGGTTTCCGGTTGTCAGGATAACAGCCTTTGCACTTCCGGAGATGATATTGCTGCCCATGAACCCGATGTTGTCAAGCTCTGTAATATCATCGCCCACAGGATCGGGACCGGCAAATTTCTCAATCGGATTGCTCTCGCCGGTGAGCTGAGACTGGTCAATGAACAGATCTTTTGTCTCAATGAAACGAACGTCGCCGGGAAGCATGTCGCCGGATGCCAGTTTGACCACATCGCCCGGAACGGCATCTTCTATGTCAATTTCCATGCTGCTGCCGTTGCGGATGACGTCAATCCTGTTGGAGATCATGTTTTGCAGTTTTTGTGCAGCACTGTTGGATTTCTCTGCCTGCACGAAAGATATAATACCCGAAACTGCAACCACAAAGATCAACATAAGGAAAGTTGCCCAGCTCGGTTTCTCTGCAATGATAACATCAGTCACCAGCGTTACGGCTGCGACAATCAGCAGCACAACATTGAAGGGGTTGATGAGTGCCTCACGCACGCGCTTGGCAAGGCTGTTTTCGTTGCCGGTGTCGATGATGTTTTTGCCGTATTCTTCGAGGCGGTCGCTTGCCTCGACCTGATTCAGACCCTCTTCATCGGTATCCAGTCGTTTGAACAGTTCTTCGTCCGAGATTTTGGCAATCTCTGCAAGCTGCTGTTCTGCCGCACGCTGTTTTTCGGTGTTCTTCTCTGCCATTTGTTTCTCCTGTCCGTAAATGATAGATTGGCTCTCAAAAAACATACCGTTTTGATATGCGTTATTATTATAACAATCTTCTTTGCGACTGTCAAGTATTTCACTGCATTCAAAAAAGTAAAGTGTCGGAAACAACAACAGAATATGCGAAAACCGCCATCTGACTCCACAATCAGATGACGGTTTTTCTATATTCTCTACTCGATGTACCTTCTCCCGGCGAGATCCTGCATCCCGGAGCAAATGCGAATCCCTGTGTCAGTGTTTTTCGTGCGGGGTTGCTTTCATTTTGTGCCTCCGGTTTTGGTTTCGCTATTTTGGGATAGCTTCGCTTTTTCAAAGCTACCGGTATTGTTTGCAGATTGCGGAAGATTATGCATTGATATTGTTTTCTAGTCAAAGATTTTTACGAAGTAGACTGCCCATGCACTCCGTCAGATCGACACTTTCCGAAAGGAAACAGACCACCCTGCATTTTTCGGATGACCGTCATCTTCGATGATCTGCGCGATCAGCTCCTTGCAGCCGTTATCATTCACCATGCCGCCGCCGTATACCGCTCTTCTTAGGGATAATCAGTCAGTTTTTCAATATAATAAATCATTGAAAAACCGGCACGGATCATGTATGATATAAACGGGATCGAATTTGCGGACTGTGCGGCGCTCTCTTTTCCCGTTAAGATTCACGCCGGCAATCCGAGGCTTTTTTGATTCCGCAGAAAAAAACATAAAGAATACATTGTTTCATTTAAGGAGGAAAAATCATGATTACGAAGGCAGTGAGGCGAAGAATCAGCCTGCTGACGGCTGCGGCAGTCATGGCATCGGGATGTGCCGTCATGCAGCGGCAGGTGCCGGCAGCAGCAGCCACGCAGACAGCAGCCGCAGCGGCGGCTTCGGCGGCAATCAGCAGTTCGGTCAGCCACAATTTTACAACGCAGGGAACGGACAGTTCTTATTTTGACATTACAGGCAACCTTTCCACCGGAAAGGGAACCATGACATACAACGGGCAGACGCTGACACAATGCCTGAAAATGGAGAGCACAACCGACATCTCCTTTTCCACCTCCGCAGCGATGACCCTGACTCTTGTCATCAAGGACGGCACAACATTTTACCTCGACAGCACCCAGTATGATATCCCGACAAACGGTGTGTTCAGCATTGCGCTGAATGCGGGCTCACATTCAATCAAAAAGGGAAGCGGCAGCTCCAATCTGTTCTATATTGACCTGACGGGCAGCGGCAGCAGCGGCACGACCGCTCCGGAACAGGGCAGCAGCGGCACAACCTTACCCGCCACAGGCGAAAGCGGTTCCGGTCAGATGACACAGGGAGAGTTCACACTCATCAGCGCAGGCGGATGGAATGAAATGCTCTATGCAACGGTCTCCGGCATCAGCGACTCGCAGGTCACCGGCGTTTCTTATTCCGGTGCTGCATCCGGCAAACTCTCCGGCGACGATTTCACCTATCTTGTCCGCGATGTCAGCGGCGGTGTCCGCGTGGACATCCCCGGTGTCCCGGCAGGCACATACAGCCTCACGCTCGAAACCGCAAAGGGCAGCGCGACAGTCTCCGGCATTCAGGTCTCTGCACAGGACCGCTCCGGCTTTGCGCATTTTAATTACACCGACGGAGTCGGCGCATATCAGGATTCCGGTGCAGTCAAAAGCAACGCGAAAATTCTTTATGTGACCGACAGCAATAAGAACAGCGTCAGTGTTACCGCAAAGGACGGCACGAAGGTCATCGGCATCGGCAATATTCTCAATTCCGCCGGCGCCTCCTCAACAAGCGGCAGCAAGACCAACGGCAATAACGGCATCATCAAAAAGCTCGCCGGTGATGACACACCGCTTGTTGTCCGCTTCATCGGAACCGTGAAAGCTCCGGAAGGTCTGACCGCATACAACAGCACCGATTACGGCGGATCAGTCGGTGATAACGGCTATATGGCAAGAATGAAATCCGGCAAGAATGTGACCCTCGAAGGAATCGGCACGGATGCCGTGATTGACGGCTGGGGTTTCCACTTCATGGCGGAAAGCGGGGCAGCCTCCTTCGGAAAAAGCTTTGAGGTGCGTAATCTGAAATTCAAAAATGTGCCGGAAGACTGCATCGGCATGGAGGGCGTTCAGAGCGGTGATACCCTCACTGCCTCCGTCGAGCGCTGCTGGATTCACAACAATGAATTCTATAAGCCGACTATTTCCAACCCTGCCGAATCCGATAAGGACGGCGGCGACGGCGCCTGCGATTTCAAACGCGGCATGTACTTTACCAACAGCTACAACTACTACGAGGGTTATCACAAAACCAATCTGGTCGGCGCCTCCGACAGCAATCTGCAATTCCATATCACCTTCCACCACAATTACTGGTATCAGTGTGAATCGAGAGGTCCGCTCGCGCGGCAGGCTGATATTCACATGTATAACAATATTTTTGAGGGACAGACCAGCTACTGTCAAAATCCAAGAGCAGATGCCTATATCTTCTCGGAATACAACCTCTTTGACAGCTGCAAGAATCCGCAGCAGATCAAGCAGGGCGCAATCAAGAGCTACAATGATACCCTGATAAACTGCAGGGGCGACATGCAGGCTACGGTTGTTTCCAGCAAGTCGCAGAAGGTCTCCAGCAACAACCGCTACGGTGACTTTGATACGAATTCCTCACTGTCCTATATCCCGTCGAACAGCTATCAACTTCTGACCGATACCGGCAGCCTCAAGAGCTATTTCGGCACATGGGGCGGTACACTGGACGATCAGAACAAATCAGGCAGCTTTTCCGGCACCATTGCAACTCCCACCGAAACAACTACAACAACTACAACCACCGCAACGGAAACCGATCCAGCCGGGGAAGAACTGCTTTTAGGTGATACCGATTGCAGCGGTTCCGTGGATATTCTGGATGCCGTTCTTCTGGCGCGTGTCGCCGCAGAGGATACAAACTGCGGCATCACCGATCAGGGCAAGATGAATGCAGATGTGACCCGTGACGGCGCTGTCAAAACGGATGACCTCACAAAGCTGCTCAAATTTCTTGCAAGTCTGATTTCTGAACTGTAAGTTTTTTCCCGCACGTTTTTTCCGCTATCAGCACGGCGGTTCAGACATCAATACCGAAGCAAAAGCCTTCACTGTTATCACGACAGTGAAGGCTTTCTGTTTATGCAGGATGAAAAAACTGAACCGTAATGATAAAATTCCGGTTCTCCTCGGCAGCGGAAATGCTCCCGCCCAGCATCTGCGTAAACTGCTTTGCAATGGCAAGTCCCAGACCGGTATTGCCCTTGGTGCGGGAGATATCGGTCGTATAGAATTCATCGAATATCTGTTCAATATCGGGGCTGGAGCCGGTCATCTGATTCGTGAATGTCAGCGTAACGGTTTCACCCGCACTGACGGTTACGGTCAGGTCACCGGTGCCGTGCTTGAACGCATTATTGATGAGATTATCAAAGATGCGGAGCAGCATTTCCTGGTTGGAACGGATCATGTATTTATGGCTGTCACTCTGAAAGATGATCTGCCGCTTTCGGGATGAAAACTCATCATAATAATGGACGATGGAATCCTCCAGAACGGAGATCAGATTCAGCTCGGTCAGGACGGGCGGTTCGCCGCGGGAGACGATTTTCGAGAGTTCAAAGAAAGAGTTGATGAGTTCTTCGAGCCGGAGCAGCCGCTTTTCGATAAGCTCAAGCTCCCGCTTTTTTTCCGCATCCGGAAGATAAGAATGCCGGATAATATTGAGATAGCCCATTGCCGAGGTCAGCGGCGTGCGGAGATCGTGAGAGATATTCGTAATCATCTGTTCCAAAGCATGATTCTTCTGATGATATTGAATTCTCATCCTGCGCATCTGCTTCAGCACAGAGTTTATTTCGTTAATCAGTTCATCGGCAGAGCTGCTTTTTGCCTCAATGAGCATATTCGTATCCAGCTTCCGCAGTTCGCGAAGCTGTCCGGAAATGCTTTTGACTTCCCGTTTCTGAATGATAAGCAGTACCGATACGGCAGCAAGCGCCGCCGCAAGAATGATGAGGACTGCTGTCATATCGGTACACCTCCGTACGGTTATTCAAGCTCGTGTTTTTCAAAAATCAGATAGCCGCCGACAAGCGAGACGATTGTGACTGCTGCACAGATGATGTAGCACTTTGCGCGGTAGCTGTCAGAGCAGTCCAATGCAAGCTTGCCGATCATGGTGCTGATTTCATATCTCATGATCTTCTCTGCAACTTTCCGGGTTTGTTCAATTTCAATCAGCATCATCATCAATAAAGAGAATGCAAGCGGGGTTATCATCGTAATCGCATTCAGAGCGGCGCCCTTTTTCAGCGTAAACGCGATGAAAATAAACAGAGAAACAATTGCGGTAAACAGCGGGAGCTGTCCCAGCATCGCCTTGGAGAAAGCGCCGAATGCGGAGCTGTACTTGCTGCCGTTTACAGCGCGGTTGACGAAATAGAACAGATAGTTCACGGTGATGAATGCCGTCAGAGAATATAACATCGTAAAGAGTGATTTCATAATATAGTACTTCTTTTTGCTGATTGCCGAGGTGATTGTGTTCTTTACGGTGTGTTCGCTGAATTCGCCGCAGATGATGCAGAAGGTCGGGATAATGAGCAGCAGGTAATAGTTTGTATTCAGGGCGACCTGCTGAATATCCATTTTAAGGCTGTCGCTGAATTCCAGAAATGCGCTGAAACTGATTCCGCCGGGTGCATGGTAAACGACAGTCAGCGTGTAGATAAACGCTGCAAGAAACCAGAACAGATAGAAACCTTTTGTTTTGGTGAGCCTGTAAAGCTCCGCTTTGAACATGTTAATCATGAGTGTACCTCCCCGACCAGCTGTTTGAAATAATCCTCCAGCGAAACGCCTGATTCATGGATTCCGAAAAGCCGCAGATCATTCAGAACGATCTCTTTTGCGATGAGATCAGGCTTTGCGCTTTCGTCATAGACACGGATTTCGCAGCTGTCAATCACTTTGTAATCCCGGATGTCCAGCTTATCCTCCAGAATCGTTGCAGCTTTTTTGTTGTCATCTGTTTTCAGAACCAGACAGCGGCTGCATTCGAGGTCAAGCTGCTGTTTGGTGACCTCTTTCAGCACCTTTCCGCTCTCTATAAACAGAAAGCGGTTTGCCACTGCATAGAGTTCTGAGAGGATGTGGCTGGAAATAATCAGCGTGATGCCTTTTTCCTGCGAAAGTTTGCGGAAGGTATCGCGCAGCTCGCTGATGCCGATCGGATCCAGTCCGTTGATCGGTTCGTCCAGGATCACAAGATCCGGGTTATCCAGCAGCGCAAAGGCAATGCCGAGACGCTGCTTCATGCCGAGGGAGAAGGTCTTGAATTTTTTGTTCCTTGCGTCTGTAAGGCTGACGCTTTTCAGCGCCTCGTCGATTTGCTTTACGTCGGTAATCCCCTTCTGAAAGCAGTAATAACGCAGATTCTGATACGCTGTCAGATTGCCGAAAAAGGCGGGGCTTTCGATCAGACAGCCGATGCGTTTCTTTTCCTTTTCAGCCGCTGAGCCGCTTTTCCCAAAGATCGAAAATGATCCTTCCGTCACGTTGGTCAGTCCGGTGACGAGCTTCATCATTGTCGTTTTGCCGGCTCCGTTCCGTCCGACCAGACCGTAAATATCGCCGCGGTAGACGGTCATATCCGCGCGATCCAGCGCCGTAAAATTCTTATAGCGCTTTGTCAGCTGATTTGTTTGCAGTGCAATTTCCCGCATATCATGCGCCTCCCTGTTCTTAATTGAGGGTTCCGCTGCCGCGGCATCCCTTCGATGATTTGATTATAACAGGGAAATGTGAAAAAACACTTAATCAAGTTCTTAAAAAAGTCTGAAAAAAGTCTGAGCGGTTGTTCAGCCATCTGCCGCAGGCGGTACACATATCCTGCGGACGAGATTATTTTTTCAGCCGGTAACCGATTCCCCAAACCGTTTCAATATAGTCTGCACCGGGATTGCAGTCCTTGAGCTTTTTTCGGATTTTGCTGATATGGACATTCAGCGTGTTGTCATCTCCGGAGCTTTCGTAATCCCATACCTTATCATAGATCATGCTTTTGGTACAGGTACGGTTCGGATTCTCCATGAGCATTTGCATCAGTGCGAATTCATGCCGCGAAAGATCAGCATTCCGCCCGGCACAGGTCACCGTAAAATCTTCCTTGTTCAGCGTCAGGTCGCGGTATGTCAGAATACTGCTGCCCTGACCGGCGGTATCGCCGCTGCTGCGGATTCTGACCGCAATCCGGGCGAGCAGCTCATCGTTATGAAACGGTTTGGTCACATAGTCATCTGCCCCGCGCGAGAAGAGATCAACCTTCTTGCTGACATCGTGAATCGCACTGGTGACAATAACCGGAACGCCGTGCTTGGCTTTCAGCTCTGCGATAATCTCTTCGCCGCTTTTGCCCGGCAGCATCAGATCAAGCAGAATCAGGTCAATCTCCGGACCGTAAACAAGCAGTCCCTCCGTCCCGGAAAATGCACTGACAGTCTGATATCCGTTCTGCCGCAGAAGAATCCGCAGCATATCGTTGATTTCCGGATCGTCCTCTATAATCAGAATCGTTTTCATCGTGAAGCTCCTTTTCTGTGTCTGAACAGCTTTTATGATACAGCAGAGGTCTGGATTCCGCAAGCGGTTTATTCAGTACATCCGCCGCCAAGATTCCCGTAAAAGCAGCAAAATCCTGTAAATAGTATACCATATTTCGGGAAAAAGCGCAATGGGAGCAGGGAAAAAGATTCACCGGGAACTGCATGAAAACAGCCCCCGTTATGAATCTGTCGGAGACACTTTATCTGCAAACGGAGAACCCGCCCAAACGGACGGGTTCCGGTATAATCGAAAAAACGGATTCGGCTGTGTCAGGGTATCGCGGCGCGGATCACTTCATTCCGTTTAATCATAAAGTCTACTATGGAAACATTTTCGCCGCCGTAGGAGAACAGTCCGCCCTGTCCGCCCCACATGCCGCCCCAGGGGTTTTGCCCCTGGCCGGAGATTTGCAGACCGTTCGGACTTTTCGCGATATTGCTTTCAAACTGGTCGGCTGTAAAAAGGCTGCGCGGGTCTGCCTTGACATGGCTGCGAATCAGGGAAGCAAAGCCGTTTACGACCGCTTCGGGATCATTATAGAACTGTACAATCTCCTTTACATAACCGTCATAGAGCTTCTTGTATTCGGAAACAGCGAGAAGTTTCGTCAGCATCGGACGGCGGTTCTGATCGGCGTTATACATGCCGGTGTTGATGTCGGAATTCACGGATGCACCGTAGTCCATAAAATTACCGAGTGAGAGATTATAATCCCAGCCGATATAATACATCTTTCCTTTGTTGTATTCCACATAGTAATTATGTGCCATCTGTCCGTTATAGCTGTCATAGTTGCAGAGTGCGGCATTCACGGCAAAGCCCTTCAGAAAGCTCGGCACATCAATGATTTCTTCAATGAATTTATAGTTTTGCGGCGTGACCTGATTGATTGCAGTGACAACATCCGCAATATGCTTCAGCTGCTCGTCCTCACCGAATTTGACTTCAAAATTCTCCAGCTTCATATCTGAGGCAAAGGTGCAGTCATAGTTGTTTCCGACATCCGCAGCTTTGTAGAGTACCGCATCGTCATCGGTTGCAAGCCGTTCGCCGAGTGTTGTTCCGGGCTGTTCGGCGAGGAAATAGAAGCTGTAAAGCTGTCCGTTCAGATACATATCCGTATAGGAGCAGATCGGCGCATAGGCATCCAGTTCCTGCATGGCGTTGTAACAGAGAATATCCCGCATACAGGAGGGGTCTGAGTACATGTTGTTCATGCAGAATTCGGTCAGCCCGTGATAATTCTGATACTTGTCATATTTGTCCATTTTGATGCGGAAGCTGTATTTGTCTTTGCCCGCCTGATAAATGAACATATTGGAACTGTGTCCTTTGGTGCGGATACCGACATTTTTGAATGCCTCGCCGTCGATCACGATATCACAGGGATAGTATTCCTCGTCCTGTGAATGTGCCAGAAAATCCTTCCACTGTGCATCCGGCATCGTGACCTCCACGCGATGCACGCGCTGCTGGCTGAAGAAATCGCTGTAAAGCAGTGCGGCGTGATCGGTGTTGTTGACATCGGTATAGTTTGCGTTTGCAGAAGGCGCAAACTTCTGATTGCCGTTCCGTTCGACCTGAATGCCGCCTGCCCAGAGTGCATAGTCTGTTCCGGATTGCAGTTCCGGCGAGGAGATGACGGCATAGCGGTACTTTTTCAGTGTGTTCAGATCAAAAACCGTGTTGCCGGAGGCATCTGTCAGCGTGATCGGATTATTCTTTGACCATTGCTTCACAAATGCCGCCTGCATCGAGGGCTGAGCGGTCGAACCGAGATTTTTGCAGGGATTGTCGGTAGCGGTCGCGAGCAGCGTACAGCCGTCCAGCGTATAAGTCTCCTCGGATTTCAGCCCGCGGTCGCCGCATGCCTGAACCGTGCCGCCGGTCAGGTTCATTTCTGTTTCCGCCTGCAAGGCATCTTTGCCGGATTTGATCTGAACCGTTCCGCCGGTGATGCTCAGTTTTCCTTTTGTTGATTTGATGCCGTCCCCGTCACTGTCAATCAGCAGCGTTCCTTCCTTGACGGTTACGGAGGTCTTTCCGCGGACAGCATCGCCGTTTCCGGTCGTGACTGTCACGGTTCCGCCGTTGAATTTCAGGTCGTTGTTGCAGTGAATACCGTATGCGACACCCGCCTGGATTGTCAGGCTTCCCTCGCCCTTAACCGTCATATCGTCCTTGGCATGCAGCACGGCAAACGCCGGTTCGACCTCCGAAGCGGGTGCATCCGTTCCGTCGGAAAGCGTATTTTCTTTGCCTTCGACCAGATTGACGGATGTGTTCTCGGCATTTTCAATCAGAATGCAGGGCGCATCGGTATTCGTCATGCTGACACCGTTCAGGAAGAGCTTGACGGTTTTGGAATCGGCAGTTTCATCCGGAACCTGAACGAGAATCTGTCCGCCGGACAGTTCCCCGTCAATATAATAGGTTCCGGAGGCATCAATGGCTGCGGTTTTCCCGCTGACACTGATGTGATCTCCTTCATAGGTTATGCCGCTGTTTTTCAGGTGGATGTAACGCGGTTCCTCCGGCATATTCAGAATCTGCCGTTTCAGAAGTGACAGATCGACGGCGCTGATTACGCCGTCCGCATTGAGATCGGCGGCATCTTTGCCGGAAAACTGAGCGGAACCGCCCGTCAGGAATGACTGCATCATCAGAACATCTGTCTTGTTGAGGGCTCCGTCTCCGTTCAGGTCGCCTGCTGCAGCTGCATGTGCAGAGAGTGCTGCAGCTCCGGCTGCTGCCGTTAAGAGACATGCGGCGGTCAGTCGGTGCATGAAATCATGTTTGCGTTGCATAAATAAACCTCCTGTTCGGCAGGCAGAGCCGCTGCACCGGATCCGGAAAGCTGCGCCGGAAGCCGTATTTGTGCCGTGCTTTCTGCCCTTTTGTTCAATAAAACCTGAAAAGGCTTTTCCTTCTGAGGTGTATCTTTTTCTGTCCGGGAAACAAGAACAGCCGCACATATTGTCTGTGCGGCTGCTTCAGAATCTATGACAGGTCAGACTGATCCCGCAGATTACAGAAACACCGCTGCGAAGAGAATGCAGAGCGCGTTTCCCCTAAAATCATACCGAAAGCATTCAGTCATCCTGTTTCTATTTTTTATACTGTCAGGATAATTTATCTATAATTTTATTATAGCATATCCTGCTCGGTTTGTCAAGAGAAAATCTGAATTCGTAATCGGTTCACTCATATCACTGACAGCGATTGCTTCAGATGAAGGAACCAGTGAGCAGTATGCTGCCTGCGCAGCTCGCCGAAGATTTTATTCGGCCGTTTCCTTTTTCGTGATAACCGCAATGGCGCAGGGCATTCTGCCGTCAACGACATGGTACTCTACATTCGCATAGCCCATATCCGCAAAGAATTGTTTGTACGATTCCAGATCAAACTGCCGCTTGAAATCTGCACCCAGCAGCGTGATGAATTTGACTGCGGCGGTTCCCGTTCCCTTCGACATATTGATGTATGTCGGAATGATGATCTTGCCGCCCGGTTTCACAACGCGCTCCAGTTCATGCAATGCCTGTTCCGGATTCGGAAGCAGATGAATCACATTGCCGGCAACGACCTTGTCAAAGCGTCCGTCCTTACATTTGAGATGTGTAATGTCAGCCTTCCGGAACACGATATTCTCAAATTTCCGGCATTTCTTAGCAGCCTGCCGCAGCATTCCCGCAGCGAAATCGGTTGCAATCAGCCGTCTGCACTTCGGCGCAATGCAAATGCTGATTGCGCCGGTTCCGCAGGCGCATTCCAGCACCGTATCGGTCGGCTCGATGAATTCAGCGACCTTTTCTCCGGTACCGCTGTAAACTTTCCCGTTATACACCTTTTCAAACAAATCGTACAGCGGTGAGATTTTATCCCAGAACATCGTATCACTCCTTTGGCAATGGTGCAGTCCGCAGGGAATGCGGCTTTGATAGTAGTTTTTTACGGCATGGATATGCCGGCTTTACAGACTGAGTTTTTCAATTTCTTCTAATGCAGTATAACCGTTTTTGATTGCTTTTTGAAGATTCCCGTTGTGCTTTGCTTTTTCCGCATACTCGCGAAATTCGGATTTGTCAATACAATAGATATGTCTTTGAAGCCCCATATCTGTAATGCCCATACTTGCTATTTCCTCGGTAATGTATAATTATTCCGCATTGCCGGATACAGCAATAAAAAAGTTCAGATGCATTTCCGGATATGCTTTCACATCAAATAATTTTCTGAATGAAATCTTGCTGTTTGAAATCTCTTTCATAAAGCAATCCTCCTGTTTCATTACCCCCAATTATACCACACGCATTCAGAAAAAGTCAAGCGGAATGCAGATGCAGCGCACAGAATGTCATCGAATTGCCTGCCAATACAATAACCGGGCAGTGCCCGGCTCCATGACAAGATCAGGAGGCTTTTCCGACAGAACGGTTGCCCTGAAACCATTGCGCTTTTCCCACAATATGATATAACCGGGCAGTGCCCGGCTCCGTGACAGTCCCCATATGATTCCCGATAAAAACATTTCACTGCGCCCATTGGAATTTCCTGTTTAATATGGTATAACCGGACAGTACGCGGCGCCGTGACAAGATCAGGAGGCTTTTCCGACAGAACGGTTGCCCTGAAACCATTGCGCTTTTTCCCATATTATGATATAATAATACATGAAACGGGGGGAATACAATGGCACATATCATGATAATTGACGATGACATCTACATCAGCGACATGCTGAACGAAGCCCTGCAAAACGAGGGATACACCGTATCGAGAGCCTATTCCGGCACAGAGGCGTTGCTGATACTCGGTCAGCAGACACCGGATCTGATTCTGCTGGATCTGATGCTTCCGGGACTTTCCGGCGAAGAGCTGCTCCCGAAGCTAAAAAATATCCCCGTGATCGTTGTCAGCGCGAAAGGAAATATCGCAGACAAGGTCGGGCTGCTGCTCGGCGGTGCCTCCGATTATCTCACCAAACCCTTTGACATTTCGGAGCTGCTTGCAAGAATTGCGGTTCAGCTCCGCAAAAGCGCACAGGCAGGCGGCAGCGCCCCCCTGACCTACAAGGGGCTGACGCTCAACCCGGATACAAGAATCGTACATACGGAAGAACATGAGATACATCTGACACGCACGGAATACGCGATCCTGAAGCTGCTGATGCTCAATCCGGAACAGGTCGTCGCAAAGCTGACAATCCTCGAACAGATCAGCGCGGATACGCCCGACTGCACCGAGGATTCGCTGAAGATTCACATTCACAATCTGCGGAAAAAGCTCCGCGCAGCTCTCGGAACAGAGTACATCTCGGCGGTCTGGGGGATCGGTTTTATCCTGCGTGCGGAATCTTAACTGATTCTTAACCGATCTCTTAACCGGTTTCTTAACCGTTATCTGTTATACTGGTATCAGAAACCAAAAAGGAGGTCACACAATGGAATACATTGTAACTGCCGAAAATCTGTGTAAGCATTATCCGCGGTTCAAGGCGCTCAACAATTTTTCGATGCATGTTCCGAAAGGCGCAATTTACGGCTTTGTCGGACGGAACGGCGCGGGAAAGACCACACTGATCCGGCTGCTGACCGGCTTGCAGCTCCCCACGAGCGGCGAATTTTCGCTGTACGGAACAAAGCATACCGACAGCGCGATCCTTTCGATCCGCAGACGCATGGGCGCGGTCGTCGAAACGCCTTCGCTCTATCTCGATAAAACTGCCGAGGAGAACCTCAGACTGCAATACCGGACGCTCGGTCTGCCCTCATTCGACGGCATCAAAGAACTGCTGGAACTGGTCGGGCTGCATGACACCGGAAACAAAAAAGCAAAGAAATTCTCGCTCGGTATGCGGCAGCGTCTCGGCATCGCGATCGCACTCTGCGGCAATCCCGATTTTCTCGTTCTGGACGAGCCGATCAACGGGCTTGATCCGCAGGGCATCATTGAGGTGCGCGAGCTGATCCTGAAGCTGAACCGCGAGCGCGGCGTCACCGTGCTGATCTCCAGCCATATTCTCGATGAGCTGGCAAGGCTCGCGACGCATTTCGGCTTCGTGGACGGCGGACATATGGTGAAGGAAATGAGCGCGGAGGAGCTGGATGCTGCCTGCAAGAAGAGCATCTTCATCGAGACCGATCATCCGGAACTGCTCTCGGCGGCGCTCGCCGGCATGGGACTTGATTACAGGCTGGAATCCGACAGCAGCGCCAGCATTTTCTCCGATACGGAGGTCACGCCGCTGGTGCTGGCGCTCCACGAAAAGGGAATCACCGTGAAAAAGATGACGGAACGTGACGAAAGCCTTGAGAGTTTCTTCCTGTCTCTGGTAGGGGGTGGATCGCATGAATAAGCTGATTTCCTTTGAATTCCGCAATGCATTCAAATTGCTGTATATCAAGCTGTTGCCGGTCATTCTGCTGGCATTCGGCATCTCCTGCGGCTTTCTGAATGATTCAAACAATGACAGCACCTTTGACGGGCTTTGTCAGATCATCGTCATGATGTCAGAGTTGATTACCATTATCGGCGGAATGCTGCTCAGCAAGGACTATACACAGAATACAATCCGCAACAAGATCATTGTCGGGCATTCCCGCACAAAGATATATCTGGCAAAGCAGATCATTCTGACCGTGATTTATCTGCTCAATATCACGGCGTTTTATGCGGGATACACAATCTCGACGGCTCTGGCCGCCGGAACGGCACAGCTCAACAGAAGCGGTTTGATCCAATCGACCTGCTACATTTTTGTGACCTATTTCTGCCTGTCATTGCTTGCCTGCTTCCTGACCATGACCGTGAAGAATGCGCTCGGCGGCGCTCTCCCGCTGCTGGCAGCCTATGCCGCGCTGATGATAACCGTATTTGAGGATTTAACCGATGCAAAGATTATGCATTATGTATGCGATACCCTTCCTCTTGCGAAGCTGATGGTGTGTACCTGTTCGGAGCCGTATCCGCATATCCTGCGGAGCTGTATTTTGATGACATGCTTCGGCATCGCCTGCTTCACCGGCGGAATCGCGATCTTCCGCAAAACAAACTTAAATTAAGGAGAAACTGTTATGGTATACGGTTTGCTGGCACTGTCCGGCATTGTTATTCTCATACTCTGCTGGAAACTTTTTCGCATGAAGCGCGCCGCGAAAGAAATCGCAGCGGAATTTACCGACAGGCTGCAAACCGATACCAATACGCCGATCGGAATTTCCACGACTGACAGGGACATGTGCGCCCTTGCTGACAGCATCAACAAACAGCTCCTCATTCTGCGTGAGGAGCATTTGCTGTATCATCAGGGAAATACGGAGCTGAAACGCGCTATCGCTAATATTTCACATGATCTGCGCACACCGCTGACTGCAATCTGCGGTTATCTCGACATGCTGAAAAAAACGGATGACCCCGCCGCCAAACAGCGTTATCTGGAGATTATGACCGGGAGAGCCGAGATGATGAAGCATCTCACGGAGGAGCTTTTCCGTTATTCAGTCATTCTCTCCGATGAACGTGAGGCACAGACGGAGGTCATTTTTGTCAATCAGCTTTTAGCCGAGAGTATCAGCAGCTTTTATCCCGTGTTCTCAAAGCGCGGAATTACACCGCAAATTTCGATACCCGAAAAAAAGATCATCCGCAGAGCAAACAGGGAAGACCTCACCCGTGTCTTTTCCAATCTGCTGAACAATGCGGCAAAATACAGCGAAGGCGATCTTGCAGTCACGCTGACGGAAAACGGCGAAATTCTCTTTACCAATACGGCATCGGGACTGACAGCCGTACAGACAGAGCAGCTCTTTGACCGGTTTTATACGGTCGAGACAGCGCATTATTCGACCGGTCTGGGACTTTCCATTGCCAGAAAGCTCTTAGAGCAGATGGGCGGCAGCATTTCTGCCTCGTATGCTGACGGAAAACTGACATTCAGCCTGCTGCTGCCGGAAACTGCAGGCTGACAGAAAACAAAACACGGGAGGCGGAAAAAACCGGCTTTCAGCAAATATTTTCTGCTGAGAAAAAAGCTGCACCCAAATCCTGTTTCTGAGGGTATTATAAGTGATTGAAACGCAGCAAAGCGTTCCGGTCAGAAAATAATTCCGGAAATACAATAAAGGAGGAATAATCATGCCGAAAAAAGCAAAAATTACCGAAGGTTTCATCCAGCATATCGAATCCATGGAGCAGCTTATGATGATTTATCGTAATTCCGCTCCGGAAATGAAAATTGATCTCTATGAAGGTTTTCTCAATGATATGGAGGAAATGTCCAAGTCTTCCCAAAAGGTCGCCAAAGGACTGAAAAAGCTTCAGAATGACACAGACGGAAACCATGAGACCGATCTGGAAAAGCTGGACAAGGATACGGTAGATGCTGCGTTCAAATTCTGCAAGATTCTGAATAAAGAAGAGTTCATCCCGTATATGATCAAGGGCGGTTTGTCGGTCGCCGAAGCCTTCCAGATCGGCAAGAAGCTGGACGAAATGTTCGGATTCGGAATGAGCAATATGTATCATGAGATGGAGCGTACCTATCCCGATAAGCTCCGTGCAGAGCTCAGCGAGCCGGAAAAAAAGCAGCCGGAACCTGAAGATATAATCGGCGAAATGCCGGATGAGCCTGAAGATCTGTCTGAGGAAAAACAGGCGGCTTACCGAAAGATTGAAGAATCGGCAGCACAGCTTTTCAGCCAGTCCAAAAAAGACCGGCAGACAATCGACAGCTGGAACAATAAAAAGGAATTTCAGAATACGGAAGCTGTCAATAAATCCTTCAATGCTCTGAAATCCAAGATCAGCAGCATCAAAGATGCATTCGAGGAAAACGGCAGCGATACGATGCTGGAGTTTGATCTCAAGGGAAAAACCAAGGAGCTCTGTGATCTTCTCACAAATAAGAGTTCTAAAACGCCGTTCAATGCCCTTGATATAAAGAGAACGGGTATTGATATCGTACCTTATCTGGAATTTGCCGAAACGGCTGCCGAATCGCTGGGGCTGCAAAATTCTCTGAATAAAGTCCGCACCCTGAAAGAACGGCTTGCGCCCAAGAAAAAGAAAATCAAAGAAGCACCCCAGAAGACAGAAGACATCAGGATTGAAAATCCGAAAAAGGAAGAGCCGAAAGCCGGTAACATTGCAGCTGAAAATGTAATAAAGGAAGAGCCGAAAGCTGCGGAAAAGAAAGAGGAAAAGGATTATCCGGGCCTCAGTCAGGCTGACGCAGCAGCACTGGAAGCTGCGCTGAAAAAAATCCGGAGCGCCTGCTTCAAAAATTACAGCCGGCTGAACGCGAAACAAAAACACAAACTGGACATAAATTTCCTCGGAACAGTACAGTCAAGGCTGAAATACAGCTATGAACAGGACCCGCTGAAAGCAAAGGCTGCCTCTGAGAATTTCTGTCAGCTTATTGCAGATGACCGGCTGACAGGCGATATGGAGAAGCTCGGCATCAATACAGCATTACTTCTCGACTGGCAGCAGAAGCTCAGCGATGCCTACGGTCTGAACTATGTCCGAAAGGACAGAGAGCCGGAAAAGGTAATTCTGGAGATTCAGAACGAACAACCGAAAGCAAAAAAGATTCCGGCCGAGCAACCGAAAGAAGAAAAGATTCCTGCCGAACAGCCGAAAGAAGAAAACATCCCGGCTGAGCAGCCGAAAGAAGAAAAGATTCCTGCCGAACAGCCGAAAGAAGAAAAGATTCCTGCCGAGCAGCAGGAACCGAAGCAGGAGGCTGTCAATCAGGCAAATGACGCTGCGGATAATCAGGAAGTCCTTCTGAATGATGCACCGCCGGAACTGAACCTCAAGGATATGGAACGCCGGCTCAAAAGCAAGAGCTTCGGCATCATCGGTTCGTCCTTTGAACACGGCGAACTTCTCACTGCTTTCAAGGCATATAAGCAGAGCCGGAATGTCATTGACAATAACGAAGAGGAAAGCCGGCAGAAGCTCAAAGAACTGCTCACACGGGCTGAAAATTACGTTGTCGAGAAACGCGGCAGCAAATGGAAAGGCGACGAAAACTGGAGACCTGACAGCACTGCCGGAAAAATCCGCTTTGAGGCAGCATTGGAAATCATCCAATATGCGAGAAAGAAACTCGGCATGAGCGAGTTTGACAAGGCTGCACACGACAATATCCGTCTCTTCAAGGACAGTCACAAGGATGCTTTCTATTTCAAGGATTTTCATACCGGTGAATACAATCAGTACAAAAATGCGGAAGCCGAACTGCTTCGCGGCGGAAATCCGTACAATACAGAAAAGCTGAATAAGATTTATCCCAAAACCAACAGCATCGCGGATAACCAGATCCGCATTATGCAGACTCTCTCCGAGGGCAAGCCTGAGAATCAGAAAGACTTTGAAGACCAGAGAAAGTGCATTTCCGTCCTTATGAGTGCCATCATTGCCAGACACGCGCTCGGTCTCAAAAACAAGGTGACAGACTCTCAGATCACCAAAAAGGCACAGGAGATTCGCGACAGCAAGTCTTTCAAGGGTATGATAAACGGAATGAACAACTGGGAGAAACTTGTGAAGATGAGTACCAAAGCGCTTCAGGGCAAGGGCTCGGAGCTGGTAATCAGCTACGCTAAAATCCACAAAATGGTTCTTGAGCAGACAAGACCGAGTAAAAGGAATGAGAAAAACAATCCGGTCAGGCAGCATGATCCGGAGAAAAAGTAAGTCTGTCCATGCAGAAAATGAACCGTTGAATCAGAACTATGCCCGCGCAGGAGTTTTCCCGCGCGGGCACAAATTATGTATGGAGAGCTTGTTGTTCCGTTTCAGCGGCGCTTCTTCTGTGCAAGGAATGCCGCACCTGCTGCGGTCAGCAGAACCGCAAGCGCCGCGCCGGTTCCGGCATCGCCGGTTTTCGGTGCATCCGCGGCGGTATTGTTTGTCTGATTGCTTGTGTTATTCGTATTGTTTGTGTTTTGATTGTTCTGGTTGTTGTCGGTGTTGTTCTGGTTGTTGTCAGTCTCGGAAACAGGTGTCATCACAATTTTAACAAGTCCGGTTGTATTCGGTGAAACCGTTACGCTGGCTGCGGTATATCCTGCTTTTGTTGCGGAAACCGTTGTAAGGTTCTGAATTACAGCATTTAACTGTCCGTTTTCTCGCCATTCTTCTTTTAATCCTGCATAGTATTCATCATTCATTCCTTCCGGATTCAACGCATCAACCTCATCTTCACTGATAATATGAGTACCGACAATAAAGGCATCCGGAGTAATCAGTGTTCCGTTTGTATCAACTGTAACTATTTTCACTTTTGTTTTCTCATAATCAAACACCTTTTCTGAAGACCAGTCGCCGTATATTCTCCCGTTTGCACTGTTTTTATATGCACGAACCATGGCACTGATACTGGTAACAAAAGGATACTCATAGAGTCCATAGTCCTCTTCGTAATGCGTATCAGTTACGCTTTTCATATAATAATCCTCATAATTGTCATTGCTGATATCAGGATCCTCCTCTCCGACCCAGTGAACCAATACCTCATAGCCGTCTGCACCCGGAACTTCCTGCCAAGCAAAATCAACAGTTCCGCCGTCATACCAATCGGCTTCATATACCACAATACGATAATCCAGAGCATTTGCATCCATAACAGGCGCACTCAGGCTCGGAGACTGAATTCTGCTTCTTTTCATGGCTTTGGAAACGGCTTCACCCCAATAAATATCAGCGTCAGCACCGATAAGCCCGCCCAAATATTCAGAGTTTCCGTCCAGAATTGTATCACGCTTTGCATACTCACCGGTGGGCTCTGTCTCGGATACCTTCATTTGTGTCAGCTGTGTACCGTTGAGCTGATAGACCGTATATTCAAAAGATGCCGGTAAACCGTAACCGCCGGTTGATTCTGTAGCCAAGAACTGCCCGATTCCGTTGCAGCTGTCAATTATATTTGCGAAAATCGTATCAGGATTTACTTTGACAACGGAGTGATTGGAATATGTATAAATATCGACTTCCAAAGTGTCCTTCGTTCCGATTACGCCGACAAACAATTCCGGTGTTCCGTTTCCGTCAACATCGTATAGATTATATACCAGTTTATTGTCCTGAAACTCTTCCTCATAATCATCAATATAACTTATTGCTTTGTCAGAATACGGTTTCTCCCATTCCCAGCCGGTACCGAATGACCTTTCATCTTCATCTCTCAACGCCCCGACCGGAACCGCAGCCGAAGCAGCACAGATACAGCATGCCGCTGCCGCTGCCGCAATATGTCTCATTTTCATGATTCTTTCCTCCGTTTTCATATTTTTAGTACTTATATGTACTAACAATCGCATTATAGCACAGAATTATGGTAAAGTCAATAGTACCGAACAGTACTATTGCAAATTCGGCAAACAAACCAAAAACGGAGGGCAATATTTGTGTATTTTCAAAGACTGCGCGACCTGCGGGAGGACAGAGACATGAATCAGACGCAGATTGCAGCACTTCTGCATACCAGTCAGACCGTTTATTCGCGGTATGAACGCGGCTATCAGACAATTCCCGTCGAGCATCTGCTGATTCTCGCAGATTTTTACGGCGTATCGGTTGACTATATTCTCGGCAGAACCAATATCACACACACAGCAAAAACGTAACGGGGAGGGAAACGCACGGTTTTCCTCCCCGCATCCGCTTAATGACATTTCCGGCACACAACCGTCATCCGCATTTCTCCCTCTGCTGTCTCCGCAAAGATATCTCCGCCCATTTCCGACATCAGCCGCGTGCAGATATAAAGCCCCAGACCGCTGCCCGGTTTGCTGCCCGCATTCGAGCCGCGCCAGAAGCTGTCAAAAATATGTGCGGTTTCCTCGTCGCGCAGCGTGCATCCGCTGTTGGCAACCGTAATCAGCCGGCAGTCCTCCTCATCGGAAAAACTGACGGCAATGCGCTTGCCGTCGCCGTATTTCACCGCATTTTCCAAAATATTCTGCAAGACCTCCTCCAGACGGTCCGGATCACCGGAAAGCATACAGTCCGTATATTCCCCGACACAGAATTCCGTTCCCGTAACCGAGAGCTTGTCGGAATAATAAGCAGTAATCCGGCGCATCACATCGGAGAGATAAAAGTCCGTGTTTCTGACGTCAAAGCGCATGAAATCGTGATGCAGATTCCGGATAATCTCGCCGAGATACTGCTCGATTTCATCCGCTTTTGCATTGATATTCTCCGCCGCCTCCTGCTCCGTAAACAGCCCGCGAGAGAGCCCTTTGGTATAGAGCTTAATCGCGGCAAGCGGCGTTTTGATGTCATGAGAGAGGGAGAGCAGCATTGTCTTTTCCTGCTTCGCACGCTCCAGTTCATCCATTCTGGTCCGCTCCAGCTTTCCGCGCAGCATGTCAAGTCCCCAGACCATTTTCCCGAACATGCGGTTTCTGTTTTCCTTAAGCGGCTCGGAGAGATTGCCCTTCGCAAGCTCATACGGCACATCTCCAAGCTTTGTGAACTGCTTTAAGATATTCTGCCTGACCCAGATCAGAACGCCCATAATCAACACCAGCAGCACCAGCAAAACGGCATCGGCTGCAATCACTGTTTTCAAAGGCACACGTTCGCCCTCTTCCGTATAGCCGATCCGGTAAAGCGTTCCGCCGATCTCCCGGATCAGATATTCACCGTCCTCACGAAAAAAAGCTGCATCCCCGTCATAGGCGCGGATATCCGAAACAGCCGGGAAATCTTCTGCCGAGGGCGTTTCTCCGCGAAGAATCTGCTGTTCGATACGATTGGCGTCTACAAGATACTGACGCCCGCGTGAATGCGTCCGCAAAAGCAAAGCATCCGTCACGGCAATGAGAATCAGAAACAGCAAGGGAACGGCAATCAGCAGCCTGTTAAAGTGCCTCATATTCAGCCCTCCCAGCGGTAGCCCTTGCCCCAGACCGTCAGGATTCGCTTGGGATTCTTCGGGTCATCCTCAATCTTCTGGCGCAGCCACTGAATATGAACCGTGAGTGTCTGCAGCTCCGATTCACTGTCTGCACCCCACACTCTGCCGAACAGCATATTTTTCGTCAGCGTCTGCCCTTTGTTGGCGACCAGCAGATGCAGCAGTTCAAATTCCTTTGCGGTCATTTGCAGCGGCTTTCCCGCTTTCGTCGCCGTACCGTGCGAAAGATCGAGCGTCAGGTCGCCGTCCGTCAGCACATCAATGGCAAGACGGCGTTTGAAGATGCCCCTGATCTTGGCGAGCAGAATGTCAATATCATAGGGCTTCTCGATATAATCATCCGCACCGAGGACAATTCCGCTGAGCTTATCCTCCTTGTCGCAGCGTGCAGTGAGAATAATGATGGGCGTATTCTCCTGATCCCGGATGCGCTTGCATACGCTGAAACCGTCCATACCGGGTAAATTGATATCCAGCAGGACAAGCCTTGCCCCGTATTTCTCATACAGGGACAAGGCTTTTTCACCGTCTTCGGCAGTGCTCACAACATACCCCTCTGCACGCAGAAATGTACAGAGCAGCTTGGAAAGTTCCTGATTATCTTCAACGATCAGAATATCTACCATGTTGTCCTCCTTGCGGGCTGTTTTACCAGCCCATTTCCAGAAGCCAGTTATTCAGTCCGCGTTCTCTGTCGCGCAGCGGCAGCTCCTTATTCATATTATACTCGCCTTTGATGTTTCCGTCAACTATATAAAGCACTCTTGTGCATCTTGCGGCAACTTTTGCATCATGTGTAACAAGCATAATCGTTGTTCCCTCCTCATTGAGACGGATCAGCTCATCCATAACCTCGCCGGAGGAGGTGCGGTTCAGCGCACCGGTCGGTTCGTCGGCAAAGATCATCTGCGGACGGTTCATCATGCTGCGGCAGATACACGCACGCTGAAGCTGTCCGCCGGAGACCTCGTTGATGTCGTTGTCGGCAATCTCACTGATGCCAAGCTTTTTCATGAGTTCTCTTGCGCGGGACACAGTTTCTTTGCGGCTCTCTTTGATTTTGCCGGACTTGACCGCCGGGAGAATGATATTATCCAGCACCGAAAGATTCTTCATCATATACATCTGCTGGAAAATAAAGCCCATATCATTCAGGCGCATTTCCGCAAGGGTGCTGTCCTTCTGGCTGCCCATATCCTTTCCGCAGAAGGTAACCTGACCGGCAGTCATTTTATCCATACCGGAAACCGTATAAAGCAGCGTGGATTTTCCGGAACCGGACGGTCCCATGACGGCAACCATCTCGCCTTCCTCAATTTTGAAGCTGACATTGCGCAGCACATTATTCTGGCGCTTGTTTACGATATAGGTCTTGCAGAGATCCTTTGTTTCCAAAATTACATTCTGATTCATAATCCGCTCTCCTTCTTATTCAATATTGGCTGTATCCGCAGCTTTGATCTGTTTCATGCTGAGCGCCGTGCAGAATACGCTGAGTACGACCGACGCGAGAATCACAGCCGGCAGAATGAGGAATGCCTCCGTTTTGTTGAACGCATAGTCCGAGCCGCTGACGGCGCCCAGCGAAGCAAAGGTCGGGTCCATGATGAGTGCCGTGACCGGCATACTGAGCAGCAGCGCGATTACAACGGACACCGCCGCAATAATCAGGAACCGCAGAACGTGAATGCCGATTACCGCGCTGTTCTTGAATCCCATCGCCTTCATCAGCGCAATTTCGCTCTTTTCCTTTGCGATGAACGACCGTTCCAGCAGAACGCTCATCATGGCAATAATCATCAGCGTGACGATCAGCGTCAGATTCTTTGCACTGCCGGTCACGCCGGACATCTTGGTGCAGTCATCGACATAATCAGCCTTGTTAAACACCTTTTCCGTATTGAAGATTTCCCGCAGCTTTTCCACCCTGCTGTTGATGACGGCATCATTCGGGTGATCGTCGAAGTTGATCTGGAATGCCATTGTGAACATCATCTCTCTGTCCGGCAGCCCGACAGATTCGTGGAATCTGCCGCATCTGCCTAGGTTCTGCATGGAATCAAAGATTGCAGTTACGATAAACGGCTTCTTTTCGCCGCAAACCGTGATATTGACGGTATCTCCGATCTTTGCGCCGCATTCCTCCGCCGTGATTGAAGCGAGCGCAACCTCATTTGCATTCTGCGGCGCTGTTCCCTTGTTGTAGAAATAATCTTGCGTTCCGGTATCGCAGCAGTAAGCAAATCTGCCGTTTGAAACCTTGCCGTTCAGTTCCGTAATCGTGTTATAGCAGCACTCTGCGTACACTGTTCCGGGCATTCCGTTTTCAGCGAGCTTCTGTTCAATCTCCTCCTCTGCCTGCCGGAGTGTCTTGTTCCCGTTCTGGATATACAGCAGTTCCGAATTATTTTCCAGATACACATCGCTCTTTGTCACGGAAACCAGATTCATCAGTTTGTCGCTTGCGAGCGTCTCGCCGAGAATCGAGAGAATCATAACCAGCAGCGTACAGAGCGTAAAAACAATCGTCAGCAGTGCAGTCTGCTTCGGGCTGCTGACCGTATCATTGATCGCAAGGAACCCGTTTGCACCGATTCTGCTTTTGCCCAGATGCAGCAGGCTCTTCCTGCCGAAGCGTTCTCCTGTCTGACCGCTCCGCACCGCGTCAATCGGCGTCAGCTTTTTGATGCGTCCCGTGCAGCACCAGCAGAACAGCAGAATCAGCAGCACCACTCCCGCGCAGCACAGAATGCCGATCAGAACCGGATGATCATTTTCGAGCACCATGTTCCGGCTGACCGAGCGCAGCAGGAGTTTTCCGAACGGAATACCCGCAAAGAATCCGATTGCGCTGCCGGCAACGGATATTGCCAGATACTTCACAAGATACAGTCCGCGGATGGAACGGTTTTTCAGTCCGATTGCCTTCATAATGCCGATCTCCCGGAATTCCTCCGAGACAGTGAAACGAATCGTAAACGCGAGCATAACAAAGGCAATCACAATCAGGAAAATGCTGAGCGCCATGACAATTGCAGCAGCGTAAATCTCAAACAGGTAGGTCAGCTTCAGCGTTGAACGCGGAACATTGACCCGGCAGCCGCCGATACTGCTGATCATATCATTAACCGCATTGGTATCATCCGTTTCAATCAGGTAAATGCCGTGACGAAAGGTGCTGCGGATTCCGTCATTGCGATAAAACCGGTCATAATCCTCCGGATTGAGGATAAAGCGCGGACAGTCAACCATTTCCCGCCCGATGACCGCCTCCTTGCAGATGCCCTCAAATGTAAGCGTAAGCGTTTCTCCGCCCATTTCAACAGTAATTCTGTCGCCTTTTTTCAAATTGTTTTTATCCGCAACATATGCGGAAAGCCGGATCTTTCCGGGTTCTACAGCCGTAATCGGCTGATTGTCCTCGTCGAAGCTGCGGATACACATACGGTCTGCGGAAACAAGCACCGCCGTTCCGCCGATTCCGCTGAGAACCGTACCGTTCTTCCGGATCATCTCATTGGTGCAGGTCAGAACATCCTCACGGACATAACTTTTGATTTTGTCATTCTGACTGAGCAGATCCCCGAACGGGGTTCCGCTGTCAGGCTCCCCCATGAGTGTCCAGTAATCCTTCATGCCGGACAGATCGAGAAAACGGTCAACACCGCCCATGACAGAAAGGATATTGTTGACGCTCGATGACAAGAACATTGCGGAGAGAATGACAAACAGCAGAATGATGCAGTTCATTGTCTTCTTCCGTTTCAGATCTCTTTTCAGAATATGCAGATACATGGTTACCACTCCTTCCGTGCTTTCATTGTAGCAGAGAAGTTGTTAAATAAACATTAAATGCAAAATTCTGCTTTACGCATCCTATCCTTGAAATCAGGGGCGTCCAGATTCACGGGCTGACAGCCCTCTGCATATTCCGGACACACTGACAAACCACAGCAGTTGCAGGAAAAACAATTTAATTTGTAAAAAAATCCGTTTCCGGTATAAAATACTATGGCACAAGGCGGCAAGAAAAATGACTGCAATCCCTTTGAGTGAAAGCGCTGTTTCCGGTTCATACTGAATCTGTGCGGGAACGACCGCAGAGAGGAAGATTTCAGATGAAAAGCAAACAAAATCGAATCAAAAACTGGTTTTCACGGCTTGCTGTCTGCGGCGCAGCCGCCGTGACGCTTCTTTCCGGAGCCGTACAGTATTATGCACATCATTTACCGGATCATTACTATTATCAGACAGACAGACCGCTGACAGTTTCTGCCGCGCTGCCGGTCACCCTCAGCAAAAAGCCGGCTGCCGTTCCGGATATTCAGGAGGCGGAACTGCGCCTGTTCGGTATTCTTCCGGTCAAAACCGTTTCTCTGACAACGGTCTCTCCTGTCAATGTCTATGTCGGCGGAGAACCTTTCGGAATCCGAATGCTGATGGACGGCGTTATGGTTGTCTCCATGAGCGGAATCCGCACACAGGACGGCACGTTCTGTCCGGCAGAGCAGGCAGGAATCCTGACAGGCGATATCATACAGGAAATCAACGGTGAACCCGTCAGCAGCAATGCCGATCTTCAGAATGCAGTCGCGGCATCGGGCGGAAAGCCGGTAAAGGTAACGCTGCTGCGCGGAGATGCACGGCATACTGTGCTTGTCACCCCTGTGTATTCATCCTCTGCCAATCGCTGGCAGACCGGCATGTGGGTTCGGGACAGCACTGCCGGCATCGGAACGGTCACCTATTATCATGCATCTCCGGACGGATCGGTTCAGTTCGCCGGTTTAGGACATGCAGTCTGCGATGCCGACACAGGGGAACTGATTCCACTGGGATCCGGAGATGTGATTGCAGTTTCCGTAAAGGATGTCCGGCGCGGCTCTGCCGGAGCCCCCGGCGAGCTCAAGGGCAGGTTTGACACCGGTCGCGCAATCGGCACCCTGATGAGCAACCATGCAAACGGTGTGTTCGGAACCGTGTATGCACTGCCGGAGAAGCAGATTCTCCTCCCGCTTGGATTTGCACAGGATATCCGGCGCGGAGATGCTCAGATTTTTACAACAATTTCCGGCGCTGAACCGAAAGCATACAGCGTCGAAATCGAGGAAATCCGGAGCAATGATCCGGCAATGCGCAATCTGGTTCTTCATGTCACCGATCCGGAGCTGCTTGAAAAAGCAGGCGGAATCGTACAGGGCATGAGCGGAAGTCCGATCATTCAGGACGGAAGACTGATCGGTGCTGTGACGCATGTATTTGTGAAAGACCCGACAAGAGGATACGGCATTTTCGCCGAAAATATGTATGCGCAGACTGCCTCACAGGCGGTTGCCGCAGAGAAAGCCGCCGGAACAAAAGCGGCAATCAGTTTTCAAATGCAGAATTCCGGCCGCTGATTCGGAAAGACACAGAAACGGCGCACCCTTTCCGGATGCGCCGTTCTGAAATCAGCTTATGTGATTATGCCTTGAAAATCATGCGAACAAAGTTGTAAATATTTGCGCGGATGCAGTTATCGCCGTGATAGCCGCCGTTCACATAGTTCCACAGATGCGGTGTGCCTGCCTGCGTCAGCGAATTGTGATAGCCGACAGGGGTATCTCCGACAACCGTATCATTGTCACCGGCTGTCAGCAGCAGCAGAGACGGAGCTTTCTCCTCGCTTTCCCATTTCCACGGGCCGTTGATGCCGGGTGCCGGGCAGATTGCGCCGACATAACCGAACTTATCCGGATACTTCATGCCGATGAGCAGAGACTCTCTGCCGCCCATGGAGAAGCCGGTCACTGCGGTATTTTCTCTGCCGGTTGCAACACTGTAGGTGCTCTCGATATGCGGCATCAGGCTGTCTACAATATCGTCAACGAAATTGTCGTAGCCCTGACTGTCGCCGTAACCGCTTGCAGTATCCTTGTTCGGATCGGTATAGACATACGGGAAAACACAGATCATTTCCTTTGCTGCGCCTTCTGCGATAGCATTGGTGATGATCTCCCGGGTCGGAATCGGAGGCGCGTTGCCGGTGAGGATCATGCGATCCTCGTCCTCAAAAAAACCGTGCAGAACATACAGAACCGGATATTTCTTGCTGGAATCATAATTCACGGGAAGCATGATATTATAATTCTTATTTTTATTTGCCTTCTTGGAAAAATACTGTTTCTTGGTTACTTCCGGATAGGTCACACCGTTTTTTCTGCTTCGGTCCGATTCGGATTCGGTCATTTTCAGAGAATTCTTTACAACTTCATAATACTCGGAGATAGTGCGCATCTTCTGCTGAGGCGGTTCCGCAGGCTGCATAAATGTCTTCGTCTGCGCAGTCAGATAATCCATGTACCATAAAAAGTCACTTTCATCGACCGCACCGCTCTGATCGACATCGGCAGCTCGCTCCTGAGCAGAGTTTGCAAAGGTCTTCAGCTTGCCGCGCTTTGCCATCGAGAGATCAACAGCGGTAATCTTGCCGTCGCCGTTGAGGTCGCCGAGCTTATAGGTAATCGGGGTCACGCCCTGCGGACCGTCGATCTCCGTGCCCTTGGGCGCTGCAATGACCTCATCGACGAGGAAACTGCCGGTGGTGGATTCTGCCTCGACGTAAATCTGGATGTTTGTCGCATCGGAGGGAATCGTGAACTCTGCGTTATAGAGCTGAGCCCAGTCGCCGTCGGAGGAAACGGAAGCGATCTGCGGCCACTGTGTTTCGCCGCTTGCGTCCTTGTATTCGAGTGTCAGGTGGAAGGTATCGGATCCGGTTGCGGGCTTGACGACTGCGCTGAAAGCGTAGGTTTCGCCTGCCTTGAGCTTGGAGGGCAGAGCGTGAGTCGCGCCGTTCCATGCAGCCTCACGGCCGGTGCAGGAAAGGGACTTGCTGCCTGCGTAAGCATCGGAACTGTTGGCGACGGAGGCGCTGCCTCTGCCGGAGAAGCCGTCTGTGCCGTTCTCGAAGGTGTAGTGGAACAGATAGCCGTTGGGATCGGGCTCGGCCTCGCCGGTGCTGATGACGAAGGTCGTCACAGACTGTGCGGGCAGAGAAGCGGTGAAACCGGTATCGGTAAAGCTCGGTGCGGAGGTTGCACGGAAATTCTCGCTGGAAGTGGTGTGATATGCTTCAATATCGGCGATCTTTTCACCGCTGCTGATGTTGAAATCCTGTGTTTTTGCGTTCGGTGTCGGATTGATCGCAACGACTGTGATCTGATCGTCCTGTTTATATGCAGAAACCATTGTCTGGAGCGAGCTCCAGTTGCCGGCCTGTGAATTCATTGCGGTGTAGTTCTTGCCCTCCGGGAATTCTGTTGCCGCGATACGGACAGCGCCCGGACGAACCCACTTGGAATACTGTGCCATCATCGCGCCGCGCTTTGTGACCTTACCGTCATCCTGACCGATCAGGCTGTAGCTGCGGCGGATATACCACCAGACATAGGCGCTCATGTTGCCGACCACAAGGCCGTTATGGATGTTTTCCGCAACGCAGAGTGCCTCCGGGAAATTGTTTGCGGAGTTTGCTGCGGAATTCGGGACATACACTTCCGTCATCCAGATTTCCTTGTCGCTGTTTTTCACAGTTGCATAATTCATGGAATCGCGCTGCGTGCCGTAGAAATGCGTACCGAACAGGTCGCAGTTTGCTTTTGCAGCCGAATTCTCAAGGATCTTCTTATAGTACATCTTGCCGTGTCCGGAGCCCTCATAGCCGTACTGGAAGCTCTCCGCAGACATCAGCTTTGCCTTCGTGCCGGATTTCACCGCCTGACCGTAATTAGCAACGAAGCTGGTCGCCCGGTCGGGTGTCCAGTATGTCCAGTCCTCGGAGTAGTCCGGCTCATTCTGAACGGAAACGGAGTAAAGGTTCACGCCCTGCGACTCAACATACTTGACATAGCTGTTCAGGTGCTCGGCATAGGCAGCTTCTTTGCCGCTGCTCAGCACATACTTGCCGCCGCTCGGACCTCCGGAGCCGTTTGTGCGCATGGAAGCCGGCGGGTTCCACGGCGTTGCAAAGACCGTTGCGCCGTACTTCTGTGCGCCTTTTGCAGCCGGAATGCAGCGTGACCACTGGCTGCTGTCGTCATTCACAAAAATACGCAGAACCGTCAGACCGAGCTCATTCTCGCCGTTGCCGAATGCAGTCTGAAGGTTGGCGTCTGTCAGGTCATAGCCCTGCCACTCCGGGTGGTTCATACCGCCGAAGCCCCTGATGGTCTGGTAGGTGGTGCTGGTGTCGATTGTGCAGCTCCCGGCTGCAGCAGCAGTTTCTGCCGCCGGAATTGCAGGAACGGCAGATGCCAGCAGCGTGCCGCATAACAAGCCGCTGGTGATTTTTTTCATCATATGCCTCATAATAATTGTTCCCCCTATGTGGTGTTTTGCTTAATTTCGTTCCTATTTTAACTAAATGATTTCAGCACGGAAGAGGAAGACGGCGTTTTTTTGCCGCGACGTGCCGTGCGGAAGTCCGGTTCCGCAAATCCCTACTGTATAATATATCACGCTTTATACACAATTTCAACATACAAAATGAAGCTTTACTGGAAAAAACGCAGGGGTTTGCAAAAGAAATTGTACAGAATGCACGCAATGCAGAAATTCACTCTGTTTTTGGCTATAATTCACAAAAAACGCGGGAGAAGACGATTGGATTTTCTGGGTGCTTTTTTCAGGAAATACTTGCAAGTACAAAGGAAATGTGGTATAATATTAAGGCACTTCGCACGGTCCGGCACAGCCGCGCGGTTCTGCCATGCAAAAAGCGCATGCAGTCGCGGCGACTCCTTGTGCCGCCCGGAGGTCACAAACCAAATTTTTATTTTTCAGGAGGAATTATCCCATGGGCGTTGTATCAATGAAACAGCTCCTCGAAGCCGGCGTACACTTCGGTCATCAGACCAGACGCTGGAACCCGAAAATGGCTCCGTACATCTTCACGGAGCGCAACGGCATCTACATCATCGACCTTCAGAAGACGGTCCGCAAGCTGGAAGAAGCTTACAGCTTTGTCCGCGAGATCGCCGCAGAAGGCAAGTCCGTGCTGTTTGTCGGCACCAAGAAGCAGGCTGCGGATTCCATCCGCGAAGAAGCACAGCGCTGCGGCTCCTACTTTGTCAATGCCCGCTGGCTCGGCGGTATGATGACAAACTACAAGACCATTCAGCAGAGAATCAAGCGTCTTGAGCAGCTCCATGCCATGGAAGCAGACGGCACCTTCGCACTGCTGCCGAAAAAGGAAGTCGCAAAGCTTTCTCTCGAAATCGAAAAGCTTGAAAAGTTCCTCGGCGGTATCAAGGGCATGAAGGAACTGCCCGGCGCACTCTTCGTTGTTGACCCGCGCAAAGAGAAGATCGCTGTTGCAGAAGCAAAGAAGCTCTGCATCCCGATTGTCGCAATCGTCGATACCAACTGCGATCCGGATGATGTCGATTATGTCATTCCGGGCAACGACGATGCAATCCGTGCAGTGAAGCTCATCGCCGGCACCATCGCAAATGCCGTCATCGAAGGCAGACAGGGTGCGGATGCACAGGCAGCCGAAGAAGAAGCCGCTGCCGAAGAAGCAGCAGAAGAAGCATCTGCCGAATAATTACGGGGAGGATACTGAAAATGGCTAATTTTACCGCAAAAGACGTCAATGATCTCCGCAAGTCCACCGGCGTCGGTCTGATGGACTGCAAAAAGGCTCTGACCGAAGCAGACGGCGATGTCGAAAAGGCAATCATCATCCTGCGTGAAAAGGGTCTTGCAAATCAGGCAAAGAAAGCTGACAGAATTGCAGCTGAGGGCGCTGTCATTGCCGTCACAAACGCTGACAATACCGCCGGTGCAATCGTTGAAGTCAACTCCGAGACAGACTTTGTTGCTCAGAATGAGGAATTCGTCGGTTTCTGCGAGGGTCTGGCTCAGACCGTTCTCGAAACCGCTCCGGCAGACCTCGATGCTCTGAATAAAACAAAGTTCTCCGGCAAGGACATGACCGTTGAGGAAGCACTCCAGGAAATCTTCCTGAAGTTCCGCGAAAACCTCAAGATCCGCCGCTTCGCACGTCTCGAAGGCACTGTCAAGGAATATGTCCACTTCAATAAGAAAGAAGGCGTTCTCGTCGCTGCAACTTCCGGCGCAGGCGCAACTGCTGAAGTTCTGGACTGCCTCAACGACGTTGCACTTCAGGCAGACGCGATGAAGGCAACCTACCTCAGCAAGGAAGAGGTTCCCGCAAGCGTCATCGAGCAGGAAAAGGCAATCGTTATGGCACAGATGGCTGACGATCCCAAGATGGCAAACAAGCCCGAAGCAGTCCGTGCAAAGATCGCAGAGGGCAAGCTCGGCGTATACTATAAGGATAACTGCCTCCTCGCACAGGAATTCGTCAAGGGCGAAGGCGAGACGGTTGAGCAGTATGTCAATGCATGCGCAAAGAAAGCAGGCACAACGATTCAGGTCAACCAGTTTGTCCGCTTCGTCTGCGGCGAAGGCATTGAGAAGCGTGTGGATGATTTCGCAGGCGAAATCGCAAGCATGCTGAAATAACTGTCATATTGTCACCTGGATATCTGCCGGTCAGATGGCCGGCGGATATCTTTTTACTGAAATTTTAGTGTAATATTGCCTAAATCAATCTTATTCTGAGCAAAATAGTCACATGCGTCCGCTTTTTATGTGCGATATGTCATAAAGAAGATACAATAAGTCATTGCTTTTTTCTTCTGTTTCAGGTAAGATATAGGTGGTATCATAAGGACATGGAGGAAGAAGGGGACCTCTGTGTACTGTTGATGCGTCCGGCTTATGCCGGGTCGTGTTATGATAATCCATACACAAATATTGGAGGAGTATGAACATGAAAAAAATGAAAGTAGTTTCCGGTCTGATGGCTATGGCTCTTTCCGTTACTGCAATGGGCATGAGCGCAGCTGCTGCTGATCCGGTTACCGTTACCGTAGGTAAGAAGACAGTTGAGCCCGGTCAGAGCTTCTCTGTCGATGTTGACCTTTCTTCTGTTGCATCTTCCGGTCTTACTTCGATTGACTTTGCAATCCAGTATGATCCGAACATTATTTCGATTTCCGATGTCGCTCTCGGTTCTGCCGGCAAGACCAGTGCAGATTCCAAGGAAGGCGATTACGGCGATACCGTTTTCGGATGGAAGGATACCGGTTCTGAAATCGTTGTGATCTGGTCCACAGGTCTGGAAGATTCTCAGTACTGGGTAAAGAACGGTACTTTCCTGACCATCAGCGGTAAGGCAAGTTCCAATGCAAAGAATAATGATGTCTCCAAGCTTCAGGTTGTTGCTGTTGACCGTGCCGCATATCCGGGCGGTTCCGCAAATAAGGACATCGTCTTCTCTGCTGTTGCTTCCGACAATTCCGTTACCGACTACGGCGCAAAGGCTGTTGACGGCGAAATCGCGATTAAGGTAGGCTCCACAGATGATATCATCTGGGGCGACTCTGACTGCAACAAAGAAGTAAACGTTCTGGACGCTGTTCTGCTTGCTCGTGTTGCAGCAGAAGATACAAAGTGCGGCATTACCGAAGACGGTAAGATCAACTCCGACGTAACTCACGACGGAGCTATTAAGACAGATGACCTGGTCAAGCTTCTGAAGTTCCTGGCTGGTCTGGATGTCGATCTTTCCAAGTAATTTCAAAGACAAAACTCCCTGTTCATTGGAACAGGGAGTTTTTCTGTTCTGTATCAAATGCAAGCAGAAAGCCCTGAACCAAAGTTCAGGGCTTTCAGTCTGTCGAAAAGTATCCTCCGCTTCAATCTGTCTCTATCTGTGAATTCAGTCCGTTCCAGAGCTGATTCTACTGCGGTTCTTCTTCCGATCCTTCCGGTTCTACTGCCGGTTCTACTGCCGGTTCTTCTTCCGATCCTGCCGGTTCTACTGCCGGCTGCGGCTGTTCAGTCGCCTCAATATTTGCTTTTGCAAGACATAGAATATCCGGATTCGGGCTGATTACAACCGACATGGAGTGCATAGCAGCATATGCAGTCTCAACAGAGGCCTTGTCATACGAATATACATCCTCTTCATGGAGAGAATCACTGAAATAGTAATTCTCATCATCATAGCCGATCAGCAGCAATGCATGCTCCGGACAAATAAACGTGAACTTTTCACCGGTCGGTAAAATCCAGCTGTTCCCGTCATGCGTTTCCGCCATATCCATAGTCGCCCAGAGAATGACCGGCTGAGCATTGTCTATATATGTGCTGCAAAGCTGATCCAGCGGCACGTCGTTCAGCGGCTTCGCAAGTCCGTCCGTTATCTGATTCAGCGCCTTGGCAATCACAGTATTATAGCAACCGTATGCATTCTGTGCCATTGGGTCACCGAGAAAATACTGCCATGGGCTCTCTCCGTGCAGCTGATTGTCATATGCCTCCCAATGCGGATAATCCGCAACAGGAAGATATTTTCCAATAAACTCATCCGGTGTAATCTCGATATCATAATATTGCAGCAGAGAAACTGCTGCGAGCGTTTCACAAGCTGTCAGATAGCTTTCAAGCTGTGAATAATGCGGAACATTCTGAATGATTTTGCCGTTATTTACTGTATCTTCTGTACGGTAACGTGCAGTAGTTGCCTCAGTTGTGATTGTTGTCTCTGCGGTCACCTCGGTTATCGAAAACGCAGCGGGATCCGGTGATGTGATCGGTTCTCCGCATGCAGAAAGGCTGCCGAGCAGGATGCCGGCGCATGCCGCCGCACAAAACCGTTTCAGGAAAGCAGTATTCACTTTCATCACTCCTTTTCTCTGTTCTGACTACATTATACATGATTTTCACGGGATTGTCAAATGAATAATCCTGAAAAAATTATTGATAAAACATGAAGAAATCACGGAATCAAGTGGAATCTTCATGCACCAAACCGGAGGATCGGCATAAAATATAAAAAAGGCTCATGCCGGTCTGGAGGTTACATATGCAAAGATCATACTTTTTGGGCGGTTCATCCGCTGAGGGTTTTGAAACCGCATTCTGGAAACAGCACTCGGATTCCTACGGGTTCTATCTGAAAGGCGGACCCGGTACGGGAAAATCGACTCTGATGAAAAAGCTCGCAGCTGCGTTTCCGGATGAGAATATTTCCGTTTATCACTGTGCATCTGATCCGCATTCGCTGGATGCGGTCGTATTCGAGGACCGAAATGTTTTTGTCGCGGATGCAACCGCGCCGCACGAAAGCAGCACCCCCCTGCCCTATATTACCGGAGAATTGGTTGACCTTGCTGCCGGCCTTCGCACTGAGAAGCTGAAAGAATATCAGGACGGAATCCGGAATCTGTATCAGGCAAATCAAAATGAACACCGGAAAGCCAGAAAAGGTTTACTCGGCATCACTGCCATGCTGGATACGATCGCAGAAACAGGCGAAAAAGCGTTGATCCCGAACAAGCTCTCCGGATATGCAGCAAGGCTCACCAAACGAATTATCAAACAAAAACGCGGTCAGAAGCGCTCACCGGAAATCCGTCCGTGCTGTGCCGTGACACCGCTCGGAAAAATGACGTTGTTACCGGATGAATATGAATGGATTTTGCTGCATGATGATGCGCTGGCTGCGTCGCAGGCATTGCTGAAACAAATGTCCGAAATCGCTGCAAGCACCGGGGAAATCTGCGAAATTACGCAATCGCTGACACAGAGCAGCAGACCGGTTACACATCTATTATTCCCGCAAATCAAGCTGGCAATCATTTCAGAGCAGGCAATCACGCTTTCTGAACTGAAAAAACCGATTCTGACCGTCAACATGCAGCGATTCTATCAAAGCGACCTTTTGAAGCAGCAAAAAAGCATCCTTCGCTTTTGCAGCAAAACAGCCTCCGTGCTCGAACAGGAAACCGTTTCCATCCTGGCAAAAGCCCTCAGGATTCACGATGAACTGGAAGCGGGATATATTCGTGCGCTGAATAAAGCCTTCCTCGACAAAAAGGCTTCCGAACTCACAAAAAAAATCCAGTCCTATCCCCTAAAAACTGCATAACACGGAAAAGAAGCAGCGTCCCTGAAACAGAACGCTGCTTCTTTCATCGGTTTTCCCGATTTCAATGGGCCATCAGGGACTCGAACCCGGGACCAACCGGTTATGAGCCGGTGGCTCTAACCAACTGAGCTAATGGCCCGCATGGATACAGCAAAACCCAGAGAAAAGAATTCTCTGGGTTCAGAGCCGGCATTGATCTATCTTCCCGGGTCGTCTCCAACCAAGTATTTTCGACGCGAATGAGCTTAACTTCCGTGTTCGGAATGGGAACGGGTGGAACCTCACTGCCA